>CAURGH010000013.1:0-51052 GCA_963524305.1 uncultured Leptotrichia sp. | reverse complement strand
AAAATTTTAGAACAATATTCAAAATTTGAATTGATTCAATCTCAAGTAGAAAATATAAAATAATAGATAAAACAAATTCTGGAGAGTGTACAGAATTTTGTGTAAAAGGAGTGTACTGGAAGATGTGGATAGGGCATGGCTATTATAAATATTTATCTCAAAAAAAATTATCAGATTACAGTAACTGCTATGAGAATGTGAAACTGAAAGACGGTTCGAGAAAAATAGTGATGACTGAAACGCTGGATGAATTTATAAACGAAAAAACAGATGATATGAAATGGGACTTCAGAGAAAAGATGGAGTTGAAGAAAGTGGAGGAAATGCTGTACAACCTTCCAGAATAGGATATACCTGACGGGGAGCTTCTTGAAGAAACTATAATTTCAAAAGATGGGAAAGCAGAATATACCTTGACATACTTTGATGATAATATGGAATGGATGGAGAAAGCCTATGCAACAAAATACTATTTGATTAAGCATTTGTTAGATGAAGAAGGAAACTGGATAAGTGAGGATGGGGAAATGACAAAGACAGGATGGATGAAGAATTTAGATTTTGAGAAATTGTACGATGGAGAGATTTAAATATGAAAGATGAAATAATTATAAAAAGGATGAATTATAGAATAGGAATACAGAAACAAAATGATTATCATATAAGACAAATAAATGGCAATAAAATAAATTTAGAAGAAGTATTAGAAATGTTTGAAATAAAATATAAAAAGTCACTAAAATTTAAATATGTTTCACAAGGAGCAGGGTTAGATTTGATTGATGTAGTAGAAAATAATCATTATATATCTAAAAGTTTAAGCATAAAAATACTAAATGGAAAAATTTCTTTGGAAGTATTTGATGAAGATGAGAAAGAAGATTATGAATATTATTATTATATAAATCCAAATGTACCGATAGCATTGACATATTATCCAAATTATCCAGATTTAATAGATAATAATCTGCATAAAGTTCCTTTAAGTATGTTTACGGAAGATAAGGAATTTGTTTGTGAAGTAATAAAAGATTTTTTTGATAAAGGAAATACTGAAAAAATAAAAGAAAATTATATTAAGAATAAATGGATAATAGATAAATACAAATAATAAAATTAATTTTTTAGAGTATTTATGAGAGAAATAAAATGTTAAGAGATTTTAAAAAAGAAAAAGAAATGCCGAAAGAAATTATTGAAAAATATAAAGGGCAAGTGCCAAATGAGATTATAGAAATCTAGAAAAATTATGGATTGGGAAGTTTTTTGAATGGGTATTTAAGAGTGATAAATCCAGATGACTACAAAGAATTGATAGAAGATACTTATTTTAGTGGGAAAGAATCAATACCTTTGTTTACAACAGCTTTTGCTGATGTGATAACTTGGGAAAATAATAAATATATAGGAATAATTTTTTACAGGGAAGAAGATTTTGATATAATGGCATCAGGAATAAAATATTTTTTTAATGATATATATAATGAGAGAGAATTTACTAATGATTATTTTGATTTAAAATTATATGAAAAGGCTGTAAAAAAATATGGAGAATTAGAGTATAATCAAAGTTTTTGTTTTGTTCCATTGTTAGGATTAGGTGGGAAGAAAAGTGTTGATAATTTAGACAAAGGGGATACTTTGACACATATTTACTTGATTACGGAGCTTGTGGGGAAAGTAGGAATAGATGATTAAAATATCAAAATTTCGTTGGAGAGAAAGGAGATGAACTATGGAAAAAGAATTTTTTGAAAAACAAAATGAGTTAATAACAGCGATAGTACAGCAGGTAAGTGATGCAATACCAGGAAGGTGGGAAAACTTTTATCTTAATGCAGAAATAAGCGATAATTTAAGTGGAGGAGTATATTTTTTCTTTAATATCGAGAAAAATAAAAATTATATTTATTGTGAAGATATACCTGATATTTATAATGTATACGAAGAAGAATACGAAGAAAGAAGAAACGGTATATATAAATTGTCCCAGAAATTAAAAGAAGTATTTATAAAGCATAATTTAAAATACAATATTTTAAATATAAGTATTTAGGAAAAACTCCTGAAGATAAAAAGCAAGAGGAATTGTTTAAGGAAATGGAGGAATATCAGAGCAAATTTAATAAATAGTGAGGAAGTAAAATGTTAAGAGATTTTAAAAAAGAAAAAGAAATGCCGAAAGAAGTTATAGAAAAATATAAAGGGCAAGTGTCAGATGAGATTATAGAAATCTGGGAAAATTATGGATTGGGAAGTTTTTTGAATGGGTATCTAAGAGTAATAAATCCAGATGATTATAAAGAATTAGTAGAAGAAACTTACTTTAGAGGAAAAGAGTCAATACCTTTGTTTACAACAGCTTTTGCAGATGTAATAACTTGTGAAGCAAATAAATTCATAGGAATGATAAAATATAAAACTTTAGATGTGAATGCCGTATGGGAAGAGATGGATAACTTTTTTGAACTTTTAGGTAATTAAAAGATTTTTGGAGAAAAAATTTGAGTTAAAAATGTACAGAGAAGCCTTAGAATTATATGAAGAACGGTTACTGTTTTGTTCCGATAATACCAGTAGGTGGAAAGAAAATAGAAAATTTACAGAAAGGAAAAACATTTACATATATAGAGGTGATTGTTTATTTAATGGGATGGCTGGAATAATTAGAGATGAGAAAAGCAGACAGAGAATCACATTGGTGATATCGCGCAAGAGAACAAGGAGCAGAACAAATATACCCTGACTTAATATATGATAAATAGGAGGATAACATGAAAACAAAAGAATTTATAAATTTTTTAGAAAATGAAATGAAAGTAAAGCCAAATTTATTTTTATTTAGAGACAATGAACCTAAAGCCACAATAGAAGATATAAATAATATTGAGAAAATTTTATCAGGAAAACTACCCGAGTCTTTTATTGAGTTTCAAATGAAATTCGGTGGTGGAACATTTGCATTTGCAGAAATATTCTCTGTATGTGAGAAAAGTGATTTTTATGTACTTAATTATGAAAATATTTTTGAGAAAGATTTTTTTCCAGTAAGTGATGATCAATGTGGAGGAGTTTATTGTTTTAAGAAAAATAACGGAAAATTTGAAGATAAAATTTATTATTTGGACTTATCAAATTTAGAAGTAATTGTTGAAGAAACAGAATTTAATTTTATTCAAATATTTATGAAGTTAGCCTTTAATAAATAATTTTATATGCTAGAATTAAGAAATGAAAAATGCTAAAAAATATTTAGATGAAAAGAAAAGAAATCGTTAATGATGGATAAATATAAGTAATAAAATTAATTTTTTAAAGTATTTACAGGAGAAATAATGAACAGGAGAGGTGGAAAGTAAATGGATGAAAAATTAACAAATAGAATGGATGAATTTTTTAAAAGTATAGCTGAGCAAGTGAATGAAATGATACCTGTAATATGGAATACTTTTTATTTATTTGGAGAACTAGCAGATGATTCAAGTGGAGGAGGTGTATATTTTTATTTTGATGAAGATGTGAATAAAAATGAATACATATATTCTTTAGATATTCCTGAAAAATATAATATTCCAAAAGATGAATTTAGAAAAAAGTCAAGTTTACTATTTGATACAGTTTATGATTTGAAAGAAATGTTTATAGATAACGAACTAAAATTATGGCAAACGATTGTAGTAAGTGTTAATGAAGATATGAAATTAACAATAAATTTTGATTATACAAAATGGTTTGGAAGTGCGTATACTCCTATGAAACGTCACGAATATTATTGTTATAAATATTTAGGTAAGGTTCCTGAAGATAAAAAACAGGAAGAACTGTTTAAAGAAATGGAGGAATATCGGAGTAAATTTAATAAATAGTAAGGAAATAAAATATTAAGAGATTTTAAAAAAGAAAAAGAAATGCCAGAAGAAGTTATAGAAAGATACAGAGACTTAGTCCCTAAAGAAATGATAGAAATATGAAAAAAGTATGGTTTAGGAAGTTTTATGAATGGATATTTAAGAGTGATAAATCCCGATGATTATAAGAAATTAGTGGAAGAAACATATTTTAGAGGGAATAAAGCTATACCTATATTTATTACAGCTTTTGCTGATATAGTAACTTGGGAAGAAAATGAATTTATAGGAATGATAAAGTATAAAACTTTAGATGTAAATGCTGTATGGGAAGGAATGGATAACTTTTTTGAACTTCTTGACAATAAAAGATTTTTAGAAAAAAATTTTGAATTAGAAATGTATAACAAAGCATTAAAATTACATGGGGAAGTAAAATATGAAGACTGCTATTGTTTTGTTCCCATAATACCAGTAGGTGGCAAAAAAATAGAAAATTTACAGAAAGGTAAAGCATTTACACATATAGAGGTAATTGTATATTTAATGGGACGAGTGGAATAATTAAAAAATATCAAAATTAATTGAAAATAACAATTGTAAAAGTAAAGATTGTAAAAATTAATTGATAACGATATTTCTATGACAAGAGGTCAAGGTTCTTTGCATTAGGGGGAAATAGTTCTGTTATAAGAATAAAAACAAAGACAGAAGAAATACTGACAACCCCAGAACATCCGTTCTATGTGAAGGGAAGATACATATTAGCAGGTTTCCTGAGTGTAGGAATGAGCCTAACAGGTTTTGCAGGAGAACAGATAGAAATACAGGAAACAGAAATAATAAGGTACGAGAAACCCCAAAAAGTATATAATTTCAGCATAGAGGGTACAGAAAATTACTATGTTGGAGAGCAAGGAGTGCTGGTACATAATGCAGGAGGTTGCCCTTCAGGGAATGAAGTTAAGAAGAAGAATACAGAGACAGATGATCATATAGTGAAAGAAAATGGAAAAAAAGCATTAGCCAAAAATGTGGAATATACCAAAAATGGATATGATTATAAAACAGATGAGTTAGGAAGAATAAAAGAAGCAAAAGCTTCGGAATTAAGATTGGAGAAAGGAGAAAGAAATTTATATAGTCAAAGAACAGTTGGTGGAACAGATAGATTAGATATTGATGATGTAGGACATTTATTTGGAACACAGTTTGGAGGTTCAGGAGATATAGATAACATTGTACCACAGAATTGGAAAGTAAACAGATCGGGAGGTGAGTGGTATAATATGGAAAAAGAATGGGCTAATGCATTAAAAGAAACACCGCCTAAAAATGTTTCGGTAAAAATAAATCCTATTTATAAAGGAAATTCAATGAGACCAACCGAAATAAAAGTCAGATATAAAATTGGTAATGAAATGACAACTAGAACAATACCAAATCCTGAAACAGTAATAAATTTAAAATAAAAATAGTTATAAAAGGAGATCAACTATGGAAAAAGAATGGCAAAAAGAATTTTTTGAAAGACAAAATGAGTTAATAAGAGCAATAGCACAACAAGTGAGTGATACAATTCCAGATGAATGGAAGGAATTTTATTTTCATGCAGATATAAATGATGATTTTAGTGGAGGGATATATTTTTTCTTTAACACAAAAGAAAGTACAGATTATATTTATTCTGAAGATATACCTGAAATATATAATGTGAATGAGGATGAGTATGACAAAAACTGGGACACATTATATGATTTATCAGTATCTTTAAAACAATTATTTATAGAAAACGAACAGGATCCTTGGCAAGCGATGACAATAATAGTGGATGAAAAGATGTCGCTAAAAATGGATTATGACTATGCTGACTGGCTAAGCAGTCCTTATACTCCGACACCATTGAGAAATTACTTTAAATATAAATATTTAGGTAAGGTTCCTAAAGATAAAAAACAGGAAAAACTGTTTAAAGAAATGGAGGAATATCAGAGTAAATTTAATAAGTAGTAAGGAAGTAAAATGTTAAGAGATTTTAAAAAAGAAAAAGAAATGCCGAAAGAAATTATTGAAAAATATAAAGGGCAAGTGCCAGATGAGGTTATAGAAATTTGGAAAAATTATGGATTGGGAAGTTTTTTGAATGGGTATCTAAGAGTAATAAATCCAGATGATTATAAAGAATTAGTAGAAGAAACTTACTTTAGAGGGAAAGAGTCAATACCTTTGTTTACAACAGCTTTTGCAGATGTAATAACATGGCAAGAAAATGAGTATATTGGAATAGTGTTGTATAGGTTGGAAGACTTTGAAATAATGGCTTCTGGTATGGATTTCTTTTTTTCAGATATCTATACTGAAAAAAATTTTACAGACAAATACTTTGATTTAAAGTTATATGAAAAGACTGTAAAAAAATATGGAGAATTAGAGTATAATCAAAGCTTTTGTTTTGTTCCATTGTTAGGATTAGGTGGGAAGAAAAGTGTTGATAATTTAGATAAAGGAGATACTTTGACACATATTTACTTAATTACGGAGCTTGTGGGGAAAGTGGGAATAGATGATTAAAATATCAAAATTTCGTTGGAGAGAAAGGAGACCAACTATGAAAAAAGAATGGCAAGAAGAATTTTTTGAAAAACAAAATGAGTTAATAAGAGCGATAGCACAACAGGTAAGCAATACAATACCAGATACTTGGGAGAAATTTTATTTTCATGCAGATATAAATGATGATTTTAGTGGGGGAGTGTATTTTTTCTTTAATACAGAGGAAGATGTAAATTATATTTATTGTGAAGATATCCCTGAGATATATAATGTAGATGAAGAAGAATATTCAAATGAAAGGAGAAAATTATACAGACTATCAAAATCTTTAAAACAGTTATTTATAGAAAATAATCAAGAACCTTGGCAAGCGATAACGATAATAGTAGATGAAAAAAGATCATTGAAAATGGATTATGACTATGCAGACTGGTTAAGTAGTCCATATACTCCAACACCATTGATGAACTATTTTGAGTACAAGTATTTGGGGAAAATGCCTGAAGATAAGGAAGAAGAAAAATTATTTAAGGAAATGGAGGAATATCAGAGTAAATTTAATTGATAAAGAAGGAGAAATATACAATGGAAAGTTAATTTTAGAATATGAAGATGGGGAAATTCATTCTGAAGGAAATATTAGTTTTGGGATGAAGACTGGAATTTGGAAAACATATTATAATAATGAAAATTTAAAATGTATAGAAAATTTTGAAAATAATAAAATAAAAGATTTGTATCAACAAATTTATGAAACAGATGAAAAATATGCTGAGATTTATTATAAAAAAACTGGAGAAATTTCCTCAAGAAATTAATAGTTGGAGGAGAAGAAAAATGAAAAAAATTGTTTTACTGACGATAACCTTGCTAATATTATCTGGATGTGATTTCAGGAGTAAAGAATTAAATGAAGAAACTAAACAGAAAATACAGCAAGAAATATCAAAAATAAATGACAAAATGAGTCAGGATGAACTAGAAAATATGATGTCAGTAGCTAAGTTGAATTATGATGTTAATCCTGAAATAGGAAAGATGTATTTTGAGAAATTAGTAAAATATAAGCCTGAAGCTTCGATATATTTATCTGACTATTATTATGAAAAAAAAGATGAAGTGAATTATGAAAAATGGATAAAGTATGGTGCAGAAAGAGATGTTTTGGATATGATTTATAATTTAGCTATATTTTATAATGAAAAAAACAAGTTATCAGAAGCGGAATATTGGTATTAGAAGGCAGCTAATAAAGGAAATAGGGATGCAGGATATAATTTGGCGCTTGTGTACGGAAAGGAAGAAAAATATTCAGATAAATAAAAAAAATATTCTAAAAAGAATTAATGAAAATATGACTTTTGACAATCTGGAAATTAATTTTAAGAAAAATATATGGAATTTATTCTTTCATAGTGGATATTTAACTTTAACAGAAGAATACAATGAGTTAAAAAGAATATTGGTATAAAAATTCCAAATGAAGAAAATTTAGGGATATTTTCAGATATGTTCATTGAAGTTTATTTTAAAGATTCAGAAATTTTTTTAAATATGACACAAAAAATATAAAAAAAAAGCATTCAATTAACTTGATTTTTTTGAATCTCAAGTTAAAATTTAGTGTAGGGGATTGAAAAATAGAATTTTATGAAAATAGAAAAAAGTAGAGATATATAGGAGGGACTGTTATGAGAATATATGACAGCAGCAACATAAGAAACATTGGAATTCTAGGACATAGTGGATCTGGAAAGAGTAATATGGTAGAAGGATTGGAGTTTACAGCAGGGCTCACTAATCGGATTGTGGGGAATGAAAATGATACTAAAATTACGAGTTCTTTGAGTCTTCATTCAGTGGAATATCAAGGGGCTAAGTATAATTTTGTGGATATTCCTGGGTATGGTGATTTTTTTGGAGAAGTTGAATCAGGACTTGCGGCAGTTGATGGGGCGATTATTATTGTTGATGGAACTACAGATTTGACAGTTGGGACTGAAACGGCTTTGGAATTGACTGATAGCAGAAATATTCCGAGAATAATTTTTGTGAATAAAATTGATAATGAAAAGGCTGATTATGAAAAAATTCTTTCACAATTAAGGGAAAAATATGGAAAACGGATTGCACCATTTCATGTACCTTGGGGAACTGGAGAAAATTTTAGAGGACATATTAATGTAGTTGACATGTTTGCAAGAGAGTTTGATAAGAGTAAAAATGAGTGTAAAACAGTAGAAATGCCAACTGATATGGATAATGAAATAAATTCTGTACGTGAAATGCTTTTGGAAGCAGTTGCAGAAACTGATGAAGAATTAATGGATAAATATTTTAATGGAGTTGAATTTACGACAGCTGAAATTCATCGTGGTCTTAGACAAGGAGTGCTTGATTGTTCAGTAATTCCAGTAATTTGCGGTTCAACTTTGAAAAATATTGGACTTCATACAACTTTTGATGTAGTGAAGGATTTCTTGCCATCACCTGATGATAATGAAAAAGTACAGCCTGAAAAAAATAGTTTTGTATGCCAAATTTTTAAAACAACAATTGATTCTTTTTTAGGAAAAGTTTCTTATGCAAAAATTTATTCTGGCGAAATTAAGCAAGATATGGAAGTTTTTAACTTGAATAGAAAAACGAAGGAAAAAATTGGGAAAATTAATACATTTGTGAATAATAAAATGGATGAGGTTCAAAAGGGAATTGCAGGAGATATTGTTGTATTTTCAAAATTCAATAGTACGAAAACTTCTGATACAATTTCGACTAGTGAAAAGGAAGTGCCATTAAAAGATATAACTTTTCCAAAACCACAATTATTTGTGGCAATAGAGCCATTGAATAAAAATGATGATGAAAAAATGTCGACTGGATTGAATCGTTTGATGGAAGAAGATCCGTCATTTACTTGGCATAGAAATCTTGAAACAAGTCAAACAGTTCTTGGAGTACAAGGAGAGCTTCATTGTGCGACAGTTATAGAAAAATTGAAGGCAAAATTTGGAATAACAATAAAAACTGTGGAATTGAAAGTGCCTTACAGGGAAACAATTAAAGGAACTTCAGATGTTCAAGGAAAATACAAAAAACAATCTGGAGGACATGGACAATATGGAGATGTTCTAATTAAATTTTCACATGTAGATGAAGATTTTGTATTTGAAGAAACAATTACAGGTGGAAGTGTTCCAAAATCATATATTCCAGCGGTTGAAAAAGGATTGAGAGAATCATTAAAAGAAGGAGTTCTTGCAGGATATCCAGTGACTAATGTAAAGGCTGTTTTATACGATGGTTCTTATCATGATGTAGATTCTTCTGAATTAGCATTCAAAATTGCAGCAAATTTAGCTTTCAAAAAAGGGATGCTTGAAGCAAAACCAATATTGCTTGAACCAATCATGGAACTTACAATTATTGTTCCAGAAGAATATATTGGGGATATAATGGGAGATATTAATAAAAAACGTGGACGTGTTTTAGGAATGGAAGCTCACAAAGGTACAAAACAAAAAATTATTGCTGAAGCTCCAATGTCTGAAACTTTCAAATATGCGAATGAATTGAAGGCAATTACACAAGGTCGTGGATATTTTGAAATGAAACTTGTAAGATATGAAGAATTGATGGGAGATTTAGCACAAAAAGTAATTGAAAAGAGAAAGAATAATAATTAATTAAATAAAAGAATTGGGATTTGAAATTTTATAAAATAGTAAAATGCAAAAAGTGACCTAAAATTATGTAAAAAATATTATAATTTTAAAGAATAGTTTTTTAGATAAAAAGGTCATTTTTTGTTATTTAGTAATAGTAAAAGATATTTAAGAAAACAAAAAATTTAGTAAATTTTATTTCGATTTATTAAAAAATAGGAAAACAACGCTTGAAAAGAATTCTAAAATAATGTAAAATTATAAAGTGATAAATGGAAAAGTTTTGAGCGAATTTATTAAAGAAAGTTGAAATAAAATGGGTATAAAAATAATTACAAAAAATTGTGAAATGATGTCTGATATATCGAAATTTGATAAGAATATTAATTGTCATAATTTTGAGAATGAATCAAAATTATTAGATGAATTAAAAGAAAATGGAACAGTCGTTGTTTTAGGAAATTTTGATGGTGTTCATAGAGGTCATAAAATGATCTTGAAAAACGCGATAGAAAAGGCAAAAGAAAAGGGTTATAAGACAATCGTTTATACATTTAATGAGTATCCTAGTAAAAGAGAAAATCGGATAATGACACCAGTTGAGAAGGCTTTTTTAATTGATAAAATAGGGATTGAGTGTCTGTATTTAGAGGAATTTGATAATGTGAAAAATTTTACGCCTGAAGAATTTGTTGAAAAGATTTTAGTTAGGAAATTTAATGTGAAGGAAATTTTTTGTGGCTTTAATTTTACTTTTGGGAAAGGTAAATCAGGGAATATTAAGACGTTAGGAAAAATTATTTCTTCAAATTATCAAGATAGAATTGGATTAAACATTCAACAGCCAGTTTTAGATAGTGAGAATGAAGTGATAAGCAGTACTCGAATTAGGCAATATATTAAGAATACAGAATTACTGAAGGCAAAAGAATTATTGAGTCATAATTTGATTATTATTGGAGAGGTTATTCATGGGAAAAAATTAGGTAGAACGATAGGTTTTCCAACAGCAAATTTGAAATTTGAAAATAAAATTTATCCGAGTTTTGGTGTTTATGGAATATATGTTCAAATTGAAAATGATGAGAATAGGATTTATCATGGAGTGATGAATATTGGAAGAAATCCGACAGTGGATAAGGATAATTTGAGTGTAGAAGCTCATATTTTTGATTTTGATGAAGATATTTATGGAAAAGTGATAATGGTACAAATACTGGAAAATATAAGAAAAGAAGTTAAGTTTAACTCTGTGGCAGAATTAAAAGAGCAAATTAACTCAGATTCAAAATTTTGGAGAAAAAGAATTGATGAAAAATACTACGATACAAGTAAAAATAGATAATTTTGAGGGGCCTTTGGATTTGTTGATTCATTTGATTGAAAAAAATCAGATGAATATTGCTGAAATAAATATTTCAAAAATAATTGATGAATATTTAGAATATTTGCATGAGCAAGAGAATGAAAATTTGAAAATAAAGGTTGAATTTTTGGTAATGGCTACAGAATTGCTGGAAATAAAAACATATTCTATTTTGAATAAAGAGAAAAAATTAGAGAAGATTGAAAGTCTTGAAAGGCGTATTAAAGAGTACAAAATATTTAAAGAAATTTCTGAATTATTTTCAAAATATGAAAAAGAGTACAACATTTCATATTCGAGGACTGGTTCTCAAAGTGTTACGGAAGCAGTAATTGAGTACGATATTTCGAGTTTAACAATGGAAAATTTATTTAAAAGTTTTAAGCAGTTATTGAAAAATAACGGAAAAAAAGAAGAAAAACTTTCATTAAATTTAGAAGAAGAATTTTCTATCAATGATGCATACAATGAGATAAAATTAATATTAGAAAATAAAAATCTTCAAGAAAATGGAATTAATTTTAATGAATTATTAAAAAACAATTTTACAAAATCTAGAATTGTAACAATGTTTTTGTGTGTATTGGATATGTTTAAAAATGGAAATATAGATATAATTCCGCAAGGATATAGTTTTTCAATAAAAAAAGTATCAATTTTATAGATTTTTTTAGAAAGGTAAGAAATCAATGTTTAAATCAAGTTTTATAGTTATGGTTATTAACATGCTGAGTAGAATACTCGGTTTGGTTAGGGAAATGATAATAGGAAGTGTTTTTGGAGCGAGTGGAATGACGGATGCCTATGTCAGTGCTACAAAAATTCCCAATTTCTTTACAACATTATTTGGAGAAGGATCTTTGGGAACAGTATTTATTCCAATATATAATCGAGGGTTAGAGGAAAAGGGAAAGGAAAAAACAGATGAATTTGTGTTTTCAATTTTAAATCTAATAATTGCGTTTACTTCAACGATGTCAGTTATTATGATTTTGTTTTCAAAACAAATTTTAAAAATTACAACAGGTTTTGCGGATCCAGAAAGATTTGAAGCGGCGAATGGATTATTAAAGATAGTTGCATTTTATTTCTTATTTATTGCACTTTCTGGAGTAGTTTCTTCGTTATTAAATAATTACAAAAAATTTGCAGTTGCAGCTTCGATGGGAATCGTGTTTAATCTTGTTATAATTGTAGGAACTTTATTATTAAAAAATAAAATGGGAATATATGGTCTAGGAGTAGCATATTTACTTTCTGGAGTGTTCCAGTTATTAATGATGTTGCCACAGTTTTTTCAAATAATGAAAACATACAAATTTGTATTTAATTTAAAAGATCCGTATGTAAAAGAAATGTTTGTGTTAATGGTTCCGACTTTAATAGGAATTTTTGGATATCAAATTAATGAAATTGTAGATAACCGTTTTGCAACAATGCTTCCAGCGGGAACAGCTAGTGCGTTAAATTATGCAAGTAGATTATATTTATTGCCAATTGGAGTATTTGCAATTTCGTTATCGGTCGTAATTTTTCCTACTTTATCAAGAGCAGTTGTAAAAAATAAACGAAAAAAAGTAAGAAAAGTAGTTCAAGAAGGATTGGCAATGTTAGCATTTTTAATAGTGCCGTCATCGGTTATTTTATTTGGATATGCGAGAGAAATTGTAACTTTAGTATATAAAAGAGGTCATTTTTCAAATAAAGCTGTTACTTTAACATCGGAAACATTGCAATTTTATGCATTAGGATTATTGTTTTTCTCAACAATACATTTATTAACTAGAAGCCATTATGTTTATAAAGATAGAAAATTACCAGTAATTTCATCATTTATAGGAATTTTTACAAATATATTGTTAGATTTTTTATTATATAAACAATATCGGCATGTTGGATTGACATTTGCAACTTCATTTGCTGCAATGATTAATTTCTTGATACTTTTCGTGTCGCTACAAAGAAGATATGTTAGAATTAATGTATTAAAATATATAGCAATATTAGTGATTTCTTTAGGAGGTTCGTTACTTTCATTTACAATTTCAAAATTAGTAAAAGTGTCATTTTTAGGAAGTTTGAGCATTGTAGTAAATCTATTAGTATTCTTGATAATTTATTTATTAATTTGGATAGCAGTTTTTATGATTTTTGCAGATGACAAATTTAAAAGAGATGTTGCAAGAAGATTTATCAAAAGATAAAAAAATCGTAAGAAACTGAGAGGAAGGTAAATTTGGTAATAGAAAAGTTAAGATACACAAAAACAGGGAAACGAATACCTGTGTATGAATTTGACGCTAAATTGCATCAGAAAGTAGTTATGAAAAAAGAGCAATATGAAAATCATATATTGCCTAAACATCCTGAAATGTCATTAGAATTAATAGAAAAAGTCCTAGAAGATCCAGATTTTGTGACAAAACAATCAAAATCAAAAAAGGAACATTTTTATCAAAAACGAATAGGAAAATTATATTATTTTGTAGTAATTTCTCAACATAAAAATGTTAAAAATTTACGATTTATACTCACGGCCTTTGCTATCAATAATCTTGAATTTTTGAAGGAAAAAAATATACATTACAGATATACAAAATAATATACACACAAGAGATGGTTTTATATTAAATTTGTATTTAATACAAAAATATGTTGATTTTTTTTGAACATTATTATATAATACTCTATGTGTAAAAAATTATTGAAATTTATATTTTTTAGAAAAAATAATAATTACTTTAAAAAATTAAAAAAATTAGGAAGGAGAAAATTGTAAATGTTTAAAGAATTTAAAGAGTTTATTTCTAGAGGAAATGTTTTAGACTTGGCAGTTGGGGTAATTATTGGGGGAGCATTTGGAAAAATTGTTACTTCATTGGTAGATGATATAATTATGCCTTTTATTGGATTAATTATTGGAGGACTTGATTTTTCAGGTTTAAGTATAGTTATTGGAAAAGCAACTATAAAATATGGAATGTTTATTCAAAATGTTGTTAATTTCTTGATTATAGCATTTTCTGTTTTCATGATAGTAAAAGCTGTTAACAAAGTAAGAAGAATTAAACCAGAAGAAAAAGAAGAAGAAGTTGTAGAAGCACCTTCAAAAGAAGAAGCATTATTAGCTGAAATAAGAGATTTATTAAAAGCTAAAAATTAAAAAATTAAATAGAAAAATTTTTAAAAGGGATAGTATTCGTATTGAAAATTATCCCTTTTTTGTTGTTTAAATTTTTATTAAAAAATTAACTTTTATAATATTTTAAATATTCATTTATAAACAAGTCAATGTCTCCATCCATAACTTTATCTACATTACCTTCTTCAGCTTTCGTCCTGTGGTCTTTAACCATTTTATAAGGTTGAAAAACATATGATCTAATTTGACTTCCCCATTCGATTTTAGAGTCAACCCCTTTTAGATTTTCCATTTCTTTCGCTCTCTTTTCCATTTCTAATTCAAAAAGTCTAGCCTTCAATATTTTCATAGCAGTTTCACGATTTTTCAATTGAGAACGTTCATTTTGGCAAGTAACAACTGTGTTTGTAGGTAAATGTGTAATTCTAACTGCCGAATCAGTTGTATTTACATGCTGTCCACCAGCTCCACTTGCACGATATGTATCAATTTTTAATTCATCAGGCTTAATATTAACTTCAACATCGTCTTCAATCTCAGGAATAACATTAATTGCCGCAAAAGAAGTGTGCCTTCTTGCATTCGAGTCAAATGGAGAAATTCTAACAAGTCTATGAACCCCTTTTTCCCCTTTTAAGTATCCGTATGCATAATTTCCCTTAATATTAAGAGTAATACTTTTAAGACCTGCCTCTTCACCAGCTAAACTATCTAAAATCTCTACTTTAAAATCATGTTTATTTGCCCAACGGTCATACAATCTGTAAAGCATTTCAGCCCAATCACAAGCTTCAGTTCCCCCAGCTCCAGAATTTATAGTTAAAATCGCATTATTAGAATCATATTTTTCATCTAATAACAATTTTATTTTAAAATCTTGAATTTTATGTTCTACTTCATGAAGTTTTTCTCCAATTTCTGATTCAAAAGAATCATCGCCCATTTCAATAAATTCAACCATTGTATTCAAATCATCAAGAGCAGAATTCAATTCTTCGTATTCTTCAATCATTTTTTTATTAACACTAATATTTTTCAATATTTCTTGACTATTTTCAGTATTCCAAAAATCAGGCTCAAATGTCTTTTGCTCTAATTCTTCAATCTTTTTATTAATAGCCTCAATGTCAAAGATGCCCCCTAATTTCATGAATTTCAGCACCAATTTGTTCTATACTTTTTTTTATTTCAAATAAATCCATATCATTTCCTTTATTTTTATTTTTTATAATATTACAAAAGAAGGCGTTTTCAATTTTTCATTTGATAGAATTTCTAAACATGAAAAACACGCCCTCTTTTTTAGCATTTAAGCTGTTTTAATAATCAAAAATTATTTATTTCTTGGACCTTCCACAACTTTATTGTTTTCTTCATCATACCAAAGTTCATTTTGAAGAACTTCTTTTTTAGCAAAAGATAAAATATTATTGAAAGTAGTTTCAACAATATTATTTAATGCTTCATTAGTTAAGAATGCTTGGTGAGAAGTTAATACAACATTATTGAAAGATAATAATCTTGCTAATGTATCATCTTCTAGTACGCTAGCTGATTCATCTTCAAAGAAGTAATCTCTTTCATTTTCATAAACATCTAGTCCAGCTCCACCAATTTTTTTGTCTTTTAATCCATTAATTAAAGCTTTAGTATCTACTAATCCACCTCTAGCTGAGTTAATGATAATAACACCGTCTTTCATTTTTGCGATGCTTTCTTCATTAATTGTGTGTCTTGTTTCAGGGAACAATGGACAGTGTAATGAAATTACATCTGCATTAGCAAAAACTTCATCTTTTGTCATATAAGTAAAGTTTTCTTCTTTTGCAGCTTGTTCGTTAGGGAATTTATCATAAGCAATAACTTTCATTCCTAATCCGTTTAAGATTTTAATAAAAATTCTTGCGATTTTTCCAGTTCCAATAATTCCAGCAGTTTTTCCGTGTAAGTCCATTCCAGTTAATCCAGCTAAACTGAAATTTCCTTCTCTTGTTCTGTTATATGCTTTATGTGTTTTTCTGTTAACAGTCATTAATAAAGCTAAAGCGTGTTCAGCAACGGCATATGGAGAGTAAGCAGGTACTCTGAATACAGTTACTCTATTTTCACGAGCAGCTTTCATATCAATATTGTTATAACCAGCAGCTCTAACTGCAATAGCTCTTACTCCATTTTTAGACAAAATGTTGATTACTTTTTCATTTAAGTCATCATTTACGAATGTACAAACTACATCTTGATATTTAGTAAGCATTACATTTTTCAAACTTAATTTTTCTTCAAAGTAAGTAATGTTCGCACCGTAAATTTTATTCCATTTTTCGAAAAACTCGATGTCATATGGTTTTGCATCAAAAACTACAATTTTCATTATTAAATCCTCCTAAATTTTCTATATCTTTTCTTCATTATACTAGTAAAAAACAATTAAGTCAAATAATTTTCAAGTTTTTTTAGATTTTTTTATAAATAAAGTAAATTTTAAGATGGCAAGAAAAGTTTTTTTGATAAATTTCAAATTTTTAAAAATTACTTGAAACATAAATTTTATGTAAATATTTTAAAAAAAATATTATAAATAACATTTGTTATATAACGATTAACTTTTAAATTCATATTTAAAATAAATATTTTCGATATTTAAAAAAAATGAAAAAAACAATGAAAAACATAATTAAAAATAAGTTTTATAAAAAAATTCGATAAAGAATGGATTGAGTTGTAAATCACGATAAAATTTTTATAAAAAAATAAAAAAAATACTTGTTTTTTGTTATAAATTATGTTTTAATCTATATGTAGAATATATAAAAAGTTCGTAAACGAATTTTTTAAATTATAAATGAAGGAGGTAGATAAGATGACTGAAGAAATCCAAGAAAGAAAACAAAAAATTCTCGAAAAAATGTTCAAGATAAAACACAGAATAGCTATAATTAGTGGTAAAGGCGGTGTTGGGAAATCGACGATGTCTTCTAACATAGCTTATGGATTGTCCCAAAGAGGCTATAAAGTGGGAATTTTAGATGCGGATTTGCATGGTCCAAATATTCCAATCATGTTTGGAAAAGAAGGAGTTAAGTTGTCAAAAATTTCGGAACCTTTGAAAATTACTGAGAATTTGTCTATTTCTTCATTGAGTTTCTTTATACCTGATGATGATCCTGTAATTTGGAGAGGCCCGCAAAAAATGGGAGCTATAATGGAATTACTTGAAGGAATAGAGTGGGATGACATAGACTTTTTAATAGTTGATTTACCCCCAGGAACTGGAGATGAAACATTAACAATTGCACAAAATATAGGTCCTAATGCAAAATCAATAATAGTAACGACACCTCAAAACGTTTCTTTACTTGATTCAAAGAGAAGTGTTAAGTTTGCTAAATTAATCAATTTAAAAGTATTAGGAATTATTGAAAATATGAGTGGCTTTATTTGTGATGGTTGCCATAAAGAAGTTAACATATTTAAAAAGGGTGGTGCCAAGAAAATGGCAGAGGATACAGGGACAAAATTTTTAGGTTCTGTTCCGTTAGATTCAAATGTAGTAGAATCTTGCGATAATGGAACACCTTTTATCTCAAATGATTCAGTAGCATCAAGGAATCTGAATAATATTATTACAGAAATATTATCGGAATTAGAAAAGTAGAACAAATTTATAATGAAAGGATTTTGAGAATAATGAAGATGTTAGTTTACAACAAAAATGAAAAAGCAAGAGCAGTAGTAGGAAGATTATTAAAAGAGTTGGGATTTAATGTGTTGCTAGCAGATACAGAAAAATCTTTACTTGAATATTTGAAGACAGAATCTTTAGACATCGCTTTATTAGATATAGAATCAATGGAAGATTTTAGGAAATCAATTGATAATATCTTAAAATATAAAAAACGTAGCTATTTCTTGATAGCAATTGAAGAAACCGATAGATTTTCTAAAACAGAAGCTTTGTTGAAAGGAATTGATGATTATATTTATAACGATTTCAATTTGGAAGAACTTTCAGCAAAAGTTAGAGCTATAATAAGAGTTCTAAATAAAAGATTGACAGAAGATGATATGGGATTATTGACAGTTTACGATTTGACTTTAAATCCATTGAATAGGGAAGTTAGAAGAGCAGGCAATGAAATAGAATTAACAAATAAAGAATTTCTATTGTTGGAATATTTCTTAAGAAATAAAAATAGAGTATTGACAAGATCAATGATTTCTGAAAAAATTTGGGATATTGATTTTGTAACAGCTAGTAATATCGTAGATGTGTACATTAATTTTTTGAGAGCAAAAATAGATAAAGGTTTTTCAAAAAAAATAATAAAAACTGTTAGAAGTGTTGGTTACATTGTAAAAGAGTAATAAATAACATTGCTTATAATCTAAATCATCGAGTTTAGATAAATAAAAGCGAAATAAACAATATTAAAAACAAAAAATAACTACCGTTAATTATAAAAAAATAAAGTTTGATAAAAATTTCTCCGACTTATAATAAGTTAAGTAGGAGATTATTTTTTATACCTTAAGAAATTCAAAATTGAAATAATAACAAAAAAATAAAAATTTAAAAAAAGTATTGATTTTATGATATTTGTATGTTAAAATAATTGTAGAGTAAAAATATTAAATATAAAGATAAATTTTAAGGAGTGATATAAATGTTTGAACAAGTAAAATTACCATATGCATTTGATGCTTTGGAACCAAATATTGATACAAAAACAATGGAAATTCATTATGGGAAACATCATGCTGCATACACAAATAATTTGAATGACACATTAAAAAATAATGCACCTGAATTTTTAGAAAAATCAATTGAAGAAATTATTTCAAATTTAGATGCTTTACCAGAAGCAATTAGAGGTGCAGTAAGAAACAATGGTGGAGGATTTTATAATCATAACTTATACTTCACAGTAATGGGACCAAATGGTGGTGGAGAACCAACAGGAGAGTTAGCTGAAAAGATTAATGAAACATTTGGAAGTTTTGAAGAATTTAAAACAGAATTTTCAAAAGCAGCAGCAACTAGATTTGGATCAGGATGGGCTTGGCTTGTTGTTAATAAAAAAGGAGAATTAAAAGTTACATCAACTGCTAACCAAGATAATCCTTTAATGCCTGGAGCAACTCCTTGCGGATGTTCAGAAGGGACACCAATTTTAGGAATAGATGTTTGGGAACATGCTTACTACTTACATTACCAAAATAGAAGACCTGAATATATAACAGCTTTCTTCAATGTAATTGACTGGAATGCAGTAGCTAAAAGATATGAAGATGCAAAATAGGTTGATAATGCTAAATGTAAACAAAAATAAAAAGATTATCTCAAAAATATTGGGATAATCTTTTTTTATTTCCAATTTTTTATTTTTAAAAACTATAGAAGATTTTCTTGTCTAGCCATTTTTTCTAATTCTCTTATTCTATCTTCAGTAGCAGGATGTGTTCTAAATAAATCTTGAAATTTACTAAGTCCTGCTAAAGGATTTACAATAAACATATGTGAATAGGCTGGATTTTGATGCTGTCTACTCATTGTAACATTTCTACTATAATCTTCTAATTTGTATAAGGCATTTCTCAAATATAATGGATTTCCAGAAAATTCTGCACCTGCTCTATCTGCCATAAATTCTCTTCTACGAGAAATTGTCATTTGAATGATAGAAGCTGCAATAGGTGCTAAAGCTGATAATAGAATCGCTAAAGCAATATTATTATTTTTTCTATCTCTGGAATTATTATTTGAAGCATATGGTAAGAATCTAGCGAATCTAGCAATGTTAGCAATTGCTCCAGCAAAAGTTGCAGCAATTGTACTGATTAGGATATCTCTATGCTGGATATGACCTAATTCATGACCTAAAACACCTGATAATTCATTATCATCCATTATTTCAAGTAAACCGGCAGTACATGCAACTGCAGAATGTTGAGGATTTCTCCCTGTAGCAAAAGCATTTGGCTGTCTTTCTGGAACGATATAAACTTTTGGCATTGGTAAATTTGCTCTTTGAGCTAATCTTTGAACAATACTGTATAATCTAGGATTACTAGCAGCAGTCACCTCGATACCATTGTATGCTTTTATTGTAGCAGTGTCACTGAACCAATAACTGTAAAAGCTCATCCCGCCAGCAATAAGAAGACCAATTAGAGCACCAGTCTGGTTCCCTAAAAGTCCACCAATAGCAGTAAAAAGTGCAACTAATCCAAACATAAGTAACCCTGTTTTCATAGTATTTGCAAACATATTTCATTTCTCCTTTTCTAAATTTAACTAAATAGATAATTTGTCTATGAAATTATAATATATATATAGGATTTTTTCAATAATTATTTTTCATTTTTAAGAGTATGGATTTTTAAGATAATTAGTGTCATAAATGGGGAAGCATTGAAATAGAGGTATACAATTTTAAATTGCCAAAATGTAAGATATAAAGCATATTAATCAATAAAAATAAACTAATATAAATATAAATATACATTATCGGACTTTATGGACAAAAAATAATTAGAAGAAAATAAAATATCCATTTTGAAATATTTTTACTATTTTAAATACAATAAAATCAGATTTTAAAAATGATACTCACAATATTGTATTCTATTTTAGGATATCATGATTTAAAAATATAAAAAAATAGTGAAATAATAAAAAAATTATGGTAAAATAACGATATTGTAGTTTTGAAATAGTAATTTTAGTAGTAAAAAATAATAAAAATTTAAAAGAAAGGAGTGTACGGCATTAATAAATTTATTGATTGTCGTATAGAATAAGTGATGAATCAAACTTTTGCAAGATTTTCGATGTTAGTCGGTGATAATGGAATAGAAATTTTAAAAAATTCTAATGTGATAGTTTTTGGGATAGGAGGAGTTGGATCGTATATTGTTGAATCATTTGCTCGTTCGGGAGTAGGGAATATTACAATGGTCGATTTTGATGAGATTTCTGAGTCGAATATAAATAGACAATTACATTCATTGCATAGCACAATAGGACAGTCTAAAGTTGAAGTGATGAAAGACAGAGTTTTGGATATAAATCCTGAATGTAATGTAAAATTAATTAAAGAAATGGTAATTGACAATGTTAGTGAAGTGTTAAATGCTGAAAAATATGATTTTGTTATTGATGCAATTGATGTTATTTCGAGTAAAATTAATTTAATTGAATATTGTTTGGAAAATAATATTCCAATAATTTCTTCGATGGGCTTTGGGAATAAAATGAAACCTGAAATGATTGAAATTGCGAAAATTGAAAAAACTTCGGTTTGTCCAATGGCTAGAATGGTGAGAAGAATTTTAAAGAAAAAAGGATTGAACGGATTGACAGTTGCATTTTCAAAAGAGCCAAATCTAGTGCCTGATAAATCAGATGTATTTAAATATGAGTTGCCAACAGAATTTAGAGAAAATAATGACATACCAAGAAAAATAACACCTGGAAGTAATGCGTTTGTTCCAGGGACAGCTGGATTTGTGATTTCTGCTTATGTTATAAGAAAATTATTGAATATGGAATAAAATTTTTATTTTGTAATTTTATTGATTGAAATAGTTATTGAATATTTATTTTTAAAAGATTGTATTTTTGTTGTAAATAAAGGAGGTATTAATTAAATGAATGGTGTGAATCAATGGATTAAAAATAATAAGGGAATTATATTGAAAGTATTAATTATTTTAGGAATAATATTTTGCATTTTTGGAGTAATGAAAGTAATTTTTGAGAACACAATTTTTAATTTATTAAAAAATTTGACGAAGCCATATTTGGATAAAACTTATGATGAATCAAAAAAATTATTTTTGGTGTTATCATTGATAAAGGGAACGACAGATGTTATTGAAGGAAGTACTGTTAATGTGAGTATGATTTTGGGAATGGAAATTGAGGTTGGAGATATTGTACAACCAATTTATGATATTATTAATATTTTATGGAAAATTAGTTTGGCGAGTACAGTGATTTTGAAATTAGAATCGTTATATTTTGAGATATTTAAAGTAAAAATTGCTAATTTATTAATATTTATATCGCTAGTAAGTTTGTTGCCATATACATTTATTAAAAATAAAGTAACATCTATTTTTAAGTCGATATCTAAATATTCATTTTTTATATTGGTGTTTATTTATTTAGTCTTGCCAGGTTCATTGCTTATAAATTCATATATTTCAAGATATTTTGAAGAAGAGTATAAAAAACCAGCAATTGAAAAATTGGATAAGAGTTTGGATAAATTAAATGAAGTGAAAGATAGATTATTTACTTTTGAGCAATCGAAAAGTATATTTGATGTTCCAGGGCAAATAAATAGTACAAAAGAAAAAGTGGAAGATTTTAATAAAGAAATTGTAAGTGTTTCAAAAAGTTTATCAGAAAATACACCTTTAATAATTGGGATTATGTTATTAACAACTATTATTTTACCAATATTAATAATATTGTTTTTGTATAAAGTGACGAGAATAATGATTATTAAGAAAATTGAAGGGAACTAAGTAAAATGATTTAATTATTGCAAACAAAAAATATGTACTTTTAACTTTAGAATAAGTTTTAGGTACATATTTTTTATTTATCAATATCTATACTTAATTTAAAAATTTTATTGAAGATATATTTTACTACATCTTGTAATTTCCAGTTTCACCATTATTTGCTTTTTGAATTAAAAATTTAACGATTTCTCTAAATTCAGGAATTACATCATTTACATTTTGAGAGTTTACTAATTCTCTTGAAGAGTTTAAAGTAGAATCTCTAAAATCGTCCTTGTTTAAAGATAATGACTGTCCATTTTTATTTTGTCTATCAAATTGTGCACCAATGATTTTATCTCTTTTTACAGTAATTTTTACAATTGATTTCCATTCAGAATCGTAATTTTTTTCAGCAGAATAAACACCGTCTTTCATTTCTGCAAAACTAAAAATACTCACGAACATCATAAGAATAAAAACTAATTTTTTCATAAACTTTCCTCCTTATTAATAAGAAATTTTTTAATAGAAACTTTGGGTAGATGTTACATAACCATCTTGACTATAGAAAGTCCAATTTCCATATGCTCTATTATTTCTAATTGACCCTTTAACTTTAACTTTTCCATTTTCGTAATATTGAGTGAAATCACCATTTCCATTAGAAAGGCTCATTTCTCTTTCTTTTGAACCATTTTGATAATATCCAACAACAGTACCATTTATTATTCCGTTAGTATAATTTTCTTTAAGTTTAGTTGCACCATTAGGATATTTCCAAGTCCATTCACCGTTTCTTAAGTTATAAGCATAATTTCCTTCTGTACTAACTTGACCGCTTGGATAATATGCTTTCATTTCTCCGTTTAAAGAACCATTTTGGTAATTTCTTTCTTCAGAAACTATACCGTTATCATTAAATTCAATTTCTTCACCGTCTTTAACACCATTTGAATAATTAGTAACTCTCATTAATCCTCTTGATTCATTAAAAAAGTACCATTTTCCATCAGGTGAACCATTTTTGTAGTTTCTAATTACTTGTGGATTTCCAACTTCATTAAATTCAACATAAGTTCCAGTAAATTGAGCACCTGTATTTTTATCTACAGCAAATCCACTATTCAAAGAAATTGTTGCTGATGTTGCATAGGCAGAACTTAAAATTCTTGAAGAATCCATAAAATATTGGCTTGAGGATTTTGCTCTTGCTTGTTCAGTGGCTGATACAGAATAGCTTATTGCTATACATGATAATAAAATTATTAGGGATTTTTTTAATTTATTTAACATATTTTTATAACCTCCTAAGACGATTATACCATTTTTTTATTATAATTATCTTTGAGATTTGAAACTTATTTTAATAAATTTTTACTATATTTTCAGATTAAGAGAAATATTTCTTATAATTTCACTTTTTTGATGAAAGATGTAGGAATATATGATATAATTAACACATAAAAACGATAGAAAGGATGTGAAGGAATGGGAACAGAAGATTTGAAAGATAGTCTACGTAATAATTTTTTAATGATGGAGTATTTTGATAAGAGTTTTAGTTTTTTTAGTAAATTTTTGAAAAGGAACAAAGGTCTTTTGGCAGCATATGTTTTAATTTCAATTATCTCAAATTTATCTGCAAGATTTATTAATTTAGAGGGAATAAAAACAGAAACTTTATTTTTATATTTGGTATTATCATTTTTGATATTTTTTTTACCAACTACTTTATTAATAAAAAAAATGCAAAACTAAGATGGTTGTAGATATTGAGGGAATTAATGCAGAAATTAATTACAAAAAATTGTTTTTGAAAATAATTAAATATATTTTGATTATTTTTGTATTTGTAGTAATTGCGAGTATAGTTGTTGGGATAGTAGCTCTCATATCTAGAACGTTAGCAATTATTTTATACGTAGGAGGAGCAATTTTTATTATTTTAAATATTTTATATTTTGAGAATTTGTATTATATTCGAGATGTTAAAATTATCGATGCTGCGAAATATAATTTTCATTTGTGTAAAGGTAATCGTCTTAGAATAATTATTCCAACTTTAATAGTCTTTATTTTTGCAACATTAATAAATATACCTTTCAATATTTTAAGAGAAATTTCAAATAATTTGATAATATTGAATTGTACAGTTATATCAATAAATTCAATTTTAAATTCATTGATATTAATTTTTTACATGGTACTGATAACATTAATTTTTTTGAATGTAGAATATATGGATTTAGAAAAAATGGATTATGATGAAGAAATAATAAATTAAATATCTTAATTATAGCAATAAATATAAAAATTATACCAAAGAATCAAAAAATATTAGTTTTAGAAGGTTTGGAGGTATTTTTTTTATTATAAATTAGTTTGTAATGTATTTAAATTTATTATAATTTAAAATTTTTAAAAACTTTTATACCAAATCTTTAAAAATTGTGATATACTGTATCAGAAAGAAAAATTAAAATTGGTTAGGAGGACATATGGGAATCTTTGAACATCTTTTTAAATCATCAGATTCTAAGAAAAGTAATAAGAAAGAAGAAGAAAGTAACAAAGATATTTTTAAAGAATTGATATCAGAGACAAAACCTAAACCTGTTTCAGATGAAGATTTGGAAGAGATTTCTTACTATGATGATTTTGGTAAAGAACGCAAAATGAAGAAAAAAGAATGGAAAGAAAAAAAGTTAATACCATCCATTAAGAGAAATTGGGATAACGTTGAAGGCTTGTATCCAATCGTATTAGATTGCTTTTCAAAAGGAATGTATGAAGAGGTTCAAGAAGCGTGTCTTAGAATATATGCTCTTGATGAGAATGTTGAAAGAAGAGTGAATCTTCTAGGTAGATATAATTTAGAAATAGGAGATTATGAGCAAGCTAAGAAAATATATGCTAAAAGTTTGTTTTTTGAAAAAATAAATTCAGAGGTTCTTTTTAATGGGTATGCTGAAGTGTTAGAAAAATTGGGAGATGATAATAATCAAGTGGAAGGTGCTTATTTAAAGGCGTTGGAAATTAATCCTAATTCGGCAATTGCTTTTAAAAAATATTTTAATATTGTTAAGGCTAGAAGTACATATGAATATGAATCAAAATTAGATAAATTATCATCAATTCAAGGAAATTGGCGAGCAAAATTGACAGAAGCTGTGAATTTTTTTAAAAAAGGTGATAAAGAAAAAGGAAATTATTTTTTGACAATGGCTTTGAGAGAATCAGATTATTCGCTTGAGGTTATGTCTGTGGCTTCTGCTATTTACGGAATGAATGATTTGTATGAAGAATTTGAGCGATATGTGTTGCCTTATTACAATCCTGAAAAACATGGTGTTCAAACGGCTTTGAATGTTTTGAAGTATTATGAGAAAAAAGGGAAATATAAAGAAGGATTGGAATTGTGTAGATTTTGTTCTAAATTTAATTGGTTGGAATACTATAAAAAATTCAAAAAATATGAAGATGATTTTTACTCGCTAAAAATTCGAGAAGAAAATCAAGGCAGAGAAGAAAAAAAATCGGCTGTTAAATTTTATCCAACAAGTTTACCTTTATGGTACGGAGAGTTTAATAAACCGCATTGGTTGACAAATAATAATAAGAGAAGAAAACCTAATCTTTTGATATTATTATTTACGATAATTGGTGAAAAAACTGAAATGTCAGAAGAATTGGCGTCTTCGTTACCGTTGTATTTAAATGAAGTTTTGCATTATAAGAGTGTTTTAAATTACCAAGTGGCTGTTTCGCATGAAGAAGGTAAATTAGTAATTCCTAATAAGAGATATAGTATTGATTATATGAATCTTATAAAAAAACAGAATCCTAATTTAGATTATGTTTTGTCTGGAAATATTTTAAAATTAGCAGGAAGCAATGAGAAATATGAGATTGAAGTATACTTGTATGATTGCTTTAATGAAACAAAAATTAGACTAGTAAATAAAATTTATTCTAAAGAAAATCTATATGAAATTCAAAATGATATGGTTGTTGAGTTTAATGAGTTTTTCAATTGCATGAAACAAGAATATATAAAACTTGAAAAAGATATGGGAAATTTATTGTTGTATAAGAGAAAAATTGAGTTTTTGCTGGAAGATAAGGAAATCAAAAATTATCAGTCTTGGAAATATAAAAAATTGTTAGCTGATCAGATTGATGTTGTTTTAAATGATAGAAAAAATGATTTGAAAAAAATAAATTTGATAAGTCTTTTATACGAAATCAAAAAAAATCAAAGTCAATTACTGAAATCACAAAAACCATTAATTTATAATATGAATATTTATGGTCTTTTTGAAACACCAACACTGAAATTATTAGCACCTATTATTTTCAAAATATTTGATGATAATGAAAATTATGAAGCTAATATTGAAGCATTGAATCAAAATAGTCCAATTTATGTTGAGTGGTTGAGTAAGTTTTCTGATATAGTTGTTGATGAAGATTAAGATGAGGATTTAATTAGAGGTAAAAATGAATATTTTAAAAAGATTATTATTTATGTTAATTTCAATATTTTTTATTTTATCGAATTTGCTATTTTACACAGTAAATTTCAAAGAGTATGTAAATTTTAGAATATTTCAAATAACAAGTACGTTGTTAGTATCAGAAGTCTTTTTTTGGTTAATGATTTTTTATACGATAAGATATTTTGAAATTTATAAAAAAAGAAACAAGAAAAGAGAAATTTTTATTGTAGAAGTTTTATTTTTAGTCGGATTAATCGGATTAGGAGTGGGGAGAATTCTAATGCAAAGTTCTCCTTATTTGAATGATTTGATATTGAGCAATATCAAGCTTTTGAATAGTGTTGGTTGGGCAAGAGTGACTTTTTTGTTTGCTTCAATTATGTTTTTTTGGTATTCGATAAACATTAGAAATGCTTGGTTAATTATAATATCAATATTGAATTTTTTTAATGCCGTAATTGTTTGGTTAGATTTTGATACAGTTCCAAGTACTTTGCTTAGAGTAGGTGTTGGAGCTTTGTCAATTGGCTATTTGTTTTTTGTGAGAAAAAATGTAACTGAGGATAAGGTCAATGAAGATAATAGGAATGAAGATAAATATTATGAAATTGAATATAGAGATATAAAAAGAATTGAACAAAAATAAAAAATACAAAAAGAAAAAGGAGAAAATGATGACAAATAATTTAAGAAAAGTAAAGAAAGATTTAAGATCGTTTGCAAAAAGGTGTCAAGAATTTAAATATACAGATTCGGCACTTATTACATTTTTAATAACAGGATTGGTGAATATTTCACAAAATTTATTTTCAGCGGAAATTGATAAACAAATTGAAGGTCAGAAACAAGAAGTTTCTACATCAATTAAAGATTTTAGCAGTAGGATTTCAGAAGCTAAAAGAGATAATAATAAATTATTGAAAGATACAAATTTAGAATTAATTCAGTTAATGGAACAAGGAGATCATGTGGTCAAATCGCCTTGGAGCAGTTGGCAATATGGAATTAATGGATTTTATAACAATTGGGGAGGGACATACAAAGGAAGAGGAGATAAATCTGAAAAATATCCTTATGAAGGTAAATTTGAGAGAAGTGAGAACAAGTTTGAGAGATCAACATCTCCTTTGAGCTCAAATTATAGCTTGTTAAGTAAATCAAGAAATCCTAAATCGGCTACAACTAGCGGAAGATTTGGCTATGAAAAAGGATATGGAATTTCGAGTACGGAAAAAAGACAGGAGCCTGTGGCAAGTCTAAATATAGATGCCTCAATTAAACCTAAAGATGTACATAAAAGTCCTGTTGCTGCACCAAATATTAATATTGCTGCACCAGTATTAGCTCCTTTGAGTATACCAACTGTAGTTCCTGCTACTTTGACAATACCTACACCTAATCCGCCTGTGGTACAAGTAAATCTTCCACAACCTAGTGCAAAACCGTTTGTGGACTTTTCGTTTCAAAATGGTACATTAGGATTGATCACTCCAACTTCTTATGATGAGGATGTAAGATATACACCTTCAAGCTCTAGAATTACCAATGGAGAAGGACACACATTCTGGACAGGATACAACACAAATGGGCTGGTTAATGCTTCTGGAGTAGACAACACTACATTGCCTAATGGATATACTAAAGAAAATATTGGCAGAAGAGTGACAAATAGAACAGGAGCATTGCTATACTTTAACAGTGGTCATAGATTAGGAGCGAAACCTGCTCCACAAAATAAATTTCAAGCTCAAAACTTTGATTTATATCTAGCAGGAAATATAGGAAATGCTGGAACAACAGATGGAGGTCATGAAGGAGCATTAGGAATACATACAGTTTGGAACGGAAAACTTTCAAATGTTAAAGCTCATTTATATGGAAAAGCTGCTTTCCTTTCACTTGAAACATGGTGGGCAGGAAAGATGGAATTTGATAATACACCTGGGAAAGAAGTTAAAGTAAATATTGAATCAGTTCCAGGAGTAGCAGGAAGTGGAAATGAAAATACAATATTTTTTATTTACCCAGGAAGCTATGGTATAGTAGCTACACAAAATAATGGAGCTAGACATCAGCGTGGTGGATTTACCGGTAAAGTAAATGCTGATATAAAAACTGATAAAAATATAGTTTATTCAGTACTGGGAAATCAGGGATCCTATGAGATAGACAGTAGTGGAAAATACAATATAACAGGAAATGAAAATATAGTTTATTCAGGTTATGGATATGTTCCTAACTGGAATAACTTTGTAGGTAAAGGAGTTGTTCAGGATAAACATCAGACAGGTATGACGCCAACTATAAAACTTACTGAAGCACCTATAATAAATGGTGATAGAAATATCGTACTTCTTTTTAATGATAAAATGGATGATACTTCAGCAGCCAGTATGAACGTATACCCTACTAATGATCCAAACTGGAGAAAATCAGTAATTGGTATTTATCAGGGAGAAATTGATGCCAGAGCAAGAATAGGAAATAATGATGCAACAAAAGTGGTAGAAAATAATATTGGAATATATTCAAGATCAGGACAAAGAGGTGAGGAAACTATAAATGGACAGGTTGCTAAATTTAATACAAAAACAGATTTAGGAGCTGCCGGATCAAGTATAAATTATGAAGATGATCCTATACATTCATTACAAATAAACAACATTGATATAACATTTGGTAAAAATTCAAAAAATGGAGTTATGATAGCCTCTGAAAGAGGGACTGTAATTGATGTGGCTATGCCTCTAAATTCACATAGTACTGCTGTAAAAGATAACAGTGGAAATGCCATATCAGGGAAAACAGATACTACAACAGTACCAATTATGACTACGCCTATAAAGGATTATGAAGGAACATCGCCGTTGAAAGCTTCTTATGATGATACTGCAAATGAAGTGGCTACAGGTACGGTTATTGCTTATGCATCAGGTGAATGGAAAAATACAGATCATAGAATGACTTCTTCTGAAGTACAGAGATTTGAAGGAAAAGGAAGTCAGATTAATATTGGCCAGGATGTTGTAATGTCTGCCAGATATAAAGACTATACACCTGTAGGAGCTACAACAAAGGTAGAATCATTCCCAGTGGCTTATGTGGCTAAGGACAAAGGTGAAATAACAGCTGAAAAGACTACAGACGCAAAAGGATTTGGATCTATAATTGCTTATGCAGATACAAATTCTAAAATTACTTTGAAGGATAAAGCTACAGCAATAGATGAATGGGCAGCTTCAGATGCAGCAACGCAGCCTTATTTATATAAAAATATTGGTGGATATGCAAAGGCAGGAAGTACAATTACATTTGAAAAGGATGTAAAAATTCATGGAATGGCAGGATATGCTGACGGTGCAAATTCATTAGTTGAATTTAAAGGAACTGGCAATCTCGTGGAATCAGCAAAAGATGGAGGGCTAGTAGCTCAAAATGGAGGACAAATCCATTTTGGTGGAGGAGATATTAAAACTGAAAAAAGAAATCCTAACGATAATTATAGCGGAGTAGTACCATTTTTAGCAGACGCTTCTTCAAATATAAACTTTAAGGGAGCAACAGAAATTTCTATTTCAGATGGTATACTTATGCCAGGAACAGCAACTGATTATGCAGCTGAAGATTCATCAGATCCTGCAAATGCCGCAGCAACAGCAGGTAAAAAATATACAGGAATGCAGAATGTAAAAGTAAATGTTACAGGAAATGGTGTAATATTAAGAGTTACAGAAGGCGGAACTGTAAATGATAACAAATGGACAGGACCTACTGGACTTATTGAGAGTGTTGAGGATGACTTGAAAATAAATAGAGGAAACTTGACAATAGGTCCGGGAGCTGACTATAAAGTGTATTATAAAAATGGAGAATATTCGATACAGCAAAGCATTGATTTAGATAATTCGCCTGTATTTGACAAAATAAAATTTGTTAGAGAAAAAATTTATATTGAGCCTGGTGTTACAATAAGTTCAACTTCAGGTAAAGGAATGATTGTTGGATCTGACTCAGGAGCGACTTCAAATACTCAAACTGGATATGTAAATCAAGGAAATGTATCAATAACAGGAGGTTCGCCTTCTACAATTGCACTTGGTACAAGTTTTGGAGAAATAACAAATGAAAATAAAATTGATGTGGATAATGGGCTTGGAGTGTATGGAGTAAATGGAAGCAAGTTATTGAATGATAGCAATGGAAATATTACTATTTCAGGAACTGGAGTTGGAATGGCTGCATTTACATCGGCTAATAAGCTTCAAACTTACGGAACTGATGCTAAAATTGCAAATGGGACACTTTCAAATACAGATAAAACTTTAGAAGTTGAAAATAAAGGTACAATTACTGTAAATGGAAATAATGGAATAGGATTGTATGGAGAATTGAATACTATTACTGGAGCTGCTGCTGGAGTTGAAGTTGGGAAAGCTGGAACTAGCCACGGAAATATTAGAAATGCAGGTAAAATTGTATTAACTGGAAATAATTCAGTTGGAATTGTATCGAAAGTTGTACCACCTGCTGGAGCTGCTAATACGTTGCAATTTGGTGGGCCTGAAGTAAAACTTAATGGAACAGGAAGTTCGGATATTGTAGCTACTGGAAATGATGGCATCGGTGTTTATGCAGACAATACAAAAGTTACATTTGAAACTGATTATGGAGTGGAAGTTAAGGATAGAGGAACTGGTATATTTATTGAAGGAGATAATCCTTCATTGAATGATAACAAAAATTTTGAACTAAAATATTCTGGAGTACCTACAGCATCTGCAGTTGCATTCTTTATGAATAATAAATCAACATTGCCTACATCTAGTATGACAAACAAGATGAATATTACTCTTAATGATACAGTTAACAATACAGAAGGACTTGTTGGAATATTGGCAAAAGGAACTGCTGGAGATATTAACAATCAAGGAAATATTACTGGAAATGCGGGATATGGAATTATTTCTGAAGGTGTAGAAGTTAGAAATAGTGGAAATATTACTTTACCAAATCCGTTGGATGCTGCTAGTAAAAAAGCTAGTGTTGGGATTTATGTTAAAAATGGGAACAAAATTACAAATAGTGGAGATATTACTATAGGAAAATATTCTGTTGGAATTTATGGACATCAAGTGGAAAATAGTGGAAATATTAATGTTGGTGATGCGGGAACTGGAATATTCAGTAGTGATGGAAATGTTGACTTGACTGGTGGAACGATAAATGTTGGAACAGATCAGGCTGCAGGAGTTTATGTGGATGGAGATAATCAAACTGTAACTGCAGGTTCTGGAGCAAATATGACGATTGCTGATAATTCGTTTGGAATTATTTCTGAAAAAGGAACAGGTTCTGCTGGAAATAAAATTATAAGTAACATTGGAAGCGTTAATAATCTTGGAAATGACACTGTTTATATTTATTCAAATGACAACAGAGCCGGAGCACAAGTTACAAATAATACAAACTTGACTTCTACAGGTTCTTACAATTATGGTGTTTATTCTGCTGGAGAAGTTGTAAATAACGGAAACATTAATTTTGGTTCAGGATATGGAAATGTGGGAGTTTACAGTACTCTTGGCGGAACTGCTACGAATAATGCTTCGATTACGGTTGGAGAATCGTATTTTGATCCAATTAGTTCATTAAATAATCGTTATGCTATAGGAATGGCTGCTGGATATACTCCAACGGCTGCTGAAATGGCTGCTGGAAAAGTGGGATATACTGGAAATATTGTAAATAATGGTGTTATTAATGTTACAGGAAAAGGAAGTATTGGAATGTACGGAACTGGAGCGGGAACAACGGTTTACAATGGTACTGCTTCAAATCGTAATGCTGTGATAAACTTGAATTCTAGTGAAACTACTGGAATTTACTTGGATAATGGAGCTTACGGATATAATTATGGAACTATTAAATCGAATGGTTCTGGATTGAAAAAAGTTGTCGGAGTTGTAGTAAAAAATGGTTCGACAATTGAAAATCACGGAAATATTGATATTACTGCAGAAGATGCAAGAGGAATTCTATCGAAAGGGAATGCTTCAGGAGCTAATCTTGGGATAGTTAAAAACTATGGAACATTCAATATTAATGGTGTAACAGATTCGACTGATGCGACAGTTATTGGAGTGGATGTTGCGAGTGACTTGACAAAAACAGTATCTGGAATAAAAATTGATGTTCCTAGAGGATCTTCAGTAGGAACAATAACTGTAAATGGAAATCCAGTAATACCTGAATTAGCAACAACATCAGCAGAAGAATTTCAGCCAATGGAATTATCAAAAATAGGAATGTATATTGACACTTCAAATAAAGTGTACACAAATCCTATTACAGGACTTAGTTCTTTGACTGGATTAAGAAAAGCTGACTTAATTGTGGGAGCTGAAGCTGCTCAAAATACGACTGCAAAATATATTCAAGTGGATTCAAAAATAACTGATCCATACAATGCAACAATTAGAGCTAATCCACAAATTGAAAAATGGAACATTTATTCAGGATCATTAACTTGGATGGCAACAGTTGCACAAAATTCAAACGATGGAACAATAGAAAATGCTTACCTTGCTAAAATACCATATACATATTGGGCAGGAAATGAAGCATCACCTGTAAATCCTACAGATACATACAATTTCTTGGATGGATTAGAACAAAGATATGGTGTAGAAGCACTAGGAAGCAGAGAAAATCAATTATTCCAAAAATTAAATGGAATTGGAAACAACGAAGAAATTTTATTCTATCAAGCAATGGACGAAATGATGGGTCACCAATATGCAAACACTCAAATGAGAATAAATGCAACTGGAAATATGCTTGACAAAGAATTTAGATACTTGAAAAATGAATGGAGAAATCCTTCTAAACAAAATAACAAAATTAAAGTATTTGGAATGAGAGATCAGTATAAGACTGACACAGCTGGAATTCACGATTACGAAAGCAATGCTTACGGAGTTGCTTACGTTCACGAAGATGAAACAGTTAAGTTAGGGAACTCAAGCGGATGGTATGCTGGAGCAGTAAATAATAGTTTCAAATTCAAAGATATAGGAAAATCAAGAGAAAATCAAACTATGCTAAAAGCTGGTATCTTCAAGACAATGTCGCCATATACAGATCACAACGGTTCACTTAGATGGACAGTTGCTGGAGATGTGTTCTTAGGTAAAAATGAAATGAAACGTAGATTTTTAGTAGTTGATGATATATTTAATGCTAAGTCAGACTATACGTCTTATGGAGCGGCGTTCAAAACAGATTTAGGATATGACATTAGAATGAGCGAAAGAACACATTTAAGACCATACGGAGCTTTAAAAATGGAATACGGAAGATTTAGCAACATCAAAGAAGATGATGGAGAAGTAAGATTAGAAGTAAAAGGAAACGACTATTTTTCAGTAAAACCAGAAGCTGGAATAGAATTTAAATATGTTCAGCCAATGGCTGTGAGAACTAACTTGTCAGTTGGACTTACTGCAGCTTATGAAAATGAGCTTGGAAGAGTTGGAAATGTAAACAATGAAGCAAGAGTAAGATACACAAACGCTGACTGGTTTGGAATTAGAGGAGAAAAAGAAGATAGACGTGGAAATGGTAAATTTGACCTTAACATCGGAGTTGATAACACAAGATTTGGAGTGACAGTAAATGCAGGATATGACACTAAAGGAAGTAATGTTAGAGGTGGAATTGGATTTAGAGCTATTTACTAATAGTAGTTATCTTTCTTAGAAAAATAAGGTTTTTTAGAAAGTATTAATAAACTTGAAATATTTAAAGGAGTTGTCTCAAAATGATTAAAATTTTGAGTTCAGCTTCTTTTTTTGTTTTAAAAAAACTGGAGCTGTTTCTTAATTATGAGGCAGCTCCTTATTTTATGAGGTAGAAAATGAAGATATTAATAAAAAAAAATTAAATAAACTTATAAAATATTTGAAAAATCTTTTTTTTTGTAGTATAATATATCAAACGAAAAAAATGATACTGTTTTTAAATTGTAGTTATTGTGAATCTGTAATTTCGCTAATAACGTTATTATATTTAGGTTTACGATAATTTATTCAATATATTTATTGAAAAAATTTAAAAATAAAAAGGAGAAACTGAAGATGACAAATAACCTAAGAAAATTAAAAAAAGATTTATGTTCATTTGCAAAAAAGTGTCGAGAATTTAAGTACACGGATTCTGCATTGATTACATTTTTAATTACAGGAGGAGTAAGTATTTCAAATAACTTATTTTCTTCTGAAGTAGACAAGAGCATTGAAGCTCAAAAGCAAACTATTTCTACTTCGATAAAAGACATTCATAGTCAGTTTACGGAAGCTAGAAAAGAAAATGACAAGCTTTTAAAAAATACAAATTTAGAATTAATCCAGCTAATGGAGCAAGGAGATCATGTAGTAAAATCACCTTGGAGCAGCTGGCAGTATGGGGCTAATGAATTTACTAATAATTGGAACGGTACATACAAGGGAAGAGGAGATAAAAAAGAAAAATATCCTTATGAAGGAATTTTTCAAAGAGATTCAAACAAGTTTAACAGATATGTTTCGCCAATAAGTAGAAATTATGGGGCATTATCAAGTTCAACTGTAAATCCAAAATCAGCTTCATCAAATAATAGAATAGGGTTAAAAACAAGTTATGGTATTGAAAGCTCAGTTAAGGTAGAAGAACCTATTACATCTTTAGAGCTTAGTGCAGGAATAAAACCTAGAATGATTGATAAACAGCCTTTAAATATAACATTAGGACCAGTAAATGCACCGAATGCACCGGTACTTTCAATTTCAGCACCAACACCAATAGCTGCGGCACCACCAACAATTGTTCCGCCAACAGTTACGTTGAACTTGCCAGAGCCTAATACTAAGCCGTTTAATGATTTTGATTTTAACTATCAAAAATTTGATAATCTTGATCCGGGATCAGTTCAACTTATAAAAAAAGAAAATCCAAATACAACATATACTCTAGGTTTAAATCCTAATTTAACTGGAGCTTTAGAGAATAAAGGATACAAAATTGAAAATGGAGTTATAAGTCCTACAGGTGGAAAAGTTGCAACGGTTGTTTTCCGTATTAACAGTAAATATAAAAGTTGTAGAAATGCGGCTTCGCCAGCAGCTTGTACTACAAATATAATAGAGGGAGATGAGAATACATCTGTTGTATATGGATTTACATATGGTGGAAATTCTGCTACAGACAAAGTTAAATTTTACATAGCAGGAGATGTAAATGATGATGGATCAAATATATTAGGAACATCGGTACCTAAAAAAGGTGGAACAGGAATACATACAGTGTGGAATGGGACTTTACATGATATAGAAGGACATTTAAGAGGAAGAGCTGCGATGTTTTCTATGGAAACTTGGCATGCACCTAAAGTGGTATTTAAAAATATCAGTTTAGATATAGAAGGAAATGAGAATACAATTTTTTATATCTTTCCAGCAGGTTATGAAGCAGTTGTTCAAAAAGGGACAGCAGATTATAATTCCTTTGCACAAAGAGGAGCAATCATAGGAAAAGTAGATGCAGATATAAAATCTCAAAAAAATGCTGTTTATTCAGTAATGGGATTAACAGGAAGTTTTAATATAGCAAGTAGAGGAACATATAGACTTGAAGGTGGAAATAACCTTGTTTATTCTGATTTAGGATATTCCCCTAATTTTCAAAATCTTATAGGGCAAGGTGGAAATATAGTTGATATGTATGGTACAGGAATGACTCCAATAGTAAATCTTGTGAATACACCTGAATCATATGGAGATGGGAATGTAATAACATATTTCAGTGATTTATTACCTGATAATGCTCAAGGATATCCAAAAACATCAAATTATAATAGTGATTATAATACATGGAAAAGAACAAAAATAGGAATCCATCAAGGTGAAATAAAAGCGAGTGCAAGAATAGGAGAACAACTTGCTATAGATCCAACTGCACTAACTCAGACATCTGCAGGGAATATAAATGACGCGAAAGGACCAGCAGAATTAGATACATATGTTGAAAACAATGTAGGAATCTTAGCACAATCAGGGCAAAGAGCAGGAATTAAACCTTCTACAGATTTAGGAGCATCTAACTTTGCTTATGTTGATAAAGATCCTGTACATGCTCTTTATGTAAACGATATAGATGTAACATTTGGTAAATATTCAAAAGGAAATATAATGATTGCATCAGAGAGAGGTACACAAATTGATGTTGCAATGCCTACAAATAGTCATACTGAAACAAAAGGTGGAATACCAATAAGAACAGATGCTATAGTTGACTATAATAAAAATCATGCATCATATACGAATGATAATAAAATTATAAGTTCTACAGGTTCTGATAACGAGGCAGCAATAGGAACTATAATTGGTTATGCAAAAGGTAAATGGGGAGATTCAGATACACGTATGGGAAGAATCTCAGGAGTATCAGGAATGTCACCAGCTACTATAGGAGTTCTTCAAAATGAAAAATCTGAAATTAATTTTGGTGTTCCTGTTGAAATGTCAGCTAAATATGCTGAAGTAAATGGTACTAAATTTAATCCAGTTGCCTATGTGGCAGATGGAGGTAAAATAACTGCTAAAAATACAAAAGCATATGGATATGGTTCAGTAATTGCATATTCAAAAGATGGAGGAGATATAGCAATTACAGGAAACATAGAAGCTAAAGATGAATGGGCGGCAAATGATGCAACTACAGCTTTAGAAAAGAATAAAAATATAGGAGCTTATGCTGATGGTACTGGTTCAAAAGTTACTGTTAGTGGAAATGCTACAATAAATGGACTTGGAGCTTTGGCTAAAGGTGGAGAAGTTGAAATTAATGGTTCAGCAAGTACTATAAATACAGGAGATAGTGCAGGAATAGCTGCAATAAATGGAGGAAAAGTTCAATTTGGAGGAGGAAGCATAAATATTGGAAGTAATGGTGTAGACAATACGACTCCATTCTATGCTGATGCAACTTCAAAAGTTAATATTACAGGACCAACTAATATTAATATGAGTAAAGGAACTATACTTGTGGGAGATGCCAATGACTATGCAGCAACATCAGGTACTACTAGAAAGTATAACGGTATGAGTAATGTTCATTTAACAGTAACAGGAGATGCCAAGATTATCAAAAATACAGTTGGAGGACCAACTGTAACATGGACAAACTCTGGAAGCCTTGCAACTGATGTTATGAATACTACAAAATTTGGAAGCATTACTGCTGATCCTTCAAGATATAAAGCATATTATTCAGACGGAACTTTCATAATAGCTGGAAACGCACAGTTAGGAAATGCCACTGCTGCAGATACATTTGATAACGTTCATCTTGTAAGAGAAAAAGTTACAATAAATCCAGGAGTGACAGTTTACTCTACAACAGGAACAGGACTTGCAATGGCATCATCAACAACAGCTTCAACTAATGCTGATTCTGGATACGACAACCAAGGAACAATTAACATAACAGGAAGTTCATTAAGCAAAGCTGCAACAAATGTAAGCTATGGTACAATTACAAATAAAGGAACAATAAACCTTGATAAAGGTGTAGGAATGTATGGAACGAATGGAAGTAAACTTGAAAATACTTCTTCAGGAACTATAAATATCACAGATTCTGGATATGGAATAGTAGGAATGGCTACAGGATCAACACCACAAGCATACGGAAAAGATGCAGGAGCCGCTGGAAAAGCTGTAGAAATAATAAATGACGGTGCAATCAATGTTGCTGGAAATAATGGAATAGGAATATTTGCAGATGATAACAAAGGTGTAGCATTGAATGAAATAACAGTTACTAATAGTAAACCACTTTCACTTGGAGATGGAGGAGTAGGTATAGCTGTAACAGATTCTTCAAATTCAGGAAGTGGAGGAATCATAAATGTTACAGGAACAGGATCATCAGATATTAAGGTTGGAGCAAATGGTATTGGAATCTATGCTCAAAATTCTACTGTTAATTTGAATGGTAATTACGGAATTGAAACAAAAGATGGAGGAGTAGGAATTTACTTAACAGGAAATTCAACATTGCCAACATCATCAACATTGGAATATAAATATTCTGGAAGCAATACAGGAAGAGGAATGGGAATTATATACAATGTTGCAAATAGTACAAATGGTACAAATGTAAATCTTGTAAATAGTACAGGAACTACAGGAGGACTTATAGGAATATTTGCAAATGGTGGAGGAACATTTACTAATAGCGGTTCAATAACAGGATCGTCAACAGAAAAAGACTTTGGTATTATTTCAGAAAATACAAATGTAAATAATAGTGGAAATATAACATTAGGAAATGCCTCTAATCCAAATAATCCAAACATAGGAATATACGCTAAGACAAATAACGATATAACAAATTCAGGAAATATTGCAGTAGGAGATAATGCAGTAGGAATCTATGGATACGGTGTTACTAATAATGGAAATATTACAGCTGGATCACAAGGAACAGCAATTTATTCTCAAGGTGGAAACATTAACTTGAATTCTGGAACAGTGTCAGTTGGATCAAATTCAGGAGTAGGAGTATATACAGCTGGAAACGGACAGACAGTAACAGCAGGTGCCGGATCAAATATGATTATAGGTGCTGATTCGTTTGGATTCTCTAATGTAGGTCAAGGAAACCATATTATATCTAATATAAACAACGTTGACTTAAATGACAGCTCAATATATGTTTATTCGAGAGATAATACTGGAACAGTTGATAATTATACAAAACTTACAGCAATTGGTACTTCAGGAGATAACTATGGAATATATTCTGCTGGAACAGTTAATAACTATGCTGATATGGATTTAAGAAATGGAATAGGAAATGTAGGAATATACAGTATAAATGGAGGTACTGCTAAAAATATTGGTGGAACAATAACAGTAGGTGATTCTGATGTTCCAAACTCAAGATATTCAATAGGTATGGCAGCAGGATATGCAGGAGATGCTACGACACCAGCATATACTGGAAATATTGTCAATGAAGGTACAATAAATGTAAAAGGTAAAAATAGCTTAGGTATGTATGGAACAGGTGTTGGAACAACTGTATATAACGGTACTGCACCAGGTTCAGGAGCAACAATAAACCTTGAAGCTGATGGAGCTATGGGTATCTATCTTGACGAAGGAGCAAAAGGATTTAACTACGGAACAATAACAACTGTAGGAGCTCCTAAAAAAGCTGTAGGAGTAGTTGTAAGAAAAAATTCTGAATTTACTAACTATGGTAATGTTATAATAAATTCAGATGAAGGTTATGCTTTCTTTAGAACAAGTGGAGGTGTAATTAAAAACTATGGTAACTTTACTGTAACAGGTGGAGCTGAAAAAGAATTTGTGCCAGGAGGAAAAGCAACAGGAAAAAGCGTAGGTGGAGTTCATATAGTAGCTGCCGCTGGAGCAACAGAAGCTCAAATAATCGATCCATTTGGAAACATTGTAAATCCAACAGTTGTTCCTAAAACAGCTGAAAATGTAGATGCTATGACATCAAGCATAGGAATGTATGTTGATACATTGAGAGGAACAAATCCTATTAATGGATTGAGTGCAATAAAAGTTCAAAAAGCAGATTTAATAATTGGATCAGAAGCTGCAATGAATACTCAAAGCAAATACATAAAAGTGGATCAAGGAATATTGAAACCATATAATGATGCAATAGCCGCTAATCCTCAAATTACAAAATGGGATATTTATTCAGGTTCAGCAACATGGATTTCAACAGCTACAATAGATCAAAGTACAGGAGAAATAGGAAATGTATATTTAGCTAAAATACCTTATACAGCATTTGCAGGTAATGAAGGTACACCTGTAAACGGTACAGATACTTATAATTTCCTTGATGGATTGGAACAAAGATATGGCGTGGAAGCACTTGGAACAAGAGAAAATCAATTATTCCAAAAATTAAATGGAATTGGTAAAAATGAAAAGATATTATTCTATCAAGCAACAGACGAAATGATGGGACACCAATATGGAAACTTGCAACAAAGAATTAATGAAACAGGAAACTTGCTAGATAAAGAATTTTCATATTTACGTAATGACTGGAGAAATCCTTCAAAAGATAATAACAAGATTAAAGTATTTGGAATGAGAAATGAATACAATACTGATACTGCAGGAATAATAAATTATACAAGTGATGCTTACGGAATAGCATATGTTCATGAAAAAGAAACTCTAAAATTAGGAAATTCTAGTGGATGGTATGCTGGAGCAGTTAACAATAGATTTAAGTTCAAAGATATTGGAAAATCTAGAGAAAATCAAACTATGGTAAAAGCAGGTATATTTAAAACAATGTCACCTTATACTGATTACAACGGTTCATTGAGATGGACAGTTGCAGGAGATATTTTTGCAGGAAAAAATGAAATGAAACGTAGATTCCTTGTAGTAGACGATATATTTAGCGATAAGTCATACTATACTTCTTATGGAGCTGCATTCAAAACAGATTTGGGATACGATATAAGAATGAGCGAAAGAACACATTTAAGACCTTATGGATCTTTAAAAATGGAATATGGAAGATTTAGCAATATCAAGGAAGATGACGGAGAAGTAAGATTGGAAGTAAAAGGAAACGACTACTTCTCAGTAAAACCTGAAGTTGGAGTTGAATTTAAATATGTTCAGCCAATGGCAGTTAAGACTCAGTTATCTGTTGGATTGTCAGCCGCATATGAAAATGAATTAGGAAGAGTTGCAAACGGTAAGAACGAAGCAAGAGTTAGATATACGAATGCTGACTGGTTTGGAATTAGAGGAGAAAAAGACGACAGAAGAGGAAATGGTAAATTTGACTTAAATGTCGGAGTTGACAATACAAGATTTGGTGTGACAGTAAATGCTGGATATGATACTAAAGGAAATAATGTTCGTGGAGGTATTGGATTTAGAGCGATTTACTAAGATTTTTGAAATGAAAGAAAGAGCAGTGAAATTTGAATTTTACTGTTCTTTTTTTGGAGTTTATACCTTTTGTTCTACTTTCATTATTATTTTTTAAATTTATAAAAAATCTTAAAATTTTGTCTTGAAAATTCTTTTTATTGTGTTATAATACCTAGTGGTATAAAATACAATTATTCAGAATTTTAATATTTTAAAATTAAATAAAAAATCAAAAAAATAGTAAGTCATAAAAAATAAAGATTATAATATAATTAAAAGGAGAGATTTAAGATGACGAATAATCTAATGAAATTAAAAAAAGATTTATGTACACTCGCAAAGAAATATCGAGATTTCAGGTATACTGATTCGGCATTAATTACTTTTCTAATCACAGGAGGAGTAAATATTTCAAATAATTTGTTTTCTGCTGAAAAGGATAGGAGCATTGAAAATCAAAAACAGATCATCTCTGCATCAATGGAAGATTTTAATAGCCAAGTCAAGGAAGTCAAAAAAGAAAATAACAAACTTATGAAGAATGCAAACATGGAACTTATTCAGCTTATGGAACAGGGAGATCATGTGGTAAAATCACCTTGGAGTTCATGGCAATATGGAATAAATGGATTTAGTAATAAATGGAACAGTACATATAAAGGAAGAGGAGATAAGTCCGAAAAATATTCATATGAAGGAGTCTATGAAAGAAGTTCAAACACATTTGAAAGATACACATCACCGCTAAGCAAAAATTATAAAAATCTAAAACTAAGCAAAAATATAAATAGAGCTTCAACAAATGAAAGAAACGGACTTCATTCAACTTATGGGCTTATAAGCAATATTCCAGCACAGGAACCAATTTTGGAAATAAATGTTGATGCTTCGATAAAACCAAAAACTGTACAAATAGAAATTCCAGATTTAGGAATAAGACCGCCTCAGTTGCAGGTAATGACAGTTAATGGAATAGAAGTTCCAGCAATAAAAGTGCCTACACCAAATACTCCTACTAAAACAGTTAGTATTGCAAAACCTAATGCGGAACCATTTACAGGATTTTATTTTGATAGTAGATGGAGTCATAGAGAGCTTAAAGATAATATTTCTATTTATTCAGGAATAGATCCCGCTTCTTTAATAGGGAATATAGATAATAGAAATCCTACTCCTGCAGCAATGACAGGATCATATAACGGTAGACAACTTGAAGGTACTCTTATAAGAAATGAAAATAATAGATATACTAATGCTTACTATATAGATAGGCAAACTGATGCAGATAAAATGACAAATAATACTTTCTATTTAAGAGGACATTATCCTACTGATACCTATGATGACAGTAATACTAGAGCACATTTGGGACTATCTGATAGTGGACAAAGAGCATATAATGACGGGCATGGACATGGTATTCCAGATGAAGGTGTTGTTGGAGTTCATGCATTAAATAATCTAAAATTTAAAAATTTAGTATTTAACCTATATGGAAGAGCAGGGGCAATGACCAATGAAACTTGGAGACATGGAATACTAGATTTAGATAATGTAACAGTAAATATGTATAATAGTGATAATATGGGATTCTATAATATGCCAGTTGCTAGATACACATATAAGTATTGGGTTATAGGAGCTGACGGAGTTGCAAGAGAATGGCGTGTTTTAGCTGGAGGATTTTCTGGAAAAGCTAATGTAAATATGTATGGAAGAAATAACTCTGTTTATTTAACAACAGGAATGTCATATATGAAACATTGGCAAAATGATGGTTTAATACAATCAGATGGAGCTTCAAACATAGTATATTCAAGTTTTTCTTATGCTCCAACTTTATCAAAACTTGTAAATCCAACAGGAGCAGGATATCTTCACAATACAAATATGATAAAATTATCAAATATTAAACTATATGGGGACGAAAATATAGGTATGTATTTTGGTAGTAGAATTAAAGGAGATATAGCTAAGGTACATATGGAGGCTCCAAACGAAATAGAAAGTCTGTATGGCTATAATAATAAGGCAGCTCATATAGGAGTATATCAAGGGGAAATAGATTTTTCTGCAAAAGTTGGAGAAAAATTAACAATAGACAACCAGAATCAGCAAACAGCAGAAGGAAATTTAACAAATACAGGTTATACTGATAAAACAGTTGATGGAGCTGTAGGAATTTTCTCAGAAAGTGGTCAAAGAGTTGGAATAGTTGCAAGAGGAGATATAATGGAAGGTCCTACACCAACTGCAGCTGAAATAAATGCCCATAAAACTGATCCTGCTTGGGCGAGATGGTTTTTCCAAAAATGGGATGGGACATCATTACGACTAGATACAACTAGACTTGCACCATCATATGGTTATGCAAATGGTAATGATTTTTCAAAGGATCCTATACATAATTTAGAAGTAGCAAAACTTGATATTAGATTTGGAAATTATTCTAAAAATGGAATTATGGTATTATCAAAGCAAGGAACAGTAATAGATGTAGGTAAAAATACTTCTAACTACCATATCATAGGGCAAAGTACAGATATAACTGATGGTATCAATGGTGCAAGTACTCTTGAAGCAGATGCTTCAACAGGAACTATAGTTGCGTATTCGGAAGGAACTTGGGATCAGTTAAAACATAGATATGGAGATGATGATACAAGAATAGCTAAAAATGATGCAGATGCGAGGGCTATAGATGCTGGTGGAGCAAGAAAAGCATTAACAGATGCAACTGCTACAACAGCGGCAAAATTACAAGGATTGCCTTCTGAAGTAAATGTTTATCCTAATGTGGTATTAGCTTCAAAAGAAGGAATTGCCTATATGGGTGACAATAAGGGTATTGTAAATGCTGGAACACAGGCAAATCCTACAACTACAGAAGCAGTGAATTACAAATCAATAATTGGATTTGCACGAGATGAAGGAACTGTTAATATTCATGGAAATATTGAAGCAATAGATAAAAATGCTACTCAGAACAAGTTTGAGAATATTGCAGGTCTAGCTACAAAAACGGCAACTGGAACATCTGGGGGAACTGTTAATATAGAAGATGGAAGTATTAAAATAAGCGGTATGGCAGGATTTGCCTCTGGAACTGGTTCAGTTGTAAATGTTAACAATGGTACGGCTAATAAGATTCAAACTGGAGAAAATGGAGCGTTGGCGGCAGTTGATGGCGGAAAAGTTAACTTCAGCGGAGGAACAATCTATCATGAAGATAAAGCAACGACTTCAGATGTGGTAACAGCTGGAACAGCAACTGCTGATCATTCAAGATCTACACCATTTTATGCAGACAGCTCTTCAAAGATTGAATTCAAAGGTGCTACTACAATAAATATGGCAGATGGAATACTTATGCCAGGAACAGATGCAACTAATTATGATGGCGGAAATACTTCTTCTACTGCCAAATATCTTGGAATGAATAATGTAACTGTAAATCTTACTGGAGATAAAGCTGTACTTCGTACATACCATGGAGATACAACTAACTGGACTAGCGGTACAACAGGGACTACAAACATAAAAAATGACATGCAGCTTGCAGCATTGAATACAAATAACCATGATTATAAGATATACTACATAGATGGTATATTTAATCTGAATAATAATCAGGATTTAGATGATAATACTGATGAATTTAACACAAAAATAGGACTTTCAAATGAGAAATTTACTATTGCAAGTGGAGTTACTGTAAGTTCTGCAACAGGAAAAGGACTGTCAATGGCTTCCCACGACGGTGTTCTAACAAATGCAACAACTGGATATACTAATAATGGAACTGTTAACATAACAGGAGGAACTCCCTCAAGCACGACAGCATTATCCACAAGTTTTGGTTATGTAAACAACAATAGTACGATAAATGTTGATAAAGGAATAGGAGCTTATGGAGTAAATGGAAGTACCCTTACAAATAATGCTGATGTAAATATAACTTTAAATGGAATAGGTATGGCAGGGTTTGCTTCTGCTTCAGCATTAAAACCTTATGGAACAGATGATAAAATTTCAAATGGTACATTAACAACAGCTGATAAAGTTTTAGAAATAACTAATAACGGTACTGTAACAGTTGCAGGGGACAGTTCAATTGGATTGTATGGAAATACAAATGACCTTGCAGGAACAGGACTACTGACAACAGAAAACGGAGTTATTACAAATAATGGAAAAATAGTAATGACAGGAGATAAAGCTGTCGGAATTGTGTCAGAGGGAGCTGGAAATATCATTAATCTTGGAGGAACAGGAAGTTCAGATATTACAGTGGGAACTAACGGAATAGGAGTTTATGCAAGTGGAACTCAAAGTAAAGTGAATTTTACTTCAAATACTGGAGTGGAAATCAAGGATAAAGGAGCAGGAATTTATGTTAGAAATGGTTCTTTCATAAATCCAAATGGAAACACTTTTGAAATAAAATATACAGGTTCAGCAAATGAATCTGGAACAGGTATTCTATATGACAGCACAGCTACAAATACAACAGATGTAGATATAGTAAATACTAGCAGTGATAAAGGAATAGTTGGAATTTATACAACAGGAGGAACTCTTACAAATACAGGAACAATAACAGATAGAAGTGGGAAAGCCTACGGAATTTATTCTGATGGTGCAAATGTTATCAATAGTGGAACATTGACTATGGGGGATAAAGGTAAAGGTATACTTAGTACAGGTGGAGATGTAACTCTTACAGGAACTTCTGTAATTACAGTGGGAGAAAATGAAGCTATCGGTGTGTATACAAGAGGAACAGGTAATCTGATAAAAGCTGATGCAGGTTCTCAAATGACAATCGGTAACAGTTCGTATGGATTTATTAATGAAGGAACTGGAAATACAGTAATAAGTAATGCCAATGTTTCAAATGTTGGAGATAACACTGTTTTCGTATTCTCAAAAGATGCGGCAGGAACTGTAGTAAATAATAGCCAGTTAACTTCAACAGGTTCAAAGAACTATGGACTTTATTCAGCAGGAACTGTAATAAATAACGCTAATATTAATTATGGTTCGGGAGTAGGAAATGTTGGAATTTACAGTATAAATGGCGGAACTGCTTCAAACAGTAATGGTGCATCAATAACAGTAGGAGCTTCAAGTGTTGGAAATCCTAATCCAGCTGATAATTACTATGCGATAGGAATGGCGGCAGGATATTATGGAGATGCTTTAGCCCCAGCTTATACAGGAAATATATTAAATTCAGGAACGATTAATGTAAATGGTGAAAACAGTATTGGAATGTATGGAACAGAAAGTGGAACAACAGTAACGAATAACGGAGTTATTAACCTTAATGCAAGTAACACGGTAGGAATGTATCTTGATAATGGAGCTTACGGAATAAATAATGGAACTATTCAGTCAAATGGTTCAGGATTAAAAAGAGTTATAGGAGTAGTAGTTAAAAACGGGTCAACAATAGAAAATAATGGAACTATTGAGATTAATGCAGAAGAAGCAGTGGGATTGGCAGCTAAAGGGAACGCAACAGGTAGAAATATAGGAATAATTAAAAACTATGGAACATTGAATATAACAGGAGTTGGAGCTAGAGATAAAGTAATTCCAAGTGAAGGACAGGCTTTAGGTAAAGATATGGGTGGTGTAAAAATACATGCACCAATAGGATCAACTACAGCTACAATAAGTGTTAACGGGACTCCAGTAATTCCTGAATTGGCTACAAGTTCAGCAGAAGAATTTAAACCGATGGAAGTTTCAACAATTGGAATGTACATAGATACTTCAAATAAAAGATTTACAAGACCAATAACAGGATTAAGCGAGTTAAGTTCATTGAGAAAGGCTGATTTAATTATAGGAAATGAGGCTGCTCAAAATACAACAGGTAAATATATTCAAGTAAGTCCTCAAATACTTGCACCATACAATCAAATGATTTTAACTAATCCTCAAATAGAAAAGTGGAGTATTTATTCTGGTTCATTGACTTGGATGGCGAGTGTTGCACAAAATCAGACAGACGGAACAATACAAAATGCCTACATGGCAAAAATTCCTTATACTGAGTGGGCAGGAACAAATGAAACACCTGTAAATAAAACGGATACTTATAACTTTGCAGATGGACTGGAACAAAGATATGGAGTAGAAGCACTTGGAAGCAGAGAAAATCAATTATTCCAAAAATTAAACAGCATTGGAAATAATGAGGAAGTACTTCTTTATCAAGCCTTTGATGAAATGATGGGACATCAGTATGCAAATGTACAGCAGAGAATTAATGAAACAGGAGGACTTCTAGATAAGGAATTTAAACATTTGCGTAACGAATGGAGAACTCCTACAAAAGACAATAACAAAATCAAAGTATTTGGTATGAAAAATGAATACAAAACAGATACGGCAGGAATAATAGATTATACAAGTGATTCTTATGGAGTAGCTTATGTTCATGAAAATGAAACTGTTAAGTTAGGGAACTCAAGCGGATGGTATGCTGGAGCAGTAAATAATAGTTTCAAATTCAAAGATATAGGAAAATCAAGAGAAAATCAAACTATGCTAAAAGCTGGTATCTTCAAGACAATGTCGCCATATACAGATCACAACGGTTCACTTAGATGGACAGTTGCTGGAGATGTGTTCTTAGGTAAAAATGAAATGAAACGTAGATTTTTAGTAGTTGATGATATATTTAATGCTAAGTCAGACTATACGTCTTATGGAGCGGCGTTCAAAACAGATTTAGGATATGACATTAGAATGAGCGAAAGAACACATTTAAGACCATACGGAGCTTTAAAAATGGAATACGGAAGATTTAGCAACATCAAAGAAGATGATGGAGAAGTAAGATTAGAAGTAAAAGGAAACGACTATTTTTCAGTAAAACCAGAAGCTGGAATAGAATTTAAATATGTTCAGCCAATGGCTGTGAAAACTAACTTGTCAGTTGGACTTACTGCAGCTTATGAAAATGAGCTTGGAAAAGTTGGAAATGTGAACAATGAAGCAAGAGTAAGATACACGAATGCTGACTGGTTTGGAATTAGAGGAGAAAAAGAAGATAGACGTGGAAATGGGAAATTTGATCTAAATATTGGAATTGATAATACAAGATTTGGTGTTACAGTAAATGCTGGATACGATACTAAGGGAAATAATGTCAGAGGTGGAATTGGATTCAGAGCAATTTATTAATATAATAAAAGTTTAAATATTCTACTAAAGAAATATTTTATGTATAAGTATTTTTATTTTAGAAAAGCAGAATACTTTTTCAAATAAATATCTTATATAAGTATTTAGATTCCAAAAAAAGAGCAGTATAGCTTAGGTTTTACTGTTCTTTTTTGTTTGAAATGATAGATAATAGATAATAAGTATAATATAAAATCTAATTTAAAATAAAAGATTTTATACTTTTGAAATTTTTTTTTTTATGATATAATAAAGTATATGATTATGAGCATTATTAAAAAGAACTAATAAAAATAAATTATAGGAGGAAAGATAGTAATGAGAAAAAACAAGTTATTTTTATTATTTGCGACATTGGTTATATCAAGTTTTTCTTACGCGAATAACAGTGATGTCTCGAAAGACGTTAAAAAACCAGTTGAAATTGTAATAGATAACGGTGGTGGATACAGTGATGGAAGCAATAGCAACAATAGCAGAGGTGAAACAACAATTCCAGCTAATCCAAACAGAAGATCTGAAACAATTTCAAATTCAGCTGGAACGATTAGAGTAGATACTTCATATAATTCACAAGGTCAAGATTATAGACAGAAATTTATAATTTTACACTATACAGCGGGGAATAGAGATTCATCGTTAAAAACTTTGACAAAAAATGAAGTAAGTGCACACTATATGGTTTCAGACGATAAATCAGAACCTGTTTACTCATTAGTAGATGAAAATAAAAGAGCCTGGCATGCTGGAGTTAGTGATTGGAAAGGAAGAAACAATTTAAATGACACTTCAGTTGGAATTGAAATTGTAAATGGTGGAGATGTCAGTGGAACATTTGTGCCATATAAAGATTTTCAAATAAAGGAAGTTGCTGTTTTAGTTAAATATTTAGCTGATAAATACGAAATTCCTGCAACGAATATTTTAGGACATTCAGACATTGCACCACAAAGAAAATCTGATCCAGGTCCATTATTCCCTTGGAAAGAATTGTATACAAAATATAATATCGGAATGTGGTATGATAATGACACTAAAAATAATTATGAAAGAGAATATTCGACTAAATTGAGTATGATGCCTGTTTCTGAAATTCAAAGAGAGTTAAACAAATTTGGATACGGTATAAGTATAACTGGAACTTGGGACAAACAGACTAAAAATGTAATAAAGGTATTCCAACACCATTTTAGACCATCAAATTATAGTGGAGAAATGGATGTTGAAACATTTGCTATTTTAAAAGCATTGAACGAAAAATATAATAAAAAATAAATT
>CAURGH010000012.1:0-53444 GCA_963524305.1 uncultured Leptotrichia sp. | reverse complement strand
TGAACAAAAAAATAGAAGCTGAACTCAAAATTTTAACCATTTTGAGACAGCCCCTAAATTTTTTAAAAATTAATTTTGAGAACTAACTACATTTGTTGCTTGAGGTCCTTTTTCTCCTTCTTCTACATCAAAAGTTACTTCTTCACCTTCGCTAACAGTTTTGAACCCTTCTTTGTTTATTTTTGAGAAATGTAAGAAATAATCATTTCCATCTTCTCCTGAAATAAATCCGAATCCTTTTTTGTCGTTAAACCATTTTACTTTACCTAACAAAGTATTACCTCCTAAAAATTTATACCTCAAACATCTTGTTACAAATTACTTTATAAATTACTTTATATATTTTTGTTACATTATTTTTGTTTTTGGCTATCTGTTATTATTATACCATATTTTTTTAAAAATAAAAACTTTTTTTTATTTATTTTTAAAAAATATTATAATTTTTGTCCTAAAAGTTATATATTTTAATATTTTATGCCTTTTTATTAACGTTTTTTTTCAATATATATAATAAATACTTATAACCATTTATTATATATATATTAATCTTTATAAATATATATACTTAAAACTCAACTTTATTAGTAATATATATTGAATTATACTAGAAAATAGTATATTATATAAGGTATAATATTTATATATTTGAAAATAGGCTTTATAAGCCTAAATTTAAAATGTAAGGAGAGAAATAGTATACAATGGCATTAATTATACAAAAATACGGTGGTACTTCTGTTGCAAATGCAGAAAGAGTTACAGAAGTTGCCAAAAGAGTTCTAAAATATAAAAATGAAGGAAACGATGTTATCGTTGTTGTTTCAGCTCCTGCTGGGACTACTGATTCTTTGATTAAAAGAGCTTATGAGCTTTCCGATACACCTAATAAAAGAGAGTTAGATATGCTTCTTACTTCTGGAGAACAAATTTCAATTGCTTCACTTGCAATTGCTATTGAGGAATTAGGGGGAAAAGCAATATCATTAAATGCTTTTCAAGTAAACTTTAATACTACTGATGCTCATACAAAAGCTCAAATTTTGAACATTGACACTGATGTTATAAAAGAAAACTTATCTAAAGGGAATGTAGTTGTTTTTGCTGGATTCCAAGGGATTACAAAAAATAATGAAATTACTACTCTTGGACGTGGTGGTTCAGATACTACTGCTGTTGCTCTGGGAGCTGCTTTATCAGCCGATGAAGTTGAAATATATACTGATGTAGACGGTGTATACACAGCAGATCCAAGAATTGTTAGTAATGCAAGAAAATTGGAAAGCATTTCATATAAAGAAATGTTAGAATTAGCGGCTTCAGGGGCAAAAGTGTTGCATCCTAGATCGGTTGAGATCGCTGCAAAATATGGAATAAAAATACATTTACGTTCATCATTTGATGATTCATTAGGGACAATTGTAGAAAGTGAAGGAGAAAAATCAATGGAAAAAGCTAAAATTATTGGAGTTACATCATCTAAAAACGAAGGAAAAATCACTCTTTCTGGATTACCTGATAAACCAGGAATTGCAGCAAAAGTATTTTCTACTCTTGCAAAATCTAAAATCAATACAGATATTATTTTACAAAGTTCTAGTATTAATAAAGAACTTAACAATATTTCATACACAGTAAAATCAGATGATTTATTAGAAGCTGTGAGAATTTCTGAAAAATTGAAAAAGGACTTAGGTGCTGAAGGCGTTACTTTTGAAGAAAAAATCGCAAAAGTTTCTGTAATTGGGATTGGATTAAAAACTCATTATGAAACAACAGCTGAAATTTTTGATACACTTGCAGAAAATAATATAAATATCGATATGATTTCTTGTTCAGAAATAAATGTTTCATGCATTATTAAAGAAAGTGATGTTGAAAAAGCAGTTAGAGCATTGCATAGTAAATTTTTAGAAAACTAATCTTGAAAAAGATTATTAAAAATATTCATAATTTGTTAGGAGATATAAAATGAAAATAGGAATTATTGGTTTAGGAACTGTTGGAGAAGGAGTTCTTAAAGTACTTACAGCAGAAAAAGAAAGCATCTTTGAAAAATCGAGAGCTGATATTGAAGTAAAATATGCTTGTGACTTGAATACAGACAGAAATTTTTCTTTTGATTTTGATAAATCAATTTTAATAAATGATTATAAAAAAATACTGGCAGATCCAGAAGTAAAAATAGTTGTTGAATTGATTGGTGGAGAAACTATTGCAAAAACTATTATTACTGAATCTTTTAAAGCTAAAAAAAGTGTTGTTACTGCTAATAAAGCATTAATAGCTAAACATGGTGTAGAATTATTTCATATTGCTAAAGAAAATGGCGTTTCATTCTTATTTGAAGCAGCTGTTGGTGGAGGAATACCTATTGTTACGCCACTAATGGAAAGTTTAGTTGCTAATACTATTACTGATATTAGAGGAATAATGAATGGTACTTCTAACTATATTTTGACTAAAATGAAAGAAGAACATTTGTCATTTGATGAAGCATTAAAATTAGCATCAGAAAAAGGATATGCTGAAGCTGACCCAACTTATGATGTTGATGGAATTGATGCTGGTCATAAAATAAATATTTTGGCTTCTCTTGCTTATGGAGGATCTATTAAATTTAAAGATATGCAGTTATCTGGTATTAGAGATATTACAACTGTTGATATTGCTGCTGCGAATCAATTAAATTCTACTATTAAGTTGATTGCTAGCTCAAAATTATTGACAGAAACTTCTGCTCAAATTTCTGTAGAACCCGTTTTAATTTCAAATGGAGAAATTTTAGCAAAAGTTGACGATGTTTATAACGCAATTGAAACTACTGGTTCTTATACAGATAAAACTTTATTTTACGGACAAGGTGCTGGAATGGATCCAACTGCTTCAGCTGTAGTTGCTGACATTGTTAAAATTACTACTAGAAATCATATTGAATCTGATTATTTCTTTAATTCAACAAAAGTATTTGAAATTGTAGATTCTAATACTACAAAAGATTCTTATTATATCAGAGTTTCTAAAGATTTTGACATTAATAGCTCACCTTTTGAAGTTACAAACGAAGTAGAAAACTTCTACATTATTTTAGCTGACAATATTTCAAGAAATGAAATTAATGAAATTATAAAAGATGCTAAAGAAAAAATTGTATTAAAAGTTAGTAAATAATTTATATATTTTTCACATAAAAATAGCTCATCGTCTAAGGTGAGCTATTTTTAAATTTAAATTAATTTTTCTTTTTAAATGAATCAAACATATTTTTATCATTACTATACAATACTTTCACTTCATTTGGTTTCAAAGTAAGTTTTATTTTTCTATCTGAAATAGAATAATTTTCTTTTGGATTTAATTCATTTTTGTAAAATCCAAATAACTTAGGAACTTGTAAAAATACAGGATAACTACTTGAACTATTATTTACTACAACAATCATAGATTCATTTCCACTGGCAATCTCATAAGATAAAAAATCAAGGTTGGGCCATTCAGGATTTATAGTTAGATTTCTATAAGTTTGGGCCTTTCTTTTTTCCTCACTTAAATATTGATTAATATCTGCATCAGTTCTAGATTTCATTTTAGGATCTCCATAAACTTCCAATACTCTAAAAGTTCCATTTCTAAATAATTCTCGATGTTTTTTTCTGATTGATAATAATGATTTATAATAATTTTCGATTTCTGAATTACTTTTTACAGGATACGAGATCTTTTTTTGAACCTCGTCAATTTGAATCTCATTTGATAATTTTCTTAAATTATCTATAGAATATTTTGTAATTTGGTCAGTTTCATTTTCATAAGGTGCATAATCATCCCAAAGCATAGGTTTTCTATTTCTTGGAGAATCTGCTCCCCACATTCCTTTTTCATCTCCATAATAAATTACAGGCGTTGCAGGCAATGTCAAATGAACACCTATTATTTTTTTCAATTTACTAACTGCTAAAGGATCATAGATATCTGGTCTTATATTCAAATATCCTTGATTCGACTGATTATTTCTATCATATACTCTATTAGGATTTATTATCCCACTAAAAATTCTATCAGTATCTAATGAGTCAAAAAATACTTGTGTCGCATTAAATCGTTCATTTGCATATTTATTGTAAATTTCATTTAATTTACTTGCAAATTCTACATCTCCAATTTTATAATTTATATTGTTATTAACCATATATTTAATAACATTATTTACGATATTATAATCTGCTCCACTATCATACACGCCTTCTTCTATATCTTTTGTAAAACTATTCGAAAATTCTCCCGTAATCAATAAATCTGGTTTATATTTTTTCAAATTTTCTGTTATATCAGCAATATATTCCTTATTTTTATCATCGTAATACACATATCTAATTCCATCAATACCATCATCATAAACATTTTGTTTGAATGTTTCATCTGGTCCTAACACCCATTTTTTCAATGAATTTTCGATATAATTTCTAACTTGTGGATTCGATAAATCTAAAACCGTATCTTTCAAATACCAATTTGAGTATTTTCCACCATTTCTTGCAAAAAATTTATTCGATACAGTATCTGGAGCCACTTCTATTACTACTCTCAATCCCTTTGCATGTGCCTTTTTCAAAAGACTTGCTAATTGTAAATCTGAATCTGTCCAAACCCATGTTTTGGTATCTAATAAACTTTCATCCAACAAGTTTTTATCAGTTTCAGGATTGTAAGTCAATAAATTTAATTCCATATCTCCATTTTCATTGTGAACTTTTCCTTTTATATCTAATGCTTTTATTGTCCCAGTTTGTTCGATTGAACCAAAATAAGGATCTACATGGTTAAAATAAATCGTATCATATTTGTGATTCGACAAAGAATAAAATGGTGATGATAAAATTACATACTCTACTCCCAAATCTTTTAAGTAGTCTAATTTCTCTTCAATTCCTTCTAGATCTCCTCCGTAATATCTCGTATAATTTTGTACACCATTTAAAACATTTTCTTCCCAGTCATTTTTATCTTCATAATTACTGTCCCATTCACTCAATGTAAACTCTGGCTTATCATTACCTCCCCAATATGCAAGTACCAATTCTTTTTTAGATCTTCCTGATCTTAATTCTCCTGTTGGTTCAGAAAAAATACCTGTTCCAAACTCATTAAAAATCGGATCATTATCAACATTTCCATTTCTAAATGAATCTATATAAATTTGATACCCAACAGAACCTCTTGCCCAATTTGGAATCGATGTCAATTTTTTCGATTTTGTATATTGGAATTTTTGAACTGCTGATTCATCTTTTGTTGTATTTCTTCCATAATAATATTTAGTTTTTGCATCTGTTAATTTAAAATAATAACTCGTTGGAATATTAGGAATTTCTGCTACAAAGATTTCTTTTCCAGAATAATTCCCAATTCCTCGCATCATTTTTTTCTGTCCATCAAATACAACTTCTGCTGAATAAATATCATTATTCTTAGTTTTTAAAATAATTCTTGTTTTAGAACCATTTTCTATTCTGAAATCTGGTGTTTCCTTATGTTCCAAAGCACTTATATCAATAATTCCATCATTTCTTTGACTGTATTTAGTGACACTCTGTTCTTCAGAATTTCCATCTACTTCTAAATTATCATTTTTATTATCGTCTTTCCCTTGTGTATTTTCTTTTAAAGTTGATTCATCATTATTTTTAGCAATCTCACTTTTTATATTTTTTTCATTAACTTTTGTCACATTTTGATTAAGTTGATTAAGATTGTCATTCTTTGTTTTTGAAAATGACATACTTGAACCAGCTATCACAAAACATAGCACCATCAATTTTAATTTCACCAAACTCATATTTCTCCTTTATTTACTTTAATTTCTCTAGCTGCCGCCAGACAAAAAACTGTAACTTTTATATTCTTTCTATCTTCATTTTTTGAATACATTCCCAAAATACTATTTTTTATTTCCTTTAAAGTTGCACCTGTTGTTATTATATCATCAAATAACAATATATTTTTATTTTTAAAATCTATATTATTTTGCACTTTAAACGCACCTTTAATATTTTGTTCTCTCAATTTCTCATCCAATAAATCAGACATTTTTTTAGTATTTTTTACACGCTCTAACTGAACATAATTAACTTTCAATTGATTAAGAATCTCATCCACTTGATTGTATCCTCTATCATTTTTCCGCTTTTTATTCACAGGAACGCTTACAACTATATCTATTTTTTCATTTTTTAAAATAAACCTAAATTCTTCCTCTATTAATTCCGCTATTAATTTTGAAATAGCTTTATTTCTTTTATATTTATATGCAAAAATTAATTTTTTAAAATCCTCTGTATAATCCCAAATATAATAGATATTATTCAAACTTCTTAAATTTTTTGTATCAAAAAGTCGCTTTTTAGTTTCTTTTGATACAATTCCGTACTCAACTAATTCTCCCCCTGAAAATATATCTTTATTTTTGAACAAAAGATTTTTAAAATTAAATATTATTTCATCAAACTGTTGTTTTAGCTGCTTTTTTACTTTTTTCAATTACTTTTGCTGAGTACATTTCACTATAACCACAATTCTGACAAATCTTTAAATAGAATTTATCTAAAGAAATTTTCGTATCTCCCATTTTTTTTGTCGGTAACACTGTTGTTTTTATTTCGCAAAGAGTAGAACCGCACTTCAGACACTTTTCATTATTTTTCATATTTCACCTCAGAATGCATTTTTCACCCAATTTATATTTTTTAAAAAACCATCTATTCCAACAATATCGTATCTGATATTTTTATTCCACTGATTTTTAAAAATATATACATTCGATGTACAAATTATTTTCTTTTGTTTACTTTTGGTAACCATCTCTAACGCATTTCCATGATTATCATTTTTTCTATACTTAACTTCCACAAAAATCAATGTTTCCGTCGTTTCTTCCAAAAATATTAAATCTATCTCTCCAAATTTTGAATAATAGTTACTTGTAACATACGTTAATCCATTTTCTTCGAGATATTTCTTTGCAATTTTTTCATACTCAAATCCTATTTCCCTTTTACTTTTCATAAAATACACCTCATTTAAACCAATTTCAATCTAATTCTGTTCCCCTAAAATTTTCTTTAAAAACGTTTTTCGATGATACTCAGAAGGCCCTTTATCAAGCAATATTTCCCTATGCAACTTTGTTCCATATCCTTTATGTTTCTCAAACTTATAATCAGGATATTTCTTAGCAGCTTCAACTAGCATTCTATCTCTAGTTACTTTCGCAACAATAGATGCCGCCGCAATCGAAAGTGACTTTCCATCCCCTTTTATCACGGCTTCTTGCTCCCCTTCATATTCTCGAATTTTATGATTTCCATCAACTAGAACAATATCAAATTCAGTTTTCCCTTGAATTTTCTCAATCGCACGACGCATGGCTAAAAAAGTCGCATTCAAAATATTAATCTCATCAATCTCTTTTTCTGACGCAATTCCAACTCCAACTATACACTTCTCATTAATTAAATCAAAAAGCTTCTCTCGTTTTTTTTCTGATAATTTCTTTGAATCATTAATCTCTTTTAATTCATCAAAATACTCTTTTACAATAACCGCACTCGCTACAACAGGTCCCGCTAATGGTCCTCTCCCCGCCTCATCAATTCCTACAATTATTTTATGATAATCCTCATCAAATTTTTTCAAATCTATTTCAGATTCCTCATTTCTCTTTTTTAATTTCGATTTTTCTCTTGTCATTTTCCCCTCAATCCAAATCTATACGATTTCAATATTTTCATCAAACTCCAAATTGCATTTTTTTAAAGCATTTTTAAAATCCTTTGGTAATTCCCCAATAAATTCCACAGGAACATTCGTAATTGGATGTAAAAATTCAAGTTTATACGCATGTAACATTTGTCTTTTTTCACTATCTGAGCGTCCATAAATACTATCACCCAAAATAGGATATCCCAAATATTTCATGTGAACTCTTATTTGATGAGTTCTTCCAGTCTCAATATGAACTTTCACCAATGTAAACTTTTCATTCTTATCCAAAACTTTAAAATTTGATATCGCTGTTTTCCCATTTTCTAACGAATCTAGAACAGTCATTTTTTTTCTATCATTCTTATCTCGTCCTATTTTCGTAACAATTCTTCCACTATTTTTATTTAGTTTCCCCTTTAAAATTGCTAAATATGTCTTTTTTATTATTTTATCCTGGAACATTTTAGCTAAACTTAAATGAGCTTTATCATTTTTAGCAACTATCAAAAGTCCACTTGTATCTTTATCAAGCCTATGAACAATACCCGGTCGAATCTCACCATTTATTCCAGATAAATCTTTTATATGATACAAAATGGCATTGACCAAAGTTCCCGAATGATGTCCATGTGCTGGATGAACAACCATTCCTGCTGATTTATTTATAACTGCCAAATCGCTATCTTCATAAACAATATTTATAGGAATATTTTCAGGATTTATCTCAATATCTTCTAACTCTGGAATTATAACTGATATCTCATCATCTCTTTCCACTTTATAAGCTGGTTTTGCCTTTTTCCCATTAACCAAAACATTTTCGTCTTTAATTAATTGCTTAATTCTTGTCCTAGTCAAATCCATCTTCTTAGACAAATAGCTATCAATTCTCTCTCCAGAGTCATCCTCTTCAACTTTAACTATCTGTTCCTCATTTTTCTTTATAGCTTCCTCGTCTTCCCAAAAGCTAATTTTACTTTCTAAATTTTCTTTTATTTTCTCCATTTCTAATTTTTATTTCCTTATAATTATATTTTAACTAGCATCATCACATTCCTGAAAAATATCCATATCCTCAGAAAAACTTTTAACATGATGATTCTTCGCTAAATTTGCCAATTCTCCATTAATTTTTTCTAATTTAAAAAAACTATTTTGAGAATGCTCTTTCAATGATGTTTTAAAACCCAATTTATGTAGCACTCTAATCAAAAAATTAGCATTTTCCTTACCACAATCATGCAAAAGTGCCAATTTTAAATAAACTTCATTATTTTTCAATTTTGTTCTTTTAACCTTTTTATAAACCTCCAAACAATGGAACTTATCGTATTCTGACATCTCTAAAAAAATCTTTTTTTCTTTTTCATTAAGAATTTTCAACGCTTCATTTTGAAACGCTTTATTTACTTTTGGTCTAAAATATTCCAAAAATTTTTTTATCGCATACATTTTAATTCTCCTAGTTAATCAATATTTTTTATAAATTATTTAACATTACTATTATACTTTATTGAACTTAGATTTTACATAATATTTATATTTCTTTTATTATAATACTTCCAAAAATCCGTTTATATTTTTTAATATTCTTCCCTTTTTTTCCAATAAATTCTCCCTTATCACGCCTATTAACATAAAATATCAAAAAATAATTATTTTTTTCTATATACTTTATTTTTTTTATATTTTCATTTTCATCTAAAAGCAATTCTTCTGAATACTCTTCAAGATTATTTATTTTATCAATTTTCATTAAAATTAAATTTTTCAATTTATCCGAAAAATCAACCTTTTCTAGTGTTAGATACTCACCATCCAATGGCTTTTTACTATTATTAAGAATATAATTACTCATTATTCGTACTTGCTGTGGTAAAAATCCATCTCCCTCAAAATACAATGACTTATCTTTATATTTCACATAAATTTCTCTAACATGATTTTTTAACTTTTTCCCTTTCATCGAAGTAAAGTCTTTAAAATTCTTTTCCCCCGATAATTTTTCACAATTATTCTTTATTGTTTCATCATTATTTTTAATTAAATTTTCTGGATACTTATAGATATAATATCTTTTCTCTATCATTTCTGGAAATTCCAAAAAAGGGATTGTTTTTTCTATCTTTAAAATTTTCAATCCCTCTACTTCTTTATATTTAATTTTAGAAAATTCAATAAAATCTTTTGAATTAATATAAAGAACATTCTCTTTCGCATTAACTTTTGCATCTGTCCTTCCAGCTTGCTGAATCCCTTTATAAATCGTTATTCCATTTTTTTTTAACAATTTTCTAAATTCTGATTTTATACTTTTTCTATTTGGATTTTCATCAAATGATTCAAATTTCACTCCTTCATATTCAATAAAAAACATATATCCATAATATTTAGTATTTTCAAAATTTCTTATAATTTTATCCACTAAACCCTTCTCCTACTTTTTTTCTTATCAAATAGCTTCTCAAAAAATCAAACATTACGATTAATCATTGATTTCTGAATCTCTTCCATAAGATTTTTTCAATTATCTCATCAACACTAGAAACTCGTATATCTTCAGGAATCCCAGTTTCATTAATAACTGTCCCAAATCCCCAATTACAATAAGCTATATCAACATTTGAATTTTTAGCAGTATTTAAATCTACCATCATATCTCCAACATATAAAACCTTATTTAATGGCGTGTTAGTTTCAGAAGCTATTTTATTAACTCCATAAGGATTTGGCTTTTTAGGATGCTTTTCATCATTAGCACCTATTATCTCTACAAAATTCCATTTTGACATATTTTTTTCTACAGTATTCAATGCTTCTACATGATCCTTATTTGTCACAATCCCTTTTTTTATACTATTTTCTTCCAAAAAATCTAACAGTCTATCAATACCATCATATAATTTCACATCATAATTATAATACAACTTGTAATACTTTCTAATTGTTTCTAATAAGTCTTCTTTTTTTACAACTGTTTCAGGATATTTCTCTTTTTTTAAAATTTTTTCTACTAAACCAGAAACACCTCCACCAATTAACGTTGTACTTTCTGCCAATGTATATGTTTTCAATCCCAGCTCTTCCAATGCACATTTCAAGACTTTCGCAATAGCTTTAGAAGTATCCACTAACGTTCCATCTAAATCGAATAAAACCAAATCATATTTCATTTTATCATTCCTTAATTAATCTAAATATTTACGTTAATTGAGGATAACGCATAAAACCTTTTGATTAAAAAAAAACTACGCTTCTGGTTCAATTATTTCTCCGTCATCATTAATCGGATTTCCATCATCATCTACTCTTACAATTTTTATACTTTCTAAATGTCCTCTAACACTTCTTTTAAAATTCTCTAAATAAATTTTTCTAACTTCTTCTCTCTCTTTCTTTTCTTCCTCTGTCAATTCTCTTTCTCTCGCTAATTGAGAAAATCTATTTATTTTTTTTATTATCTCATCCATTTTTATTCATCTCCTATTTGTTTTTTCTCAAAACATAGTAATTCTGTATTTCTAAAACTTTTAAAACTAAAGTCATTCCTATATTTTAATATCAATTAATACTTTTCTATTGTTACAAATAATTGTATCATAAAATGGTCATCATTACAACTTTAACACTTTTAAAGCCAATAAAAAATAATAGATTTTTTTTCTTTTTTTTGTTATAATTGATACAGAGATAATTTAAAAGGAGGAAAAAATATGTTTTGTACTTTAATTTGTTGTATGGATGGTAGATTTATTCATATTCTAAATGAATATATTAGAAATAATTATCGTTACAAATATGTTGATACTATCACAGATGCAGGTCCTGTTAATAAAATTATAAATGAGGATTACTTAAATTCTATTAAAGATAAAGTTGTTTTAATTTCAATGAATAAACATAAATCTGATCATATTTTTATTGCTGGTCATAGTGATTGTGCTGGATGTCCTATTGACGATGAAACTCAAAAAAGTTATATTCAACAATCTGTTGAAAAAGTGCACAAAGATTTGCCTCACGTAGCTGTTACCGGTCTTTTTGTATACGAAAATGGTGAAATTGAAGTTTTAGTAGATTACATTTGATTTTTTTAATTTTATTATTTCTCTCTCATTTTCTTCTACTTCTTTCACTTTTTTCTTATTTTCATCCTCTAATTTTATCAACCTTTTTTGTTTTTCACGTATCACTTCATCAATATTCTTTCGTTTTACAATTACTCTATTTTGTAATTTATCATTTGGATTTACAATAATCTCCTGTCCCTCATTTATTCCAGAGCCGTATATTTCAATTACTTCTCCATTTGTCGCACCTGTTTGTACTTCTTTTTCAGTTACTAGATTTTCCTTATTTATAATATAAACGACCATTTTATCTCTAGATTTTTCTCTCTTTTTAACTATTGCACTAACAGGAACTGTTAAAACATTTTCTTTTTTTTCAAAAAAGATTCTCACATTTAATGCTCCATTCAAAACCATATTCTGAATATCCTTCTCAAAATTTTTTGGCAAAAACTCTAGCGTTTTAATAGTTGGATCCTTCGTATCAACTACTTTGTACAAAACCGCTTTAAATCCACTATTCAAAGCATTTCTTATATTTCCTTCCACTGAATCTTTATTATCTTCTTTTCCATTTTTATTAATTTTAACTAATTTTTCTAAATTTTTATCTTCCTCTAATAATTTTTGATTCAAAAAACTTACCATTGCTTCACTCCCAACTTTTATTTCTCGATTTAATTTAATTTTTTCACTCACAATTTTTAAATCTGTATCTTTCACAATAAGTAATACAGGAATCGAAGTATCTGTAGTTCCATTTTTTATAGCATTAATTTTAATAATATATCCATTAACAGGACTTGTAACCACTCTCTGCACAAGTTGCTTATTTTTTAAAATTTTTTCTAATTCTATTTCTGTAACTGCTATTTCTCCTTCTAATTTTTGAATTTGATTTTTAGCATCCAAGTGCTCCTCTGACATCTTTTTTAAATATCTCAGTTGTGATTTTTTCACAGCTAAAATACTCTTTTTATCCTCTAATTCCTTTTCAATATTTTGTGCCTTGTAATCACTGAATTTAATTATAATGTCTCCTTTTTTTACTTTATCGCCTTCTTTAAAATAAATTTTATCAACATTAAGTTGTACATCTAAACCAATGCTTACCAAATCTTTAGGTTCTACTTTTGCTTTTGAATCTACATAAATATTGATATCCTCTCGTTTTATTGTTGAAACTATATATTTTTCAGAAATTGATGGAGTACAAGTTTTCATCATAAAAAGTATCATTATCACTAAAAATGTTGGTAGTAGCCAAATTATATTTTCATTCGTTTCTTTTTTCAATTTATTTCCTATCTTTATTCTAAATTTTAACTTTTTTATAATTTCCCAAATTTATAATCTTTAAATTTTAATATTCTACATTTAATGTTTTCCATCAAAATATGATATTTCATTTAAGTCATCTTCAAATGCAAAATATTGCTTTTTCCCTAAAAACAACTGATCTTCGTATCTTTGAATAGGAAATACGAAAAATCCCCAGTTATTTAAATCAGTATAAATAAAAAACCTTGTTGTTAAATTCTGTATCGTATCAGTATCATTTTGCGTAATTACTCCGTTAAAAATAGGAATTATATCCTCTGCATCCATTTCTTCATAATCATCGTCATTTTTATAAATTAATTCCTTTTTCAAATCTCCTTCCGCATTATAAACATATATTTTCAATTCTTCAGCTGATATCGTTTTATCAATTTCTCCTTTTAAAATATCAGCTTTCCTAGAAGTTTTTATCATTTCAATTTTTTCACCATCATATTTTTCAACCCATACAGAATAAGGAACTAATGGTACTTCATTCTCAATTTTTACATTCATGTGTCCAAATCTTTTATAATCTAAATACTTAATAGCTCCATCCAAACAATTCAATTTCAATTCATAATCATCACGATGACTCAACTCCTTATGCTCAATCATTTTGCCTGGTACAAATTCTTTCAAAACTTCTTGAAACGTACTAATTTTCGTAGATTGTCCACTCAATTTTATCAATGAATATTCAAATAAAATTCCTTCATTGTAGTAAGTATTCAAAAATTTTCTTAACATATTATATATATCAGCTTTTACTATTTTTTCAATTTCTTTAATTGTAAAAATATGGTTTGGATATTCGTTTATCGTTCTAAAAATTCCATTTTCTAATATGTGAATAATCCATGATTTTATTTGAGTTATGTGCATATCATTACTTTTTTGAAAAGAATCTTTCAGACGAGGAACATCAAATTTTGTTCTTAATCTTCCATCAATTGTAAAAAATTCCTTCTTTAAATTTTCAGCAGCTTCCCAAAGCATGTAAAAATTATTTCTAATCTTTTTGTACTCTTCGCTCATCTTATTTTCAAAATTAGAATATCTTGTCGGTATAACTGTTTCGTATTTTTCATATTCACTTTGTAATTTCTCAAATATTTTTTCAATCCCAAACTCATCAATCACTTTATAAATCATATCATTATCGTATTCAATTAAGTCATTTATTGAAATAATTTTCTTTTTAGTATACAGATTTCCTAACACAACTTTTAAAAACTGCATTATTCTGTAAGTCAGATTATTTCCACCAAAATTTTCATCACCATTCTCAAAACTTGTTTTTATATCCAGATAATACGAAATTCTTTCATTCTCAATCACATATTTACAAGCTGCTAAATCTGTCGTTCCTCCTCCACAATCTATAATTAAAGCACTGTATTCTTCGCCTTCCTTATACTTTCTTTTTTTTATTTGATTTTCTATCGTATTGTACAAAACTGCTATTGCCTCGTCCATCGCATTTTCTCTAATAATTTCATATTCAAAAGTCGTTTCTCCATTTTTTTCCACAGTAAAAATCTCCTGAAACATTTCTAAAAATTGATCTTTTAGTTTTACTGGACTCGAAGCATGTATTTTCTTAAATTTACATTTAAAAGTATATTCTGCTCGCTCAACGATATATTTCAAATATGCTCTTATGATCTTTTTTCTTTCAATATAAAGAATATTACCAAATTCATCATTTATTTTTTCTTTCTCTCTATGATCATGAACCCAACGTTTCAACCCATAAAATAACGATCCATTAACAACATAATTATTTTTCTCAAGTTTTCTAATAACATCATACCCAAACAAATATTTAATATCATTAGGATTACTACAATCCAAAACATACGCCAATGTAGGAAAAATCTCTCTGTAATGTCTTTCTCCATCATTAAATTTCACATAATTAATTTCATTTATTTTTACATTCCCAATTAAAATATCATTTGAAGGCAAATCTTTCACATAATTTCTATCTAAATAGGCCCCAACTGATGTATTTACAGTCCCAAAATCAATACACAAAGTCGTATTTGTAGCCTCTAAATTTCTCACTTCAAAATTTTCAAGTTCAATTTTATAATAATCTAACCTATATGGATAAGTTGGCTGTGATGCCTCTTTTGCATTATAAAATCTATAGATAAACTGGATATCCCTCTCTTTAAAAAATAACAATGAAAATTTATTATTTTTCAAACTTTCTATTCTAAAAAATTCTTTTTTACTAATTAAATAAAATTTATTTTTAGAATCTAAATCTTTTTCCAATTGAAATATTCCGCATAAATAGTTATTTGCATTTATTAAAAAAGCATTCGCCTTACTAATATTATCTGGCAATTCAATTTTATAACTATCTTCTTTCGTTAAATCCAATTCCTTATACAAAATAATTTTGTGAGGAACCTTTATTTTATTTTCATGATGTATCCTATTATTCAGTTTATCGTCAAATAATTTTTGAATATTTTCAAGTCCCTTTTCTTTATAATTCTTAATACAAAAATCTGCTCTAGCTCCTCGATATTTCAATATTACTTCTATCAATTCTTTCCGACTTAATGTATCAACCTGTGCCTCCACAAGCCTTTCATCAATAGCAATTTGAAGCATCTCATAATATGATTTTCTTTTTAATTCTTCTTCGTAAAATAACCTCATTTTTCTCCCTTTTATTTTTATCAATTCATTTTTTCTATTTACTTAATTTTTTATTCTCAAAATACTATTAATTTCATTTCTATGCTTACATGAAAATACTAATATTTCCCTATTCTAATTTTCAAATTTCTCAATATATCTCAAAATTTCAGAATAAATCTCTATACAACTTTTATATCTTTCCTTTTTATGTATTGCTAACCCTTTTTCCATAATTTTCTTCAAGTCTTCATTAATTTTGCCTTCAAAAGTTAATTTTTCACTATAAAACCTATCCAATACACCTTTCAATTTTTTCTTTTCCAACATAAAATATAACAATGCACACAAGCTATATACATCACTTTTCTCATCTATTTCTGTTCTCAATGAATACATTTCCAATGCAGAATATCCTTCTGTAACTTTAATGTAATCTCCATTCCTATCACCTTTCAACAACCCAGTTCCAAAATCTATAATTTTAATTTCATTTTTCATATTAATCAAAATATTAGACGGCTTTATATCCCTATGAATCACATTCTCATCATGTACTTCAATCACAATTTTAACTATTTCCAAAAATATCTTCAATATATCCTTCTCAGGTAATTCATTTCCTAAAAAATATTTTTTCAAACTAATTCCCTCAAAATATTCTAAAACTAGATATTTTGTATTATTCTCTTCAAAAAAATCTACTAAGCCAATAATATTCTCATTTTTATCCAACCTTTTTAAAATTTCTTTTTCTTGATTAAAACTATTCTTAACTAAATTAAATTTTTCTAGATTTTTATTCGTAAATACTTTTAAATCTTCATCTCTAATTATAATTGATTTTGGAAAACACTCTTTGATAACATATTTTTTATTAAATTTAGAAACTAAATAAACATTAGAAAACTCAGTCTCAGCAATATACCCTTTTATCTCATACTTATTTTGAAATTTATAATCTAATGGTAAAAAATCCATTTCTCTCCTCATATTTATTCTTAATATTTTTTAATCTATACTTCGCTCATATCTCTTTCCCAATATTTCCCAATTTCTTTTTATTTCCTCATCTAAACTATTATTTGAGTTTTGATCTCTAAATTTTCTAGATTTTAATGCTTTCCCTATTTTTGAAACATTCTTTTTCTTTACTGATTTTCTTGTTTTAAATCCTTTTTCTTGAACTTTTATATCTTTTTTCTTTTTTCTATTTTTTTCATACACTTTCACATTCGACTTCTCCAAATTACTTTTAAGATTTCCATTCTGATTAATATTTTCCAAAATTCCCATTTTATCTTTATTTTCTGTATGATTTTTTGAAATTTCTTCTGACTTAACCTTTTCAAGATTTTCACTTAAAACTGTATCTGCTTCTAACTTTTTCCTTTCCTCTAACAACTTCTTATTTTCTAACTCTAAAAACATTTTCTTCGATTCCAAATCTATAATTTCTCTTTTTTTTAGTAATTCCTCAACTTTATTTTCTATCTTCATATCCTTATTTTTCAAATTACGATATTTATCTATCACAAAATCAATTTCTTTCATTGATTCAACAAATTTTTTATTCTTAAAGTAATTTTCAGAGATTATTAGATGTTTTTCTGTTTCAGATTCCATTTTTCTATAAGCCATATTTTTCCCAAAAACTACAAATGAAAATAAAAAAATCAACATCAAAAGAATATTTTTTAAAGAATCGTAGCCGTAATCTTTTTTCATAAGATATACCTCTTCATCTTCTTTCAGAATATCCTCAATGAAAATCGAAAAAAAAGGAATCGTCATATTTAATTTTTTCTCACTTTTCATTACTTTTTCGCTAATATAATTTTCTAACTCACCTTTACTATTCCATCGAATCAATGCATCCACAATTTCATTTTCATTAATCAATTTCCAAAATTTAGGAGTTCCAACTAAAATATAATCATTTTTATTAATCACTATCTCCTTTATCTCATCTCCAAAAATTTCTTCAACTATCATATTTTCTCTAAAAATTTTTAATCTATTATTTCCAATATTTCCTACCAAAAGCCGATTTTTTTCTATAAATACAACTATTATCGAAGTTTTTGAAATTTTACTAGATATCAACTTTTTTCTTACGACTTGTTTTCTTTCCTTGATTTTTTCCAATCCATCCATCATTAAATTAAAAATATTTTCACTATTAATCTCATCATTTTGAAAATAGCTTTTCAAAATACTTTCCACACCAATCCTAGCAAAATTTTTATATTTCTCATCATCTACAACTAAAGTCCAAATACTCTTTTTCTCATCAGGAATATAAGCCGAATAAGTATTTTTTTCTACTATTCCCTCATATTCTTTAAAGAAAAATGTATCTATTTTATTTCTATTTTTTTCTATTTCCAATCATTTCCCCTTCTATTTCCAAAATTGCCACCATTTTTTATTAGCTTTTTTCGTTGCTTTTTTTAGTTTCTTTTCTATGCTTTTTTGTATTTCACTTGATTCATTCACTTCTTTCATCTTTTCCAATGAAGACTGATATTTTTTCTCAGCTTTCTCCCAATTTTTGTTCTTCGCCTCATCATCTCCTTCTTTTTCATACAAATATCCCTCACTCTTAACCTTTTTCTTATCCAAATATTCTATTTTCGAGTTCTGTACTTCCAAATCTCCCAAATTTTTTAGTTCTTCCAATATTTTCTTAGCTTCTTCATATTTACTCATACTTTCTGAATATCTTCCCAATGAATATTGCTGATCTCCCTGCATCTCTAAATTCGTAGCTTCATCAATTCTTTTATTAATTTGCTCCCTCTTAATTCGCTCCTGCTCTATTTCATTTTGACGTACAGCAATTTCTGCTTCCTTCGCAATTAATGCCTGTTGTGACATTATTTCTTGCTGTTTTAACCTCTTGCTATAATCTACTTCCAAATCTTTCAATTTTTTCTCACTTTCACTTTCATATTTAATGAATGATTGTGCCTGTGATATGAATTTATCTACATTTGATACGTTATTTTGATCTTTCAATTCCTCATATATAGTCTTAGCTTTTGTCAATGTCGATACTGATCCTGCAGGATTATTTGCTGCCAATTGACTCAATCCTTCTTTCACTAAATTATTTGCCGTTTGTAACTTCGCCATTTCTCTAGAATTTATTTCTTGAATTTTATTATCAATTTCTTGTGTTTTTACAGTATCTCCTAGAGTCTGGTACATCTCTCTAGCTTTATAATACGCCTCTCTTGACTTATTTGTATCCGTTGGCGATAACACATCTGCTTGATTTTCTACCAACATTGCACCATTATATTCTGTTTTCTCTTTGTCAGCTATCTCTGATATCTTCCTCTCAATACTCGCAACATAATCTGCTCTCCCATTATTCAAATAAATCTCAGAAGCCGCCCTATAATTTTCTCTTGCTAAATTATAATTCCCAGCCGTAACTGCTTGATTCCCAGAAATTTCTAACATTTGAGCTTCTTTTAATTTAGAGGCCGAATTTATCCTCGTATTCAAAGTTTCCAAAATTTCATTAATATTTAATTCATCTCTCTTATATGAAATGTCTTCCAACGCATATTTTGCCCCTTGATATTTCTCTGTAGCTTCATCATAATTTCCACTAGTAAACAATTCATTTCCTTGATTCACATCTTGAAATGCTTTCTTCAATTTTTCAGTCTGTTCCATTTTCTTTTTATTTTCTGTAATTAATCCATCAATTTTAGATTTATCTTGACCAATTCCAGATAAAAATCCAATAATTCCTCTTCTCTTAGACTTCAACTTTTCATACTCCCCAAGTTCCAACTTCAAATCCTCAATTGAATTATTAAAATTTTTCTTCATTAATTCATCATCTGCCTGTTGACTATAAATAGTTGCTCTTTTTAATATTTCATTTCTCTTAGCAATATTAAAAAATACCAAAAATAATAAAATCATTAATATGACAGCACCAATCAATACAACTTTCAAATAAAATTTCCTTCTATCTTTCTCAACAGGTTCTGGCGAAGCAACTTCTTCAATTTTTACAATAGCAAGTGTATTATTTTCTACATCATCGCGTAATGTAGAAATAACAGCATTTTTCATGGATTCAAGCCATTTATCCAAATTTTCTTGCCTAGAAAATTCCACTTCCATTTCAGTTTCTTCCACATTTTCCCAAAAACCAATAGTTGTCAAACATAGTACATCATTAGGCTCCAAACTAACTGGATCTTTTATCAAATTAGGCTTTATTTTCCCATAATCTCCTACAGCCTGCAATAAATCATTTCTTTGCCTATGAAACTTAATATCGTTCTCATTCAACGCTTCTTCCTCTACAAGTAACTGAGCAATACTATCATCACTACTCTGAAAAACTATATAGCCATTTCTCATATGATAAAGTCTTGTATTTCCTACATTTCCATATAAAAATGAATTATAATTACTTATAACAACCAAAAGTGAAGCATGCATCAATGAATATCTTTCTGTTTCTTCTTGCTTCTCTTGGATCTTTAAATTTGCATAATCAATCATTTCCTTTATAACTTCCGTATTAAAACGTGGATATAACATAAAATACTCAATAACAGACTCAACTGCCAATTTAGATACAATCTCTGCACCTTCTTCTGCATCAAATCCATCAGCAACAACCCAAATCGCATAATTATCCAATTGCAAAAAACCAAAATAATCATTATTCTTTTTCTGAGTACCTGCCTCACTAAAGAATTTTGTTATAAATTTTGATTCATCTTTCCTCATTTTTTCTAAAATCTATTTTATCTAGAAAACAGATCATTAACCCCTTCCTTTAAAAAACTATTCCCCATCTTTTAACATTTTTGATTTCTCTTTATTCCACTCAAAAAAATCTCCACAAAGGTTTACAAACACGAATTTACTCTCTCCCATTTCAATCAAATCATAAATTCTCAATTCCCTAGTATCATACAATGCCTCATTATTAATATAAATCAGCCCTGTCGCCTCTCCTGGTGTAATCATAAACATTCTTTGTTTCGGATTATAACTAATAGAACAGTGATTTTTCCTAGAAATCGACATATCACCTATTATTTGAATATTCATTTCATCTCCACGACCAATAAAATTTCGTTCACTTACCAAACGAAAATCCTTCCCTTTATTAGCTCCTTCAATACAAACAATCCACCCAACAACTGGATCTACATGCGAATCCTTTGCCCAATAAGCCGTTGTTTTTTCATCATCATTCATTTCTTCAATTAAATTTATTTTATCCTCTTTTACTTCTAATTCTAATCCTTCTGATTTACAATACGGACACGATTTATACCTTGCGATATCGTACATATGTCCATTTCTACATCTGTCTAATTTCATTATCCCCCCTCCAAAAAAGAAAATATCTTTTTTAATCTTACATAACTTTTATTTTTTTTACATTCTCAAATTTTTTTCCAGAATACTCATAAATCATACCATTATCATATATATAAATAATATTTTTATAAAGAATTATCCCTACTTTTTTATAATCTGTTATTTTAATTTCTTTTACCGGTTTATTGTTATCATTCATGTCTACTATTACTATTCTATTATCAGTTAATATATATGCTGGTGCCAGTGTATTTTCAATTTGATTTTTAAAAACTTTTTCTCCTGATCTAGCTTCATTTTCTGACCATTCCTCAGATGTAATAGGTTCATATTTTTCTAATTCTGATATCACTTTATCCACTTTCTTTAATCCATACCTTCCATCTATATCGTAAGAAAGGTATTCTGGATTAATCGTTATAACTTCCAAAATTTTTTCTATTTGATCTTTAGAATAATTTTTTTCTAAAAATTCAAAAAAAGATTTTCTATAACTGCTTTTTCTATCCTCATCTAACTTTGATTTAGGCAATTTATAATTATATTCAGATATTTCATTTATTAAATATTCATATATATCTTCTTTATTGAGTAACCAATCAATATCATGATTTATCACTTTTTCTTCCAATTCCAATAATATTGAAATTATTTTCTTTATTCTTTTCTCCTTAGGTTCATTATCAAAAATTTGTGAACTGCTTTCTAATTTTATCATTTTCTTTTCTTTATTTTCGATATATTTTTTTAAAATATCTTGACTTGAATCATTCATATCAAAGTAATTACTTTTTATAAGAATACTGTCTAAATAAGAATAATTTTTAAAAAATTCTTCTAAATCTGATGTTTCAATTTTATTTTGCCTTTGTATTTCCATTTTTTTAATATCCCCCTTATTTTTTAAAGTTTTAACTTCTTTATTGCCTTTATTTTCAGCACTACAAGAAATTATTACTAATATTGATAAAATTATTAATTTTTTCATTCTATACCCTTTCCTTCTAAAAAAAATTTAATTTCTACAATATTTATTAAATTTTATTAGAAACTTTTAACTTAAATTTTCTAAGATTATCCCAATTCCTAACCTTTCTCCCTTCTATTTTCTTAATAAATTTTATTATATCACCAAATAATTTATTTGAATCTATAGTAAAATATGCAGTTTTATCTTTTGTGTATCCTTTAGCAGGTGCTAGGCACCCTTCTAGTCCAGAACTTTTAGCAACTGGATGAATTAAAATCCACCTTTTTTCATAAATTAAAACTTTTCTCTTTAATTTTTCATTAAACAATCCTTTTGAATTTGCAGTGTTATTAAAAACACCAATCGCTAAATAGCCTTTTCTTGTCACATTTCCTTTTTTATCTTTTTTATCCGGTCTCTCATGCCACCTTAATTCATGCGCTCCTTGTACAATTCTTTTTTTCCTTCCAGAAATAATTGTATCAGGCCCTTCTCTTTCCACTACATAACCATTAAATCCCGCAACCTCTCTACCACTAGGATCTAAGATACGAAATTTAGATAGTGTTCCTAGCGACAACTCCTCTATTCTCACTACATCTAAAACATATTTTCCTTCTACTCCACTATGTGGACAACTATTCCCTGAACAAGAACTACTTTTACTAACATCTGAAGTTGCTTTTATATTCTCGTCATTAGCAGGCATACTTTTCTGGTCTTTTTTTATAGTTTCACTCTTGACATTATTCGCAGTTGATTTTTGTGTAACTGGCTTATTTTGTTTTATACTTTGAATAGGCTTTTTAACCACTTCTTTTGTCTGAGTTTTCGGTTGTTTTAATAAATCTTTCTGTGAATTTTTCACTTCAAATTGTTTCATTTTATCTTTTGAATTAAAAATATTTTCGTATTTCATATCATTATTCACATTTTCATTTTCAACATACATTCCTTCCAAAAAACTATCATCTATTTCCATTCCATTATATCCAAAATCTTCCATTTTCATATTTTCTATTTTTTCATCAAGAGAAAAATTTTGATTATCTATATTGCTATTTTTAACATCCGAATAATGATTTTCATTCCATTCCATTAAACTAAAAGGACACGTCGATAAAACTTTTCCATTTTGTCGAATTTCCTCAAGTATATCATTTTCAGTTGGTGGTAATTCTGATTTTTTGTATAAATTTTCTCCAATCTGAAACCATGCTTTTACATCAGAAGTATTTACTTCTAATGATTTTTGATTCTCGGACTTGTTTTCTTGAATTGATACATTGTAATTAGGATTATTCAGTACCCATAATATTTCTGCTTCTTTATTATTTAATTCATCGTTTAATTCGTTCACAATATTATCAACATTTTCAGAACTAATATCAAAATTTCCTGATTTCATTAAATATCCATATGCTATAACAGGTAACATCTTTGCCGAATAAAAATTTTTCTTTTGATAGTCGCATAAAGAAATTCCATAATTTTTTTTAATACCTTTTGTATCTAATGCTGGATTAGACAGTTGTTTTACTCGTTTATATACTTCTTTAAAAGTTTCATAAATTTTTTCTCTCAAATCCTTTTCTTTTTCAAAAGAGGTTTCTTTCTTTGCCATTTCCACTTTTATTTTATTCTCATTTAATAATTTCTCATATTCTTTTTTCTTATTTTCTGATGAATCTTCTTTCCTAGACACATTAAACATTTTAGTTAACACATCTGGAGAAACTATATTTTCTACCTCTTTTAAATATTTCTTATTCTTAGAAAATTTTTGACAATTTTTTTTCAATAATGTCTGCATAAAATTATTATTTATCTCTTTACAAATATCAATTAATAATTTATACTCACAGTCCGCATCCCTAGTACTTTCTCCCAATTTAGTTTCCTTATCAGAAGCTGTTCCAATCACATTTTGTCCCGCATCATCAATACTTATCACACCACCAAATTTACACTTTATTGTTGCTGTATTTAATAAAGCTGGAGAACTTTGAACCTTTACATCTGTTAATTTTTCCCATTTATCAAGTAATTCTGGTTTACATTTTCCAATTGCCTTACACATTTTAAACGGCAATATTTTTTTATCCATAATATTCGCCTGCTTTCCTCCTCGCAAATGTACACTTTCTTGCTCAATAATCAATCTACTAATATCATCTGCCATTGTACATTTCAAAATACAATTGTCATTCACAAATAAATCTCCAGTCGGATTTACGACATTATCCAAAGTATAAAACTCTTTATAGAATGAATAAATGTCCATAGAATCTATATTTGCCGCATAATCTCTAATTTCCTTACTCGTTTTAAATAATTGTTGAATTATTCTTTTATCTTTATCATAATCAGTTTTATCTCTATATTCACTATAAACTTCACTAATTAATTGAGAAATTTTTCTAATATTCCTAACTTTTATAACCGATTTTGAACTTATCCAATCATTTAAAACAGTTGTAATTCTAATCTCTTTCCCTATTTTTTCCAACCTACCAAATAGGCCCGTTTCACTTTTTGAAGGTAAATCAATCCCACGCTGCCTTTTTATATACCACAACAAATAATTCCTAATAACATTACTATCCTTGTATTTATGATTATCAAAATATTTATCTTCCTTTTCACTTTTAAAACCAGTTTGAACCTTCAAAAATTCGACAATGATATTATCAATAATTCTCCGTGATAACGGATTTTTTAAAACACCGTTTTCATCTAACAAAAAACTTTCTTTAAATTCTTTCTCATCTTGATAAATTTCTCTAATTAAGTTTTCACAGTGCATATTAGAAAAATTTTGTTGAGACTTTTTTTCAACTCTTATCAAAATATCATCAATATCCTTGACACCTTTCAAATATTTATTATATTCTTCTGGTAGCTTATTCTTTTGAATTTTAGCCGAATTTGAATCATTTTTCAACAAATGACTTGAAATATTCATATTTTTTTCTATAAAGTTCTTTTCTGCCTCATAAGATTTTATCAGCTTTTTATCTGGATAAACAACATATTTTGCACTAAATTGACCTAAAACATATTCTAACGTTTCTATCTTTCCTTTATTTTTAATAGGTGTCGAAAATATATAGTAAATAATATTTTGTGTTCTAATCGTTTCAGAATTTTTCTCTCTTTCCCGCAAAATATCAAAATTTTCTTGCTTTATAATATTTCCTGTTCCATTTTCATCTTTTGTCGCTTCATCATAAATTTTCAAAAGCAAATCTATATCTTCCTTATTATCCTCTAAAACTTTTTTACCAGTTTTAACCTCCAAATATTTGATATAATCCTGATTATACATCTTTGAATCTAAAAATTTTGCTTTTAATCTTTCTACATTAACTTCACTCTGATTCACAAAAGCCATTTCTGGGGCCTTCTGAGAACTCATTAACTCACGATCTTTCCTATACTCCTCTGTATCCCAAACTTCCTCAAATTTCTGCCCATTAAAAATATACACACCATCTTTTTCTTCATCTAATTCATTAAATATTTTTGGTGCTATTGTTTTAGGTATCTCTACATTTGACGTATTTTGTTTATCAGGACTTCCCTTTTTTATAGAATTAGAACTTGTTGCCACTGATGGTTTAGCTACATTATTATTTGATTTATTTTGTGGTTGCTCATTAATTTTTGCTTCTTTATTTATTTTTTTATTATCACTCTGTGTGTCGTTTTTTAAAACTACTTTATTAGCAGAGCAACTGTCTTTAAATCCTATTATTACTGATAAGTCATGTCCTGATAAATTTTCATGATAAAATAAGCAAGGAAGACTATTCCCATCTACTGGAATATCATATATCCCTTTAAAATTTTTTCCTATAGCATTTGACATAGCTCCTTGACCACATAAATGAGCGGCTCCCAATAACCCTGATGAAGTTAGAATAAAACTTTTACCTCTAAGATCTTCTGATTTAAAGCCCTGAGACTTTTTACTTAATAATACTTTTTTTACTGAGCTTTCAGATGCTCTAAGCTTATCACCGTATGATTTTCTATAAATTCCATTTATTGGAACATTTATTCTCTGACAAATTTTATTAGAATATTTTTTTAATGATAGCCATCTATATTTTAAAGACTTCATGATCGCTTCATCTTGAGCTTTTGGATTATTTAAAAAACTATTCTTATTAGTTAATCCCCACTTTTTTGCTGCTTCCCCTCTAAATCTAGCTGTTTTCCAAGTTGCATCTTTTTGCACCCATCCAATATCAGCAAGAACATCTGTACCTAACTGATACCTTCCAATATAAAGATCTTCATCATTCTCTGGTTTATATTTTCCACTACTTTCAAAATAAGCTAACTTATCAAAAAATTTAACAGCACTATCTCCAATATCTTTCCCCTCAAAAATTCTATTTTTCATATTTTACCCCCATAAAATCTGAACCTTTATTTGTATTTTCCTATTCTATAATCTAATACACTCCATATCGAACCTTTAAAATCTTCCTTCTCTCTCTTCCTCCACAAGTGTTCCTTTATTAAAATCTACAATTATATAATTAGGTCGTCCATGAGCTGAAATTTGTGCCAAATATAAATTTTCTCCACTTGGACTTTCTAATAAAGCTAAAAGATCGGAACCTTCAACTTTAAATATTTTCCCATTTTTTAAATAATACGTTGTAGTATAGCCTCCATAAGCACTAGTTGCCCTTATAGAATATACAGAATTTTTACCATTTTTATACATCCATAAACTTCCAATTCCACCTCTTTCATCTTCATCATTTCCCTCTTTAATTTTCTTTATTTTATTTAATATTACTTCTGGGACATCTTTCTCTGAAATCATTGTCATTTCAATCTCTTTTATAGTTTTATATGTTTCAAAATCTTTTATTTTCTCTCCAAAATCAGAAAAATTAGGATATCTCACTTCATTCTCATACTTTTTGATATTTTCTTGCACTCGAGAAGGTATATAAATCTCATCTAAAAACATAAATTTCTGATAATTATCATAAACATAATCCACAATCTTTTTGGGAGTCTTCCTAATCTCAAACCGTTTCAATTTTTTCAAACTAGGTATCTCCTCAATTCCGTATTCTAAAGGATTATAACTTACATCTAAATGTTTTAATTCTGACAATTTCTCAATTCCTCTTATATCTTTGATTTTATTATTATGTAACCACAATTCTCTCAAATTTTTTAAATTCAATATTGGTTTAATATCTGTTATTTGATTGAAATTTATTCTTAAAACTTCTAATTTTTCTAAATTTCCTAACACTTCAATATTTTTTATTTTATTCCATCTTAAATCTAGCTCTTTTAAATTTTTATACTTCGCCAAACATTTTATATCGCTAATTCCTTTATTTTTCAAAGTTATTTTTGTAACATTCAAATCATACTCTGGAATTTTGTCACATTTTTCAATTTTTTCTGATTTTTTTATAACTTCATTTTGAGTAGAAAGATTTTTTACTTTCTTTTCAATAATTTCTTTACTTTCTTTCGTGCCACCATTACAGCTAAATAACGTCCCTAAAAACAATATTAATGATAAAAATTTTTTCATCAATAATTCCTCCTAAATTTTATTTTTCATTCTCGTTTCCTAAAACCTCAATTTCAATTTATTTTTATTTTCTATCACTTACTTTTACTCAAATTCTTCAATATAATCTTCAAGATAACTATCAAAATCTAAAATTCTATTTTCAGTCATTTCTGTAAGAGCTCTTAATTTTTCTTTTTCATTCCCGATACCATTCCAAAATAAAATTTCTTTTTCTTTTAATTCTACCCAATTTCTTTGTGATTCTATAAATTTTTCTATATCAAATTTTTTTATTTTAGCTTGATTTAAAATATTTTTATACTTTTCATTCAATTTTTTATCGATATCTAAATATTTTTGTTTAGTAATATCAATATTCTTTTCGTCACTTTCTAAAAAATCAAATATTTTAGCTAATTCCAATGTTCTTCGCGACGTAGTTTCAGTAAGTGCAATTTGCATTACAGTTGCTTTAACCTCACTATTATAGTGTAACATTTCACTTGCTAATTCCACAAAATTATAATTACTTTCTTTATATTTTATCCACGCTTTTTGTGTTGTTACTAAATTTTGTTCGCTATTTCTATATTTGGAATTTTTTAATTTTTCTATTACTTTCCTATAAATTATATTGAGTTCTTCATCCCATTTTTTAGAAAGCTCAATATATTCTTGCAAACGAGTCTTATCATTTCCATATTTTTTCTGAACATTTTTTTCAAATTTCTCCATTCGAGATTTTAATTCTCTATAATAACTTAATTTTTTTTGAGAATCTTTATTTTTTATTTCTTGTAATTTTTTCTGATTAACAACTAAACTATTGTTATTTCCCTTATTTGAAGTAGTTGTATCTTTTTCCTTTGCGCAAGAAATTATAGAAAAAATCAAGAATATTAGTACAATTTTTTTCATTTTAAGAAACAATCCTTTCAATCTTTTATTTTAATTTTCATTTATTTTGCTAAAGACATTCATCATTTTCAATTTTGGTAACAATTTTAATTGTAATTAATAAAAATCAAATTAACAACAATTTTGTTGTTGCCAAATAAATAATATCTCCTGATTCCACTTTAATTGGCGTATTTCTTCTAATTTTTACTTTTCTTCTATCTGATTTTTTTTCGATCCCACTCCCATTTTGTGAACCTAAATCCTCGTAATACCAAACTCCATTAACTCTATTAAGCAATCCATGAGCTCTACTCACCAAATTCGAATATATGCCTTCACTTACATCAATATCAACCTTGTTTCTAGGCGTTTTCTTCCCAATTAAAAGCGACGTAGCTCTTCCCACTTTCCAAATTTTAATATCATAATCTTCCGAGTTTTTCAAAATTATACTTTCCAATTGATTCTTCTCAACTTCTTCTATTTCTTTTATTCTATCCAAAAAATTATTATGTTCTCTTTCTCTTTCGCTTTTTATCTCATTTATTTTCCCTTCCATTATAACCTTTTCTTTAAATCTTTCCACAATCAACAAATAAAGAGTTACTCCAATAAAAATAAATATTGAAATATACAAACTTTTTGTAGAATAACCAGAAAAATGAACATAAATCAATGTTAAAGTTAACACAGCCAAAATAATAGTATTTTTCCACTCAAAAAATTTACTTATCCTCTCTTTTGAAGATAATTGTCTTTTCTCATATTTTTTGATACCTTTATCTACAGATAATTTTGATCTTTTTTCAGATTTACTAGATTTACTCTCTTTTTTTAAACGTATATTTCTACTCAATCTTTCCAATCGATACAAACTTCCTCGTCCAAACGGTCTTCTAAAAATATTTCTAAAATTTCTAAAAATATTAATTCTTCTCCACATTTATTTTTTCCCCTTCACATTAAAAAAATTCTCAAAAGTTTTTTCAATAGAATTTTTGTTCTCTTTTTTTCTATATTTACTCATTCCCTCAATATTAAATGCCTTTTCAAACATATTTTTAAAATTATTTGGCATAAACAAAAATTCATCGAACTTTTGCATATTTCCTCTATTCTCATTTATATTATCATTTTTCACACTCGAATTTTCATTAAAATTTTTATTCAATTTCTGTCTTTTTTTATCATATTCTGCCCTTTTCGTAGAATTTTTTAGCACATCATAAGCCTCTGATATTTTCTTAAACATATTTTCAGATTTCTTATCATTCGGATTCCTGTCTGGATGATATTTCAACGCCAATTTTTTATACGATGATTTCAGTTCATCTCGAGTAAAATTCTCTGAAACTCCCAATATTTGATAATAGTCCATCTTTTCTCCAATCTATTCTATTGATATTTTTTTTGGTACAATTCGTTTTTTCTCTTGTTTTGTTCGCTCCTTCCCTAAATTTTCCAATATTTTCAATAGACTTTCATAGAGTTCATCATTTGAATAATCCATTTTTTTAGAAATAAATTTTGTATTTATATATGCAATTATTGTTTCTCTCTCCAATTTCCCTTGCAAACAATTTGTATAAAAATTTACATCAAAAATATCTAAATTTTCTTTTTTAGCAGCCTCCAAGGCCCACATCCCCAATATTTTAGGATGCAATGTTCCTCTTTCATTTCTTGAAGAATACTTTTGATTAATTATTTCCAACAAATTAAAATCTCTTCTCAAATCAGAAAAACTATTGTAGTCATTTCTTAAATCTGCTCCTGTTCTAGTTATGAATCTAGCTATTTCTATTTCATCTTCCCCTATTTCATAACCTTTTTCTAACTTAAACTCTCCTCTCCTAATATAAAATTTCCTATCCTCAATCTCAGAAAATAATTTTAATTTTAAAATATATTTATCCTCTTCATCTGGCATAAAAAAGCTATAATCTTCTTTTAGCCAGTATATTTTCCCTTTATACTTCAATATTCCCTTTTTCACAACTACAACTTTTTCCACTTCATTCGTTTCCAAGTCAAACCCTTTTATAATCCCATCTTTTTCTTCTAAATACATCAATTCCATTATCTCTACTGGATTATCTCTCAACAAATCTAATTCCTTTTTTTCTAAAATACTTCCTTTCTTAAAAATTGGATACCTATTCTCAAACATATTTCCCCCTCTTAAATAATAAACTAATTACAACAAATAAATAAATTATTTGTTCTAAAACATTAATTATTTCTATTATTTTAGAATTTACTCAGACAACAAATTTATCATTTGCACCTGAGTAAATCTTTTTCAAATTTATATTATTATTCAAACAGTACTTTTTTTGTATTTTATTTATTCTTTCAAATTTATTTTCTCAAACTCTCAAAAAAAATTCTTATTAACTTTTTATGCTTCTTCCTGTGCTGCATAACCTCCTTCAATCGCAACTTCAACAACTTTTTCTTTTTTCTGTTTAATCTTCAATGAAAATGTTCCTGTTCCCGCTTGACTTCCGTATTCCTCAATATAATCTACAACAAACACATTTGTCATATCAATTTTTCTAACCATTTGCCCAGCTGAAATTACTTCCAAACTAGCCTGTCTATAAGCATCACTCGATTCAGAAGGAACCAACGACCATTGAGCCACTTTTCTAGTATCATCTTCAGTATCTCCATTCGCAGCCGCTAAAATTTTTCCCTTAATTTCTAAAATAACCCCTAAATCAGTTGCTCTCGCATTTGAATCATCTGGTGTTTCTGACATATACTTCACATCTAAAATGCTTTCTTTATCCAATAATATTTCCTCATTTTGTCCTTTTACTGTTAATCTAAATCCCATTAATAACTCCCCCTTATTTTATTTTTAAAACTACTTATTAATTTCCACTTGCAAGTTTCTCATATTTCCTGCAAACACTATATTTAACTGACAAATACCCATTTCTTCATCAATTTTATGCGAAATATCGTCTCCCTTTTGCATAATTCCATTTATAAATTTCTGATCCTTCAACCAAAGAGATTTTTGACTAGATGGGTTTGTACTGAAAAATAAATTCAATTTATCCTCTTTAAAATCAGTTGTCACAAATCTTAAAACTCTTTCAATATAAGTCGTCGTCAAAGTTTTATACAATGGTTCATATCCACCTTCAGAATTTTTTAATAATGTTCTAGCCTTATAAACTACAATATTTTTAATTTTCTCTTTTTGAACCTGTGCATTATCTGAAGAAAATACAAATCCATAGTTAAATTGGTTAATTTTATCTTTTATCACATTTGTAAATCCTGAAATTTCTTTAGACATAGTTGTTTTAACCTTATAAGGATTATCATCTGCCTCAATATCAAACCTAACTCCTGGATACACCATCGAAACTGCATTAAATCTATCTCTTAAATAATTAGGACATTGAGAAGCCGAAATTATCCCAGCTGCTACATACGCTCCATCCACATACACACCTTCTATCCAAAACTTCAGCAAATCTTCCTGTTCATCTGATAAGACAACACCATCATTCTCATATTTCATCTTATAGTCCAATATCACACCAGATTTGTCTTTTGGAATTATAGTAAAATTAGGAATTACTGGTATCAAATATTCAGAATATTTTTGATTTTCTAAAATTGATGTTTTCTCAATATATTTATCCAATCCTTTTGTTGCCAAATTATCAAACGAAGTTTCATAAGTGCCTTCAAAATTAAAGAAAACCTGAACTTTATAATTACCTAAAATCATCATTAAATTAGTTAATGTTTCTATTGTATTTTTCTCTGTTTTTTCATCATTTGAAGTCCCTTTAAATCTCGCTCTAACCTTTTTCTCACCTTTTTTAATATCTAAGTCAACATTTGGATAAATTGCAAACCAAACTGTATTATCGAAATCATTTTTCATATTAACCGTATTTAAAAACGCTTGCAATCTCTCTTTATTCCCTGATTTTGCAATCATTTCTGCCTTCACATTAGTAATTAACAAAGTCGGTTTCATCATAGAAATTTTCGTTTCATATTGCTCAAAAAACATCTTTATTCCTAACAATTTTTCAATCAAAGGTTTTGCAATCTTCACAAAGTCTTCCTGTGCAAACTTATAAAAACTCAAATAATTATTATAATTCTCAACTTCTTGTTCTTGATCAATCTCAACAAAGTTCTTAGCCAATGGAACAAAAGTTCTCACTACTAAATCTTTAATATACTGATTTGGTTCTTCTGTAACACTCTCATAATCATCTTGGAACGCTTCCATAAGTGCAGTCGTATTTTTCTCTTCAATTAGAGCTAACTCATTTGATTCATTTTGTTTATACTCGATAACCTCTAATTCTCCCTTTTCTCCAACTTGCAACATTCCCAATTTAATTTTTTCAGATTTAAAACTGCTCTCGTCACTCCCAATCAAAAGTCGAGTTTTTATATCCTCAATAGCCAATGGTAACATTCCCAAAATATTATTATAATTTTGAGAAGCTTCCTCAAACTTATTATTCAGTTTATCTCCATACTCTAACTTTTTAGGATTTTCATCATCCAATTCCTCATACTTATTAAAAATATACGCAATTTCCTTCCTAGTCTGCTTTATATCTTCAATAACCTTCTTCGGCGAAATCAATTCCAAAATATTCTCAAATTTAAACTCAACATTCTTATTCCCTTGTGATTTCCTAGCCTCCATTAAAGTACTCAGCATTTTAAAAAATACATTCCCATTATCAATTTTTATTTCATTAATAAATTCTTCTGGAATTCCTTCTGGCTTCTTTAAAATATACTGAATCCTTTGATTTTCTGCATTATAATAGCTATAAACCTTTGGCTCAAACTTCTCCAAAAATTCATCAAAACTCGACACTAAAAGATGCTTATTAATCTCAAGTATCTTCTCATCATCCAAAGAATCAATTCCCTTGACATCATCAATCAATGTAAGCAAATCCATTTTCTCTGGATTAATCTCCTCAAATAACATGGTTCTATTAGTTTGATTAATAACCCCTTTATTATTCATACTTTCTCAATTATAAATAACATCAACAAAACCTCAATTTATAATCTATTATTTATAATCTTATTTTCCCCCTTTCTCAAATTTTTGATTTTCAAGATTATTTTTTAATCTTTTTTTAATCTATTTCATAATACATTATTTTGAGTCTTTTGTCAACACTTTTTTAATTTATTTTTAATTTTTATTTAGAATTGTATTTTTTATTTTTTGATATGCTATAAAATTTAAAAAATTGGAAATTGAAGATAAAATATTCATTACTAATTTATTATCAGTAATTCTATTTATCCTCATTTCCACGCAATTTTTTACTTCTTAAAATTCTAAAATCTCTTATTTATCTAACTTTCTTAACACTCCTACACACTCAATATGTGCCGTCTGAGGAAACATATCCACCGCAGTAATTTTCTCCAATTTATACCCTTTTTCAATCAAAAATTTACTATCTCTAGCAAAAGTTGCTGGATTACAAGAAATATAAACAATTTTTTCAATTTTATTTTTCACAACGCTTCTAAGTGCTTTTTCATCAATTCCTCTTCTAGGCGGGTCAAAAATTATTCCACTAATTTTCTCTTTTTTCAAAATTTCTGGCAAAACTTTTTCAACTTTTCCATTTAATAAACTTACATGCTTCAATCCATTTTCTTCAATAGTCATATTCCCCGCAACAACCGAACTTTCAACGCTTTCAATACCAATAACTTTTTCCACATCTTTAGAAAGTATCATCGCAATTGTCCCAGTCCCAGAAAATGCATCAATCACAGTGCCTCTTTTATTTTCTCCAAAATATTCAATCGCTTTGTCGTACAATTTTATTGCCTGTCTTTTATTAATTTGAAAAAATGAATCTGGATAAATCTTAAATTTTATTCCTTCAATTTCCTCTTCTAAATAACTTTCACCAAAAATATGTCTACTTTCATCACCTAAAATAACATTATTCTGCTCTTTTTTCACTGAAATATAAACTGATTTTACTTCTTCATTTTTTTCATACATTTTTTCTAGAACTTTAATTAAATTTTTATATTGCGAAGTTTTATTCACAACAACAATAATCATAACATCGTCTTTCTCATTATTTCTAACCATTATATGTTTCAAAAATCCGCTATTATTGACTTCGTTATAAACTTTAAATTCATTTTTCGTTCCATTAAAACTGTTTATTTCTTCCAAAAATTTATTTATTATTTTATCAGCAATTTCTGAACGCAACAGATTTTCCTTCGCCGTAAAAACATCATGTGATCTTTTAGAATAAAATCCTGTCATAATTTTTCCATTTTTTTTATAAATTGGCTCTGCTGTCTTGTTCCGATAATTTTTTTTATATTCACTCTCAATTATATTTTCCAAAATAACTTTTTCAAGATTTATTCCACCAATTTTTGTCAAAACCTCTTTCAACATCTCATTTTTGTACTCCAGCTGCTTCTCATATTTAAGCATTCCAAAGTCACATCCGTCAAAATCCTCAAAGCTAACTTTCGATAAGTCTTCAACTCTATCTTTTGAAGGCTCAATAATTTGTGTAATAAGTCCTCTCCCATAAGTTTTTTTCAAAGAAATTATCTCAATTTCAAGTCTATCTCCAGGCACACTCATCGGCACAAAAATCGCAAAACCATTAACTCGTCCTATCCCTTCGCCACCAAATACAATTTTATCAATCTCAATTTCCACTTTTTGCCCAATTTCAAATTTCTTTATCATTCCCTAATTTTTCTCCTAATTTTATAAATCATTTCTTCAATTCCAAAATAGTTTTTTTTAATTTCTTACTATTTATTCAAATACTCCAAAATATTTTTTAATTGCAATCCAATTCCATATTTTATTGCTTCTTCATCCACATTAAATTTTGGATGATGTAAATCATAAACCATATCTTTTGCTTCATTTCTTGTTCCTAATCTGAAAAAACATCCTGGAATTTCATTCAAGAAATAACTCACATCTTCAACATCCATTCTCGCCTCTTTAATTGTTTCAAGTGCATCTTTACCAAACAAATCAACAATATTTTCAGCAACAAAATCTGTCATTTCCTCATTATTTATCACAGGTGCATAACCAAGTCTTATACTAACTTCAGCTTTTCCTCCAAGACTTTCCACAAAAATTGGTAAATCCCTCTCAATTGTCTCTTTTATAAAAAGTCTAGTCTCGTTTGAAAGAGTTCTAATTGTCCCTAACATTTCCACTTTGTCACAAACAATATTATTTGTTTCTCCACCTTTAAACGATCCAATCGTAATAACCGCACCCTCTCTAGGATCAATTCTTCTGCTCACAATTGACTGAAAAAATTCTAAAACTTTTGCTCCAATCAATATCGCATCAACCCCTTTATGTGGTAACGCCGCATGAGCTGAAACTCCATGAATAGTAGCTTTCAATTGTGCTGAACAAGCATGGGCCTTTCCAACTTTCACTCCAATTTTTCCAGTTGGAATTTCAGGTGCCATATGAAGTGCAAAAAATGCATCAATTTTTCTGTCAGTACCTTTACTATTTTTCTCTTTATCCTCAAAATCACTATTTCCATCAGATTTTTTTTCAAATTTCAAAGCACCACCTTTTATCATTCTATCAGCACCACCATCAGTTTCCTCTGCAGGTTGAAAGAAAAATCTCACAGTTCCATTCCATTTATCCTTATTTTCTGCCAAAATTTTCGCAACTCCCAATTGAATAGTTGTATGGGTATCATGCCCACAAGCGTGCATTTTCCCAAGATTTTTTGACTTATACTCTACATCATTTTCCTCAAAAATTGGCAACGCATCAATATCTGCCCTCGTCGCAACAGTATGACTTTTACCATTTTTCTTATCATCATTATAAATTGTCGCAACCACACCAGTATTTATAATCTCAAAAAATTCAATATTATTTTTTGCCAAAAATTCTTTAATTAGTTTACTCGTTTCAAATTCTTCGTCCCCCAGTTCAGGATTCATATGTATAGTTCTTCTAATTTTTACCATTTCATCATAAATTTTATCGACATTTTCTTTTATAAATTTATTTAATTCTTGTGAATTCATCGTTATCACTTCTTTCTCTTTTTATTTCCTATATTATATTTGAAAAATCGAATAAAATCAATGTTTATTTGATTAATGACTAAATAAACTTTTTTTTTAAAAAATTGTATATTAAAACCAAACTTAAAAGCTATGCCTATTTACTCAAAACCTAAATTTATACAATTTCATTAGTTTTATTTTAAATTAGTTCTAATATATATATTTAAGAAAATAAAAATAATTATAAAAAGCACCAAGTAATTTCTCCTCGGTGCTTTATTTTTTTATTTAATCTTTAGATTTAATAATAATTTATAGCTATAATATTTTTAATTTAAAAATTAATTTACTGAATTTATCCAATTTCCCCTTTCACAAAATCTCCTATTTTAACAATTAACATTATAACAATCAAAGCCACTATTATAGCTGGTCCTGATGGAATGTTAAAAATATATGAAAATAATAATCCGAATAATATTCCTAAAAATGAGAATAATATTGACAAATATATTATTACACTGTATTTTCTTGCGATAATTGCCGCTGTTGCTTGTGGTATTGTTAAAATTGAGATTATTAGAATAATTCCAATTGTTTTTATATTTATAATAATCGCTGATGAAATTATTATAATCATAAAGTAATTTACAAACTTGACTGGTATGCCATATAATTTATAAAAATTTTCATCAAAACTTGAATAAACTATTGCTTTGTAGAAAATTACGAAAAATATGATTGTAATGATGTCTAAAATTAATAGCGAAATTATATTTGTGCTATTTGACAACAAAATATTTCCAAAAAGATAAGTTGACATATCTGCTTGATAGCCTGGCGTCATAAAAGAAAATATAATTCCAATCGCCATTCCAAATGACATCATTATTCCAATTCCTAAATCGCCATTTACACCAAAAAAATCTTTTAGTATAAGTATCAATACTCCCGATAATATTGAAAATATTAACCCAAAAATCAATGGATCATTTAGCGGTAATTTGAAAAAATATATTAAATATACTCCGATTCCAATTCCACCATATGAAGCGTGACTGATACTCGACGATATGAACACCATTTTTTTGTTTACTATGTAAGTTCCTATTATTCCACAACAAATGCTTGATAAAATCCCTACAATAAGAGCATTTCTCATGAAAGCATAGTTAAAAATTGCTAAAAATTCCATTTTTCTCCCATTCTTTATGCATTTCCTTTTTTGTAAAAATATTAATATTTTTATGTTTCATTAATTTTACTATATTCTTACTATTTTTGAAAAATTTATATTTTTAATAATCGTTAGCTAAAAATCTAAATTTTATGATTATGAACATGCCTGTGAGCAAATTCACTCTTGAAAAATTCATTTTTATCTTCAAAAATACGAATTTCTTCTTCCACAATAAAAATCGAATCGACATAACAACACAATTTATCCAGTTCATGCGAAATTACAACAATCGTAGAATCCGATAATTGCTTTATTTTCTCATACAACTCAAACTCAAACTTTTTATCCAAAAAAGATTCAGGCTCATCTAAAAACAAAATCTCTGGTGACGATATCAAAGCTCTTGCAATTAAGGCCCTCTGCAACTGACCTCCAGATACTTCGCTAATCAACTTATCTTTTAATTTTTCAATCCCAAATTCAACGAGCAAATCATTTGTCCTTTTTCTATCTTCTGCATTAAATTTTTTAAATAAATTCGACTTTTTTGTAAGTCCAGAAATCACTAAATCAAAAATATTAATTGGAAAAGAAGTATCAAATTCTCTAATTTGTGGCAAATACCCGATTTTATTCTTGTCAACGTAATAATTTATTTCTCCAGATCTTTTCTTCAAAAAACCAAGCATCAGTTTTACCAAAGTCGACTTTCCGCCACCATTTCTCCCAATTATTGCAACATTTTTCCCTTTATAAATATCTAACGAAACATCGCTCAAAACAGCATCTTTTCCATAATTAAAATTCAAATTTTTTACTGATATTAACTTTTTGTTATTTTGCTTATTATTTTGCATCTTTTCCCCTTAATTTTGTAACTCTGTTTATTAATTACACAAACAATTATTGTAAACTATCCACAAATTTTCTCAAATTTTCAAAAACATTTTCTTCATCTGTATTAAATGTTACAATTTTTGCATTTGGAATCTCTTTTGCAATAATGTCAATGCTTTGTTTTGGAAATTGAGGTTGCACTAAAATAGTCGAAATTCCATGTTCTTTTGCTTCACTTATTATCTCTTGAATTTGCTTAGCTGATGGTTCTTTACCTTCAGATTCAATCGCTTCTTCTTCAATCCCAGTCCCTTTCAAGAAATATTCCAAAGCTGGATGATAAATCATAAATTCTTTTTTTGTTTTTTTAGACATTTTTTCTGAAATTTCTTTTTTAAATCCATCCAATTCTTTTATAAAATCATTATAATTTTTCTCAAATTTGTCTTTTTGATTTGGATAAGTTTCAACCAATTTATTTTTTATATTTTCTGCAACTTTCGGCATCATTTCTAGTGAAAACCAAACATGCGGATCAAATTTCCCATTATGTTCATGCTCGTCGTGATGATGTCCACCGTGTTCATCGTGATCGTGATCTTCCAAAAACAAATGTGGATCAATTCCATTTAAAACATTCAAAACTTTATTTTTATCATTAATTGTACTTGTAATTTTTTCCTCAAAATTTAAAGCATCATATGTAAAAAATAATTTAGATTTTTCAAGTTTTATCAAGTCATCTGTTTTTGGCTCAAACAATTCGTGATTCATATTCGGCTGAATTACAGAAATCACATTATACTCATTTCCTGCTATTCTTTGAACCATCCATTTTAATGGCGGAACACTCGCAACCAAAGTTTCTTTTTCTGCATTTTGTGATGAAATTTTTTGTGAACTAGCTGAATTTTCCCCATTTTCTGACTTATTCCCACATGAAATAAGTGCCATTCCTGCTAAAAATACAATTATCATTTTTTTCATTTTATTTCCTCCTCGTTATAATAAAATCTCATAAATCTGTAAATTTAATTTTACTATAAAATGGTAGCAAAGTCAACAAAATTACATATGAATACTTGCTTAAATGTGTGTGAATAATCCTTTTCACGATTAATTTCTTTTTCTCAATCTCGACACAACTTCCATATGTGGCGTAACTGGAAACATATCAACCGTAACCATCTTCACCAGCTCATACCCTTTTTCTTGCAAAACCTTCAAATCAATATTAAATGTTTTTGGATTGCAAGACACATAAATTATATCTTTCACATAGTATTTCAACAATTTATTAAGCGTCTTTTCACCAACACCTGCACGAGGCGGATCCAAAATTATAATATCTGGCTTGATTCCATTTTTATCAAACTCATCTAATTTTTCAAAAACATCTCCTGCGATAAAATGTGTGTTTTCGATACCATTCAATTTTACATTTTCATTTGCTTTTTCAACAGCCTCTTCTACAAGCTCAATTCCATAAACCTGTTTTGCCTTCTTTGAAACAATCTGTCCAATCGTACCTGTTCCACTGAATAAATCAAAAACAACTGAATTATGAATGTTTTCCCCTTCAATTTCATCTAAATAATCCAATACTTTTCCGTATAATTTTGCCACTGTTTTTGAATTTGTTTGAAAAAAACTGTACGGACTAATTTTAAATTTTAATCCTAAAATTTCTTCTTCCAAATCTCTTTTTCCAAAAAGAACTTCCTCACTTTCAGAAACAACCGAATCAGAAAAATTGTCATTAAATGTATGTAAAACCCCTGTTATTTCAAATCCATTTTCAAGATCCAAAGCCAACAATCCTTCAACTAAACCTTTCTGAAATTCCAATTTTTTCTCATCTTCAATTTGAGTTGTCGTAACCATATTTACTAAAATTTGTTTCGTAAAATCCGCTTTTCTAATAACCAAATTCCTAAAAAAGCCAACATGGTCCAATCTATGATAAAAATCCAGCCCTGTTGCTTTTGAAAATTCATTACAAAAAACATAAATTTTATTAAAGTTATCATCCATCAATTTCAATCCATCTACTTCAACAATATCATGAAAACTGTTTTGTTTATGAAGTCCCAAAATCATAGGCCCATTTTTCACAGCATTTCCGTAACTAAATTCCATTTTATTTCGATATTTTTCTACTTCGACACTTCTAACTGGCTCTTCAAAAGTAAAATCATATTTTACAATTTTCTTCACTTCTTTTTCAATGTTAGAATTTTTCATCGCAAGTTGCTCATCATATGAATAATACTGATAATTACAACCACCATTTTGTCTGTCAATTTCGTCATAAATCGAATTTTTTCTTCCTGCAAAATCAATAATTTCACATCGAATCAATTCATACTTTCTTCTTCTCTTCACAAAAATTCCTTCAACAATTTGTCCTTCAGCTGCATTTATATTTGGAAAAATCCTATTTTCGTCATCTCCATAAAAACCGTACGCACGACCTTTCGTGTTAAGTCCTGCTATTTTCAGCTGTATTTTATCACCTTTTCTTAAAATTTTTTTCTCCTTATTTTCCATTCCATCTCCATTTTCCAATAAAATTTCTTACTTTAATTAAAAATAAATTTGGTAATCCTATCATTTATACAAGATTACCAAACAAATTCTCCAAAATTTTAAAAATTAATTTCTATTTTTATTTAGATTCAATATATTTTTTCAATCTCGCAATCGCTTCTTCCAATACAGGCAAGTCATGCACAATTGAAAATCTTACATATCCTTCCACTTGAAATGTAATTCCTGGAATTATTGCCAGTTTAGTTTTTTCCAATAAATCCAAAATAAAGTCAAATGACTTTACATTTTTAAATTTTTCAATTGTTTTATATGTCGCAAATACATAAAATGCCCCTTTAGGTTTCAAGCACTTGAATCCTAATTTTTCCAGTTCTTCCACAAAATAGTAAACTCTTTTTTTGTAAATTTCTGACAATTCAGTCGTGTCTGAACAGTAATCTAATGCTGCAATTGCTCCATATTGTGACAATGTTGAAGCACTTGTAACTGTGTATTGGCTAATTTTTTTCACTTGTGACTGTAAATTTTCACTAGCAATTGTGTAACCTAATCTGTATCCAGTCATTGAATGTGATTTTGAAAAACCATTAACAACTATCAATTGCTCTTTTAATTCTTCATAATATTTTGCAAAAGATGTAAATTTTTCAAATGAAATTGAAGCATAAATTTCATCGCTTAATAAGTAAATTTCTTTACCTTTTAAAAATTTTACTATCTTAACCATTTCTTCTTCAGGTAATGTAATTCCTGATGGGTTGTTTGGATAAGTCAAAATTATTAGCTTAGTCTTGCTAGTAATATATTTTTCCAAAATTTTCTCAGTCAACACAAAATTATTTTCTTTCAAGTCCATAAAAATTGTTTTTGCTCTTGCAACTCTAATCAACGGCTCATACCCAACATACGCTGGAGTTGGAATAAGAACTTCATCATCTTCTGCAAGAATTGTTTTAAGTGTAGAAGAAAGCCCTTCAGTCGAACCTACCGTAACTAAAACATTATCTTTTTTATAATTTCCACCAAAAGTTTCATTATAGAATTTTGCAATTTTTTCTCTTAATTCTGGAATCCCACCTACTGGCGAATATTTTATAGGACTATTTAATGCATGATATGCAACTGCTTCTTTCACCTTTTGCGGTGCATCTGTATCTGGCTCTCCAATTGTCATATTTATAACATTTTTATAAGCCGACAATCTTTCATGAATTTTTCTTATATCTGATATTTCTATTCCTTTTATTATTGGATCTATGTACATTTACTTCCTTCCTTTCTTGAACTTTTTTATTTAGTCTTTGTTGCTTTAGTTTTTGGAATTACAATAATTTTCTTTGCCGTTGCTTTTACGTCTTCTTTTTTTACTTTTACTTCATTTTTGGCTTTTTTTGTTAAATTTTTTGTTTTTTCTTTTGTACCATTAACATTTTTTTGAACCTCTTCAGTTTTCACTTTAACAGCTGCTTTCGTATCATTTACTTTTGTATTTTCTACATCAATTTTTTCTTTCACTTTGTCTTTTATAGTATTTTTCATATCATTATTTTTTGCATCATTTGTAGTTGATTTTGAAGTATCGTTTTGTGTTTTGGCATCATTTTTATTCGGTGTTTCTATTTTATTTAAAAGTTCAATAGCTTTGAATTTTATCTCGTCATCAGCTTTACTCGAACTTGAGCTATTATTTTGATTATTCATTTTCACATCGGTTTTTGTTTTAAAAGAGCTTTTGTAATCTGATAATTGATTAATCACATTTTGTAACTTTTTATTAAATGCTTGAATTGAAAGATCTTTCAAATACTGTTTTTCAATTGTATACAAAACTATTGTTTCTTTTTTGCTTGAAGTCCATTGACCTCTATTTTTTACAGATTTTATCGCCTCACTTGAAATTTGATCAGCTAATTCTTTCATTGTTTTATTATCAAATCCAGGTCCGCTTACAACTGAACTTGCCAAATAATTACTCAAAATCTCATACGAATAATTTTTTATTGCTGTTTGCATTGTTAAAATTCCGTCATTTTGAGCTTTTGTTACTGATTCTTGCGTATTTCCCTTAACTTTTGAAGCCACTGCTAATTCGGTATCCAAGTTATAATTTCCAAATATCAAATTTTTCATTTCTTTATTTGAAGAAAAAATATCTTGTGTCCGATTATTCAAATATTGAGCTGAAAAACCATTCATCATCAGTAAAAAAATTGACAATGTTACATATTTTTTCATTACACTCACCTCTCTATTTCTTAAATTTTATTACGCTTTTATTTTTCATTTTGTTATATTATATCATATTTTTAGGATATTTCTATCATTTTATTGCTGCATTGTTCATAAAAATAAAATCTCAAAATCTTGTTATCTATTCAGAAATATGTTAAAATTAAACAATCTTAAATATGAAAAAATATAATTTTAATGGAGGTCTTATGAAAAAATTATGGGAAGGGCGTTTTAATAAGGAAACTAATAAATTATTAGAAAAATTTAATGCGTCGATTACTTTTGATAAAAGAATGTACGAAGAAGACATAACAGGAAGTATCGCTCATAGCAGAATGCTTGCTAAACAAGGAATCATTGGAAAAGATGAGCAAGAACAAATTGAAAAAGGATTGTTGCAAATCAAATCTGAAATTGAAAATGGTACTTTTGAGTTTAAAATTGAGGATGAAGATATTCATATGTCAATTGAGAAAAGATTGACTGAAATAATTGGTGCTGTGGCTGGAAAATTACATACAGCTAGAAGTAGAAATGACCAAGTTGCTTTGGATGTTAGAATGTACGTTAGAAAAGAAGCTAAAGAAATCAAAAAATTATTGTTTCATTTAGAACACACTTTATTGGAATTATCTGAAAAATACAAAACTACTATCATTCCAGGATATACACATTTACAAAGAGCTCAACCAATTCTTTTTTCTCATCATTTGATGGCTTATTTTCAAATGTTTAAAAGAGATATTTCTAGAATTGATGATTTTTTAGTAAGAATTGATGAATTGCCACTTGGAGCTGGAGCTTTGGCAGGAACTACTTTTAATCTTGATAGACATTTTGTCGCTGAGCAATTAGGCTTTTCAAAACCAACTGAAAATAGCTTAGATTCTGTAAGCGACAGAGATTTCATCATTGAATTAGCAATGATTATTTCTGTAATTTCAATGCACTTGTCAAGATTTTCTGAAGAAGTTATTATCTGGTGTACTTCAGAATTTTCATTTATTCAATTAGATGATGCATTTGCAACTGGTTCATCTATCATGCCTCAAAAGAAAAATCCTGATATTGCAGAATTAGTTAGAGGTAAAACAGGTAGAATTTACGGAAATTTAATGGGAATTTTAACTACAATGAAAGCGTTGCCTTTGGCTTATAATAAAGATATGCAAGAAGACAAGGAAGGAATTTTTGATTCAATTGACAACATTAAATTATCTATCGAAATTTTTTATTCAATGCTTGCTACCGTTTCTGTAAATGAAGAAAAAATTTTAAAATCGACAAAATCTGGTTTTTTAAACGCTACAGATGTTGCTGACTACTTAGCGAAACACGACATTCCATTTAGACAAGCACATAAAATTGTTGGTGAAATTGTTTCCTACTGCGAAAATAAAAATATAGCAATTGACGATATGTCACTTGATGAATTCCACAATTTCTCTAAAGTTTTTGGTGATGATATTTTATCAGAAATTACTATTGAAAACTGTGTAAATAAAAGAAACTCTTTCGGTGGAACTTCTGTAAAAAATGTTGAAATGCAAATTGAAAATGCTAAGAAATTTTTGGATGTAGAATAATTTATATAAATTTAAAATGTAATAGCAATTATTTTTAAAAAATTCAAAAAACTCACTACTTATATTAGTATAGTGAGAAAGTCAATTTAAAGAGAGTTTCAAAAACTCTCTTTAACAACTCAAACATTTCCTAAAATCCAGGCAAACCCTTTCCCAGTCCGTACATCCGAATCCCTAAAATGATTTCCCTCATTCCATTCTAAGACACATTTTTCCAAATTTTCAGAATTTCTCAAAATTTCAAAATATTCCCTTATATTATCCCCAATCTTTGATAAAACCTGATGTTCAGTCTTTTCCTCCAAATCTCCAAGACTCAAATAAACATTTTTTGCCAAAATTTCATTATTTTTCACAAACTTAATCCAATCCTTATACCAAACTGATGGTGAAGCTCCAATCACTCCAACAAAAATATCCGTCTGATACCCGCACCACAACGAAAACAATCCTGCAAGTGAATATCCTCCCAAAACATATTTCACATTATTTTCTTGAATATTCACAAATTTTACCAAATTTGGAATCAATTTTTCCTTTATAAACTCTAATGTTTTACCAGCTCCATCGCCAAAATTTCCTTTTCCACGAAGAAGTGGCATTTCCCAAGGTGTCAGCTCACTATTCCAGTCTTCTATTTTGAAAGCTACCAAACTAAAATTTTTATCCGTATTTTCAGAAATATATTTCACTTCATTGTCTAAAAGTTTCATATCATGCTCATCGACAGGCTGTATTAAAATATATTCTGTCTTTTTATTTTCATTTGTATATAAAACACATTCTTTTTCTTCTATTTTGAAATTTAATTTTTTCATATTTTCTCCTTTTTTAATATTTTTTGAATATTGAATTTATTTTAAATAAATTTTGATTAATATAATTAATTATAACATATATTTTTAAAAATTTTATCCAATTTATTTATACTAAATAATTTTTTTCTTTGATTAAATATATTTAATTTTTTTTTAAATTATGGTAAAATAAACTAAAATATTTGATAAAATCTGGAATTTTTGTAAACTCTATCAACAAAAAAATATTTATAGAGAGGATAATGAAATGTTTAGAAGGAAAAAAGAAATTTTTTATGTTGGAAAAGTTAAAATTATTATTAATGAATCAACCCTTGGTGTATTTAGAAATACAATCTATTATGTAGATGTGCAAGATGCTCTGTGTATTAAAGGTGTTCCGTTTATTACCTGTGATATTTATGAAAATGAATTTTCCGACCATTTGATTGCTCAGGTGGGACTGGAAGATGATGAGGAAAATGATACATTACCAAGTATAGAGGAACTGAAAAATAAAAAAATTGTTTGCTTTATTCAGTTAGATGAGCATATAATAAGATAAAACTATAAAAAAGGAGAATAAAAAATTGGAAAATAAAAATTTATCTATATATGAATTAATAAAATCTTCTATTCTAGAGTGTAGAAAATTACCTGAAGATTTTGCTTTGCCTCAAGAAGAGGAGAATGGAATTCCTTGGGCAGATGGTGCAATGGATGGCGTTTTTTTGTATCATACTGATACAAATGAAGAAAATATAGAAGCTTTGAAGAATATTGTATTTCAAATTTCAGAAGGAAAATTTAAAGAAGCTCAAAATAATTTAGACCATTTAGATTTTTTAATGATTTCATCAAGAACTTCCTTATTAAATTGGATTATTCAAGAAAGTGAAAAAATAAATGCTAATAATTTGTATGAATTTACTATCTCTCAATTGAAAACTTCTAAAAATAAAGAAAGTATAAAATTTTCTTTGGCTGTATTATTATTAATGGGAGTTGAAAAAGATGTTAAAGTAATGGAAATAATAAAAACTTTAGCTCTTTCTGACGAGTTTACCTTATTTTGTTTAGATATAATAGCTAGGCTAGAAAATTCAAATGAAGAGATTTTTGAAATTGCTAAAAAGGTTAAAGGATGGGGAAGGGTACATTCTATCGCATATTTAGAAGTTACTAATGATGAAATAAAAGATTGGTTATTAGAAGAAGGTTGTCACAATGAAATAGACCCAGCATATACTGCTCTAACTTGTGCAAAAAAAATAAATTTACTAGAATTATTAGATGAAGAAAATATTTCTAATAAAAAATTTAATGATATTTCATATTTAATTACTGCTTTATTAAATGAAGGACCTGCTTTTGGAATTTCATCCTTAGAAAATAAAGAAATGCTGATTGAAAAATATTTAAAAAAAGCAAAATATTTATCTTCAACAGAAAACGATTATCGTTCTGTTATGATGATTCAAGAATATATAAAAGATGATGAAAAAATCAATAATAATTTTATAAAAATTTGCAATGAGATTTTAAATTCTGAAAGAACTGTAAATAATATAAAAGAATTAATGAAAAAAGGATATTCTTATGATATAGCAAAATATATAAAAATAGACATTGAACCGTATGCTTTAGAATATTTACAAAGTAATCTTCTAAAAAATCCCTATATAATATATGATATATCAAAAAAAGAAAATATGGAAAAACTTGTCTCACTCGTAGAAAAAAGACTACCATTAGAAAAAATGAAAGGATCTCCTACTGATAAAATCAATTTTAAATATGAAGAATTTACAGTTTTAGATGTTGCAGTTAGAACTCTAGAAAATTTTGAAGGGATAGGAAAAAATTTAATTATATGTGCCCTAAATTCTCCTTATGTAAATGTGAGATATGGAGGAACTAATACATTGCAAAAATGGAAAGATACGGGATATATTTTTCCTAATGAAATAATAGAAAATATAAAAAACTTAGAAAAAATTGAAGTTGATGATGAATTGAAAGAAAAATTAAATAAATTAATAAAATAATACATTATATCTTTTTAGAAATTTGAATAAAATAAAAAAGTAAATTAGTAAATCAAAAAAATACGGAGGAAAAAAAATGAGTATAAGTTTTTATGTGAAAAACAAGAAAAAATTTTTAGGGTATAAAGCAGTTTTAAATGTTGAAACTGCATTAAGTTTGCTGGATAAGGAGCTTTACAGCTACAATACTGGAAATATTGACATTAATGATTTGCTGTTATCTCCTGTTTCTAATTATCAGTGTCTTTTAATAGGAGATGGCAAGGAAAGTGCAAGGGGATTTGAACTATCTTATGACACAAAATATAACAATTATATTGTAAGAATTTTTACGCCATCATCTAGGGAAGATTGGCTTTTGGCATTGGAATATATAAAAGCGTTGGCTAAAGAATTTGATTCGGAGATTTTGAATGAAAGAGGTGAAGTTTATACTACTGGTAACATTGATAAATTTGACTATGAATCAGATATACTTTATGGAATAAAAGTAATTACAGAAAATATAAAAAGTGGAGAATCAGATACTTATGTTATTTTTGGTACAACTAGACCTGTTTCTTTCAATGAAGAAATGGTAGATGAAATAAATAATTCAAATAATCCTATAGATACTTTTTCAAAAATAGTAAGAAACATTCAAAATTTAGATGCTTATTCGGCAAATCAACGTTTCTATAAAAATGATGAAGATGAAAGAATCATGGGAGCTTATACTCTAACAGAAAATCTCAGAACAATTATTCCTTATAAACCTAGTGTTGAATTTCATAATTTAGATATGGTTAAAAATGATGACATAGCTTTTTGGAATATAGGTTTCGTTACTATTGATGGAGATGAAAATGATCCAAACAGTTATCAAGTTATTGGTCAATTAGATTATAATGATTTTATAAAAAAATTACCAAAAGATAAGTATCGTTTTATTGACGCTTCATATATTCTTGTTGAGCCGTTAAGTAAAGAAGAAATTTTAGGATTTTTGGAAATATCTGTTAATTAGAATAAAACGACTTTAAAATACCATTTCTAAAAATAAAATTAGGAGGCATAAAATGGATAAAAATCGTAAAAGATGGGGTTATATTTTTGATGAAAAATTAGATATGTTAATTCCTAATATTCCAAGGCAGAAAAAATTTGTAAAAATATTTTTGATTTTATCATTAATATTTTTTATCATTGCTCTAATGCAATTATATTTTTTAGATAAAACTTCCCCAAAACAAATAATATTTTTGATTTATAGTGGAGGTTCTGTTTTTTTTCTTTTATTTTTGGCTATTATTATAAAAGTAAATATTTCTTTCATCGAAAGAAAATTGAAACAACTTGAAGAAATGACATTGCCATATGAATTTGAAATTCATCCACTAAAAGATAATTCATATATTTTTTTTTGTATTCTATTATTTATTATGTTTATTACAATACTCTATTTTAAATTAAATGAATTGTTAACAAATTTTACATTAAAAGATATTTTTTTCGTTATTTTCATGATTATAACGATTGCTGTCAATTTCAGCTTTTTTTTGAAAGATCTAAAAAAAAGAAAATATTCTTTAATTATAAGTGGAAGAATTATAAAATTATTATATGAAAACAATGAAATAGAATTTATAGAAATTGATAACATTCGTTATGCCAAATTTTATGCGGCTAATGCTGGAAAAGGCAGAAAAGAAGGAAATCCCACTTTTCAAATTTTTGATAAAGAAGAGAAAAAATTTGTTGAAATGTCTATCAAGGCAACTGATTATTGTTTGCTAAAAAAATATTTTACAAAATATAATGTGATGATTGCTGATTTATACGAATATTTCTAAGAGTCTATATGATTTTAGAAATAAAAATTTTTTAAAGATTACAAAATTACAAATTATACTCATTTTATTCAAAAAATAAGGAGAAAAATACAATGTTTATTTTTATGTTGATATTGCAATTGATAGTACTTGTTATCAGTATCACAACTATTATCTATTTAATAAAAAGAAAGAACACAATGGAATGTTTTTACATAGAAAATGAAATTTTATGCCTAAACTCTATGCCTACAAAAAAGATTCCACTTTCTGATATTGATTACATAGAATTTTATTGCAGTCGTTTTCGTAACAGTTGCAGAGGATTGATAAAGATTCATACGATAAATTCAAAAGTAGTCAAACGATTTTTTCAAACAAGTAAATTTACATTTTTTGTTACTGAACAAATGGTTTTAGATGAAATTAATAAATTAACCCCTATTTTGAAGGAATATTCGATACCGTATACTATTAATTATAATTAAACTTCTAATATTATAATTATAGAATTTTAAGAAATTTAGTTCTATTTTATTTATTCAAAATTTATTCAAAATAACAAATCTTATAATAAAAAGGAAGTGTTTTAAATGGAAATATATGGAATAATTATAGGAACAATGTTTATACCATTTTTATTTATTCTATCAATATTTTTTTCTTTAACATTAAGAAAAAAAAGCATGCAAAAAATTATATCCGCTAAAATTAATGATGATTTAAAAGACTTAGAACCACGAGAATTTTTTTATAATTTATTAAAAATGGAAAGAACAGCAAAACCAGTTTACTATACAGAAATTTTTTTATTAGCAATAGACACCATTTATATCTTATTCGGTGGGTATGCTGAATATCTAAAAGAGTTAAAATTTGCACAAGAGTTCCCTGATTTTCCAATAAATCCTATGTCATTTGTATTCATTAAATTTGGTATCCCAATTTTCTTATGGTTTACTATACTTTTTCTATTATTATTTGCATTATTTATGAAAAAGAAAGAAAATAAAAGATTAGCCGACATGCTAGATAACTTAGAAAAATACAGATTTTTAAATTATGCAAAAGAAGATTTTATCAACTCTGAAAAAATAGTTAAAACTGGAATGGTCGCACAAAGTGATTTAAAAATTGGAAGCAGATATTTATTTTCTGTCTATCCAGCATACATAATTCCTTATTCTTGGATTTCTGATATAACAATTGATAGAGTTTATAATCGTGGAGGAAGCTATTCATCTTTAACTTTTATTTTTACTAAATCTTTTAAATCTGAGAAATTATTTTTTGCTAAAAAGGAGGTTGCTGAAAAGGTTAGGGATTTTATTTTGAAAAATGAAGATTTTCATTAAATACATAAGTTGAGTGTGTTTATAATTTTGTATAAACTAATAGATAAATCCAGTAAATTCAATACCTTACTGTCCTATTTAATTTACACAAAATTTTTACACACTCTTTTGAAATTATCAAATTTTACTTCTCTAAAAATTCCTTCTCAAATTCTTCCTCTGTCAATACTCTAACTCCTAATTCTGTTGCTTTTGATAATTTACTTCCAGCTTTTTCACCAGCAATCAAATAGTCTAGTTTCTTTGTCACACCTGAAAGATAATTTCCACCTTTTGCCAAAATAATATCTTTTATATCATTTCTTTTATATTTTTCTAATTTCCCAGTCGCTAAAAAACTCTTACCCTTTATAGGATTATCCTCAATCTCCTCTTCCTCAGTTTCCTCTGCTTCAAACTGTAAACCAATTTCCTTCAATGCAACAATTTTCGCCCAATTATTTTCATCATTCAAATAAGTATGAACCGCAACAGCAACTTTATCGCCAATTCCCTTTATTTCCAACAAATCTTCTATACTTTTTTCTTTTAGCAACTCAATGCTATTATAATTTTTTGTCAATAAATTTGCATTAAATTTCCCAACGAAAGGAATTCCTAACGCATACAAAACTTTTGAAAATCCCTGTTTTTTACTTTCTTCAATACTATTAATTAAATTCTCAACACTTTTTTTACCCATTTTCTCTAGATTTTCTAACTCTTCTGCATAATTTTTTAATGAATAAATATCAACAACCGTTTTTATTTTTCCAAGCTCAATAAATTTCTCAACAATTTTTTCTCCAAGCCCAGTAATATTCATCGCATCCCTTGAAACAAAATATGCAATTTCTCGTTTAACTTTTTCCGGACATTGCGGATTCAAGCATTTTAAAGCAACTTGTCCTTCTTCTTTCACTAGTTCACTATCACAAATTGGACAATTCTTAGGAACTTCGATATCTTTTTCATCACCTTTTCTATCTTCAAAAACAACATTCACAACCTGTGGAATAATTTCTGCTGCCTTCTCAATAATGACATTATCACCTATTTTTATTTCTTTTCGTCTTACCTCATCAAAATTATGTAAGCTAGCCCTCTTCACAACAGATCCCGATAAATTCACAGCTTCTAGTTCAGCAACTGGTGTTACAACACCCGTTCTTCCAACTTGAAATGTCACATCATAAAGTTTTGTTTTCACTTGCTCTGCTGGAAATTTATAAGCAATCGCCCATCTTGGACTTTTTGTCGTATACCCAAGCTCATCGTAATGCTCAAATTCATTGACTTTTATTACTAATCCATCTGTTTCATAATTCAATTTCTCTCTTTTAGTTCTCCAAACATCAATTGCCTTTTCCAGTTTTTCAAAATCATTATATAACTCAAAAATTTTTGTAGTTTTAAATCCTAATTTTTCAATATATTCAATACTTTCTTTATGTGTTTTCATGCCATATTCTTCAGCATTAACCAAATAATACAAATAGCAATCTAGTTTTCTTTCCTTAACAATACTTTTATCCAACTGACGAATCGTTCCAGCCGCTGCATTTCTAGGATTTGCAAACACATCTTCGCCTTCATCTTCCCTTTCTTGATTTATTCTACTAAATTCACTTATTGGCAAAATTACCTCTCCCCGAACCTCAAGTGAAATAGGGTCTTTCAATTTTTTAGGAATCGACTCAATCTCCATTATATTTTCCGTAACATCTTCTCCAATTTGTCCGTCGCCTCTAGTAATCCCTTGTTTCAAAACTCCATTCTCATAAATCAAGCTAATACTCAATCCATCCAATTTAAGCTCCAAAACATAATCAATTTTCTTTTTTACATCTATTATTTTTTTTACTCTTTTATCAAAATCCTCAATTTCAGAGATATTATAAGTATTTGACAAACTAAGCATAGGAACTCTATGTCTAACTTTTGAAAATTTCTCACTTGCAATTCCACCTATTTTTTCAGTCGGACTCACATTTTCATTTTCAGCTTTTTCACTTCCATCATCTATTTTTAAATTTTCTATTTCATATCCTACTTTCAAGTCAGGATTACTCTTCTCCAAATCCCTCAGCTCTCTTATTAGTTTATCATATTCCATATCAGAAATTATTGGTTTATCTTCATTGTAGTACAAATTATTATGCTTTTCTATCTCTTTCCTCAACTTTTCATATTTTTCTTTCATTCCATCTTCAAATAATTTAATATCTCCACTCATTATTTTTCTCCCTATATTTTTATATTTAGTATTTTATCATTTTAGTGAACTACTCCCACTTTTAGAAGCGGGAGCTTCTTGGGAAGTACTTGCTTTTGTTAGCCAAATATATTTACCAAGCTCTTCGGGTAGTTCCTACCCTGTC
>CAURGH010000011.1:0-74227 GCA_963524305.1 uncultured Leptotrichia sp. | reverse complement strand
CTGATACTCTGTTTCTAATTTTTAATTTTATTGGCGTTGATACTGAATACACTTCCGTTCCTTCTACCCTGTAATACGTTCTTTCAGCTTCTGTTTCCTTCCCAAAATATGAATATGCCAAGTTTGGTGTCTGTGCCGGCATGTTTTTGAAAAATCCTACTAAAACTTTATTTGAATTTGCCATCAATGGCTGTCCTGTATATGAAGCTATTCTCTTTAAATATTCCCAGTCTGTTTCATTATACTGGATTGTCATTCTTGGGACTTCTTTCATATCTTCCCCTACATTTACCAACGTTTCTCCATCATTATAATTTTTATTCACTTCCTGTGCTATATCTGTGTACGTAAGTGCTGGATCCTGAAATGAACGGTATCTTGGTATTCTGTCAAGAAGTATGCTCTTTGAACTGCATACTAATTCAACTGCCAATGCTCCCGCCTTTGTTTCCTTTATCCTAAGTTTACTTATTACTCCATTTAAAAATATTTTATCTGTAGCATTTCCTGCTCCATCTGATATGTTACTTCTTCCTGTAACTACTATTGTCTTGTCGCCTTTTTTATCTATCAGAGCATCGTATAAACTTAACTGGTTCGGTGATGCCATATATTTTATTTTCCCAATTGTATGTTCCCCTATTATTGAATTTATTTCAAGGTTCATATCTCTCCAAAGTATTTGTTGTCCATCTATTTCTATCTTTATTCTTTCAGCTGAAAAAAATTCAACTGGCTTTTGATTATTTAAATTATTCTCCATTTTGACATTGCTCCTTTTATAAATTTAATAAATAAAATATAACTCATGATAAATTCTTGTAGAATGTTAAATATTTTGAAAACATTAATAAAGTAAAATATATCACGAGTTATGATTATTTTATCATAAACGATAGAAATAAACTAGAAATTTTATTGTGATTTTGTATTAATATTTTTTGTTTTATTCGAAGTTTTTTAGCTAAATATTTTTTTATTTTTAAGTGTATTCTATAATTAGCTAAAAAAAGTATATTCAATCAAAAATAGTTTTTATTTGATATAAAAGTTAGGAGAATTCAAAATATTATTTCTATGATTTTCATATCATAAAATAAAATTTTAATAATAAAAAAATTTTGTTTTTTATATTAAAAACAACAATATATTTAAAATGTAGTCTTTAATATAAAAACTCTTTTAATAAAATATTTTAGGTCCTCGCAATGCAATAGCGCATAAATACTATATTCTTTAACTATTAAAGACTACATTTTGGGAGATTAAAGACTACATTTTTATTGTTTTGTAGTTTTTAATATGATATAATAATGTAAGGAGGATTTTTAAATGGGAAATGAAATTGTAAAGTATAATAATGATTTTAATAATCAAGCATTGAGAAATTTTTCTTCAGAAGAATTGAATTTGTTAATAACATTTTTTCATAAATTGAAAAATTTTGTATCTTTTTAACAAAATTCATAAAAAAAATTCGACATTCTAAAAAATAATTTAAGTTTAAATTTTTTAGATTTATCGAATTTTTCTATTTATCTCTATTTTTTATATCTATCCCATTCTCAAACTAAATCTCTCATGGCTTAAATCATGTAAAATCACAAATGTTCTAGCTTAATTAATAAAATTCTTAAAAATTATTTCAAAGCAAATGCTTTATGATTTAAAGGACCTACAAATTCACCCAATTTAAATGATTGTCTTAATGCTTCTGTAATCAATGTTTTTGTAGTTTCCAAAGCCTCTTTCACTGTAGCACCCTTAGCTAATTCAGCAGTCATACACGCTGCAAATGAACATCCAGCTCCATGAGTGTAAGGTGTATCAATTTTTTCAGTTTCTATTACATCAAAATTTGATCCATCATACAAAACATCTATTGCAGAATTTTTACTAAATGATTTACCACCTTTAATTACAACATTTTTTACCCCAAAGTCATATATTTTTTTAGCAGCTTCTTTTAAATCATCTAAATTTGTTATTGGTTCAACGTCTGCTAATTGTGCAGCTTCAAATAAATTTGGTGTCGTAAGTGTTGCATTTGGAAGCAATGCTTTTCTCATAGCAATTGTATTTTCAGGGAAAAGAGCTTCTTTTACACCTTTACAAACCATAACCGGATCAATTACAATTGGAATATTTTTTAAATCTTTAATTAATTCTCCTGCATAATTGATAATTTCTACTGTTGGTAACATCCCTGTTTTTACTGCATCTACTCCAATTGCATTGAAAACTGTATTTGCTTGTTCCTTAATAGTATTCATATCAACTGGAAATACTTTATGCGACCAATCTTTTGGATCCATTGTAACAAGAACTGTGATTATGTTCATTCCATAAACACCTCTTTCTTGGAACGTTTTCAAATCAGCTTGAATACCAGCTCCTCCACTTGTATCTGATCCTGCAATTGTAACTACTTTTTTTAAATTTGACATATCGATTACCTCCTCAAAATATGGTATTAAAAATTCTAAATAATTTCCTTGTTTATAAGTATATACTAAACTTATGATAAAGTCAAGAATTTCCCTCAAAAATAATTTTTGAATTTTTGATTTTAAAAAGATATTAATTTAATCATATTCTCAAATAAAAAAATATTATTAGTTATCGAAATATGATATAATAAATGAAATAAGGAATTAAAGAAAGGAAGAGGATAAATATGGAAGATAATATGAATATTACTGAAAAAAAGGACTATAAAAAATGGGGAACGGGGGTTTTAATTGTTGCTATCATATTAGGCGTTTTATGGAGTATTTTTGGCGGAAGAAAAACCACTGTTCAAAAAGTTTCTACATCTAGTATTTCAAATTCAGATGCTAAAAAAGCATCATTTAAAACCTTTAAAACGGGAGAAAAAATAACTACCGAAGTTGCCGAAATTATAATCGAAGGAAAACAAGTAAAAGATAAGTTAATGGATGAAACTGGATATTTTGAAAGCAAACCTAGTGCCGAAGGAAATAAATTTTTGATTTTATATGTGAATGTAAAAAATCTTACAAAAGAGCCTTTAAATCTTAATTCTAGTAGCTTTATTTTGAATGCCTCTAGCACACAATCGTTTTCACCTGTAACTCTACTTATAAAAAACAGCTTGTTTATTGATGCAATTAATCCTGGCCAACAAGTGAAAAAGCTAGTATTTTTCGATATTCCTGCAGCAGTTGCTAATTCAAAAAATTTGAAAATAACTTTAGGAACAAATATTTCATCTAAAACTAGTGAAAATAAAGAGATAATTTCTGTTAACTTACAATAATATAATTTTCTTAAAATATGTTTCAAAAACATATAAAGTATTAAAGATTTTTCTATATTATTTTTATAGAAAATATGTCAATTGGAAATTTTTAAATTTATTACATCCCGAATTTAGTTACTTCCGAGCCAATTCAAAAATTTATTTTAGTTATTTTGTATATTACCTGTATACTACCTATGAAATTTTAAAATTTTTTATGACTAATATCCTGAAGTTTACAATAAAATTTTCATGAACATATAAAAAAAATTACACTATATATTGTGCTTTTCTGATATACTTTTACCACAATATATAGTGTTAAATAATTCTATTTTTTCTTAAAATTCTTCATTTTTTTACCCTAAAATTTACAAAAACAATTCCACAAGTTTTTTCTTATTTTTCTTTATAGTTTCATCACTTTCTTCAAATACTCCGAATCTGTCGAATCCAACAGTTATCATTAAAGCGACAAAGTTTGTACTTATTAGAAGTATTAAATCTTCCATTTTCGATTTTTCTTCTATTGAATCAAATATTTCTTTTTTGCTTTCACTCTTCAACTCGTTCCGTAATAAATTTAGATTTTGTCTTCTTTGATAACCTCTTAATTTTAGCGTGATTGCTGAATTTAAAAATATCAATGCAAACATTACGATTGCAAACTTCCTACTTCTGTGATATATTTTCATCTTTATCATCCTTCTTCTTGACAAATCCGAACTTTTCTAGCATTAGTTCCAAAAATCCTTTGCTGATTCCGTATCTTTTCTGATTGATCGTTTCCATTACAGCTTCCCCAAAAAATCCCAGCACAGGACTCCAAGGATATAGAAAACCAGCATTGAAATGCCCCACCACTTTGTTAAGAGATAGAGCAATAGCCATTGTCATTCCAGCAACAGCTATACGCTTAATGTACGGTTTTACTGGTTGGTTATCTATCATTTTCTGGGCAACCACGCCAAACAATACCCCGCTGAAAAACAATATCAGAAAAAGTCCATGATTGTCTATTATTACCTTTAAATCCTCTATCATTGATTATGCTCCTTATATTCCTATCGCTGTTTTTTCTTCTCCAAGTATTTTATGTATTATTTCATCTACATTTACAGTTTTTTCAAGTGTTTCAGCACCCTTTAGTAATAAATCCTCAGTAAATCTCTCAATGTCATCAGGAATATATGGATTGTTTATCTCTTGCGCTTTTTTTATAAAATCCTTAAACTTCCCAAAAAAGTTATTCTTAACAGCTTCCAGTTTTTCTATTCCTTTTTTAGCTCCAAAAATTATTTCCTTTTCTAGTACTTCTTTTCTGGTAAAATCTACCAGCATTCCTATTAAAATTACTTGTAACTGTTTATCCATTTTTATCATCTCCTATTTTATTCTTTTTCTTAAAATATTTGCATATTTATTCATTATTCCTCTTTGCTCTTTCAACAATTTTTGTTCTTCCAAATCCATTGTTTTAAAAATATCATTTTTTTCAATGAAGTTATTTAATTTTTCAATTTTAAAATTCAAATCTTCCAATTCTTTTCTTAATCTTGATTTATAATCGTTCATTTTTATCTATCCTTTTTCTTGTTTTTTTTTTTTTACTTCAATTCAATGTGTGGATAGTCCTTGAATTTTCTCCAATCTCCACCCCAATCAATATTTATTTTCATTTCTTCTGCAATCTTTTTTAAATGCTCAGCAACTTCTTTATATTTTTTATTGTTATCCCAATCAATATTTCCTGGAATTGATGGATCATAAATTGCAAAGTCTACAGCATGTCCATATCCGTCACTTTTAGCTTGGTGATTTGACTTATGTTTATACCCATCACAATTTGTTACAATTTTTCCAGGTTTTGTCCGTCCTTGACTATATAACTCTTTTTGATACTCTGCTGTTCTTAACCCCTGTACTATCATAAAGTCATGAGGACTGCTGGATATAGCCCTCTTAAACAATTCTGAAAGTTTCGGATGAACTCCTTCTAGTCTTTTTAAACTTAATTTACTTAATACGTACATTTATATCACTTCCTTTATTTCTTCAACATTCAATATTACGTTATCTTTTTCAAATTTTACTCCAACAACTTTATATTTTTTACCGTCCATCTCTATTTGTGTGCATATCAATTTTTCTATATTCATTCAAATCACTCCTTTTAATTAATTTTGAAAAAAATCATTAACATTTAACTCTAACATCTGATCAATAGTGTATCTACTGATTCCTACCACTGCCATTTGTTCTGCTACATCTGCAATCTCAATAATATCTTGTATTTTTTTAGCTAAATCTTTTAATTCAGCTTGATTCAATTCGATAAATTCAACTAATCCTTTATCATTTTGTACTTTTACTTTTTCAATCTTATCTTGTTCTAACAATGACATCAACGAAAATTTTAATGCTAATCTATTTCTATTTTCTTCATTGTTCTCGAAAGTGTATTTTTTACCAGCTTTTTCAATTTCAAGTGCTTGATTTAAAAAGTTTAATTTAGCTTCAACTAAATCTTTTGACGCTTTTGTTCTTAATTCTTTTAGTTTTGTATTTAACAAATCATTATCGACTTTCCAAGCATTGCTATTCTTGTCCCATACACTCCACTCGTTTGGTTTTGTAACAGTTTTTATTTCTTCACCCTCTAAATATTGTCCGTCTGATAAAATTAATATTCCTGCTTGAACTTGTTCTGAAATAGTCATTTCTCTAAGTTCTCCAGTTTTTTTGTCCAAGACTGGATTTTTAATTTCTGTGTAGGATATAAAATTTTCCCCTTCTCTATATTCACTACAATATTTCAATTTATCAGCCTCAAATTTTTTTTGAGATGGTGCTAAAAATATTCCTATTATATTCCTATTTTTATCGTATAAATATACTCTGAATCCTTCCATTTTTTTATTTCTCCTTTCAAATTTAATTCTGTGCTAACTTATGAATTTGTACAGATTCTGAAAAAATATTTGCTGATTTTATTGAGTTTAGTGACTGTCAACTATTAGTTGACTGTCATAAAAGATAATTCTTTATATGCATACAATACTCACAAAGTCAGTAAAATCAATGGTGTACATTTTAAAATTTCGTACAAATTCATAAATCTCTCTACTTTTTATTGCTAAAATCCCGCTTTTTTACGAATTTCTAACAGTTTGTTTCTTCTGTCTCTCGCACTCGTTTTCTTAACATAGTGCTTTTTAGTTACATCTGTTCCGCTATGATTTGCAAACTCACTAGCCAGGTCAATCCCAGCCGTTTTTGTAATCAAGTTTATTGATGTTTTTCTTAAACTATGCGGATACAGATTTTCTATTCCCACAAGTTTTCCAATCTTTCTCACTCTGTCTCTAATCGTTGACTTGCTCATTTGCTTAAATACCCCGTTGTATTTAGTTACTAACAAGTACTCAATATTGTCATTTCTACATCTCAACCACTCCCTTATCAATTCCGTTGTTTCCTCAAATATCGCAAACTCCACAATCTTTTGTTCTTTTTCTACTATTCCAAATATTATTCCATTCTCCAAATCAATATTCCCCAATTTTATCGACTGCAATGCACTAATTCTACAAGCTGTATCAATAATCAAGTTAAATACGATCCTGTCTTGCAAATCATACCGTTTGTCCATTTCCATTTTGATATTAATCTCAATTATCTCTTTATTTGTAAGATAATAGCTATTTCTCCGTTTTTCCACATCAGTAACCTTTAGTCTATCCAATTTATCACGAAACGGATGTGTTGTTATTAAATCACGCTTAACCGCCCAAATGTAAAAGCTACTAATTGCCGTTATTTTATTGTTAATAGTTCTAGCATTGTTCCCTTTGACCTCTCTGCAATATCTTATGTATCTCTCAAGTATACTCACAACAAACTTTAACGTCTCTTTACTCAATAAATAACGATTGTTCTCATACTCTTTTAAATATCCGACAAACTGTTTCATATTGTTAAGATATGTCTTATAAGTCGTGTTTTTAGTTGCTGCATTCTTAGCTATACTACTGTTCAAATACTCCAAATAAATCTCTGCGTTTCTTCCTTTCAGTTTTTGTAATTCCATTTTCACCATCTCCTCCATAATGTTTTTTATTACATTATAGACTAGAAAATTTGTTCAAAACTTATCGTGTAAAAATCGGAAACAACGTTGAAATTGGGAAAGTTTTTGAGACAAATATCGAATATCCATCGAGTCGTCCTCACATTTTTTATTCTGTCCATACTGGTCATAATGTGCCTATCGACTTAAATGATCATTATAAGTATGCACTGAATGAAATTGTTGTGAACATTGGAATTTCAAAATCAGGATACATCCAATATTCCGTCGCTAAAAACAATAACGTTATTGACGGACGATTTATTGAAATTATGTTTGTGTTTTAGTTAGAAAATTTATTTGAAATCGGAAACAATTATATTAAATTTTCAAACGGGATTATTCTAGGATTTGGAACTTGCATAGCAAGCCCAGTAGGAACTATTAACAATTACGGAACAAACTTAGGGGGGCTTGTTTCTTTAACCCTTACTGTAAATGGTGGTGCTTATATAGCTTCTGGCGAAACAATAAGTGGAACATTATTTAAAGCTAGAACAAATGCTCCTGGAACCGTTTCTGTGTCTTACTTGGCTATCGGAAAATGGAAATAAAACTTACTAGAAAATTTGTTCGGAGTTCAAAAATCTCGAGTTGGCTCAATTAAATTTGCTGGCATTGAAATTAAATGGGGAATAGTTCCGGACGGAACCTCAACATTGCGATTCCCAACGCCTTTTTCTAACGCCTGTTTTAATGTGCAAATTAGCCGTTTAGGACCACCTGTTAATGATACAACAGGTTCAGGTAGTCCCGGAGCTTCAACAATTTTAGCTATTTATAGGACTCATTTTGATTTAGATAGCGTAATTGGAGCTAGCGATAAATCTGAGTTGACTTATTTAGCAATCGGTTATTAAACGACCCCGACTGTCATCCAGTCAAACCCCATCGTGCTAGCACTACTAAAAAAAGGACATTGAGTTTGGTTACGACCAGAGTGAACTACTGTCCCATTAGAAGACCAGGTCGAGATTGTTATAGTCGGTAATTGCTTGTAGGCAATAGGATAAACTAAAGTGTATTGGCTTTTAGGCACTGAAACAGATCCCCATTGTATTAAAATACTTCCTATTTTTAAATGACCGTTTCCACTATTTTTGAACAAATTTTCTAATTTGTCTGAAAGTCCAACATTCGTAATATCCACAAATTTAGTAATATCAAAACTCGTACTTGTGTGAGTCTGTATACATTTATATATTTTCCCATCTGTTAAATCATTTATGTACCATTTCCCAGCTTCTTTGCTTTCAACTTTACTTACATACCCACCTAAAGATTGTCCTATTGCTTGTTTCCAAGTTTCTGCATCTATCACATTTCCTGTTTCTGTGCCGAATTTAACAATTCCTGCTTTTTCTGTTGTTGCGCTCGAAGTTTGACTGTCGAGATGTTCCAATATCTCATACAACTTCATAAAATTCCTTGATACTTTTCTCAAATCAGCAACCGTGTCTAACTGAAATAGCTCAAAAAGTTCGTTTTTAGTACTTGGCGGTATAAAAGTATTTTCATCTATATTTTTTATTAAATCTAATGTTGCTTGTTTCATTTTATCTCCTTTCAATTAATACACAATTTTTACATCATACCAAACTGGAATGACTTCATAAATCAATTCTAGCCAGTATTCCAAATATTCTTTATCTACAATGGATGAATGGAAATTTACTACATATTGGAAATTATTCTTATCATTTGTTATTGTTACACTATCATTGAAAATAAAATACAACTTCATTGTATCTTCAAAATACTTTAGAGTGGTCGATCGCCTTAAAATTCTTTTTGCTATAATTCTGTTTATTTTAAATATTGTTGCCAAATTTTTACTTGAGACTAATCCATATTTTCCCTCTAATTTTTCCAAAATTTCGCTTCTTGCCGTTGTAAATCTTCTGTTTTTTATTAAAGTTCCTATTTTAAATTCCAATGATTTTAGCTCAACATCTGTAAAATGAAACATATCCTGAATGAGAGATGAATTTCTGAATATTCCTGGAATTGATTTTATCATACTGTTGTAATAATCATTTTTAGCAAGATTATACATAACATCCGCATAATCGTCATCATATATGAAGAGTATCGGAAATTGCTTTTCAGTAATCTTTTGCTTAAAATTTACATAGTCATCTAATCCTACAAAGAATGAAAAATCACTTACTGTATAATTCAATAATTCTAATGCCGTCATCTCAGATAATTTTTTGGTATGTTTAACAAAATTTGCTGTTTTAGGATTACTTTTAATCATAGCAAACTCTTTATCTCTACCATCATTTACAAAATCCCTCACATAGAAATTTGATAATTCATTTTCACTAAAATTATCTTTAATATATTCGGTTGACTTTTGGTGTACATTTTTTGTCATTAGTTTCTAAATCCAATCACATAAAAATTTTTGGCGATTTCATATTGCATTAAAGCATAAATTATAACCTCATCTCTTGCGTCAAAAGTAGCATAATTTATTAAATTTCCACCAGTTATTGAATCATAAATTCCAATTCCTATTACACGCCCCCAGTCTTCCCTTGCTTCAGGAAATTTTACTGAAGCCAAGTTACTTGTTTCATTCGATGTTGTTGATCCAAAATTTATAGCTCTTCTTGCATACGAAGCTGAAACAAGCTCTGTAGCATTTTCTTTTCCATTTTCTCCCGTTGTAACTGCTGTCAAAAGCCCAGCATAATATGTTTTGCCTTCAAACAGTGTATTCAATATTTTAGCTTTTGCCCCTAATGTGAATCCGCTCATTTTTCCTCCTAAAATTAATCTAAAGTTTTTAGTGTTATATTTAAAACATTTATTAAATCTTCATCTTCTAATATAATATCCTCTTTAGTGTTATTAATATCTATATTTGAAATTTTCTTAAATGCTTTTATTTCTAACAACTTATCAATTACTTCCGCATAATAAATTCTATTCTCTTCAAATAATTTATCTAAAAACACTTGATTTAAAGTACTTTTTGTAAGTTCAATTGCACTTTGCTCATTGTATTCCTTGTTTAATATAGCTTCAAATGTAAGACTTATACTTTTCTCTTTGATAGTTTTCACCGTAAATTCCGCATCTGTTATAATTTCATTATCCAAATATGTTTTTATATTGTTCAGCTCTTCGTCTTTTAATTTCAGCCCAGCTTCGCCAATTCCAATAATTTTAGCTGTCCCTTTACCATTCCATCTTGGAATTACTCTTAATTTCTTCACATTCTTAAATTTATTTAGTATCATTTCTTTAATCATATTTGTATTGTAATTTACACTTGGGACCGATAATATTTTTCTTCTTCTCTCTCGCAATTCTGCATCATTCTCTTCATCTGTTCCATCTGAAATAATATTAAGATTTTCTACTTTTTCAAGTCCGACATAACTTTCAGAGAATTTATTTATTTCCCCGATTCCACAATTTCCAATTATTCCAGCGATATTTGCAACAACATTAACATCGCTATAGCCAACTGTTCCAGTTTCTTTGTATGCCACTATTTTCGATTCAGTAATAGTGTATGTGCAATTATTACTTGCTACTATCATTCCTTTTTGAATCAATGCACCGCTTGCCCCATAAATTCTAACCGTTCCAGTTGCTACATTTGCCTTTTTCCTAAAAATATAGTCTTCTTTACAAATACTATCAAGATAAATACCTTCAGCTGTATCGACGCTGTAATTTTTTGACATTTCATCATATAACTTCTGCTGCACAATTAATTCTGTGGAAAACGCTCTCACGATATCTGCCGTAAAACTTCCAGCGGTATCGCTATATTTAATCATAAATTCACCATTAAATATATCCGATACTAAACTGTTTATGTCATTTTCATAAACATCTATATCTTTTCTAGTTACCATTTCTTCACCTTCTTCCGATTAAAAATTCTTAAATTCAAATGTTTCAGAAATGTTCAACGTTTCTTTTTCTCCACCTTTTAATACAACATCGAACTCAAAACTTAATTTATCTTCTTTAAATTCAGAATAATAATTTATAATTGATTTTATATAATCGTGTTCTTTCAATGCAGATATTATCTCTCTTTTAATCTCACTTTGAGCATAATCTTGATACAGGGGATTTATGCCTTTGTACTTGTTAATTCCTACACCAAATGGAAATATATCCTTATAGTACACTCTCCAAGCATTTTTAGTAACAATCAAACATTTAATAACCCATTGTTTGACAATTTCCTTTTTTGTTGTTAAAAGAACCGGGGTTCCTTTTTCATAAACAAAATCACCTTTTTTAAAGTCCCATTTCAAATCAAAATAAACTTCAGAATTGTCGTATTCCAAATTCTTGGTATTAGAATATATATCAAGAGCTGTAATCGCTGAATTAGGTAACATCTTATCCACCTGCCTTATAATAATAAGCCTTGTCTACCAAATAAAACTTTTTCTGATTTTTAAATTCATTTAAGATAACTTCATCTCCAACTTTTAATTCATCAGTCCACTTATTTGTTCCACTAGCTTTATATGTCCCTTTTGCTGCTATTTTATTATGTGTGTTTCCGCCAGAATCCATATTCTCACTATCAGTCACATCTATTTCAATATTGCCTTCAACTTCAAATTCTCTGGTATATCCTGCTACTTTTTCAAAAGCTACAACAATTCTATCCGCCTTTAATATTATTCTTTCATCAATTTGAACTTCTAGATTTGGAGGTGCTTTTACAACTTTTCCCAAAAAAGGCCCATTCCAATCAGGATTGCCAAAATTTTTCCTTAAAATCCGAGCTAAATTATCAAATGCCTTATTAGGTTCTGAATGTTTTGCTTCTTCAGGTTGCAACATTTCTTTATCCATAAAAATCACTCGCTTTCTCCTTCATTTTCTTCCAATTCTGCTACTAAATTTAAAGTTAAGCTCATAAAATATATCCCAATTCCGTAAAAACTGTATTTTTGACTAAAATTATGATTTACACTTTTAACTTCAAAAATTCCAGCAATACCGGTACTATTTTTAGGAATCTTAACCAAATCTCCTGCTCTTAAAACTGGTACTCCAGGAACTGTCAAAGTAAATGTTTTCTCAAGTTTATTTTTTTCTTTTAAAACATTTACAGCTTTTATAGGTTTTTTCTCTTTTTGCTTCTTTTTCGATTTTTTACTATCTTTTGCACTTTTACTAGATTTTTTATTAGCTTTATTATCTTTTTCACTAGAACTTTTGCTACTTTTTTTATTTCTTTTTGTGTTTTTAGCCATTACTTCTTACCCCTTGTTTTACTTCGTTTAGAAGTTTTAACCCTAGTTTTTTCAGCTTTTTTATTATTTTTCTTATCTTCTTTTTTATCACTTTTATTGCTTTTGGTCTTTTCTCTACCTTTTTTAGCTGACTTATCTTGATTGTTCTTCTCTTGTTTAACCATATATTGTAGCAATCCATATTTTTTGATATTTTCTTCATCTCTCGCTGTATCGACTTTATTCATTTTTTCATCATCTCCATCTACGACAATGACACTATTTCTCATATTTTCAAAACTTACTGAATAATTAGGATCTTTTATAAAATTAAAAATATTTACAAATCCATCACCAATAGAAATTTTATATTCTTTGGGCTGTATTTTACCGTCTAAATATTTGTCGCTATTTCGTTTAACAAAATGAAAAGCATTATCTGCAAAATAAAAATACCAATTTTCTTCGGAATCCTCTTTTATAGTTTCTATTATTTTTTTAATAATATCGGCGATACTTTCCTTGTAATAATATTCATCAATTTTCACGCTGCAGGGTTCGATAGTTCCAACAGGCATATCAAATTCATTTAACATCTTTTTTATACATTTGTCCGCTTCTAAATTATCAAATTGAAATATTTCAGATATTCTTGAAATATAAAAAGCTGGGTCATAAGCTGTAAATTTAGGAGCCTTGCTGTTCACACTAATTTTAGGAATTATTCCTTGAAATATTAGAGTTTCCATATTGTCATAAAGTTCCACAAAATAAGCTCCTTTATCCAAGTCAATTGTGTGATATGGCATATCTTCTCTATAATTGTAAGCGAGTTCAAACTCCATTTGTGCTGTAATATTGTCGATACTGCTTGATAACTGAATATTATCTTTTACAATGCTTGTCAAATCATATCTTTTACTGTCCGGATCGGTTACTATTATTTTCATCTTTACCACTTACCTTGTAAAATAATTTTTCTTCAGTCGCCTCAGCTTCTTCTATATCCGAAAACTCTGGAAACTCTTCAAATTCAATATCAAAATTTAGTGTTCCAATAGCGTCAAAACTGCACTCAAATTTATTCACAGTTGCAAGAAAATTCAAGTCAACAGGATTTAAAATAGAACTAAGAGTCCCTTTTCCTAATTTCCCTACTAAAATAACCCGTATCGGCTTATCAGATATTTCCAGTGATTTAAATAACAGGAATGTTGTAAACGGGTCAAGCAAATGGTGTGCCGCAAATTTATATTTCTGTTCCGGAATAAAAGAACTAAAAGCTAGAGACTGTAATTTCTTCTTATTTTTAAGTTTTAATATACCATTTACGGTATCTATACTTTCCCATCCACCAATACTTTTAAATTTCATCTCACTAGGTGGAACTGGAAAAAGATAAAATTCTTTTAATTCTGATATCTTACTATTTATTTGTGAAAACAAGATATTTCCACCTGCTATACTGTCAACTTTTCCTTTTAAATCATTCAAACCACTAGCTAACATTCCTTTCGCTTTTTCAATGAAATTGTTGTCACCAAGTTTTTGGGATAAAAAATCCATTGTGTTAAATGATTTATTTCCTAAAAATTCCAGCTCCTTATAATCAACATTCTCGTCAAATTTAATAAATATTTTATAATCCAGTAGTCCCATAACCTATCCTTTCTGCAAACTTGCTGCAATTTTATTCGCTATCGCATCTCCGCTTGGAGCCGCTGGAACATTAACATTAATTTTAATAGCCCTTACCGCTCCTACAACTTCTCCTAACTTTCCAACGATTGAACTTCTAGTGGAAGCGATTTCACCTTTCAATGCGCTAATCTGACCCTTGATTTCTCCTAGAATACTGTTTCTAGTAGTATCAAGCGGATTTCCTTTTATATCTGCACTCACTTGTTTTACTGCTTGCTGTAAATTATTAAAAGCCGCAGGATCTATTTTCATTTGAGTATTCGCAAATGAACTAGGATCAACTTTCATCTGCATTTCATTGAATGCGCTTGGGTCTATTTTCATTTGGGTATTTGTAAGCGAAGCAGGGTCGATTGAAACTTTAGCTGTAGGATCAAGTTTTACTGTCTGCGATTGTGTATTTGCCAAGGGTTGCTGCTGCGGCATTTGTGGCATCTGCATACCCGCAAATTGACCATTAGCACCCATTTGTGCCATTTGAGTGTTAATTTGAGCATTTATATCAACCTGTTTTTGAGTGGGTTTCGATGCTTCGTTATTCAAGTCCTCCATACCCTTTTTGACTTCATTTATTGCTTCAGTAGCTTTTTGTGCATCATCTTTTCCAAATAACTTCTTAAAGAATCCACCAACTTTAGAAATAACATTCCCAAAAAATAAAAAAGTTTGTGTAATCGCTCTTACTGCACCTCCAAGTACAGTACCAATTATTTGTGCCAAACCAACTAAAAGAGGCATTATGAATTGCAAGGCTCCCCCAACTACACTAGCTATTGTACTAAAAGCACTTGATACAGTGGCAGAAAAAGTTTGCCCTTGTGCTCCAGCGAGTCCCGCCGCACTTGCAAAACTTCCAAAAAGATTAATGATAACTGCAAAAACTGCATTAAAAACAGCTCCTAATATTGATATTCCAGCTCCTATTCCAGAAAATACCACCGTTAATACACTTCCAAGCCCTTGAAAAGATGCCCCAAATTGACTTGCATTGGCTTGAATTGTTTGGAAAAACCCACCAATTACACCTGACCAGCTGCTAATATACGGCATAAAGGACTGTCCTATGCTCGAAAAAGCCGTCCCTATTGCCGGAAGAGCTCCTTCAAAACTTTGAACCATTTGTGTCGCCATTGGAGTTATCGCTTGTCCTGCATCTATCATTCCTTTTGCCATTGAAGCCTTCATCCGATTAATCGAAGGTCCTATTCCTTGGTCCATTTGCTTATACGCCTGTTCAGTTGCGCCATCAGAGTTTTGCATTTCTTTCATATTTTCTGCAAAATCTTTAGCATTTTTTCCAGTAACAGACAAGGCAAATGACCCCGCTTCAACACTTCCAAAAAATTCATTAATATTTTTACCACTTTTTTGTGCACGCTGATCCAATGCCTGCATAGCAGTCTGTAAATTTCCACCTTGTGCTATAAAATCTTTAAACGATTTACCTGTTGCGGCCTTAAATTCTTTAGAAGCCTTCGATGAACCTTTTGAAAATTCACTAAATGCAGCTTTCATCTGTGTCATTGTTTCACTTGTAGGTGTTCCTTTTGCTGTCATAGTTGCTACTACAGCGGTCAAATCACTAAACTGTACTCCTAAGCTGCTTGCTACAGGAGAAACTTGAGCTATACTGCTCGCCATTTCGCCAAAAGTAGTTTTACCTTTTCTTACCGCCGTAAACATTAAATCGCTTGCTTTTTTGGCACTTATATTTTTAGCACCAAAGGCGTTTACAACCGAACTTATTCCATCCACAGCAATTGCTGTATCATTCAAACCAGATGCTATAGTTGCTTGCTGTGCTACATCCAAAAATCCCTTAACATCATTAGCCGCAACACCAGCGGATAAAGCCTGATACATCGAAGCGGAAATATTATCAGCTGCTTGTCCATACTTTTGAGATAAATCCAATACATCTTTGCTTAATTTATCTTTAGTTTGCTGTGAAGCATTCGGTAACATCGTGTAAACCATGTTCATTCCCTTTTGGAATTCTCCTGAAGCTTGTACCGCTTTTATACCGAACCCAGCAGTTGCAGCAGTAAGGGCAGCTACTCCGACGACAGCTGCTCCAACAGGTCCTGTTGCAAGTCCAGCAATTCCACTTAATGCAGAACCTAATGCTCCTACTCCACCACCACTTGCACCAGCCTCAGCCGATGCCTTCGCAATATCCTTTAACTTGCCAGCAAAATTTCCTATACTTCCACCAAGACCCCCGGTCAGAAAAGAAAAAGCCTTTTTTCCAAGACTTCCTATTTTTTTCAAAGGTTCTATTAAAAATTTAAGTTTTCCGCCTATCGCACTTATAAGCGAAGCCACTTTACCACCAAAAGCTTTCATTAGTGAATTTCCTGTTCCCTCAGCAGCAGGTTTTACTTTCTTGATTTGCTCTCCACTTTTTCCCGCTTCGTCCCCTAGTTTTTTCACATCATCAGAAGCCTTTTTAGAATTACTGGAAAGTTTTTCTGTATCTGTTGCGGTCTTTTGTGCGTCATCTCCTAGTTTTTTTACTTTTTCTCCTGAAGAGTTAGCACTATCTGCCGCTTTTGATAAACTTTCTCCTAATTTTTCATTACTAGCCGAGCCCGTTTCAGCCGCCTGTGACAATTCTCCGAAACTTTTTGCAAGTGAACTGAATTTTGATATAGCTTCGTCTATCCCGTCAACCTTGACTTCCATAGCCACGACATTTCCACTATCCGCCATACAACATCACCCCCATTTTAGAGTATTCGGAAAATCTCTCATTTTCTTTTTCCTGTAAAATCTCATAAGCCGCTATGTAATAATCCCAGATATAGCCGTCATGTATTTGGTTAAAATCAGCAGGTGTCCAGCCCTTTTGCATATAGTAAATAATTGCATTAAGTTCAGAATCAAAAATATTTTGACTTATTTTTTTTTTAATTCTACAACATTTGGGTTTTTACTGCTTTCAAAAAGAGCGGTCTGTTTATTTATAACCAAAATTAATATTTCCATAATCTCATTATCGGTAAAAAAACTTTTAATAATCCCTGCTCTGCTTTGCGCTTTTAGTTCCACCATCAGCTCCCCTGCCAAATCTGTAAAATTAGGTTCCACGAAAGTATCAAATAGATAATCGCAAATAACAGCATTTGATTTTGTAATTTTTTCGGCAAATATTCGTTCTATTTCTTTTTTTGAAATAGTAAAATCCGTAATTCCAATTTTACTGCAAAGTTCTATAAAGGCTTTAAAGTCAGGAACTTTTAATTTAAAGACAGTATCTTTATAGCTTTCTAAAGTAAATTCTACCAATGATTTTTCTTCACGAATTTTATTCGCTTCCTCACGCCTTTTCAATAATTCCTTTAAATCCATATTGAATCATTTCTCCCTTCTAAATTAATTCAACCGCTTTAAGATTTATTGGAAGATAACCGATTTTCAATTCTTCGTCCATTTCTTCCCCACGCTTAGCTTCTATAGAAAACCCGTCCTTATTCCAGCAGTCAGTAATTCTAATTGCTTCAGCACCTGCAACATCAGGGTCGTCAACTTGGAAATATAATTCAAAATACACTTCATTCCCTTTAGCTAATTTTGTAAATTTCTTAAACCAATTTGAATTTAACTTATATCTTTTAATAGTGCCCTCCCCACTAGCACCGACAATTTTTTCACCTTTCTGACCTCCAGGAAGCCAAACTTCTTTTCTCTCTATTTTAGTCTCTATTTTCACTTCAGATACTTCCGCAAATACTTCTCCATCAATCATAAGCGTTCCATGTGAACCCGAGATTACCTGATTTGCCTTAAATATATCCATTCCTTATCATTCCTTTCCTAACTTTGAATTATAGCTTTTCCAAAAAAGTCTTCCATACAGTCAAGCGGCATTAATTCATCACATCTTGCATAAACTACATCAACCGTATTAATTCTACGAAGTTTAGCTTCACTCATTTTATCCACTTCTTCCTTCGATATACCTTTTTCTGTCATCAAATATAATTTGTGCCGCTCCACATCAATATCAAAAGAATTTGAATAATCGGGGTCTAATATTCCTTGATTCATAAGACTTTGAGTGTAGGCATTGACCGCATTTAAAAAAGCCATTTTATTTAAATAACCATTTAGTCTTGCACCTTTATAGTCATTCCAAGATTTTTTCAAATCCTCAATTATTGTGAATAAACTTCTTACGACTTTAACCTTGCTGAATCTACGCTGTCTAGTAGTATCAGGTGTTATAAATGAAGTAACTCCACGATTAATCACATAGTAGCTGATTCCGCTGTCATTTTTTTGAACATTGACCGCTATTTTTCCTTGTTTAGTTATTTTACCCGGTTCTGCTGGAACATCACATTTTTCCAAGAATCCCATTTTCATATTTGTAATACTTCTTGAAATAGGACATCCCGCTTCCATACTAGCAATGGCAAGTGCAAATTCTTTATCGCTATATGTATGACCGTTCACAGTTGCTCCTGTTATGCCGCAATTTACCACTGCATGATGGTCCGGCACTTTATCCGAAGCAACAAATACAAAAAAGTGGGCCTGGTCAAAATCCAGTGCTAATTTTCCCAATTCTGTGTTATGTCTACTTTTAGCGTAACTTATTAAATTATCTGTCTCGCTTTCTGTTGCACTTGGTATAACTATACTGTCAACTCTGCTTTCCAAATCGCTCAAGACATCTGTTATTTTTATTGATTCCCTTTCATCTTCCTTTACTCTTTTAACAATAACTTTATAAGGGCTTCCAACAAATGCCAAATCTTTTAACAAGTTAAAATTTTCAGTACTCCAGTCTGTCTGTCGCACATCCCCTCTGCTGTTAAAAGTGTAATCCCTGTCATCTTTTGTACTGTCAAACAGCACTACTCCTATGACTCCTTGCTCACTTCTGGCAATGGCAGTTCCTGCTCTTTCTTCGATTTCCAAAACAAATTTTGGACTTCCGTTCATTATTCATCACTCCTTTTACTTAAATATATATTCTTAGCTGGACTATATTCCTTCATATTGTCAATCGCATATTTTATTGGAAAACTTGTATCAAATGTCCCAGTTATAAGGCATATTCTCAAAGTTTCTTTTGCTTCTACTGATTTCAGTTCTCCAAATTGTAAATTCATTTTTTCAGAAAAGAATATTCTCCTGTTCTCATCTAAATTTTGTATTTTCTTTTGAATATCCAGTGCCTGTAAAATAAAGTTCCCCAAGTCATCCTGCACTTTAGGCTTTATGATATAAAAATTTAGCATTGCACTGTATTCTTTAGCATTTTTCACAGTAATTCCGTTTATTTCACAAATCACTGAATTTATCACAAAATCCTCGGCTTCCAAGTCATCTGTTATATAAAACGCATAATCAGGATAATCTTTTTCCAGCTCTTCCTTAAATTTTTTAAATACTATGTCAAACATCACATCAGCTCCTAAAATCTATAAATCCGTCCGTATCTATTGTCGTTCAAAAGACTTGAACCGCTGCTATCTTCAGAACTTCCTTTCAAACTTTCCAGTAGCTTATAGAGTGTATCTCTCTTATCTTCTGAAATTTTTTCTTTTTCCAAACTTTCATATATTTTCCAAGCCACATAAAGCTCATTCAATACTCTTTTTGTTTCAGAATCCAAAAATTTATATTTCTCATCACCTATAAAAATCGTTACAAAAATTTTACAATCTGGGACAAGCTGATTATTTATATAATCAATAAATTCTTGAGCCGTCCTTTTTGAATATCTGCAAACTTCAATAGATACGACTTTAGGAATATAGGATATTTTTTCTAACAACTTTTCATCAAGTTCAGGAGCAGCTCCATTTTCAGAAGTTCCCCCCACCTTTTCCAGCATAATCAATCACTTCCTATTTTGAGTTGGGAACAATGGCGATGCTGTCCACATTAGAAATTTCATATCTGACAATAAAATCTTTAATAGCAACTACTGGAGCAAATGCTGATTTGCAGAACATTTTAGCTCTTGCAGTCTCTTTATTGGCAGCTGTTTCATCCAGAATTTCCTGTCCAACAAATACAAAAGGCTTTCCTGTCGCATCCACCGCTTCAAGTGCTGCAAATACAGGAACTAAAGCATTGTCATTTGATAAATAAATCATATTGTCAGTTGCAATATCTCTGCCATTAAAGTCTTGAGCTGTTCTCAATTTAGAAATTCTTTGTCCTAGCAAGTCTAAATAAACTTGTTTTTCATCAGCAGATAATCCAATTGAATTGGAATAGGCTTTTGCAACTTCAATGAATTCATTGTTTTTGATTAACTTATCAAATAAAGTTCTCCCTAGTTCAATTCTGTCTGGCATTACCCCATTTTTTTTCTCATAGTCATCAATTATGTCAAAGAAAAAAGTAACCCAGTTATTAATTTTCTTGGCATCTTTTGCAATTGGATTATTGAATTTAAAATCAATTTCAGTTTGAGAATTTGCTTGAACATATTTCCCTTGCAAGAAAGCATTAGCAGCCATTTTTTCCTTAGTTTTCAACATCGCATTTTTCAATTTTAAAAGCAATCTGTCTTCCTGATATTTTTGCGGATCAACCATTTGACCATTAATAAAGGTAGCAGTTCCGCCATTCATAATAGGCTTCAATTCATAAGAAGCAGCCACAATATCAGGCGTAATTGCCATACTTTCCATACCATTTACCTTTATGAAAGGAATCTCGCTCCCACGCTCAATAATACTTGCTTCAACCAAGTAATCATTCAAATCTTTTAAAAGAATAGTTTCATTGTCGCTCATATATTCAGGATTTGCATTTCCAAATCTGTCCAGGTAGTGCGTCTGCACCTTCGGCTCTACAACCGCATATAAAGCCATTAATTTTAATTGTATATCGTTTAACATCTATAATCATCTCCTCTGTTATTTTGCTTCAATATTATCAAATCTTACATTTATTCCGTATTTATCCAGGTTATCAAGTGCCGCATAATCTGTATCAGTCACTCCAACAACAAGTTTTCCATCAATATCACTAGCTCTTACAACTTGAATCTTAACATCTTCAGTTGTCGCATCCACATCTTCATCCGCACCGACATAAAAAGTTTTTGGCAACTTACCCCCAGGTGTGCTGGAATCATATTTCTTATATTTCCCAGTAGTTGTATCATAAACTAATGCCTGACCGTATTTTATAACTTCACCTTGTGCCAATGTAACCGTTTTTCTTGGAAAAAACTCATTTAGCACAATATCTTTTTTCTTATCTTCACCATAAAATTTAACTCTATTTTTCACATCCACCACTCCTTATTTAATATTATTTCTAGCTTTATATCCTGCTATTTCATCGGCAATCATTTGCTGCTGTCTTGAAACTTCGTCATTATCGCTGCCAAACTCCAGAGGCTTATGCCCACCAAAACTTGGCAAGTTTTCAAACAGTTTAGATAAAATATCGCTCGACTTAACTGATTGATTATTGCCGTTTACAGAAAATTCAACAATGCCGTCATTATTTTCAAAAGATTGTTTAACAAACTCTTCAATCCCTAATTTTTTCAAGGCAGGTGTTATCTTGTTAGAATTTTTCAACATAAATTCTCTTATTTCCTGCTCCCTTGCAAACTCTTTTTTAACTTCCGCTCTAATTTCATCTTCAGTTTTATCAGGCCCTTTATCTTTTGGAATCTCAACTTTTTTCAATTCTTCTTCAGACAAGGTTTTCAATACTTCATTGACTGCTTTTATCTTGTCTTCGCTTCCAGCTTCCAACAATTTTTTCAAAAAATCTTCAAAATTCATTCCGTCTTTCCCTCCATTATTATTATTTTTACCTTCGGCACTTTCACCGTCGCTAAATTCAATTATATTATTTTGATTAATCCAATCCATTTCAAATCCTTGAGAAAACTCTCCTTCAGCAAAACTTCCACTATTGCTGACAGCAGGTTCAACTCCAACAGGAAGTGCACCAACACGAGTTATCTCCCCATTTTCAATCTCAACAGAAAGCCTATCGACTTTGCGGTTCTTAAATTCTTTTCTGTCAAATATTTCAACATTATCAGCAACTATCTCATCGCCTTTAACATTTATATCTTTGAACTTCCCAATAACCGGGATTTCATTTCTCAATACTCCAAGTTTTGTAAACTCGCTTGTATGATAAGGGATTATATCCAGCTCTTTCTTATTATTGACAAGACTAGCCAAATGCTTATTATCCCATTTACCTTTGTTGCCGTAATCCCCAGCTTTAAATAGTACAAAAGACATCTTTTGCTCCTTTCTTTTTAAAAAATTTATATAATAAAAAAAAATTCAGCATACAACTGAATCATAATTTATAAAAATAATTTCTTACTAGCAAGATAATCATTAATAATTTTTTTCAAATCCTCTTTATTTTTATCACTGATACCGCTAAACTGCCGTTTAGGAATAGTTACTGATTTAGCAAAGTAATCAGTGCCACCGACTTTAAAATGCAGAACTTTAGCATTCTTAGGCGTTATAGTTCCACCTCTATCGTGAATCCCTGCATAAACTAAATTACTGAATATTGAAATACTGTTTCCCTTTATCGTCGCTGTCCCCAAAGAGCCTTTAAGCATTCCTGTGTCATTAAGCGGTTTCCCTTTTCTGATTTTCAAAGAGGCCCACGCATTTCCCTGATAATCTGTTCCGCTGTCAAACCTTTTTCGCATTTCATTTTCCATATAAAATGCTATCTCGTCAAACATTTCTTCCTTACTAACGCTTCCAAGTCTTTCCTTAAAACTGGAACCCGCACTATCGAGATTGGTTGTTATAGTAATTCTCATAATAAGTCCTTTCATAAAAAAATCACAGCTAAATTAATAACTGTGACCAGTTTTCAGTAACTATTCGTACCCGTACTCTTTTTCTTCTTCCTCTGTTAAAAAAACGTCATTAGCCGAATCGAATGCCTCAGAAATTATTGCTTTTATTCTTTCTTTTGGCGTCATTTTTGCAAATCTTGCATTTCTCTCTTCTTGAGTTTCTTCAGGTTCGAACTTGTCATCAGAAATACCTTCTTCAAATATTTTTAGAGCTTCGGTTAATGATTTTTTTCCTTCCATTCCTTCCACTCCCATTCAATAAATCAATAAATAAATCAATAAATCTACCTTTTTTATAATTGGTTGTACCATTTTAATGCATCATCTACTCTTTTATTGAAAATACCCCATCTGCTTTTCTTTTCCTTTTCTAAAATACTCTCAACTTCTCTTTTTCGTTGAACATCTTTATCCCCTAAATATGCTAACTCACTTTCTAATACTTTAGCTCTCTTTCTAGGTGCAGTATAGCATTTTTCAAGCTCTCTTATAATCTGTGTTTTTAAATCCCATTTTTCACTCCAATGACCTTCTTTAAAGATAACATCTATTTTTTTTAGCCACTGCTCTTTTGTCCAATGTGGGTGATCTAAATTACTGTATTTTTCTCTTAACTTTTTCAATTTAGTTTTTTCATTCATTTTTCATCACTTCCAAATGTAAAATACCATCTTCAAATTTTAAAATCTTATACTTTTGCCCAACATTTAATATGAATTCTTTTTCATCCTCATAAGCACCTTTACCATTAATGTAAAGACCCTGTGTACCTTTTGGAGCATTTACAATTACTTTATACGCTTTTGAATTTTCAACTTCATCCATAAAATCATTTGCTATATTTTCATCAAATGAAGTTGATATAAATTGATTAAAAGTGTTATTTTCTTTTAAATAGTTAAATTCTGGTTCACTAACACCTCGATATAATTTTAAGTCATCTTCCAGTTTATGTTTAGATAAAACTCTCTTTATATCCGATGTAACATTACCTAATCCATAGTAATCTCCATAATACTCATCGTAAATCATGTCATCTTTCATTTCGCCACGGAGATATTTATTTATTTTTGTATATTCATCGCCTGTGTATCTTTTAAATGACTCTACTTCTTTCTTTGTTAATTCTCCATCTCCTGGATTATATCCAAAGACTTCAAAAGTTTTATTCTCATATTTTTTAATAATTTTATCATCGGCTTCTTTATAATTAATTTTAACTCTATTTTCAACTTTTTGCAATACTTCATTTTCAATTTCTTCAACAATTTTAACTTTTTGCCTATAACTATTCTCAAGTGTTTCTATATAGTCAACATCGCCTATATTATCCCCAAAACTTCCCACATCCAAGCCAATGTCATCACTGCTTACAACTTCACTCGGATCTACTTCATCTTCAGTTAAGGACACGGTATAACATCTGCAATTAAATCCATTTGGCGGAAAGTATTTGTCAGCTTCAGGCGTCCCCACTTTAAATATTTTTCCATCAAGTTCCTTTGTATGCTGCTGTTCTCTTCCATCTAAAATACCGCAGTAGCGATAATATGGATAACGCTCTTTGTACTTGTCAACTTTCAAATGAATACCTGCGTTATAAGCATGATTCATATTTGTTCTGAATACGGTTTTTAAATATCCCTCATTTAGCTTTAATCCGCTCTCTGACAGGATTTTATCCACATCTTTTTTCCAGTCTTTAAATGTTCCGCCATTCTCAAGTATATTCGACATCTGCTTAAATATTTTTTCTGTCACATTGACATCTGTAATCTTCTTTATCCAAAAATACTTTTGCCTTGAATAGTCCATTTCTTTTTCCACATCAGTGTATAAGGCGGGATGTTTTTTCAGGAAATTATCAAGTGCGGCATTCTTTGTCTTGGTTCTAGTATTTGCAAATTCTGTTACTCCGTTATCGACCATAGCAGCATTGTCAAATCCCTGCAAAGTTGACATTAGCATTAAGTCTTCCAGTATATTTTCATAGTTAAAGTTCAAGTCATAGAAATCTGAAATATCTTTAGCTTTTTCTATCTTTTCTTGTACAGCTTTCAATACATCCTTCTGCCATCTTTTAAAATTATTTTCAACAAATCTGTCAAATCTAGCCTGATTCCTTTCAATTAATTTTCGTTTCTCATTTATTTTATTGATGTTCAGTTTTTTTTTATCTTTGGCGAACTCACTTACTTCAGTCTTCTCTACCTCCACCAAGTCAATCACATCCACGCCCAGCATTTCTGCTATCTTATCTTTAGTAAAGGCATATCCGCTCTCCATAATTTTAACTATAGAGTTCACTTTCTCAGTCATAGTTTTTGCTTTCTTATCTTCCAGCTCCAATGTTTCTTTTTCGTCAATCTCCTCGACAAACTTAAAATAAAACTTGCTGGGGTCGTACCCATACAAGACAGAATCCAGCTCGATAAGTTTTTGAATCCAGTCCCTAATCTTTTTGACTTTAGATTCTATCTTATAATTTTGCTGTTCCTTATGAACTTCACCCAAGGCCCTATTACCGCTATTTCCATCCACTCCAACTACTAATGTACTTCCAAGCAAATATCTTTGCACTGCTTTTGACTTCTCGCTTAACAATTCCTGATAGATTTCAGGTTTCAAATCATCTAATTTAATAAATTTTATGAAGTCATCAAGTGATTTCTCCCCAGCACTCGGTACTGCCAGCACATCTTTACCTTTAGCATTTTTTAAATCTTTAGCCTGTGCTTCCACATCTTTTTGCCTAGCTTTAATAACTTCTGGCGGATCTGTTTCAACAGCAGGTTCATAAGCGAATACCGTTATAATATCCCCATATTTTTCTATAATCGCATTTAACTTACTCTCCAAATGCTCTTTAGCCTTGAATACTGGAACAAGCGGCAACAAATCTGAACTTCCCTGTAAATTATCCAGTCTTTCTTCATTAACGCAAACTAAAAAACGGTTGGGTTCTTTCGCAATAACAATCTCACTATCACGAGTTTTAATCATCCAACCGTTATCCTTGTTATATTTTATATATTTATTCGGCAACAATACCAAATCATCAATCACTGTTCCACCTGTATCATCTTTGCCATAAATAATCTCAAATATAGATTTCTTATATATTTCCGATCTCAGCACATTTTCCAAAAGTTTAACCATATTAAAATTATTAAATCTTTCTTGAATACTTTCAGCTGTTTCCAGATACTCAGGCATATCCGTCTCAATTTTCCACTCTTTCGATGTCACACTTTGCGTCATAAGCTGTATAGCCTGTGCCACATCGACATCAGCCAACATCTTCTGCAATGTTTCATCATCAATATCTCCGCTATAAGAAACAGAACCAAGCGATATTATTTCTTTTACCAAAGCACTTACTACATTTTCCCTGATACTCACATTTCCTCCTTTCTACACACTTATAAATTTTCTAATATATCTTTTCGAATTTTGAATCAAATCATTTATAACAATGCCTGCATAACTGCACACATCAACAGCGTCATCATGCAAAGCATTTGGAAATTTCAAAAGTTCCTCTTCAAGCTCAAAAAGTTTATCCAAATTTTTATTGAAATAAACTTTCCCATTTTCAAACATAACTGATATGTTCAAGGCCCTTGTCATTTTATCAGTATCGGCTTTCAATTCCTTTAAGGGCATTCCCTCTCTGTTCGCCTGCTGAATTATCCCAATACCGCTACTTTTGCTCTCAATAGTTTGAAATCTCAACTTATATCTGTTCCTAAATTCCTTAATCACATTCCATTGGTCAGGAACTTCTAATCTTTCAAGCATTAAATCAACTAAATACAAGTTCCATTCCCTATCGCACATAAAAGTAGCGATTGCCGTATAATCACTATTTTTTCGAGTACTCATAGCGGTATCTATTGTTTGAAAATAAAAGCAATCTTTCACATTTACATTTTTATCAGAAGTTTTGATGAAGTCATTATCAATATAAAAATATTTAAAGTACTGCCGTTTAAAAAGTCCGCCGTCTTCAATTTGGGGCCTCTGCTGATAAAGTGCCGCAAATTCACGGCTACCTATCGCCTTTTTAATATTTTTAAGTTCTTTCAATCCGTACCGTTCTTCCCATAATGCCTCTCCAACATTTCTTCCTAAAATATCATTTTCTTCGGCAATTGCTGGAAGCACAATACTCTCAAAAACTTCTCCAGTACCGCTTTCCATCTCTTTAGAAATTCTACCGACCAAGTCATCCTCATGCCACCTGGTTTGAATAATTATAATCCCGCCACCAGGTGCCAATCTTGTCCGAATAGTTGACTGATACCAGGCCCAGACCTTGTCTCTTTGAAGTTTACTGTTAGCGTCTTCTCTATTCTTAAACGGATCATCAATAATCGCAATATGCGCCCCCTTACCTGTTGCACTTCCTCCAACACCTGTACTCACAACAGCACCACGATGTTCTGAAATTCCCCAGTTATCACCGGCACTCTTATCCCTGTCGATGATATTATTAAAAATCCCAGTCCCATTTTTACTGTGCTCTCTATAAGTATCTCTTGCTATTTTCCCAAAATCTCTAGCCAAATCCATTGAATAACTCGCAATTATAATCTCATAGTCAGGATTATTCCCAATTATCCAAGCAGGAAATTTCTTCGTCATAGTTTCCGATTTAGAATGTCGTGGCGGCATACAAATATAAAGTCTTGGACTTTTACCAGCTTTCACATCTTCCAAAAATTGCTGGGCCTTATCAGTCAAAAACTGTATATGCCTAGAATTTTTATATCTTCCATTCCCATCAAAAATAAGGAAATCTAGCAAATTTCGTCGTGAAAGCTCCTTAGTTGCTTCCAGCCGTATCATTTCCATCTTATCCACTCTTACCACCAGCTAACACTCTTAACTCTTCGATAGTAAGTTCAGAAAAAGGATTGGTATTTAAGTGTCCTGACAGCTGCATTTTCTCAATATATTCACCATCCATTTTATTCAAAATATCCAAAGCCTTTAACCTGTCTTGTATTTTCTCTTTTCCATTTTTAATGACTTCCGTCAAAAATTCTCTTCTTTCAACAGCTGTCATTATTCTACTCGTTTTTGCTTTTTCTTGTAATTCTTTTATGTATTCCTGTACTGCCGTATTTTGCCGTATTTTACTAACATTTTTATTTGTATATTTTTCACTATACCCAGCCTTTATTGCGGATTCAGTAGCATTTCCACTAGCTACATAATATTCACAAAAAGCCTTCTGCCTTGCATTTAATTTCAATGCCACCGCCTCCTTCTGTAACAAAAAAAAGACAGCTTTTAAACTGTCTTAATTCCTAATATAGCTAATCAAATTCATCGGTCATTGACATTGATTGTCAATTTCCAAAAATCTCAATATAACATATTATACCATAAAAAAAGGTATAGTCAAGGTACTAAAAAGGTAGTCAAAAGGTAATTTTAGTCAAGTAAAACTTCCGGAAAGAGTAAATACTGTATTCCTTCAACCAATCTCGTTCTATTTTTTCCTATAGTCTTCTCAGTTACTCCTATTTCTTCCGATATTTCCTCTATAGTAAAATTTTTAAAATATCTCAATTCGATAATTTTAAAATATTTATCTCTTTCAAAATATTTCAAAGCATCTTCCACCCTAAAAATTCTTTTTTCCAATTTTCTGTTTTCTCCCTCCAAATACTCGATTCGACTTAATTCCTTTTCGGGAATCCCTTCAATTTTAATAATCCCTCCTTTTATATTTTCAGAAAAAACAGGTTTTGATTTTATTGCTCTCAACCCTTTTTCTTTTATTTGTGTTATTTCATCCTCATTTCTTTTTAAATTAATTTTATAAAGCGGATAAGACCTAAGCATTGCCTCTGTCTCCGTGTATTTATCCCCTGATTTTCTTTTTTCCATCTTTTCAAATATTTTATCCGCAATTTTTTCTATATCTTCTTCATTCATATATTTTTTTATTCTTCCTTTCCACTGAATTTCTAGTACAGTTTAATAAACATTCTATTAAACATATCATTTTTTGATTTCTCAAATAGCATTAACAAAATTTTATCTGAAAAATTTTTATAATTAAAATTAAATCCATACACTTCTATTCTTTTATGCACATTCAATCTTTGTCTCATATCAACTTCCCAATTTAGCCATTTTTCTAATTCTTTTTTACTCTTCTTTCTAACTATTACACCATTTCCATTTTCACTGTAAATAATCACTTGTTTCAATCTTGTCTTCTCCTTCAATAATTTCTTTTAACTTCGGTTCTTCAAACAGTTCACTTTTTCCTATTTTACCTTTTTTAGCTCCTTTCGTGTAATAAACAGGTTGTCCATTCTTATCTAATTTCGTCATATTAGAACGATGAACTTCTTTAAATGCTGTAAGAAATATCCCATTAAAATTATTTTTTTCAATTTTATTTAAAATCCCAATCAATTCAGGATCCATCGTATCAAAATATAGTATTCTCGCAACAAGATCGACATTTCCTTTACATTGCTCTAATAATGTTCCTATATACACATAAGCCATATCCACAACTGCATCTAGTTTCCCCACCGTATCATTTTCTATTTCGGCTTTCATGTACTCCGTTTTCTCTTCCATAAGCAGTAAATCTCTTAAATGAACTCTCTCATCTGTCATATTCTTATTTAAAAATTCTTCCTGCTTGAAAGCCAAATAAAATTCCTTGACCATTTTAGCCATCATTTCCCATTGTTCCATCTACTTCTCCTCTTCTTTTTTATATTTTTCAATCCTAGCTTTTAGACTAGACAGTAATTCATCTTGAACATCGCCTTTGCTTTGCAATGCTTTCATTACATCCTCATCTCTTGTTTTTTGAGTAACAAGGTGATGAATTATAACTTTTTCCTTTTGTCCTTGTCTGTGAAGCCTTTTATTCGCCTGCTGGTAAAGCTCCAAGCTCCAGTTAAGACCAAACCATACTATATGGTTCCCACCTGTCTGTAAATTAAGTCCATAGGCTGCACTCGCGGGATGTGCCAAAAGTATATCAATCTTCCCCGCATTCCAATCTTTTTCGTCTTCAGGAGTTTTTAGCTCCCTAACTTCCAGCTTTAGTTTTGACAATGCTTTTTTCAGCCTAATCAAATCATGTTTAAAATTATAAAAGACTAAAGCAGATTTTCCATTTAGTTCTTCCACAAGCTCTAAAAATCTTTCAATTTTGCAATTATGAATCTCATAAATATTTCTCTCGTCATCATAAACTGCTCCGTTTGACAGCTGCAACAATTTATTTGTAAGCGCTGCTGCATTTGCCACATCTATGGCTTCTGTATCGTTTAAAGACAAAAGCCATTCCTTTTCCAGAGTTTCATATTTCTTCAAGGATCTATTATCCAATGTTACTGGAATCACATTATAAGTTATATCGGGAAGTTCCAGATAATCTTCAGCCTTCATGCTGATACAAATATCTCCAATTTTATTTCTTATACTTGAATCTGCTCCTTCCTTTAAGGAATATTCTCCAAAACTTCCATAGCTTCTGTAATCAAAGAATTTATCCCGAAAGGCAGTTATGTTTTTCCCCAGACGCTCCCCTCTATCCAGTAAATAAATTTGAGACCAAATATCTTTCAACCCATTTGGTGCCGGAGTCCCAGTCAGCCCAACAACTCTGTTTATTTTCCCAAGCACAAGTTTCAAAGCTTTAAATCTTTTACTCGCGTGATTCTTAAAACTTGAAAACTCGTCAACTACAACCATATCAAACGGCCACCCATTTTTATAATATTCAACAAGCCAAGAAACATTCTCACGATTGATTATGTAAATATCGGAAACTGTGTTCAGTGCTTTTATCCTTTTAGTTAAACTTCCTAAAACTTTTGATATTTTCAAATATTTAAGATGATCCCATTTTTTAATTTCGCCAGACCAGGTGCTTTCTGCAACTTTTTTCGGTGCTATAATAAGAACTTTATTAACTTCAAACATATTGAACTTCAGTTCGTTAATTGCTGTCAGGGTTATTATCGTTTTTCCAAGTCCCATATCAAGCATTAACCCTACGCTCTTGCCATTCACAATTCTGTCGATACAGTATTTTTGGTAATTGTGCGGCACAAATTCCATAGCCCATTCTCCCCTTTCTTGTCTTGTAGTTCTTGTTTGATTATAAAGTCGATTTGAGTTTTTGAATCTATGACATAAACCGTTTGTCCGCATTGCCTTATCCTCAAAATCTGCTTACTCTGCGACGGTCTTGGCTTTTTACCAGGTGCCTTAAGTTCCGCAAAGAATACTCTTCCGTTATTAAGTATACAAAGCCTGTCAGGTACTCCGGCATTGCCGGGACTCACAAATTTATAGCACAGTCCACCTGCTTTTTTTATTTCTTTCGCCAAATAATTTTCAATTTCTTTTTCTAGCATTTCTACCTCCAAATAAATTTAATTTTCATTAATTCGAGTTCCTAAAAAAATGACTACAATCTCCGCGCGCGCGTATAGAGATGTTAAATTAAAGGGGAATATGTGTGTATTATTAAATATATATTAATATTTCTCCTTTATTTTAATATTCTATATGGGGTTTTTTATATATTTTGTAGTAAATTATATAGTAAGTACCATAAATAAAGGGTTTTATCGGCTACAAAGTATGGCTACAATCTTTTTTTAATTTTTTACCATTTTAGCCCCTAACTCTCGTTTTATAAGGTTTTTCGACGGCAACAATCTTTTGTAAAATGGCAACAAAACTACCAAAATGAACTACAATCTTGTTCTTTAAAACTTAGAAAATCTTAGGATTATCCCTGAAAACTTTGTAGCCAGTTTTTTTTTATATTTCAATTTATGTTTTTTAAAATATCCTTTAATTCCTTTATTTATGGTGTGTTGAACCTTTTTTAAAAAGTGCTACAAACTTATTTTTTATGATTTTTCCAATCCAAAAATTCACTTGGTGAAACTCTTTTAAACCCCCTTTGTTTGCCATAATTTCCAAACTTTCTTGGGGTTCTCATTCGCTCCCATCCTGGTATGCTTTCCATAATGCTGTTTATCTCCGAACTTTCGAAATTTCTTATATTTTTGGTCTGCATTCCGAAGCATTCAACTAAAATCTCAACAGCACAAATTTTATCCCTATAGATAAAGTCTCCTTCATAAGTGTAATTGCCACTCAAGTAATCTCTCCGTTTATCAGGAGACAGTTTGTTCCAGTTATCTGGGACTTTTCTGTCCAGAAACTCTTGGATTATACCTTCTTTAGGATTCGATACCCTATGCTCTGCCTGATATTGTCTTGAAAGCTCTTCAGCTTCTCCAGTAAGCATTAAGACTTCCCCAGTTTTATAGTTTTCGTAGGCTTCCGCCCAAATTTGGTCAACTTCGTTATCCAGGTCATCCCAGATTGATTTTCTAGGATCATTGATTCCCACGACTACCGGCCAAAAACGACGGTTCCCCGTTCGGTCTCTTAAGAACTCCCAGTCGTTTGAAGTACCAAAGAAAACACATCTTCTAGGATATTTATTTGTTCTTCTTCCATATGCTTCCCTATAAATATCCTCACTTTTACTCAAGAACTGCTTTATCAAATTAGTTTCAGTCTTATTAAATCCTGTAAGTTCTCCTATTTCATTAATCCATGTTCCCTGAATCATTTCAGCGGCTTCTTTTCCTTCAAAATTCTGTAAACTGTCCGAGTACCATTCCATCCCTAGCTTATTCAGAAATGTGCTCTTACCTAAGCCTTGCCTACCTGTAAAGATTGGCATATAATCATACTTAATGCCGCCTTCTACCGCTCTTGCAACTGCTGCAGTCGATGATACTCTAATTACTGCTCTCGTATAAATATTGTCTTCAGCACCTAGATAATCAATCAACAAGGTATCCAGTCTTTTTTGGCCATCCCATTTTAAATTTTCTAAATATCTTTTTACCTTGTTAAACTTATTTTTGTGTGAGTTCAATAAGAGTGCGTCATTTATTTTCTTTTCTCCGCTTAACCCAAATTTAGTTTCCAGATAATTTCTCAGTCCGCTGTCATCAACTTCCTCGTATTGCCTTACAATATTTGATTTGTTCCATGGAAGACTTCCTAAGACTACTGCTCTGTTTGAAAACTCATCAAGTGCCATTTTTCCCTTTAAGTGGGGGTCATTTTCTAATACAATTTGAACATTTCTTATCGTTTTTTTAATAACTCCGTTAGAAGTTATCTCAAATTTTGACATCCAGGATAAGTCCTTTTCGTCATTTTCTTCTTCATCGAGAATTTCAAAGTCATCTTTTGCATTATATATTTCAGCATTCACGATATTTGCTACTTCCGAAATCCCTCTTGCGAGTTTGGACATTTCAACAAATGAAGGTAATTTTCCATTTGGAGTATTTTCTTTTGCATCAGCATCCAAATTAGAAAACTTATGTATTCTCACTAAGTCAAAAGCGTTACACAATATTCCACTCGCAGGGTCTGTCGCATGGTGTGAGTAGCTGAACAAATCGTCATATACAACTACTCCGCCATAAGTACTTCCGCCTGTATAGGTCATCCTTTTTCCATCGTCTGACACCTCATAAATATCTGGAATAAATTTATTGACGGCTTCTATAATTCCATAAGTTTTACAGAAAGCTCCTACTATCCCAGTCTTTTCTAGCGGATTTTCCTGTTTTTTCTTTAGCCGTTCCAACATCTTTTCAGAACCAGGAACTTGTGGCCACTCCCTCATATCGTGCCAGTCATCATACATTTTTAAAACCGCTTTTACATCAAACATAGGAGATTCTATATCATATTCATAGATATAATTGCTATCTTTTGAACAACTAGGCCAGTACATTAATCTTGCCGGTTCAAAAGTTGTGGGGTCACACATTGAAATTCCTAACATAGAACCAATCTTTCGTGCTACAGGTTCATATTCATCACAAGCCATACTTTCATTTGCCAAGAAGATTACCCGAAGCCTAGGAGCTGCTTCTGTGTGCTTACGAGTGCTGTAAACCACATAGCTTACCCCTAGAACTTTTATCTTTTTTAAAACTTCTAAAGTCTTTCCTGGTTTTATGTTATCCAAATCCAGCGTTATCAAATTCCTGCTAAGCAGATTTGAGTTTTTTCTTCTGCCGTCTTTCAGCTCTCCACCAACGAAACCACCTACATCTTTTAAGTCGTCCTGCTTTGCTTTTGGCATTTTCATATACTCTTCCAATGTTTCGATGCTTCTAAATGGAGTTTTAAGTCTTTCTATGAACTCAGACCAAAACAGCTTCTCCTGTTTCCACACCATATCTTTTCTGCTATTGGCGGTACTTATTGATATTTCTCTATTTGTCATACTTTTGCCTCCTCCTTTCATTAATCTTTTTTATAATACATAGTTTCAAATCCATCAGCCCTTAACAGCAGCCCTTTAGCCCATTCTATTTCCTGCCCCATTATCTCGCATACTTCATCTACCGTTGTTTCCATAGGAGCTTCAATAACTACTTCATCGTGAATGTGCATTACAATTTTAAATTTCTTTTCGGTTAATCTTTTTATCGACACCGCCAGACAATCTCTAGCAATAGCCTGCACAATATTTTCCACTAATTTTCCACCATAGGTTTCTGCCGTTTCCCATTTTCCAGTAGTTTGATTCTGCGCCATATAGGTTATAACTTTTGAATCCCAGCTGTTTAATCTTGTTCCAGGATTAACATAGTATAGTTTTCGCCCACTTGGAAGCAGTACTGTTAAAAAATCCAGACCATTCGATAGATCCCCTTCCTTTTCAAAAATAATGCCGTTCACGGCTTTTCTTCCGCCACCTTCGACAACTTCTATAGCTGTGCTTCCTATTGCCCACCAGAGCCCAGTAATGTTCTTATTTGAATCTCTCCACATCCTCACTATGCCTGGCAACTCTTCTTCAGTCAATCCCATGTTTAAAGCTCCCATTGCCTTTAACGCACCAGGTCCTCCCTGATAGCCAAGAGCAAGTTCTGCGACTTTTCCTTTTTGTCTCAAAGCGTACTCAGGATTCCCTTTTTTTATCTTCTCAATTGGAACTCCGAACATTTGGCTGGCGCTGGCTTCATAAATTTTTCCATGAGTTTTAAATACTTCACTTCTCCAATGCTCTCCGGCAAGCCAGGCGATTACTCTTGCTTCTATAGCTGAAAAATCTGCTATTACAAACTTTTTCCCTTCTTCTGGAATAAAAGCTGTACGGATCAGCTGCGACAAGGTGTCAGGAATGTTTCCGTAAAGAATTTCTAATGTTGCAACATCCTTTCTTTTTACGACCTCACGAGTTCCACTTAAATTCTGTATGTAATTTCTTGGTAAATTTTGAACCTGTACAAGCCTTCCTGCCCATCTGCCAGTTCTATTTGCTCCATAAAACTGTAGCAATCCTCTTACACGATTTTGTTCACCTAATGCCGCCTTCATTGCAACATATTTCTTTGTGCTTGTCTTCGACAATTCTTTTCTTATTTCCAGAACTCTTTTTACCTTTCCAGTAACTTCTTTTATCAGTTTCTCTACCGTTGCTTTTTGCAAATTTTCAACTTTTACATCTTGGCTTTTTAGCCATTCCAGCAACTGGCTTGTACTATTTGGATTATCAAGTCCTGTAATATCTCTAGCCTCATCCATTAATTTTTCATTCCAGTATTCGCTTATCCACAATGAGCTATCAACTAAATCAGTATCTATCGCAATACCTCTTTCGTTCATCCTAATATCCATCCGCCATTGCTCCCATTCACCTTCAGGAACTTTTACGCTTTTTAATTTGTTCATTATCGCCATTTCTGCCACTACATCCTGCCTGTTATATTCCACAAACAAATTCCACTTATCCAAGTCGTGATATGGTAAATTTCTTGTTCTTCCACCGTTAGCCCTAGTTGCCTTGCAGGGGACGGAAAAATATCTTATAAGCGCTTTCCCCGACATATCCTTTTTCTTATCTTCTTCAAATCCCAATGCTTTACCCACTTTACCTAATCCGCCAGGAAATCCTGCATAATAGGCATGTATCATTGTGCATTTCCATTGCTTTAAATTAGTTTTGAACCCAGCACGGTTCAAACAGTACCATTCAAAATTTGCATTGTAGGCCCTTAATTCAGTTTCATTGTCACTAAGCCTTTTTATAATCTCAACAGGAACTGTTTCTCCCTGTGCTAAATCGATAACTTTTACTTCCGAGCCATTCAGTGAGTAAGCAAAAAGAAGGATTTCAAAATCATTGCTTTGAGCATATTTGTATAAACCTGATTTTCCAATGTCTATACTGCTGTAAGTTTCAATGTCTATATTTAATACATCCATATTTTTTTATCCTTCTTTCTGTTTTTATCTATTTTAATCTTCTTCTATGCATAACACTTTTTTACCAAGGCATATCGTCATCTTCGACAACCTGGAAATCCTGCTGAGCATTTCTTCCTCCGGCTAAACTTTCGCCATCTTTTATCTTTTGTACATTTCCTAATCCAACTCCGATACCTCTTTTATTCATGTATGCATAAGGGTAAAAGTTAATTGAAACATTGGCATAAATTCCGCTATAAATTTCGCTTTGGTCCATAATAGGTTCCACTTTAGCATTTACTACTTGTGGCGGGTAATCCACTTTTGCTGATGCATTAATAACCCAGCACCCTTTGCATTCATCTCCATAAGGTGTTCCGTCTTCTTTTTTCCCATCGCCGTCTTTTAATGGAGAATTTATTTTAATTGGTCTGACTCCCCCCCATCTGTCTGAAATTCCATATTCTTCCGCCGCTTTTATCGCCGCATCTATTTTTAGTTTTGTTTTTGTATCTCTTTTATCGATTAAAATCGTTGTGCTATATTTTTCTTCTTGTCCTTGAACCGCCGCATGTGGTTTAAATAAATGAATATAACTTAATCTTCCTCTTACTACTATTCTTGTATCTGCCATAAAATATCATCCTCTCTATTCTTCTATTTTTTTAAATTCATCTGATGCATCAATTACATCTTTTTCATACTTTTTTCTTTTATCCGATTCAACTACCAAAGTTGGCTTTCCCTTTGGCTTAATAATCAAATCTCCTGCAATCTCCCCAAATCTTTTTTTACCCACAATCCCCTCAAGCTGTGTCAGTGGCAGCAATCTTTTTTCAAACAGTAAAGCCTCTTCAACATCATTTTCCTTAAGTGCTTCCACTAATTTATCCGAGTCTTTAATTTGCCTGATTGACCTTCCTTCCACAACTTTCCATCCAGGAATCTCTTCGCCATTTAATAGCTTTGTCAAACTTTGATTTTCTATATCTTTAACCCATTTAACTAAGTCTTGGGCCTTTTTTAGGATTTCCCCCAGTTCTTCATTTGTCAAAATATTTCCTTTTAACTTCATTTCGGTTTCAAGTTCCAGATTTTTCTCAGCTCTTGTCTTGCACAAAGCCTTAGCCCTACAAAAAGTGCATTCCCCCGGAGTAAATTCCCCATAGCCTTCATAAGCCTTTTGCGCTGCTGGTCTTACTTCATTTTCCGCCCATTCCATCAATTCTTTAGAACTAATTTGAAAAGTGCTGACACTATCCAATCTTGGCTGCACGATTCCCATATCTATGAGGTCTATGTCAAAATAAAGTGAATATTCTAAGTAAGCTCCAAGTGCATAAAGCATTAACTGTGGGTTGTTTTCTGCGAATACAGGAACTCCTTTTCCATATTTTAAATCCCTGATATATAAAACTTTTTTTTCTGTATCAATGGATATGAAATCTGCAGTTCCGAATCCATCTGGCACATATTCGCTAAAGTTCACTTTCTTTTCTATTACTGTTGTGTTTATCGGATTTTCATTGAACTTCATCAATAATTCTTTTATGTGATCAACATAAAATTCTGTGAATCCGTCCATTTCATTTTTATACAAATCATCTGATTTTATCTTTTTTAGTTCACTGTTATATTTTTTGATTCCTAACGGGCTTAGATATTTTCTAAGCTTAAGCTCTGACAGTTCATGTGCCAATGTTCCTTCTCTTGCATAATCGGATGTTACATCTTCAAACATATCTTCCATTCTCGCACTTGGCGGACACTTCATCCATCTTTTAGCCCCACTTGCACTAAGCAAAGCATGTCCTCTTTCGGAATGATTTATGGCCATTATATTCTTACCCCCAGTTCTCTTAAATCGTTGGCAAAATCTAAATATCTTTCATCAGATAATGCATCAAGTTTTTTAACTTCATATTTTTCATTAAGCAGCTTTTTAATCTCCATACCTTTTCCAAGTCCAGAACCTTCGACACATCCAGCTCTTAACTGCTCAAGCGTCAATTTTGGTGCAACAGCTTTTGGAAGTTCAACCTTTTCTTCTTTTGTTCCCTTTAATTTTTCATCCTTAACAGGATCCGCTTTTATGTTCGCTTCTGAACTTTTTCTTTCTTGAATATCGCTTGTTATTCTTTCAATAACAGCTTCACCTTTTATTATATTATTATTTCCCAACGACATTATCGCCTTTGAAAAATTTTCAATCACAGGTCTGCTGCCTTCTTCAATTTCGATTATTAGCTTTATTTCCATAATTAATCTATCCTTTCTAAAATTTATATATTTTATTAATCTCTTAACGCCAAAGGCATTGTAAAGTACTTGTATTCATTATTATTTTCAGGATTCAATAAAACCGAACTTGTATGATTCAATAAATGAATTTCTATTATTTTATCTTTTACCGTATTTACAAATTCAAATAGGAATTTAACATTCAAATGTATTCTAACCTCTTCCCCTTTTTGTAAGGTGCTTATTTCCTCTTCTAAGCTCGTTTGTTCATTAGTAGCTGTTATTGTTACTTTATTATTTCTAAAATTAAATATTGCTCCATTTTTACTTTCTTTATTACTTTTACAAACATTTAACACTCTTTTTAGAATATCTTTAAATTCTTTTGTACTTAATGATATTTTTTTATTATAATTTGTATTTTCTAAAATTGTTTTATAATCTGGAAATCGTAAATCTATTATTTCTGTTTGGACGATAACATTTCCTAAATTTATCCTTACAATTTTATTCTCAATAGAAAGTGTTAGAGAATCTTTGGCACACAATTTCTCAGCTTTAATTAATCCATTTACAATATTTAATGGTAATGTTAGACTAATTTTTTCAGAATTAAATGTATTTGTTAAATAACTTAACCTATATGTATCAGTTCCAACATAATTAATAGCTTCTCCAGTAGTTTCTATTCTAACTCCATGAACTGCTACATTCTCAATCTCTTTACTAGCCGATATTGATACCTTTTTTAAATTATCCATGAATTTATTTTTTTCTAAAATTATATGTGTTCCTTCAAAATTATCATAAAGTGTATTTACAGGTTTAGTATCTATTCTGTTCAGTATACTTTTATTTTTGTCTCCATTTGAGATAACCAATCTTTCTTCCTCTGATCCTAAAAACACAATTTCAGATGTTTGGAATTTTAAAATATTTTCTAATTGTACATAGTCCACAGTTATACTTCCAAATTCTTTTATATCCGCCTTTAACATTATTTGTACAGTTGTCTTTAAATTCTGATTTTTTAATAATAAGAACTCACGTTTTTCATTAGTTTCCAATTCTATTTGATTCAAATACTTGATACCTTTGCGTTTTTGAACGAAAGATTTTAATACTTGTACTGCTTTTAAGAGTTCTTTTCTGTTTACCGCTAAATTCATTTTTATAAAATCCTTTCTTTTTTTAATTTAAATCTTGACAGTTTTGAATAAATTATGTAAAATAGATTATGTAAGTTAAACTGAAGATTTTATTATTTGGTCGGTATTATTTATAATATCGACTTTTTTTGTTTCAATCGACTCTAACATTTTTATAACTTCATCTAATTCCTCTATATTAGATTTATAGTATCTTTTATTATTCAAATTCATAAATCTTTTATATATTGTATATTCCTGATCAATAGAACTATCATAATTTTTAATAACTCTAACTGTCAAAAAATCCACATGCCCTGAATAATCTACCCAGATTTTTGTATTCCCATTTTTTTCTGATTTCAATATCTAACATTATTCCTCCTATTTTTTTAATAATTTGGGTATTCCCCAAAGACATACCCAACAGTATAGGGGTGTGAATACTTCTCCGCCTATAAAGTTGTTCCCTCTTTCTAATCTAGCATACTTAACAGCTAGACAAGTTATTGCAATTGATATAATTACTTTTATTATATTTTTTATCATTTTCTCCCCCTTATCGTTTTAATAAATCTCTTAATTTTGTTACTCAATTTTTTATATTCTATTTCTTTTTTTACTTTCTCGTTATTGTCATTTACCATTTTCAAATAATCAAAGTTATTAGCTCTCATTTTATTCACTCTCCATTAATTTGCATATTTTAATTCCAAAAATTTCTTATAACTCATACCGACATATCTCTCAACTTTTATTCTTTGTATGTCATAATCCCAAGCTCCACGAGGTCTAGTTCTGGTTGGCTCTCTAGTTTGAACTGCTGAACCAAAGTTAAGTCTTCTTGTCTGTAGGCCCATTCTTACATATTGTTGCCCTTTTCCAATAAATTCTGCTGTTTCTTTAATTGATAATTGCAATTTTGACGCTTGTTTATTTATCCAAGATTCCAAATTTTCCATAGTAGTTTTTCCTTTCCGGGATTGCCGTCCCTTAATTTTTTTTGGTGTTTGTTATTATTTAGCCCTTAACGGTGTTTTTTTAGTATGTAGTATACTCTCTGTTTCCTTATTCCTAATCTTTCAGCGATATCAATTCTTCTTATCCCTTTTTCTGCTAGTTCTATAACCAGTCCTTCTCTTTGTGCTACTTCTCTTCTATGATCTTCCCTTTCGTTTGCTAATATTCTCCGAACAGCTTCATAGCAACTCATTTTAGTTCTGTTCAACGCTTTACTTATTTCGTCATATGTTAGCTCCAATTCAAATCTTAATGTTTTCAACGTACGTATTTCCTCTGTTGTCCAAAGGTGTTTCTCAAATGTTTGCATTGTTATTACTCTCCTTTATAGACTCTTAAAAATAAATTTATAAAATACTGTTGTCCTTTTCCTGTTACTTTAGTAGTTCTTGTTAATCTGACACTTCCGTCTGGATTAGTTATAGTTCTCTCTTTTACTTCAAACAGTTTCATTTCCATAGCTCTTTGAGTTGGCATATTATAACTACTTCCTTGCTTCATTAAGTAGCCGTTTGTTCTCAAATGCTCAAATAACCGTCTTTGTCCTGTATCAATTCCATTTTGCTTTAACAGTTTAGCCAAATCTCCTATTAAGATACTTGTATCAGATGTAGCAACTGCGTCTGCAAACAATACTTTCGGTGCCTGCTGCTGAATTGTAAATTCTAAATTAGATATTCTTTTCGTATAATTTTCAATCATTCTACTGCTTAACTGATTAGCACGGCTTAATACCATTTCAGGACTATTCCATGCTTCTTCGCATTGAATGAAATAAAGTCTTGCTTGTCTACCTTTTTCGTTGTTCTCTGTCATCGAAACTTCTTTTGCCATTGATAATTTCAATATGTGATCTTGAACTTCTGTGTATGGATTTCTTGGATTATTGGTTTCCCATTTTTGAGAAACCAAAACGAAGTCCCTATTTTCAATGAATCCATACTTTTGGATTTTTCTGTCAATCCAATCAACATATTTTGTTTTCACTTCCAAAAATTCGTATAAGTCTCTTCCGCTTACCACTTGTTCGTTATTTTCATTTGTTTGTACTTTTATTAAATCATACATTTGATCACTCTCCCTCTACCCAAAAAATATTTTATCCAGCACTTCAATAGGATAAGTATTTATCAACAAAAGAAAATAAATTTTTATTATGTTTCAAATTAATTGTACTCGTTAATAGAGATATACTGAATATTAAAGCCGTTTCAAAATTTGTAAGTTTTAAAAGCAGTAATGTCGCTATTACTTCTTTTAGGTAAATCAAAATTCCTATTAAAAATAACAAACCTAATTTAAAAATTCTTTTCACTCAATCACCTCCTCTTCTCTAATTTTTAGATGTTTGTCATACTCGTCTTTTTTAATTTTGTTCTTTATTAGGAACAGAGAAGTCAAATAAAAAATACTTATTAGCATCTAAATTAAACTTCTTGCACAATATTCTAACTTCTGATAAAGTAAAATCTGCACTATTTGAGTTCAATTTACTGTTAAATGTACTCCTATCAATACCTAATAAATCAGCAATTTCGTACTGTTTAATATTTTTGCTTAAAAAGAATTTTTTTAATTCTAAATATTTTATATTCCTCATTAAGTCACCTCCTTCTGTTCTTTTTTAGGAACAAATCCATTATAATATATTTTTGTTCCTTTGTCAACAACTTTTTTCTATTTTTTAAAAAAATGTTGTTTTTTTAGAACAAATGGGGTATAATATATTGTAAAATAAATCCATTATAGAAAGGAAACAGATATGAATACTGGAGATAAATTAAAACAATTACGAATAGACAAACAATTATCTATGGACGCTCTTACTGATAAACTTAATTCCAAGTTCGGATTAAATATCACTAAAAGTATGATGTCTCGATGGGAAAATAATTTATCAGAACCAAGTAGCAAATTTGTGGCTGCATATGCTAAATATTTTAATGTTGATTTAAATTATTTGGTAGGTTTGACTGATGATAGAAGACCATTAAATTTGACTGAAAACAGCTCAAAAATTGAAGCACCACCAGTTGTTGACACAAGCGTATTGACAGCTGAAGAACTTGCAGAATTTGAAAAAGTGACTCAGACAAATAAACTTTTATTTTTCAATGGTATTGAAGATGATGACCACGACATGGCAGTTTTCAAGAATTTGATTATAGATATTTTACTAAAACAGCGAAAAAACAAAGAAAAGGAGTAGCATAGTGGGTAGATTGAGGAGCAAGGACAGGTTTAAAAGAATTGCAATAGGCTTGATAGCAAAATACGGAACTAATGATCCGTTTGAGCTGTGCAATTTGTTAAATATAAAAATCATTTGCGAAGACAACTTCAAATCCTTTTTTGGGATGTACTGCGAAGTAAACAAAGAAAAATGTATCATAATCAACTCAAGCCACGATGAACTGACCAAGCGGATAATCTGTTCACACGAACTGGGACATTCATTCCAGAACTTTGAGAGTGTAGTATTCATGAAAGAAAACTACCTGTTTGGGACAGAAAAACTAGAAAATGAAGCAAATTACTTCGCAGCGGCACTAATATTCGGGAACTTGATTCCAGATAACTTGGTAAATGATGAAAATAGAAAAATGTTGAATGATTTGACTAGATATTTGTAAAAACAAAAATTTTTTGAAAGTAAGATAAAACTTTTAAATAATATTAGTAATTTTTCAAAATATATCTTAAAAAAAACTTAATAAAGAAGAAGAGGGATAATAATGATTAATCATAAATTATTAAATTCAAACGTTGAAGTATTTGAAATACCAATAGAGGGATATTTAAATTCTATTAATGATAGACCTCAAACACATTTATTAGTTCACATTGATAACGAATGGTATTTTAAATCTGTATTTAAAATAAATATAAATAATCAATTATTGTATTTCGTTTTTCATAGCGAAAAATCCGAAGATAGAAAAAGACAATTTCGAGCTTCTTTTAATAATGATGAGCATAGTACAACTACAGGAGTCCCTATGAGTAGAAGTAATATTTTAAAACAAGGAACAAAAGAAATGCGTATGTATGAATATTTCGTTATTTATACTTTAGGAAATCAATATTCAGCTATTAATTTTAATGTTTATTGTGAAGATATAATTAAAATAGAAACAATTCAAAAAATGGAAAATAATTCTTTTTTCACAACTTTTATAGATTATATATCAGGTTATTTTGATTTATGAAATTGAATTATTTTAATCAATGTTATAAAAAATAAAACAGATATTATAATTACATATACTTAATGCAGCTGGAGCTTTATTAATTAAATGGTTCTCTACTATGATTTAGGAATCTCGAGATAATAAATCTAAATAAAATTACAAAACTATAAAAAGTTGTGTAAAAAAATTTTATGATAATAGGAGTGTGATTTAACAATGGAAAAAAATGATACTGGAAAAGCAAAGGCAAAAAAGCCTATTTATAAACGATGGTGGTTTATTTTTTTAGTTGTATGTTTTATTATTGGGACACTAAATAATATATTTGGGGATAAAAGCGAAGAAATCATCGGTAAAAATATTGAGAATACATTATCTTCGGCAGGTGTAAAAGATTATACTCTGGAAAAAGACGAATCATTAGATGAAAATGGTCAAAAAGGTTATAGAGCAAAAACTGATTTTACCAACACAGGTATAATCATACATGTTGACAAGGATAAAAAAGTCTCTTCTTTGAAATTTGATAACATTGAATATGTAAAAAATGGAGAGGTGACAGGAAAAATTACTGATTCGGTTGTAACGGGAAAAGAACAGGTAAATTATAAAGTTTCCGCAGAAGGAGCTATAAAATCAATTTTAAAATCTCCATCTACTGCTAAATTTGCTCCTTTCTCTGAATGGGGTTTTAGCAAAGTTAGAGGAGTTGTTTCTGTAACAGGTTATGTTGATTCTCAAAATTCATTTGGAACAATGCTAAGAAATAAATTTATCGTCGAATTTGATGCCAAAACGGAAAAAATCAATCATTTAATTTTTGAAGGAAAAGATTATATTAAATAAAATAAATAATAGCGGGAAATAAAATTGAGGTTAATAATATAAAACTTCAGGAGGAAAAGTTTATGAGAAACAAAAAAGTATTATTGGCAATTTTATTAGGAGGTGTTATTCTATCACTCCCTATGGCAGGAGCAGTAAAGAAAAAAGTTAAAAAGACTTCTGGCAGTTCAACAACTGTTAAGTTTAGAAGCTGTAAGGCTGCAAAAGCTGCAGGGTATTCTGATATGAAAAGAGGAGAACCAGGATACAGCCCAAATCTTGACAGGGATAATGACGGGATCGCCTGTGAATCAAAATAAATAAAATTACAAAACTATAAAAAGTCATGTAAAAAAATGAAAAAAAAATTACAAAACTATAAAAAGTTGTGTAAAAAAATGAAAAAAATTATGAAATAACTAAGTAATAAAAATTTAATATATAAAAGTGGTTTAAATAAAATTAGGATTATAAACAAAAAGGAGAAAAATATGAATGAGATATTAATGCCTATTAATGAAGATTTTTTAGAAGTTTTTGACACTTTTATGGATAATAACCAAAAAAATAAAATTAGAGCAAATAATGTTAGGCAATACACTGAAGGAATAATTGATTTATTGCTAAGAGATGAAATTACTCCTTTTTTAAATGAAAATGAAAATGAAAATTATTCTGATTTAAGTTGGAAAAGAAAACTTAAAATTATAGAAGAAAAATATGATAAAAATATTGCGTCAAACATTCGGTATATTTTCAAAATTGGTGGTGATGGTTCCCATTTTTCAGGAAAAGTTGGAAATAATGAATTAAATAAAATCATTAATAATGCTATTCACATCGTTGAAAATATTTTTGTAAAATATTTTCTTAAACCTGAGCATAAATTTGGAACTGAAAATATTTATACAATTTTTAGTATGTTACCGCTAAAACACAGGATATATATACTTGAAAATGTAAAAAAAGAATATATAAATCAAATACTAGTAGATAAATTAGCACTTGCTTATATAAAAAACAAAGAAAAAAACAAATCAAATGAATTATTTGATGATGCACTAAAAAACAAAATCATTGATTTTTCTTTTTATGAAAATCGAAAAAAACAGCTGGAAGTATTATCTGATAATCTTGAAAAATTATACGATAAAAATAAAGATTTTGAAAAAAATCCATATTATTCAAATGGAATTATAAAAGATAATTATTTAGTAATAGGATATCCAACATCAAAAGATATCTTTGAAACTAGAAAAGCTTTTATTCTTTTTGAAGATTGGTTTAAAACATCTAAAGACTATTATCCTGAATTTATAAATCTTTTCTTTTATTTGATGCAAACTGATAATAGAAATTACAATAAATAAATCTTGAAAAATATTTATAGATAGAATGGAGAGTGATTTGCTATTATAATAAAATTTAAAATAATACTTGACAATTTATAAATTATAAAGTACAATAAAGTATATCAATACCTTTGCAGTACTTTAAATAGTACAGGGTTCCGGCCTACGCAAAGGTTTTTTTTTTAAAAAGGAGAAAAAAAGAATGAGCAATACCTATAATGGAAAACATTTAACTTTTGAAGAACAGATAGAACTGTTTGAAAAACGAGGAATGAAATTTAGAGAAGGAAAAGAAAAGGCTAAATACAAAATTAAATTTATAAATTATTATAAAATCAAAGAATTTTCCCTTCCATTTATGGACGAAAATGAAAATTACAAAGATAATGTGTATTTCGAGGACATCATTCACCGTTTTTATTGGGATAAAAATTTAAGATTATATTTCCTAAGAATTACTGAGAAAATTGAAATATCTTTAAAAACGAATATATCCTACATCTTAGGGCGTGATTTTGGAGCTTTCGGATATTTGGATTTTAAAAAATGGACTGACAAAAACAGATACTGTCAGTATTATATTTCTCACAAAGAAAAAGAATTTAAAAGGAAATTTGCCCTTTTAGGATATGAAACAAAAAGTAAAATTATAGCAAAATACAAAGATAATTATCCCAATGAACTTCCTATATGGCTAGTCATTGATTTACTTACTTTAGGTGATGTTGTTGATTTGTATACATTATTAAATCAAAAATACAGAAGAGAAATAGCAACTATACATGGAATAGACTTAGATCAATTTGAAAGCTGGATAAAAAATATACGTCTCACTAGAAATTTATCTGCTCATAATTCTAATATCATAGATGTTGAATTTACTACAAAGCCAAAAATTAAAATTCCTGAAATGTTAAGTAAATTACATATATATGATTTAAAAAATAAAACAACGACTAACAAAATTGCATTAACTGTTGTTGTAATGGAATATTTAGTTTTTAAAATTAATGCAGATTTTCCTGGTGGTGGAATAAAAAAGGGATTAAAACAGTTATGTCCAAATAAAACAGATGAAGAAGCACAAAAACTAGGATTTAAAGATTTTATAACTATTGAAAAACTTAAAATATAAAAATAACCCCTACTGCAATAGGGGCTAAATAATATGTGATATACTCACAAACACCAGTAAAAGTATATCACACAAACCTTAAAAATTCAATACAAGGAGTGTGATTTTTTTTATGAAAAATCCAAACGGATATGGCTCAGTTATCAATCTGGGTAAAAAAAGAAGAAAACCATTCGGTGTTAGGATTACTACAGGATATAGTGATGAAGGAAAACAAATTTTTAAATACATAGGATACTTTCAAAATAGAAGAGAGGCTATGCAGGCACTTGCTGAATATAATCTTAATCCGTATGATGTTGATTTAGATGATATTTTATTTGGAGATGTTATAGATATCATTATGAAAGAAAAGAAAAAAGAAGTTGGAAAAAGAACACTTTCTGCTTACAAACTATACTCCAAATATCTAAAACCGCTACATAACAAAAAAATAAAAGAGTTAAAAATCATTGAGTTCCAGAGTTTTATTTCTAGTTTGGTAGATAATCTTTCAACAGGAACATTAAAGAATTTAAAAGCATTTATAGGACTTGTATTAAAAAAAGCTATGCAAATGGATGTAATTGATAAAGACTACAGTCAATTTATTAAACTCCCTAAGCATAAAAATAAAATAGAAAGAAAGATATTTACTGAAAAAGAAATTTCACTATTGTGGGACAATTTAGATAAGCTTGATTATGTTGATGTGATACTTATATTAATTTATTCAGGTATGAGAATAAATGAATTGCTAAAATTACCTAAAAAAAATGTAAATCTCGAAGAAAATACTATCATCGGAGGTAGCAAAACAACAGCAGGTAAAAATCGTATAATTCCAATACACCCTAAGATACGACCACTCATCCTTAAAAGAATGGAAAATAAAACAGAATATGTTATCCCCAATATATCTGAGACAGGGTGTTATCTGTATAGTAACTTCAGGACACATAACTTTGTGAAAATAATAGAAAGCCTCGGTATGCAACACACAATACACGATACAAGGCACACATTTGCAACAATGATATCCGATGTTTCAACTAATGAAAATGTAATAACAGAAATTTTAGGTCATACTAATATCAAAATGACAAAAAGGTATACCCACACAAATATTTCGAAAATAAGAGAAGAAATGGAAAAAATTAAATAATCAAATTTTCGTATATTATCTGTATATTACCGTGAAAATTTATAGGTTTTTAAAGAGTATTTTTTTTTAATATTCTAGAATCCATCGGAATCCATCAATAGGTTAAACCTTTTATTTATAGCAAATATCACGACTTACAAATTTTTGATAATTTGTTTCGCCTACCATATATCATTTTTATAGAAAATATGTTATTATATAAAGAAGTTAAGTACAGATATTAAAGGAGGGAAAACGAATATTTTGAAATATTCTTAGTAAAATATGATTAAAAAAGATAATGATGGAAAGATTGATATAATTGGAATGAATCTAGAGGAAATGATAAATACTTTTGTAGATTTAGGATTGAAAAAGTTCAATGCAACACAAGTTTTTGACTGGATTCATAATAAAATGATATTCAATTTTGATGAATTTTCCAATATTTCAAAAAAAGATAGAGAATTTTTAAAGGAACATTTTTACATCGCACAATTAACCTTTAAAACTCATCAAATATCAGATGATAAAGATACCGAAAAGTTTCTTTTTGAATTAAGTGATCATAGGTTAATTGAAAGTGTGTTAATTTCACATAAAAATCGTCATACTCTTTGTGTTTCTTCACAAATTGGATGTTTAATTGGTTGTGATTTTTGTGCTACTGCTACGATGACTTATGAAAGAAATTTAAGTGCTTCTGAAATTTTATTACAGTTTTATTATGTGCAAAAATATTTGTCAGAAAGAGGCGAGAAATTAGGAAATGTCGTTTACATGGGAATGGGAGAACCATTTTTGAATTATGATAACGTAATTGAATCAATTAACATTTTAAATTCACCTAAAGGACAAAATTTTTCAAAAAGAAACTTTACAGTTTCAACAAGTGGAATTGTTACTGGAATTGAGAAGTTTACTGAAAATGAAAGCCAAGTCAATCTTGCAATATCGCTTCATTCTGTTAGAGATGATAGAAGAACTGAAATTATGCCTATTAATAAAAGATGGGGTGTGCAAGAATTGAAAAAGTCTCTGATTAATTATCAGAAAAAAACTAAAAACAGGATTACTTTCGAATATATTTTAATTGATGATTTTAATTGCGAGTATAGTGATGCGTTTGAATTAGCTGATTACTTGCGTTCGTTCTCTTGTTTAGTAAATCTTATTCCTTATAATCCTGTAAAGGGTAAAATTTATAAAACGCCTTCTAAATCGAAGCAAAGAGAATTTTATAAATTATTAAAAGACAAAAATATTAATGTAACATTGCGTGAAACAAAAGGTCAAGATATTGCCGCTGCTTGTGGACAATTGAAAGCCAAAAAGGAGATGGAAAATGGCACAGAAAATTAATCCTAATGATTTTAAGAATAGTGGAACTGATTCTGTTAAAGCTACAAGAAGAAAATTTTTTCTTTCGCTTTTCTTAAAATTTATTATATTTTTATTTATTGTTGGTCTAGGTGTTTTAGGATATATTTTTTATACAATTAGAAGAGAAACACCTGTAGATTTAATTGACAGTTACGCACCAACTTCTCCGTCAATAATTTATGATATTAACGGAAATCAACTTGATACAGTAAATGTAGAAAATCGTTCGCCTGTAAGTATAAAAGATGTACCTCTTAATGTACAAAATGCTTTCTTAGCAATTGAGGATAGAAAATTCCGTTCGCATCATGGATTCGACTTTTTACGTACAGGTAGAGCCATTTTAACAACTCTTTCTGGACGAAGAAGAGAAGGTGGAAGTACCATTACTCAACAATTAGCCAAAAATGCTTTTTTGACGCCTGAAAGAACGGTTATGAGAAAAATTAAAGAAGCTATTTTAGCAATTGAGATTGAAAGAAAATATACTAAAGATGAAATTCTTGAAAATTATTTAAATACAATTTATTTTGGTCAAGGAGCTTATGGTATAAAAAATGCTGCTATCAGATATTTTAATAAAGAACCTAAAAATTTAACAATTGCTGAAGCTGCAGTTTTAGCAAGTTTACCTAAATCGCCTACTAAATATTCAAAAATTGAAAATGCGGTTGAAAGGGAACATGTTGTTTTGAAACAGATGTTGTCTTACGGATTTATCAACGAAAACGAATATGAAGAAGCTGCTGCTGAAAAAATTAAATTTAAAAATGGAAATATTAAAAACAAAAATGAAGAAGAACAAATTTCTACTTCAAATACTGCACCTGAATTTACAACTATTGTATTGAGTGAAGCTAGAAAAATATTGAAAATTGATGAAGAAGATCAAAAATTCCTTTTTGATGGATATAAAATATATGCAACTGTTGATTTGAATATGCAAAGAGCTGCCTATAAGGCATTTAGCAGTAATTATAATTTAAGAAACCGTGCTAATATGAATGGAGCTTTAATTTCCATTGATCCAAGTAATGGTTTTGTAAAAGCAATGGTTGGAGGAAAAAATTATAAAAAAGGGGAATTTAATAGAGCTTTAAATTCTTTAAGACAACCTGGATCTTCATTTAAGCCATTGATTTATCTTGCTGCTTTGCAAAAAAATATGGGAATGAATAGTGTTATGGAAGATTCACCTATAAAAATTGGAAACTGGACTCCAAAAAACTACGATGGCGGTTTTAGAGATAGTATGACACTTGATAAAGCTATTGAAATTTCAAATAATATTATTCCAATAAAATTATTACAATATGTTGGAATTGATGCAGTTGAAAAAATTTGGCGTGATTCCGGTGTTACTGGTGGAGATTTCCCTAAAAACTATACACTTGCTTTAGGATCTATCTCTACAAGACCTATTGATATGGCATTATTTTACGCAGCACTTGCAAATGGTGGATACCAAATTACACCACAATATATTTACAAAATTGAAAATAAATATGGTGAAGTTATTTACGAAGCAAAAGCAAAAAATAAAAAGATTTTTGACTCAAAAGATGTTGCAATCCTAACCCAAATGCTTGAAAATGCAGTAAATTACGGAACTGGACAATCTGCAAAAGTATTTAAAAATGGTCAACTTATTCCAATGGCTGGAAAAACAGGAACTACAAGTGATTATATCTCGGCTTGGTTTACTGGATATACACCTACTCTTGCTACTGTAGTTTATGTTGGAAACGATGACAACAAATCAATGGGTAGTGGTATGACAGGAGGAAGTGCTGCTGCACCTTTATGGAAAAGTTATATGCAATCTGTTGTAGATATGGATAATTATAATGTTGGAGTATTTGAGTTTATTGATGATTACATAAAACGTAAAGATCTTATTCAAAAAGATATTGACTTAAAAATTGGATTACTAGATTCTGATGGTGTCGATAAGAGAACAGCATTATTCAAAGCTGGTACTGAACCAATAGAATTTGAAAATAAATTTAAAAATGGTATTGTTTTCTAGATTATTTCTTAGATTAAAGAAAATAAGAGAGAATTAGTATTTTATTATTCTTATTTACAAATTTATAAAAAAATTTTTACATCTAAAATAACAAAAAAAGAGTTGTTTTTAAGTATTACCTATAAACAACTCTTTTTTATTTAAAAATTAATTTTCTCTTAACGCTAAAGGCATTGTAAAGTAAAGCGATTTGTCTGAATCTTCATCTTTTATAATTACAGAACTTTTACTATTTAATAATCTTACTTCTGTCACTTTTCCACTTATTATAGAAATATAATCTAACAGGAATTTAACATTTAATGAGATTTTTATATCATCACCTTCTTGAATAGTTGGCAATTCTTCTTTAATTTGAGCATATTCATTTGTACCTGTTAAATACAATTTATTATTTTTGAAATTAAAAATTCCTCCATTTTTGGTTTCTTTATTATCTCTCGCAAATATTAGTGTTCTTCTTAATACAGATGTAAAGTCTTTTGTATTCAATAATATTTTTTTATTATGATCTACATTTTTTAATATCGTTTTATAATCAGGAAATTGCAATTCAATTACTCTTGTTAAAATTTCAACATTAGCTATTTTGAAAAATACCTTTGAACTATCAGATTTTATTGTAATTGTTTCTTCATCTAGAAGTTTCATAATTTTAATTAACCCGTCAATAGTTTTTAATGGAATACTTACATTTAAGTCTTCTTTATTTCTTTGACTTTCTGGTAAATCCTCTTCAATAAAAGTCAATCTATAAGTATCCGAAGAAACTAATTTCAATTTATTTTCTCCAATTTCAAGTCTTATACAATTTACAGCTAAATTTTCAATTTCAGTCGCAGCCGAAATTTTCACATTTTCTATATGAGTCAATAATTCGTCTTTATTAAAGTTATATTCCACTCCTGTTTCCAATTTCGTTTGAATAGGAAAATTTTCTGCATCGTATAATGAAAATTCTGTATCTGTTGCACTTGTCTTTATTACTAATTTCCCAGATTCTTCATTCAACTCAACTTTATCGTCTGATATTTGTTTCAAAAACTCTTCTATCAATTTATGTTTAATTACAATTTTTCCTTCTTGAATAACTTCACATTCTATCTCAGTACTAATAGATACTTCTAAATCTGTACCTTTTAAAATTACCTTGTTTTCTTTCGCCTCAATATATATTCCCGATAAAACTTCTCTAATTTTATTCTCTTTTACAGCATTTTCTACAATATGAATAGCTTTTAACAACTCTCTTCTATTTACAATTACATTTAACATTTTCTCACCTCTTTTTTATTATCCCTAAAGTCACACTTACCATCATTATATCATATCTTTATAATTCTTAAAGTGTTCTTTTAATTTTGTTATTGCTTTTTTTTCTATTTGTCTTACTCTTTCTCTCGTAATATTCAATTTAAGACCAATCTCTTTCAAAGTATGAATTTTATTATCATATAGACCATATCTCAATTCAAGTATTTCTTTTTCCCTTTCGGTTAAGACTTTATCTAACAATTCTCTCATTTCGTATAACTGATCTTCTTTTATAATTCTTTCTTCAACATTATCTTCTTTCCCTACAATATCCTCCAAATAAATATTATCTCCTATATTTTCATTTAAAGAAACTATATCTTGAAATTCATTTAACAACAAAATAACTTTACTTTCTTTCAAATCAACTTTCTTTGCTATGTATTCTGTAGAAGGATCTTCACCGTACTTAGCTGTATATTCTTTAATAACTTTATTTACTTTTGACAATTGTTCGTATTTATACGAAGGTATTCTGATATCTCTCCCTGTATTAATAATCGACTTTTTTATTGCCTGTTTTATCCACCAAACCGCATATGTACTAAATCTATGTCCCTTTTTATAATCAAATTTATTAATAGCCTTTATCAAACCAATATTTCCTTCACTTATTAAATCTATCAATGGTAACCCATTTCCTAATGATTTTTTAGCTGTACTTATTACTAATCTTAAATTTGATAAAATTAAAAGTTGTCTAGCTTGTTCATCATTTTCTTCTCTTATTCTTCTTAATAAATCATATTCTTCTTCCTTTGATAGCAAATCAAATTTTTGAATATCACTTAAATATAAAGAAATTAAGTTTAAGTTGTTTTCTTCCATTTCACTCTCCGTTGATAATTAATTTTTTTCTTTTTGTTTTTATATGAATTCTGATCTTAAACTTCTATTCATAAACAACGAAACTAATTCGTCTACAGGTCGATTTTCATAAATCACCTCATAAAGTGCTGACATAATTGGTGCTTGAATATTGTTTTCTTTAATAATTGCATATAAAGCTTTTATTGTTTCAGCTCCTTCCGATACCATTTTCATACTTGAAATGATGTCGTCTATTTTTCTCCCTTTTCCTAATTCTTCTCCCACATATCTATTTCTACTATGTTTACTTGTACAAGTAACGATTATATCTCCAAGTCCTGATAGCCCCATGAATGTTTTTGGATCTGCATGATAATATTTACCAATTTCCAAAATTTCATTTAGTCCTCTTGTAATCAATGCTGCTTTTGAATTATCTCCAAAACCAAGACCATCAGAAATTCCTGCAGCTATTGCTAAACAGTTCTTTACAGCTCCCGATAACTCTGCTCCCACTAAATCAGTTCCAGTATAAACTCTAAAATAAGAATTACTAAATAAATGTTGGATCTCTAATGCTGCTTTTCCATCTAATGATACTGATAAAATGGCTGAAGGTAACTTCAAGGCAACTTCTTCTGCATGTGTAGGTCCTGCTAACAATACATAGCTGTAATCTTTTCCATCAAGCTCTTCATCAATAACTTCTGAAATTCTCTTCTTAGATTTGATTTCTATCCCTTTAGCCACATTTACAATTATCACTTTATAACTCAAACATTCTTTTAAATTTTTTAAAATCGGTCTTAAAAATTGTGTCGGAGTAGCCAATAAAATCACATCTATATTTTCATTTTTCAATATTTCACAATAATTATCAACTACATTTAATTCGTTTGGCAATTTTATACCAGGTAAAAATACTGGATTTTCTCTTTTTTCTCTAATTACATTTCTCGTTTCCTCATTATACTCCCATAAAAACACATTATTTTTATTTTCAACAAGTAATTTTGATAAACAAGTTCCCCAACTTCCACCACCAATCACTAATATATTTTTCATTATTTCCACCAACTTTCTTATTTTTACTTCTTATTTTTATTTTAAAATTATTTTTTCTTTATTGAAAATTTTGATTCTGTCCCATTTAGCAATCTTTGAATATTACTTTTATGTCTTACTATTATCAAAATAGCAATTATTGCACCAAAAATGGTAAGTAGTATATTTTTATAAAATAATACTATCCAAATTGGCAAAGAAACTGCTGCAATCATCGAAGATAATGAAACATATCTTGTAATACCAAAAACTAAAAAGAAAACTATAGCTGCTAATAAAATTGCACCTGGAACTAATATAATAAATACTCCAACTGTTGTAGCTACTGCTTTCCCACCTTTAAATTTCATAAAAATTGAAAAACTATGTCCTAAAATTGCACAAATTCCAACTAAAATTACACTAATTGATGAATTTAATAGCATTGAAGCCATCAAAGTAGGAAGCGCTCCTTTAGATATATCGAGAATTAATGTCAAAATTCCTAATTTAGCACCTAAAACTCTTGCTGCATTTGTTGAACCTGTATTTTTGCTCCCGTGCTCTCTAACATCAATTCCTTTAAATACTTTCCCTATCCAAAGAGCATTCGGTATACTTCCAAGTATATACGCAACTATCATTAATATTACTGTCATATCAATTTTCTCTCTCTTTCATTTCAATATTTTTTTGTTTCCTATTCAAATCTTTTATTTCTAATATTGTGAATATTAGTAACACTACAAAAAATATAATATCTGTAGCTGGCTGTGCATACCAAACTCCAACCAATTTCCAATAATATGAAAATACCATCATAAGTATTAAAAATATTACAACTTGTCTAAGTATATTTAATACTGTCGAATATTTGGGACGTCCTATTGCTTGAAAATAATTTGGTACTATTATTCCAAATGAAGATAAAATTGCTGTTGAAAAATAAATTCTTAACGCTCTTACTCCTTCTTTTAAAGCAGATTCAGTACTTTTTTCATTGAAAAATAGTACTAACTTATACGGTATTAGCATCATTACTAGGCAAAAAATTCCAGATAGAACAATACTTATCAAAATTGACATTATTAATGATTTTTTTACTTTGTTGTACCTTTTTGCACCATAATTAAATCCAATTATAGGTTGCATAGCCTGTGACACAGCATATATTGTCATTGTCATTATCGGTAAATAAGAATTTATAATTGTAACAACGGCTACTCCTGCAGTACCACCATTTACCTCAACAATTTTATTCGTTATTAACCCTACAACAGAACTTGCTAATTGAAGTAAAAAAGGTGACATACCAATTGTTAAAATATCCTTTGCCGTTTTTGGAAATAATTTCAAATATTTAAATCTGAACTTTATATTACTTATATATTCCAATTTATAACCAAATAAATTTATTTTAAATGGTAATTTCCCAAATATTATAAACCACATTACAATAAGAGCTGCTAATACATTTCCTATTAATGTAGCATAAGCTGTTCCCTCTACTCCTGTTTTCAAAATCATTACAGCCACATAATCCAAAATAATATTTGTTAGCGCACCTACAAGCATTGAAAACATTGCTACTCTTGGAGTTCCAGCTGCATTTAAAAGATTTGATATTCCATATGAAAAAAACAATGGTATTATAGCAAAAAGCATTATTTGTAAATAAGTTTTCGCATACGGTAACGTTTCTCTATTTGCACCTGAATACAACAAGATTTTATCTAAATTTAATTGCAATATTAAAAATAAAAGTGCTCCTAATATTAGGAATATCGTAATCGTATTTCCTAATATTTTTTGAGTTTCAGCTTTTTTCTTTTGACCAAGTCGAATCGAGTAAATCGTTCCTGCTCCAACTCCAACTAACATCGAAAAAGCTATAAATATCATAACTATATAAAATGATACTCCTACTGCAGCCAATGCTTCTTCACTAATTTTTCCTACGAAAAATCTATCAACTAAATTATACAAAACTACTAAAATAGAACTTATTAATATAGGAATAAAATTTTTAATAAATAGTTTAAATATTGAGCTATTCATTAACTCTTCTCTTTTTTCTTTCATTTCACAATCCTCTTAAATAATATTTAATAATAATTATTTACTCTCTTTTATTTTTTCAATTAGATAATTCGATATCTTATCTAAAACACCACTATTACCCAATTTCTCTCGTTCTTTTTTCAATTCCAAAACAACTTTTTCTTTATTTTCTTCAAAATTTTGACATTGTAATAATAATTTTTCAGTTGAAAAATCTTCTTGTAACAACTCTGGAAAAATCTCTTTATTTGCGTTTAAGTTCGTTAAACTAATATAAGTTATTTTAACAATTTTTCTAGCAATAAACGCATTAATAGGAGAAGTTTTATACACAACTATTGTTGGTAATCCCATCACTGATAATTCAAATGTTACAGTCCCCGAAGTTGCAATCGCATATTTAGAATCTCTTCTCAAATTTTCAATAGAATCAAAACTTATTTCTACATTTTCAATATTTTCTAAGTTATATTCTTTCACATATTCCAAATGCAATTTATCTGCAAATTTCAAAATAAATTTCTGATTTTTCATTTCTTCTAATTTTACAAATCTTACTATTTCAGGAATAAATTTTAAAATTTCTTGTCGTCTACTTCCTGGCAATAACAAAATTTTATCACCTAAATTTTCAGAAAACTTATATTTATCAACCAATGGATTTCCAAAGTAGTTCACATTTATTTTTTTGGAACTTTCTAAACTATCATAATATGCTTTTTCAAAGGGAAAAATTACTATTACATCATCAAATTTCTTCAATTCTTTTATTCTTGATTTTCCCCAAGCCCAAACTTTTGGTGGAATATAATAAATTGTCTTTATTTTTGGTATTTCTTTTTTCAATAAATCAAAAAATTTTAAATTAAATCCACCAAAATCTACAAATATAACTGTGTCTATATTATTTTCTTGTATGAATTTTAAATATTCTTTAGCTTTATTTTTAAAATATTTATATTTTTTTACAGCTTCAACAAATCCCATAATATCATTATCTTTAATGTGATTTACTTTATTCGCTCCAGCTTTTATAGACTTGTCGCCTACAACACCGTAAAATTCAATTTCACTATCTTTTTTTCTAATACTCTCAATAATATACGATAAATGTAAATCTCCCGACATCTCTCCGCAAGATACAAATACTTTTTTTATTTTATTCATGTTTTATTCCTTTAATAAATATTTTATTTTTATTCGCATATTCTACAACTTCATCTTGATTAATGAATAGCATTTTATCCGCTTCTATTACAATTCCTTTTGCTTTAATTTCTACAACTTTTTTTATCGTTTCAACACCTATTGTCGGAACATCTATTCGATAATCTTGATTTCTTCTAGCCATTTTTACAACGATACAGTCTTTCCCAGCTAATTCTCCACCCCTTAAAATCGCTTTATCAGTACCTTCTATTCCTTCCAAAGCAACAATAGATTCATCTTTAGCAACTACTGTTTGCCCTGCATCAATATCTGTTAACATTTTCGCAGCTTCTATCCCAATTTTGATTGTTTTTTCGTCATTTTCGCTAGGAATTTTTTTCGTATAAACCTTCTCTTTAGCTATATAATCATCCAACAAATAATTTTGTGGCAATACTGTTATTCCTTCAGATTCAATATAATCAATAATTGCCTTTAAAATATTTTTGTCTTTCTTATTTTTTGAAGAAAATAAAATTTTTGCTGCAACAAAATCAAACTTTAAATTTGAGAAAATTAAATCTTTTTCAACTTTTCCAAGCATAACAACTTGGGAAACACCCTTTTTCTTAAAATAAGAGATTATTTTCCCAGGTTGTGCTACGCTATATTTAGCTGAATTTATATGATTTTTCACGCTTTCTTCAACGCTATCGAATAAATAAACAGAGAATAATTCTATTCCCTGTAATTCACATTGTTCTAAAAATAATTCTGGCAATTTACCATTTCCAGCTATTAAACCTACTTTATTCATAATTTATCTTGCGATTCCTCTTTTACTTTTTCTAATAAATTCAACCAATTTTACTACATCTGCATTATCTTTGTAGTCATTTTCCAATATATGTAATGCTTCTTCTAATTTTAGTTTTTTCTTAAATATAATCTTATAAACTTCTCTCAAAGTTTTAATTTGTTCTGCCGAAAACCCTCTTCTTTGAAGTCCTACAATATTAATGTATACTGCTCTAGCTTTGTTTCCTTCAGAAAGCATATAGGGCACAACGTCTTGAGTTACAGCTGAGCATCCTCCTATCATCGCATGTCTTCCTACTCTTGTAAACTGATGAATCGCTGTCAACCCTCCAACAACTGCCCAATCTTCCACTTCCACATGACCTGCAAAAGTAGCAGCATTTGCTAATACACAATGATCTCCTATAATACAATCATGTGCAATATGAACATACGCCATTATCAAACAATCATTTCCAACTCTTGTTTCATATTTATCAGTAGTTCCTCTATGAATTGTTACAAATTCTCTAATTTTGTTATTATTTCCTATTACAACTCTTGTTTTTTCACCATCAAATTTTAAATCCTGTGGATCCTTTCCAATTGATGCAAAAGAAAAAATATAGTTATTTTCACCTATTATTGTTTCACCTTCGATAACAACATGAGATTCTATAGTAGTTCCGTTACCGATAGTTACTTCTGGTCCTATCACAGAATAAGGACCTATTTTTACATTCTCTCCTATTTTAGCATTTGGATCAACAACTGCTGTTGGATGTATATTGTTCATACTCATAAATTAAAACCTCTTCTTTTGTTTTTTCTATTTTTATTACAAATTACATATCTGTAACTGCAAATTTTAGTTCTCCTTCACTAACTACATTTCCATCAACTACACATCTTCCTTTAGCAACAATAATGTTTCTTCTAACGCTTAATTTTTCTACTTCTAATCTTAATTGGTCTCCAGGCACTACTGGTTTTCTAAATTTACATTTATCAATTGACATAAATAAAGGTATTTTCCCTGGTTCTAACATTAATAACCCTACTGCTTGTGCCAATGCTTCCATTTGCAATACTCCTGGCATTACTGGTTTTCCTGGAAAGTGCCCTTGGAAAAATTCTTCATTCATTGTTAAATTTTTAATAGCTACCAAACTATCTGTTCCATTTTTTTCAATTACTCTATCCACTAATAAAAAAGGATATCTGTGTGGTAATATTTTCATAATATCTTCTATATTCATAACTGTTTCCATCTCTCTAATTCCTCCTAATTTTTTTATCTCTTTATTTTTTGTATCTTAAAATGAACCATTTAAAAAATATTTTAAAATTTTATTTAAAATCTGACAAAATTAAAACTAAAACTTTAAAACTAATAAACCTTCAATATTGAAGTTTTAATATTTTATATAGTTATATATATTATATTTAATTTTTAAACAAATTACAACTATTTTTTTACTTTTTTTATAAATTATTTATCGTTAATTTTTTATAAAAAATTTTTTACAATTTCTATTATAAATATTTTTTTGCAATCATTGCTGTCATTTTAGCATTTACAAAATGTCCAGCTTTTACGGCGATTATATGTGCCTTTATTGGTCTTCCCAAAACATACAAATCTCCAATAATATCCAAAATTTTATGTCTTACAAATTCATCTGGATATCTCAAACCTTCTGGATTCAAAGGCCCATTTTCTCCTATTACAATCGCATTATCCAAACTTCCACCTAATGCTAAATTATTTTTTTTCAAAAAATCAATTTCATAATCAAATGCAAATGTTCTACATTTAGAAATTTTTTCAACATAATCATCAAAAGTTATTTCTGTTTCAAAATATTGTGATTTTAAAAAGCTGTGATTAAAATCAATTGTATAAGATATTTTAAATCCATCATAAGGTAATCCAATCACATATTTACCAGCTTTCTCATCACTAAATATAATTGGTTCTGTCAAAACAACTGGTTCGATTTCTGTTTCTAGTTCCTTAAATCCTGCCTCTTGAAACTTTTCAATAAACTTGATAGAACTTCCGTCTAATATTGGTAATTCATTTCCTGTTATTTCAACGAAAATATCAGTTATTCCTGAAACAGACAAAGCTGATAAAAAGTGTTCGATCGTATGCACTTTTACATCATCTTCATTTCTTATATTAGTTCCTCTTTCTAAATCAAATAAATGCGTATAATCCACAGTCACAATTGGATTTTTCCCTTCAACATCCATTCTTTTAAAAACAATTCCTTGTGGTATTTCAGGATTACTTCCATCATTAGGATTTAAAACCAATTTTATTTCCTCACCTTTATGAAGACCAATTCCTACTATCTCCACTGTTTTCCCAATAGTTTTTCTTTTCATAAATTTACCTCCATTTATTTAATCTATCAAAAATTTTTCAGCTAAAATCAATGCTAATTTTTTTTCTCCAACCATAAAATCTATCGTCAAACTTTTTTTATCAACATGCTTTATTCTACCTTTTCCAAATTTTTTATGAGTTACTGTATCCCCAACTTTATATTTAGAATTATTTTCATGAAGTTCTTTCGATTTCCTTATCGAAAATGGATTAAAGTTTTCATTTCTAACTTGAAATTTATCTTCTTTAAAACTTGAACTTGACATTTTCTTTACTTTGGATAAAGTGATGATATTATTTACTAAATATTCAAGATTATCTTGTTTCATTTCATATATAAATCTAGACGGTTTTCTATTGTAATTCATTTGTCCCCAAGTCATTCTTTCTGACGCATATGAAATATACAATTCTTTTTTCGCTCTAGTTACTGCCACATAACAAAGTCTTCTTTCTTCTTCAATATCCTCTTCCGAACTTTCAAAAGAACAAGAAGGAAATAACCCATCTTCCATCCCAGCAATAAATACATAATCAAACTCTAATCCTTTCGAGCTATGAATAGTCATTAACTTCACAAAATTCTCATTTTCTTCCATTTCATCAGTTGAAGCAGTCAAAGAAACCATATCCAGATAATCAGCCAATGAAACATGTGGATTTCTCTTCTCTAATTCAATAATACTATTTAAAAGTTCTTCAATATTCTTAACTCTATCTTCCTTATTATCTTCAATTGAATCAAAATATTTTGTTTTAGTAATAACTTCATCAAAAACTTCTTTTACCGATAATTCATCTAAGCTAAGATAAATTCCTTGTATCATATTGTAAAAATCTTTTAAAGTATTTTTTACAGCTCCTCTAATATTAGTTTCATCCACAAACTGCAACGCATCTAACATTGGAATATTTCTTTCGTTTGCTATTTCTGCTATTTTTTCTAGCGTTTTCTCTCCAATTGACCTTTTTGGAACATTAATAATTCTATAAAAATTATGATTATCATTTCTGTTATTCAATAAATTTAAATACGCCAATATATCTTTTATTTCTTTTCTTTGAAAAAATTGCATTCCACCATAAATTTTATACGGAACATTTCCTTCCAATAATTTTTCCTCTAAAACCCGTGATTGTGCATTTGTTCTGTATAAAATTGTCATATCTTTGTAATCTACACCAGATTTTGATTTTGCCTTAATTTCTTTTACAATAAATTCGGCTTCATCGTAAGGTGTTTTCGCATTGAATATTTTAATTTTTTCCCCTTCAGAACCATCTGTCCAAAGTTTTTTCCCTTTTGAACTTTTATTGTTTCTTATCAATTCATTTGCTGTATCAAGAATTCTTTTCGTAGAACGATAATTTCTTTCCAATTTTATAGTATACGCATCTGGATAATCTTTTTCAAAATTAAGAATATTTTCTATATTCGCACCTCTAAACGCATAAATACTTTGATCTTCATCTCCAACAACGCAAATATTTCTATATTTCGCAGCAATCAAATTAATAATTTCATACTGAATATTATTTGTATCTTGATATTCATCAACTACAATATATTGATATCTATTTTGAATAATATCTAGCACATATTTATCATCCAAAAGTCTTCTTGCATTTAACAATAAATCTGAAAAATCCATTGCATTATTAGCTTTCAAAACCTCATCATATTTTTTATAAATATCATAAAATAATCGATTTGCTGGTATTCTTAAATCTAACTGTCTAGAAACTTCATTTAATCCTACTCCATCTTCCTTTAATTTACTAATTCTATTTGCAATTCTGCCAGGTGCAATGTCATCTTTTATATTCATTTCTTTTTTTATTTTTGTAATTATTGACTTTTGATCATCGACATCATAAATATTAAAGTTTCTTCCATAACCAATTCTTTCTGAATAAGTTTTCAATATTCTTACTGCAAACGAGTGAAACGTCGACACAACTAAATTATATGAATTTTCTTCACCAATAAGCTCTTCTGCTCTCTCCTTCATTTCTCTTGCTGCCTTATTAGTAAAGGTCAATGCCAATATATTCAATGGAGAAATGTTTTTTTCTTTTATCATATGAGCTATTCTATAAGTAACTGTCCTAGTTTTACCACTTCCAGCTCCAGCTAATATCAATACAGGTCCCTCAATCTTTTCTGCTGCTTTTCTCTGATTTTCATTCAATTCATTTAAAATACTCATTTTGTCCCTTCCTTTTTTGCAACTATTTTTATAATTATTAATCCCAAGCGAACTATTTAAAATTCAAGTTTTATATAATATTTTTTCATTTTATTATACCATAATTTAAAATTTTTGTCTTTTTTATTTTCTATTTTCACTGCAAATATAATTTTTCTAACTAATTTATTATAAATCTGTTACAAAAATGAAACAAAAATCAGATGCCACTCAACATCTGATTCTTTTTTATAAATCTTATTTCTCTTCCGTCACTTTTTTTGAAGTTGTTTTCTTTTTTGATACTGTTTTTTTTGCTGGTTTTGTATTCGCATCCACAAAAACAATTTTCTTAACATCTTCATAAGTTTTCGCAAAATGGAATTTCATTTCACTTGCTATTTCTTTTGGTAATTCTTCTGTATCAACTTTATTATCAAAAGGAAGTACAACTTCTCTAATTCCAACTCTATGAGCTCCGATAACTTTCTCTTTAATTCCCCCTACTGCTAAAACTTCTCCCGTAATCGTAATCTCACCAGTCATCGCAACATCTTGACGCACTTCTTTATTTGCTAATACTGAAATTATCGCAGTTGTAATTGTAATACCTGCTGAAGGTCCATCTTTTGGAACTGCTCCTTCTGGAAAATGTAAATGAACATCTGTTTTTTCATTGAATTTTTCTTCAATTCCAAATTCATTTTTTATATGTCTTACATAAGAATAAGCAACTCTAGCTGATTCCTGCATTACATCTCCTAATTTTCCTGTAAGTTGCAATAATCCTTTACCTTCCATTTTAACTGCTTGAACTTCCAATGTAGTTCCTCCAACAGCTGTCCACGCAAGACCATTTACAACTCCAATTTTACCTTCATCTTTCTTAATCTTATCAGCTCTATATTTAGCATTTCCTAAATATTTCTTAATTTTAGTTTCTGTAACTGATAATTTTGATGTTTTTTCAAGTAAAATTTCTTTAGCCATTTTTCTGAATATTTTACTAATTTCTCTTCTTAGACTTCTAACTCCTGCTTCTCTCGTATACTCGTTTATAACTTTCAAGATTGAAGCATCTGAAAATGGTATTTTATAATCACTCAATCCATTTTCTTCTTTAGTTTGTGGAATCAAATATTTTTTAGCAATATTTAATTTTTCAAATTCTGTGTATGATTCGATAAAAATAATTTCCATTCTATCTCTTAATGGTCCTGGAATTCCACCAATATCATTTGCTGTACATACAAAGAACACTTTTGATAAATCAAAAGTATGATCAATATAATGATCTTCAAATGTACTATTTTGAGCTGGATCTAACACTTCCAACATTGCTGAAGCTGGATCTCCTCTAAAATCTGACGCCATTTTATCAATTTCATCAAATAACATCACAGGATTATTTACTCCAACTTGTTTCAATGAATTTACAATTCTACCAGGCATTGCTCCAACGTAGGTTCTTCTATGTCCTCTAATTTCAGCTTCATCTCTAACTCCACCTAAAGAAATTCTAGTGAATTTTCTATTCATTGAACGAGCTATCGAATGTGCAAGTGAAGTTTTACCCACACCTGGAGGCCCTACTAAACAAATAATTGAACCTTTTAGCGTATTATTTAATTTTTTTACAGCTAAAAATTCTAAAATTCTCTCTTTTACTTCTTCTAATCCGTAATGATCCTCATCAAGTATTTCTTGAGCTTTTTTTATATCTATTTCATCTTTTGTAGATTTATCCCAAGGCAATTCTAACACTGTTTCAACATAACTTCTAATTACAGAAGCTTCTGAAGAAAAATCTGGCATTCTTTTTAATCTTGCAATTTCTTTTGCCAATTTCCCTTTTAAATCTTCAGGAATTTTAGAATCCTCTATTTTTTGTTCTAATTCAGCAATTTCTTCATCAGAATCAGCTTCTTCTCCTATTTCTTCTTTTATTGCTTTTATTTTTTCTCGTAAATAATAATTTTTTTGAACCTCTGCCATTTGTTCTTTTACTCTATTTTCAATTTCTTTTTCAAGAGTAAAAATTTCAATTTCTCTTTCAATAATGCTTAAAATTTTATATGCTCTTTCTTCTACATCTAATATTTCAAGCAATTCTTGTTTCGCCGCAGTCGGTATCATCAAATTTGTACAAATCAAATCAAATGCTTTATCTGTATTTTTAATATCTTTAATATTATAAATAATATCTGGAAGAACTTTTTGAGTAATTTTTGCATAATTAGCAAATTCATCAATTACTTTTCTTTTCAATGCTTCGGATTTGCTTTCATCAATTGGTTTTGAAAAAACTTCTGAATAATCAGCATAATTTATTCCATCAACATCAGTAATATCAGTAATTAAAACTCTATGTTTTGCTTCCACTAAAACTTTTACATTTCCATTAGGCATTCTCACACTTTGAAGTACATGAACTAAAACACCCGTTTCATAAACATCTTCAGGTAATTTTGGTTCTTCTATTTCTCCGTCTTTTTGCGACGAAAGAACTAATTTATTATCAAATTTTGCAAGTGATTCTTCAATACTCGCCAAACTTGATGGTCTTCCAATAAAAATTGGTGTTACGACACCAGGAAACACTACTAACTCCCTAGTCGCTATAAATGGTTTTTTCTGCATAATTCCCCTTTCTTTTTAAACTTACTTAAATATTATGCTTATTTATATGTTTAAAATATTTAAAATAATCTCACCCACAATTATTTTAACATACAAATGAAAAAAAGTATACCTATTATTCCACTATTACTTTACTTTTATCATCAACAGCTTCTTTAGTAATTATAACTTTTGAAACTTCTTTCTTTGAAGGAATTTCGTACATCAAATCAATCATTACACTTTCAATAATCGAACGAAGTCCTCTTGCTCCAATTTTTCTCTTCAAAGCCAATTTTGCTATTTCTTCAATAGCATCTTTTTCAAATACCAATTCAACATTTTCCATTTCAAAATATTTTTGATATTGTTTTACTAATGAATTTTTAGGCTCTGTCAAGATTTTTATCATCGCTTCTTCATCCAATCCATGAAGTGCAGTAATAATCGGTAATCTTCCTATCAATTCCGGAATTAACCCAAATTTAACTAAATCTTCTGGCAACACATTTTCAAATAATGTCAAGTCATCTAATTTAGTTTCAGTAGTTTCCAATCCAAATCCTACTCTTTTTTCGTTAATTCTATTTTTTACTTTACTTTCCAATCCTTCAAATGCTCCACCGACAATGAATAAAATGTCTTTCGTATTGATTTCAATCATTTCTTGGTTTGGATGTTTTCTTCCACCTTGAGGCGGTACACTTGCAACTGTTCCTTCAATTATTTTTAACAATGCTTGCTGAACCCCTTCACCAGAAACATCTCTCGTAATAGACATATTTTCTGATTTTCTAGCAATTTTATCAATTTCATCTATATAAATAATTCCGTGTTCTGCAGTTTCTATATCATAATCTGCAGCTTTAATTAATTTCAATAATACATTTTCTACATCATCACCAACATACCCAGCTTCTGTTAATGTAGTCGCATCAGCAATTGCCAAAGGTACATTTAATATTTTAGCCAATGTTTGTGCCAACAATGTTTTCCCACTTCCTGTAGGTCCAACTAATAAAACATTAGATTTTTGTAATTCAACATCATCTTCTTTTCTTTCCATTTTATGAGTTATTCTCTTAAAATGGTTATATACTGCAACTGAAAGAATTTTTTTTGCATTTTCTTGACCAATAATATATTCATCTAATTTAATTTTAATTTCTTTTGGTTTCAACAATGTAATTTTCTTTCCACTGTTATTTTCATCGTAATAATCATAACTATCTAACAATTCTACACAGTCATCAACACAATCATTACAAATAAATACATCTGGATCTTCTGTACTTTGAATCAATCTTCCAACTTCATCTTCTTCTCTTCCACAAAAAGAGCAAAAATGTTCTTCTTTTTTTGGCATTTTTCCACCTCTTCTAAATATTTAAAATTTACCATTCACAAACTAAAATTACAATATTTTATCGATTAATCCATATTCTAACGCTTCTTCAGGAGACATAAAATTATCTCTTTCAGTATCTTTATAGATTTCTTCAACTGATTTTCCAGTTCCTTCTGATAAAATTTTACTTGTTATTTGTTTCATTCTTTCTATTTCTTGTGCTTGAATTTGAATATCTGTCGCTTGTCCTCTTGCTCCGCCTAAAGGTTGATGTATCATTATTCTAGAATTTGGTAATGAATATCTTTTCCCTTTAGTTCCAGCTGTCAATAAAACCGCACCCATACTTGCAGCTTGTCCTACACAAACCGTAGAAACATCACATTTAATATGTCTCATTGTATCATATATAGCTAATCCAGCTGTTATAACTCCACCAGGACTATTTATATACATAACAATATCTTTCTCTTTATCTTGAGCATCTAAAAATAATAATTGTGCAACAATTGCATTAGCCATATTATCTTCAACTTCTCCACTCACAAATATTATTCTATCCTTTAACAATCTTGAATATATATCGTAACTTCTTTCTCCACGACCATCGTTTTCAATTACTACAGGACTATACATTAGAACCTCTCCTTATTTTAAATTTTTAAAGAGGTAAGGGAATACCACTACTACTTGAGGTTAGACCCTTACCTTCTTAACTTTTCTATTAATTAATAACTACTATTTAACTTTTGCTGAATTTACTAATAAATCTATTGTTTTTTCGTGAGAAAGTCTATATTTAGTTTCATCAATAAATCTTGCATAGTTTCCTGATTTTCTTACATCTGCTAATAATGCTTCTTTATCCATTCCGTACATTGTAGCCATTTTATCGATTTCAGCGTTTACTTCATCATCGCTTACTTCAATGTTTTCAGCTTTTGTAATTTCAGATAATACTAATTCAGTTTTAACTGATTTTTCAGCCATTTCTCTTGATTCTTCTCTCATTTTATCAAGAGTTTGTCCAGTCATTTGGAAATATTGTTCCAATGAAATTCCTTGCATTTGTAATTGTTGAGCAAATCTATTAATTTGATATTCAACTTCTCTATTTGTTAATTCAGCTGGTACTTCAACATTTGTATTTGCTACAACTGCTTCAACTACTTTTCCTTTAAATTCATTATTAATTCTAGTTTCTTCTCTCTTAGTCAAACTTTCTCTAGTTTTAACCTTTAAATCTTCAAGAGAATCATATCCTAATTCTTTAGCCAAATCATCATTTAATTCAGCTTCTTCTTTTCTCTTAATAGAATTTACTTTTACTTTGAAAATAGCTGGTTTTCCTGCTAAGTTTTCTGCACCGTAGTTTTCAGGGAACATAACTGTTACATCAAATTCATCACCTTTTTTATGTCCAACAATTTGGTCTTCAAAGTTGTCGATAAAACTATGTGAACCTAATGTCAAGTCAAATCCTTCAGCTTTCCCTCCTTCGAATGCTTCTCCATCTATAAATCCTTCAAAATCAATATTTGCAACATCATTTAATTCAGCTGTAGCATCTGCTTCAACTTCTTTTAATTTAGCAGCTCCTTCTTTTAATCTTTCGATTTCAGCATTTACTTTTTCATCAGTAATATCTAAAGTTTCTTTTTCAACTTCTACACCTTTATATTCACCTAAAGTAATTGCAGGTAATACAGGAATTACGAATACAACTTCTACTGTTCCTTCTTTATTTTCATATTTTTCTAATCTTGGATCAGCTATAGGTCTTAATTCGTTTTCTACTACTGCTTTTTGGTATTCTTCAGAAATAATATGATTTAAAATTTCCCCTTCAATTTCTTTTTGAAATTTTTGTTCAAGAACTTTTGCAGGAACATGTCCTGGTCTGAATCCATCTACTTTTGCATCTTTAAAGTGTGATAAAACATGCTCTTTCAAGTGAGATAATTCATCTCCTGTTCTTGTTACTGATACTTCATAACTAGTTTCTGATAATTTTTTTACTGTTGCCATTTGTTTAATCCTCCTATAATTTCATATAAATAAATTGTTATGTTACTTTTCATTGAGCAATATTTCCTTTTTAAGCTATAAATTTTAACAGTAAGGCTATGGCTTTTTTATGAGGAAAAACCTTCCCAAATGCTCTTTTTGGTACTGTAATCTTACGAATTACTTTTGCAAACCTAAAATTGTTTTTATAAATTTACACATTAAAAACAACACGATTTATTAATGATATTTTAACATAAACTTATCTAAAATATCAATTAAAATCTTTTATTTTTAGTTCAATAAATAAATCCGAATGAACAGATTTAAATACTGGTGTATAGACTATACTATATTTTTTTGTCATATTTCTTGATTTTAATTTATGTCCTAAGTTGTATCCTATAACAGATATTATTCTATCATTTTTTCTAACAAAGCCTTTAAAATGTCTGTTATTTATTCCAAATTTTATAAAACTGATAAAAGATATATTATTGTCAATAAAATTTGGTTCTTGATTATCCAATCCAAATGGCGATAATCTGTTAATATCTAGAAGTTTATTTTTATTCATTCCTTCTATACTCAATTTACTATCAACATCTAGAACTTTCTCAACATTCTTTTTATTTGCATTCAACAATCTATGTTTCAAATACTTCTCAATCTGATTCAAATGTTTTTCTGACACCAAAAATCCTGCTGCTAAATCATGTCCTCCAAACCGTTCTAATTTATCGGAAACATCATTTAATATATTAAAAATATTCAAACCTTCAATACTTCTACAAGATGCCTTTCCAAAACCATTTTTTATTGAAACTAAAATCACTGGAATATTATATTTTATCGATATTCTAGAACATACTACTCCAATCACTCCTGAATGCCATTTTCTACTTTTCATAAAAATATATTTTGGATTATTTAATTTTTGAATTTTTCTTTCAATCTCATCATAAATTTCTAATTCAAAATATCTACGCATTCTGTTTGCTCTTTTCATTTCTTCTATAATCGAATAAAGTTTTTCATCATCCTCTTGAATAAAGAAATTAACTACCATTTTTGAATTGTCGACTCTTCCCAAAGCATTAAATATTGGTGCTATATAAAATCCAATATCACTTGCTGTTATATTTTGCGGATTCATTCTCAAATAGTTTATTATATATTTTAATCCTTTTATTTTCGTTTCTTTTAGATTACTTAACCCTTTTTTTATAATAAATCTGTTTTCATCAGTCATTGGAACAACATCAGCAACAGTTCCAATCATAACAATATCTATATAATCATAAAGTATTTTTTTATCTACTCCTATCACTTCATAAATTGCATCTGCCAATTTAAAAGCAACTCCAGATCCTGATAAATTTTTATTAGGATAATTGCCTACTTTAGGATTTACCATCAAAACCCCTAAATTACTAATATCCTCTATTTGTCTATGATGATCCGTTATAATTACATCAATATTATTATCTCTTAAAAGTTTTACTTCATTTCTGTCATTAATAGTTATATCTACTGTTATAAATAATTTTGTATTTCTTTTTTTTAGATATCTTATTAAGGATTTATTTATACCAACTCCTTCATGAGCCCTGTTTGGTATATAATAATCTACATCCATTCCTAGTTTTCTTAAAATTATTACTAAATAGGCAGTCCCAGAGATTCCATCAACATCGTAATCACCATAAATAACCACTTTTTCTCTATTATTCTTAGCTCTTAATATTCTATCAACTACCTCTCTCATTTCTTCAAAAAGAAACGGACTATACAAGTCTTTCTCACTGGGATTCAAAAATTCTTCAACCTTTTCTGATGTTGTAATTCCCCTATTTAACAATAATTTAGTTATCAATCTACTTTCTTGAAACTCTTTACTTTTAGAAATTAAATAATTGCTATTATAGTTTTTTAATTTCCATTTCACAAATTATTCACTTTCCTTTTTCTTTATTTCATTCAAGATACTAGCGATTTTCACGCCATATTCAACACTATCATCTAAATGAATTCTTATTTCAGGAACAAATCTCATTGATAACTGTGACCCTAATTTTTTTCTAAAAAAACCTTTTAATTTATTTAATTCTTCAGACATTTTATCTTTATTTACATTATTTTTCAAGTCTAGAATTGAAAAAGTCAAATCAAGATATCTTCCATCTTTCGTAAGTTCTACTTTATGAATCGAAACATAACTTTTTACAGTTTCATTTTTCACATCAGTAAGAAGTGTCATCCCAATTATTCTCGAAATTTCTTTTTCTAAACCTTTCTTTCTTCTATCGTTCATAATCCACCTACCTTTTCACATCTTATTTTTAAAATAGTGAACTATCGACTATCTTGGTATTTCTTCTAAAATATATGATTCGATTATGTCGCCTTCTTTGATGTCGTTAAAGTCTTGAATTCCAATTCCACATTCTTGTCCCATAACAACTTCTTTTGCGTCATCTTTAAATCTCTTCAATGATGCTAATTCTCCATCAAAAATAATAATTCCATCTCTAACAACTCTTATTTTCGAGTGTCTACTTACTTTACCATCTACAACTATCGCTCCTGCAATATTTCCAACATTTGAAACTTTAAATACTTGTTTAACTTCGATTCTTCCTAAGTAAACTTCTTTAAATTCAGGATCAAGCATTCCAGACATAGCTTTTTCAATTTCTTCTGTCAAGTGGTAAATTACGTTATAGTTTCTAATTTCTACACCTGTTTTTTCAGCTTCACTTATTGCTGGTGTTGTTGGTCTTACGTTAAATGCGATTACAATTGCGTCTGATGCTTCAGCAAGTTTAACATCTCCTTCAGTTACAGCTCCCGCACTAGCTTGAATAATATTAATCATAACTTTTTCATTATTCAATTTAGCTAATGATTCTTTTAATGCTTCAACAGATCCTTTTGAATCGGCTCTTATAATACATTTTAATTCTTTCAATTGTTGTTCTTCCAACTCTTGTGATAAACTTTCCAAAGAAATATGTTTTTTCTTGTTTTGTTCATTTATCTTTTTCTCTTTAATGAAATCTTCAACTATTTTTTTCGCTTGTTTATCGTTGTTTACTCCATATAAAATATCTCCAGCATTAGGAACTGTACTAAATCCTGTTATCTCAACTGGTTGTGATAATGTAGCTTTTTTAATTTTATTTCCTCTATCGTCAACCATTGATCTTACTCTACCGTGAGATTCTCCTGCTACAAATATATCTCCAATTTCTAATTGTCCTTCTTGAATTAATAAATCGGCAACTGCTCCCATTTGAGGATCCAATCTCGATTCGATTACAACTGCTTTAGGACGTTTTTTAGGGTTAGCTTTTAATTCTTGTAATTCCGCAGTAATTAAAATTGTTTCTAATAATTCTTCTAAATTAATTTTTTGTTTAGCAGAAATTTCTACAAACTCAGTTGTTCCACCCCAATCAGGCGACATTAACCCATATTCAGTTAACTCTGTTCTAACTTTCATTGGATCTGCACCTGGTTTATCAATTTTATTAATCGCAACAATTATTGGCACTCCTGCTTCTTTAGCATGTGAAATTGCCTCTACAGTTTGTGGTTTAACTCCATCATCTGCTGCAACTATCAAAATCGAAATATCTGTAATATTCGCTCCTCTAGCTCTCATTTCAGTAAACGCCTCATGTCCTGGAGTATCGATAAATGTTATTTTTTGACCTTTCCAGTTTACTTGGTACGCTCCAATTTTTTGTGTAATTCCTCCCGCTTCCCCTTGGATTACATTAGTATGTCTTAATGCATCCAATAATGAAGTCTTACCATGGTCAACGTGTCCCATAATTGTAATAATTGGTGCTCTCGTTACTAAATCTTGTTTTTTATCTTCTACTTCTAGATGATATTTTTCTCCGTAACTTACTTCTTCAACTTCTTCTTTTTCAACAATTACTTCGTACTCTAGAGCAACTTCCTCAGCTTCTTCAAAACTTAAGATAGCATTAGCAGTAAGAACTTTACCTTCCATAAAGAATTTTTTAATAATATCAGAAACGTTAATTCCTAATTTTTCAGCTAAAGTTTTAATAGGAATTTCTTCACCAATTGTTATCATTCCAATTGATTCTCCTTCTAATCTTACAATTTCATCTTTAACTGCTTTTTCTTGTTTTTTGTTTTTCTTTTTCTTTTTGTCATCTCTTCTAAAATCAGTTCTCAATTCTCTTAATTCTTGTTCTTTTTTCTTTTTATCTTTTTCGTATTTCTTTTTATCGAATTTAGCTTTTCCTTTTCCACCTGATTTTGGTTTTTCTGTGGCTGGTGCAACTACTGCTGCAACCTCATCTTTTGTAACTTCTTTTCTCTTATTCCCAAAGTTTCTATTATCCCGGTCATTTCTATCTCTGTTCCCAAAACTTCTATTTTCCCCATTTCGATCGTTTCTATCTTTGTTTCCAAAACCTCTGTTTTCTCCATTTCGATCATTTCTATCTCTGTTCCCAAAGTTCCTGTTATCTCGGTCATTATTTCTGTCTCTATTTCCAAAACTTCTGTTTTCTCCATTTCGATCGTTTCTATCTCTGTTCCCAAAGTTTCTATT
>CAURGH010000010.1:0-74232 GCA_963524305.1 uncultured Leptotrichia sp. | reverse complement strand
ACAAGAGGTATTATATCAAAAACAAAAAAGATTGTCAACTACTTTTTTTTATTTTCTTAGATTTTTTCAAAATATATATTATCTTTTGAAAAATATGATAAATTAAATTTATGGTGTACAAAATATACAATATTTTAACTTTAATTTTGAATCAATATTTATAATTAATACAATATTATATATTTAATTATAATTTTTTAAAATAGATGTTAGAGTTTCTATCACTTTTTTATTATTTAATTTGTCTTTTATAGCTAATCTAAAATAACGTTTATCCAAATAAATGAAATTTGATGCATCACGGATTAAAATACCTTTTTCTAACATTTTTTTTCTTAATTTTTTTACATCTAAACCTTTTTTTAACACATTATCCTTTATTTTTAAAAGAATAAAGTTTACTTCTGTTTCGTATACTCTTAAACCTTCGATTTCATTTAAATTTTCGTACATATATTTTTTTTGATCTTTTATCCATTCTTTTGTTTTTTGAATATACTCTTTATCATCTAAAACAATTTGTCCAGCTAAATCTGCTATGTTATTTACACTCCACGGTTCTTTTTTTTCTAGCATTTTTTTTAACAAATTGTTGTTGAAACAAATTCCATAACCTAATCTTAAGCCTGGAATTGCGAAAAATTTTGTAAAAGCTCGAATTACGAATAAATTTTCTTTGTTTTCTTTGGAATTTATTATGCTTTCATTTTCCCAATCTTCTACAAATTCTACGAAGGCTTCGTCTACGAATAATTTTGTATTTTTTTGTTCGCAAATTTTTAAAATCTCTTCTAATTTTTTTAATTTCAAAAACTGTCCTGTTGGATTGTTTGGATTGCATAGAATTAATAAATCATAGTTATTTTCTAATTCTGTTTTAAGATTCTTGATATTTAAAATAAAATTTTCTTCTTCTTTTAATTCAAAATAATTTATTTCAATGTTATTATCAACTAATGCTGAGGCTTTTATTGCTCTTTCGTACTCTCCAAAAGTTGGAGATACTATTAAAACTTTTTTTGGAGATAATATTTTCATAAAAAGAAAAATTATTTCTGTGGCTCCATTTCCAACGATTACATTTTCTATATTCAAATTATTTTTTTCTGCTATTTTTTCTCTAAGTTCGATATAATCTGGGTCTGGATATCTTTCCAAAACGAATAATTTTTCAAAAATTTCTTTTTTTAAATTTTCTGGTAATCCATAAGGATTTATGTTTGAACTATAATCTAAAATTTTATCTATATTTTTTTCTCTAAAAATTTTGTATATGTTTCCTCCGTGAAAATCTGTTTTTTCTTTATTCATCCTACATATCCTTTCTTTATTTTTACAAATTTTTTAATTTTTTTATGAAATAGAATTTTAGTATTGTTGTAGATTATTCCTGCTAAAAGACTTATCACGATTGTTGCGAGAGATTTAAAAATCATTTCATCGCTTATTTTTATCACATAATTTAGAACAATTAAATGTACCAAATATGCAAAATATGTTGCATCTGAAATACTTTTTATACTTTTTTTTCTTTCCTTAAACTTAAATTTTAGCCAAAATCCAAAAAATGATATTGTCATGAAAAAAGTTCCTAGAGAATTTTTATCAAAAAAATTGGATATTTGTTTTCCTGTTGTGTTTAAAATATATTTTGTTGAAAAAAAACTTATTAAAAATCCGAAAAAATATATTCCTAAAGTATAAAACATCGGTATTTTAGAAATTTTTTCTTTATATTTCTTGAAGTAATATCCGATTAAGTAATATCCAAAAAATCCTACGATTGGAAAATTAGAAGACGGAATTCCTTTTAGATGAAAAAAATTTAAATACGGATTTAAAATATTATATAAAAACCATAAAATTATTACAAAAAAAGTTTCCTTTTCTGCATATTTTAGCACTTTTCTCAACCATGGCGTTAAAAGGTACAATCCTAAAATCATGTAAATGTACCAAAAATGCGGGGCTGAAAGACTCTTCCCATTATTTTTTATTAATGAAAATTTATACATAAAAATATAGATTATATTAAATGCAATAAATAGGGGGATTATTCCCATCAACCTTTTTTTGAAAAAATCTTTTGTAGTTTCGACTTTATCAAGTAATAAATAACCGCTTATCATGATAAAAAGATTTACACCAATTGAGATAACCGAATATCCTGCCATCCAAATATCGAGTCCATATTGACGATTTAGAGTGTGCAACATTACGATAAAAGTTAGGGCAATTATTCTAATTATGTCGATATTCATAAATTTAAGTATCTCCTTTCCTTTTGAGAGAATAATTTCTGTCAATTTTTTATATTTTTTGTTCCACAACCTTAAATTAATTTTTCTAATTCTATAAAATTTTAAAAATAATAAATCTTATCAATGAAAAAATTACTAATCCAACGAAACTTGTGACATACATTATTCTAATATTTTTTCTAATGTCTTCTGTTCTAAATTCCTTTTTTTTATCACCAATTGTTGGTTTTTCGACTTCTTTTCCAAAATAAGAAACTTTTCCACCAAATTGGACTCCTAAGGCCCCAGCTACACTTGCTTCTGAATGTGCAGAATTTGGGCTACTGTGATTTTTTCTATCTCTGAAAAATATTTTTTTTGCATTTTTGTAATCAAATCCTAGAAGGAAACTTGAAATAATTATTAAAATTCCTGTTATTCTAGCTGGAATAAAATTGGCAATATCATCAACTTTTGCTGAAAATTTCCCAAAATCTATGTATTTTTCATTTTTGTATCCTACCATTGAATCCATTGTGTTTATTGCTTTATAGGTCATTGCAAGTGGTAGACCCCCAATAAACATGTAGAACATTGGAGCAATTATTCCGTCGACTGTATTTTCTGAAATTGTTTCCATCGTGCTTCGAATTATCATTATTTTATCCATTTTTTCAGTATCACGCGAAACCAAGTAAGATAGCTCTTTTCTAGCAATTTCTAAATTCCCTTTTTGCAAAATTTTATAAACCTTTTTTCCTTCTCTCGCTAAAGAATTTATAGAAAAAATTGTATACATCAAGTAAATTTCAAAAAATGTAAAAATTATATTTTTTTGACTTAATTTTTCTAAAATTAACATTGATACAAATGTAATAAAAATCACAAAAATATTCATTAATATTCCATTCCAAAAATTGCGTTTTTTTATTTCTTGAGAAATATTTTTTGAAGTCTTATTATTTTTATCTTTTTCCATTTTTTTCTCTTCAACATCAAATTCTTCCGTTTCTTCTGCCTTTTTGATATATAATTTTTTTTCTAAAAAATCTATCAATTTCCCAATAATTTGTACTGGATGCGTTACATTTATTGGATCGCCAAAAATCAAGTCTAAAATATATGCAATAAAAATTTTTGATAATAAGCTCATAATTACTCACCGTCCATTATTTCATATATTTTTTTTATATCTAAATTTTCTCGCAAAATCGTCGCCAATTTATCATATTCATTATTTTTATACTCTGAAAAACTGAAATTTTCACTCAATTCATCGACACCTTTTTTCCGTCTAATTGCATTCAACAAATAATTAGTAAATTCCGAATTATCAAAGATTCCATGCAAATATGTTCCAATTATATTATCCTTCACAATTCCTTTTATTTTTTCATCACCAAAAAGACATTTTACATTATCCTCTGATATTTCTTTATTTTCAGAATTTTTTTCTTCTATTGGATAACTATAACCTTGATGAATCTCGTATCCCTTCACTTTTATTTCACCAATTCCCTCTAAAATTCCACTAGCATTTTTTATTGTATTTTCATATTGAGTCGTAACTTTTCCTCTTTCCATAACAGTTTCAATTTCTAAAAGTCCCAATCCGCTGATTTCTTTTAGATTTGACTCCATTTCGTGAGGGTCTGAAATTTTTTGTCCAAGCATTTGAAAACCACCACAAATTCCAAAAACAAAGGTTCCTGTTCTAGCTAATCTCACAATTTGTCGGCTAATATCTTTTTCAATCAAATCTTTCATATCTTCAACCGTATTTTTAGATCCAGGAATAATTATCATGTCTTCATTGCCTAATTCATTTGCTTTTTCCACATATTTTATCGAAACATCTTCATAATGAGCCAAAGCGTCAATATCTGTAAAATTAGAAACTCTCTTCAATCTAATCACTGAAATTTTTATCTTCGCATCCTTTTTTTGTTTATACTTATCAATTCCAAGGCTATCTTCCTCTTCAATTCCCAGTTTTACATATGGAATTACTCCTAAAACTGGCACATTCGTAAGATTTTCTATCATTTCAATTCCTGGAGTCAAAAGACTTTTGTCCCCTCTAAATTTGTTAATAATCACACCTTTTATACGCTTTCTTTCACTTTCTTCAAGCAACATAATTGTTCCATAAATTGCTGCAAAAACTCCTCCTCGGTCAATATCCGCAACCAAAATAACAGGTGCATCAGCCATTTCAGCCATTCCTGTATTTACAATATCATCTTCCTTCAAATTAATTTCTGCAGGACTTCCTGCTCCTTCCAGTACACAAATATCGAAATTTTTTCTAATATACTTATAAGCCTTCATAATTTCGCCTTTCAAGTTATGCTTATAAGCAAAATATTCTCTTGCATCCATATTTTTAAATATTTTCCCATTCACAATAACTTGAGATTTTCTATCTGTCGTAGGTTTTAACAAAATCGGATTCATAAACGCTTCTGGCTCAATATTAGCTGCTTCAGCCTGTACCACTTGTGCTCTTCCCATTTCTTTTCCATCTTTCGTAATAAACGAATTTAGAGCCATATTTTGTGATTTGAAAGGAGATACGCTAAATCCATCTTGATAAAAAATTCTGCATAACCCTGTGTTAATTATACTTTTTCCTACATTTGATCCTGTTCCTAATATCATTATATTTCTGTGTTTTCTATCCATAAATCTTACTCCTATTTTCATTTATATAAAAAGGTTATAATTATTTTCCTTAAAATAATTATAACCGATAAAAATACTATAAGCAAATAAGTTTTTGAATTTCTTTCTCCTTTATTTTTTTGCATCTTTTAAGGCTTTATCAAGAGGAACAAAATTAAAATCAGAATCTATTGATTTTAAATCGTCCTGTGAGGAAATCACTCCCATCATATTATCAGAATATTCTCTTGGATCAAAACCAGCATAATTAATGTTTTTTTCATTTTTTCTCCAATACATAATTTTTTAGTGAATAATTATATCATAAAAAAAGGCTCTATTCAATTAAATAGAGTTCCTTTTTCATTATTTTCCCATTCTAACAAAACTTTTCGATGGATTCTTAATGTTACTATATTACTTATCTTTTTAAGAATCAAGATAATTACTTCTACTACTTTATTTTCATTGGTATCCCTGAAACAACAAAATACACTTCATCTGCCTTTTCAGCAATCATTTGATTCATTTTACCAGCAATTTCACGAAAATATCGTCCAAGTGGATATGCAGGAACTATTCCCATTCCAAGCTCATTTGATACAACTACTACATTTTCAAAATTTTTTGCAGTTTTCAATAATTCTAAAACTTCTTTTTCTACAGCTTTATCGCATTGCTCCAATTGATTCTTTTTAGGATTATCCCAATCAATTTCCGTATTTTCAAAAATAATATTGCTTACCATATTCGTCAAACAATCCACGAGCATATTATTCTTTTCAACCGAAAAATTTTTCAAACTTTCCGAAATATTTTTATAACTTTCTACTGTAATCCACTTATTTTGTCGCCTAGCCTTGTGTAAATCAACTTTTGTCTGCATTTCCTCATCATAAACAATGGAAGTTGCAAGATATATATTTTTCTGATCACCATTATTCATAGATAACAATAAATCTTCTGAAAACTTGCTTTTTCCACTCTTTGCTCCACCCGTAACATAAATTAATGCCATAATTCTCCCCTTTCTTTATTCAAAAAAAGAACAAAAATATTTTTAATATTCGTATTTATTGCTGTAACCCCTAGGAGTTATCATTTTTCCATCTTTAATGAATGTATTTGCATTTCCAATTATTACAATTGTAAGCATATTAATTTCATGATTTAGCATTTCATCTAAAGTCGTTACAACATGTTCTTCATCTTCCCTTCCTGCATTTCTAACGATTGCAACTGGTGTTGTTTTTGGCTTATATTTTAACATAATTTCTCTTGCTTCTTCAATTTGAGTCACTCTTCCACGACTTTTTGGATTATAGATGCTCACAACAAAATCTCCTTGTGCTGCTAATTCCAATCTTTTTTTAATTAATTCCCAGTCAGTTAATAAATTACTTAAGCTAATTGTCACATAATCGTGCATTACTGGTGCTCCAACTATTGCTGCCGCTGCATTTGTTGCTGTTACTCCTGGTATGATTTCCACTTCTACTTCTCCATCAGCAATTTCCAACATGATTCCAGCCATACCATAAACTCCTGCATCTCCACTACTTATCAATGCTACATTTTTCCCCTCTTTAGCCAATTTCAAAACGTCAATACATCTATCAACTTCTTTTGTCATTTGAGAATTTTTCATTTCTTTTCCTGGATAATATTCTTTTATTAAATCCATATATGTTTTATAACCAATTATAATATCACTTTTTTCCATTGCTTCGTATGCTCTAAATGTCATATCTGCTTTTTTTCCTGGTCCTATACCTACTACATAAATTTTTCCTGTTTTGTTCATCGGGTTCCTCCTGAAATTTTATTTTGTTTAATCTTATTACATTTTTATTATCTTGTCAATTTTTTTCTTTATTTAATAAATTAACTTTCTACAAACTAGAAAGAATCTCTCCATTTCTCAAATTTGCTCTCATTTTTTGAATTTTTTCATCTATTTTATCCAATTCTTTTAAGATTTCTTTTTCTTCTGGAGAAGTTTTGATTATTTTAGCAATTCCACCATTTTTTATGATTATTCTTTTGTTTGCAATTAGAGCTAGTGTCGGGTCGTGAGTTGCCATTAAGACTATTTTATCTGCGGAAACCAATAATTCTAATGCTTTTTTTCTGTCAATTCCAGCATTTTCAATTTCGTCAATTAAAACGATTGGAGATGAACTTAAAATTGCTGTATCTGCGATCATTAATGCTCTTGATTGTCCTCCACTTAAGGCTGTGATTGCTGTATCTAGATTAAACTTTTCTCCTGCTAATTTATTTGCTTCTAAAATTATTTTTTCTGTTACAGCTTCCACATCTTCAACCATACGGCTTTTAGCATGTAATTCCAAAAATTCTTTAACTGACAAATCCATAACAAAGTTCATATTTTGCGATAATTGAGCGACTAATTTGTTATTTGAGGAAAATCTCCATTTTTTGTCAGGAGATTCATTATTTATTAAAATTTCTCTTTGAGTTGGCGTATCTTTTTGTGCTGTCCATTCGATATCGGCTAATAATCTTGATTTTCCTGAACCCGTTGGTCCTACGATTGAAATTATTTCTGATTTATGAATATCTAACCTTCCAAAATTTTCTGGATTTCCCGTTTTATCTTGTCCAGCCAAAATTGTAAGCGTTTCAACACCTGTTTCTTCTTCCATTCCTAAAAATAATTTCATTTGCTCAATATATTCAATTAAAGAAATTTCAATATTTTCCACATCAAGTGCCATATCCTCTTTTTGCTCTTCTGTAAACATTTTCAAAAACTTACTAAAAGTTTCGTCTTCATATCCTTCGATAATTATATTATTTTCAACGAAAAAATTTTCAGCAAACGGATATTTTTCTATTAATTCTTTCATCGAAAGTTTATCCACTAAATTTCTATTCATTCGCACCACCTAAATTCATTTTTCTAACATTTCCCATTTGGTATTTTTCACCAATTCTTGTTTCACCTAAGCAATACGAACAAAGTGCTGAAGGCATTGGAAATCTAAGTTTTTTCCCTTGAACTGTTTCAATCTCTTTTTCTTTTTCATACAGCAATGTGCTTAATTCGTAAGCTCCTTGTCCTGTCAAACCATTCACATGCATTGTTACAGCTGTCGGATTTACAGAATTAACTCTCGATGCAAACACTTCTCTTTCTGCTTGAGAAACTATATCACCTTTTGTAATGATAACAATATCAGCCGATTTTAACATTGGACCAATTTTTTTAGGTGTATTAATTCCTGATAAATTGTCAATTACACAAACTCCTTTTATATCTTTGATGTATGGCGAACAACGATTACACAATCCCGCTGATTCTGTAATTAAAACTGATAATCCCAAACTTCTTCCCCATTGTACAACTTCCTCGATATTCGACACGAAAAAATGATCTGGACACAAAGCTCCTGAAATACCTTTTTTCACTGGAATTCCCGCTTTTTCATACAATTTGTCGTCATCTGTGTATAGACAATCAAATTTTACTACGCCAACTGACATTCCTTGTTTTTTTAATGCATCAACCGTTTTCAAGATAACGCTTGTTTTTCCTGAAGATGGCGGTCCTGAAAATATAACTAAATTCATTTTTCTCTCCTTAATTTTTTCATTTTCATCATTTTAATTTTTAATAAAATTTCTATCTTATATATTTTTCCACAGCCTTATTAAATTCATCTTCACCTTCTCTAATTATTTTCCCAATATCATGACTGTGAATATAATCCCATCCAATCCACTTAAATCCTTGTTCTGGTGTTAAATGATTATCTGTTTTTGGATTTGTTGAAGGAAATTTCCCACTTGCTGAGAATAATTCTCCAATTTTTTCTGATACAAAGAAATCCATAAATGGCTTTATTTTGTCTATTTTATCTTTTTTCGTAATCATAAATATCGGACTTAGTAATGCTCCATCTTTTGGCCAAACTGCTTCCAAATCTTTTGCTCCATTTAACATTTGCGTAAAGAAATACGGAATAATGCTAACTGCTGGAGCTTCTGGCGTTCTACCTTTAGTTTTTACCATTTGAGCTGGATGTAAACTTTTCTTGTATGATCTTGCTAATTTATAAATCCCATCCATACCGTAATCTTTGTAGATAGTTGCTATTAACGCATTAAATAAATCCAAATCATTCATTGGTAACGCAACTGAATTTTCCAACTCTTCACTCAAAATATCATCCCAAGTTTCTGGAACTTTTCTATCTCCTAAAACTGCTTTATTTATTAAAAATATTGCTGGAACAACTCCCATAATCGCATATTTCTTTTGAGGATCTCTCAAATCAATCTTTTCATTACAAAAATCTTTATTAATTTCATCAAAATACGTTTCAAATACACCTTTTTTCATATATTGACCCATCAATTCCTCATCAAAAAATAACTCGTATCCAGCTGATAGTAATACATCTGGCACTTTATCAGGATCTCCAGTTTTTACTTTTTCCACAACATCATCTAATCCTAAATTTGCTGATTTCAATTCATAAGTAATTTTGTAATCATTTTTCTTATTGCTATCTTCAACCCACTCTTTTATCCCTTCAAGCAAAGGTATTCTTATAGGACAAGGCAAAACTCCCTCAATCGTAATATCTCCAGTTCCATCTGATTTCACTTCCTCAAGTGAAATATCAATATCACTATCCTTTTGCAAAAATGTTACTAATTTTTCCTCAAATAAATCTGGATTAATTTTTTTTGCTTTCAATGCCATCTCCAGCTTAATCGTTTTTCCCATTATATTCAACATTTGTTTATTCTTCAATTGCTCAAAACCATTAGAAATAAAGAAATCTAACGCTTCTGGATATCTATCCATAATATCAAACAGCGTATCTGTCATTTTAAAAAATTTATTTTCCATTAATTAAATTTTCCTTTCTATAAAAATAATTATTTAGTTTTTCAAATTATTATATCACAATAATAGTTCTAAAGATGTTACAATTGTTACAAATTTCAAATTTTTTCAAAAAAATATTATGATTATCAAAATATTTTAGTCATTTGACTTTTCTTTTTATATAGAATATAATGAGGGGGAATATGTACTCATCAATAAAAATAAAATTATGATGTTTACATTTCTTTAACTATTTTAAAAAATAAAAGAAAGGAGATAATTATGTTTGAAAAATTTAATTTCATACATCCACCAAAAATCATAAATAAATTGGTTTTTAATGTAATCAATCAGATTTTAAATAAATATAATTTTAATGATTTTTTCAATAAAAAATTTGTAAATCTCCAAAATATTTCTTTTATTTATAATAAAAATAAAAAGATTATTCTTAATAAAAGTGATACTTTTTTGAAACTTTTAGATAAACATATTTCTGAAGCGAAGTTAGATTTATCGATTTTTGAATCAATTGATATCAATAATCTAATTAAAAAATTTGAGAAATTATGTTCAAATTCGTTTATATCGTTTATGACGAATGAAATAAGAAATAAATTTATTGAGAATTTTAAAAAAATTCTTTCTAAGTCTAAATTTTCTTATTTTTTCTCAAATCTTTCATTGAATTACACTTCGATTAATCTTAACACTAAAATTAGTCGAGCTCCTCCATTTATATTGTCTTTATAATAAAATACAATACTTAGGAGGAAAGAATGAAAGAACTTAAAGGAATTAAAATTGGAAAACATTATATTGAAAAACCCATTATACAAGGTGGAATGGGTGTTGGAATTAGCTGGGACCAACTAGCTGGAAATGTTTCAAAAAATGGTGGATTGGGTACAATTAGTGCAATTTGTACTGGATATTACCAAAATATGAGATTTGTAAAAAAAGAAATTAATGGAAGACCGTTTGGGACAGAAAATGCCTATAATCGTGAAGCACTTTTTGAAATTTTTAAAAATGCTAGAAAAATTTGTGGCGACAAACCGTTGGCTTGTAATATTTTGAGAGCGATTAATGATTATGAAAGAGTTGTAAAAGATGCATTGGAAGCAGGTGCTAATATTATCGTTACTGGTGCAGGATTACCTTTGGAACTTCCTGTTCTTACGAAAGATTATCCTGATGTAGCAATTGTACCTATTGTTTCATCGGCTAGAGCTTTAAAAATCATTTGTAAAAAATGGAAAGCTGCTGGAAAAATGCCTGGTGCAGTAATTGTAGAAGGTCCAAAAAGTGGAGGTCACCAAGGTGCTAAATATGATGAATTATTTGCTCCTGAACATCAATTAGAAGCTATTTTACCTGCAGTTAAAGAAGAAAGAGATAAATGGGGAGATTTTCCAATTATCGCAGCTGGTGGAATCTGGGATCACGATGATATTCAAAAAATTATGGAATTAGGTGCTGATGCTGTTCAAATGGGAACTAGATTCATTGGAACTTATGAATGTGATGCTAGTGAAAATTTCAAAAAAACTTTATTAAATGCTAAAGAAGAGGATATTGTAATTGTTAGTTCGCCAGTTGGTTATCCAGGAAGAGCCGTTAAAACTAACTTAATTGAAAATTTAGAACCAAATAACAATAAAATTCAATGTATTAGTAACTGTGTATTCCCATGTGGCCGTGGAAAAGGTGCTAGAGCTGTTGGATACTGTATCGCTGATAGTCTTGGAGATGCTCAAATGGGTAAACTTCAAACTGGACTTTTCTTTTCAGGAGCTAACGGATACAAATTGAAAGAGATTGTACACGTAAAAGATTTAATTGATGAATTAATGACTGGTGAAAAAAAATAATTTTTCAAAAATTATGAAAAAATAAATTTCTCATCCTAGAAATATGAAAACTGTAAATTAAAAGTTCGATAAAACTGAAAAATTTTAAAGTTATTTCAGTAATATCGAACTCTTTTTTTATTTATTTTTATTCATCTTCATCATCAGAATCTTTTTCTTCTTCTTCTGAAACATACACATATTCTGGTTGTTTGTTGAAATATTTAATTCCTATTATTCCAATAATTACCATTATTATGCTTATTAAATAAGGTGCTCTAATTCCAAAAATATGCAAATCTTCAGCTCTAAATGTACTTACAAATGTTCTAATTATTGCATACATTATCAAGTAAATCATTGTTAGAACCCCTGGATTTTTCTCTTTTTTTCTAAAATAGAACCAAAGTATGATAAATCCTATTAAGTTTAAAAATCCTTCATATAACATCGCTGGATGTAAAGGATAATTTGGAAATTCCACACCAGCCGGAGTATCTAACGGGAAAACTAATCCCCATGGTACCAATGGTTTGAATTTTGCTTGTGCTTCTAAACTCATTGATTGATATGCATTCCACCATTGATTAAATTTTCCTGAGAAAATTACACTTAATGGTGTAAAAGTTGGCACTCCATGAACTTCCCCATTTGCCAAATTTCCAAATCTACCAAGAAATTGTCCAAACATTAAAGCTCCCACTCCCATATCTGTCAATACCCATAAATTTAATTTACTTTTCTTAGCATAAATACAAGATCCTATAAAAGCTCCTATAATTCCACCATGAATTGCAAGTCCGCCTTCCCAAACTTTAAAAATTGAAATTGGATTACTTGCATAATCTGAAAATCTAAGAATTACATAATATAATCTCGCTCCAATTAATCCCGAAACAATAGCTGTAAAAGCAAAATCTTCAACTATTTTTCTACTTCTAACTCCTCTTTTTTCTGCAACATCATCAGCAAGACAAATAAAAATCCCAATAAGAAAAGCTAGAATATACATTAAACTGTATATTCTTAACTCAAATCCTCCTACTTTAAATAAATACGGTTTCATTTAATTATTTTTTCTCCTATCCTAGTTGTTTTTTCAATTCCTCCTCAAATACAACGAAGAATTGTTCCAATTGTTCTTTTGAAATTTCACCTAAAATTCCAATTCTCATAAGGCTTGTAGCATATTTACCTTTTCCACCTGTTACAGTGTAACCTCTTTCTTCTAAAGCTGAAATTATTGTTTTAATAACAATTCCTTCTCTATAAATAGAAACTAAAGTATTTGTTCTATTTTCTTCTTCTTTTACAAGTAATTCAAATCCTAAGTTTTTAGCTTTTTCTTCAATGAATTTTCTCAATTCATATTTTTCTTTAATAATATTGTCAATTCCTTTATTAACAACATCTTCTACTGATTGATGTAAAGCTAAAATTAATGAAATTGCTGGAGTGTAAGGTGTTTCTCCAATTTCTTCAAAATATTTTTCATATTGTTGAATACTGAAATAATATTTTGGTAAATCTGATCTTTCCATAGCTTTTTTAGCTTTATCACTTACAGCTACAAATGCCAATCCTGGTGGTATCAAGAATGCTTTTTGACTTCCTGCAATCGCAACATCTACTCCCCAATTATCAAAATCAAACTCATTTACAACAAGTCCACTTATTGTATCAACAACTAATAAAACATCTGTATTTTTAGTCAAATCTCCTAATGCTTTAATGTTATTCAAGATTCCAACTGAAGTTTCACTATGAGTAGCTAAAATACCTTTTACATCACTATTTTCATCCAATGCTTTTTTTACATCTTCCAATTTATAGCTTTCTCCAAATTCGTATTCCAAATTAATTACTTCTAATCCATAAATTTCAGCAATTTTTCTGAATCTATCTCCAAAATATCCAGTATTTACAACTATAACTTTATCTCCTTTTGAAAAGAAGTTAACAACAGCTGCTTCCATAACACCTGTTCCTGAAGAAGTTACTACTGAAACATCATTTTTTGTTTTAAAAACTTTTTTCAAATTTTCATTAGTTTCTATTAAAACTTTTCTAAACGCCGGAGTTCTGTGGTGTATTATATCCTTTCCCAAAATTTCTAGATATCTTTCTGGGATATTAGTTGGTCCCGGTGTTAATAATATTTTTGAACTCATAATTTGTCCTCCTCAAAATTTATTTTTCTTTTTATAATTCTTTTGTCAATTTATCATATTCCAACAATTTCGTTAATACATTTTCGATTTCGTCTAATTTTAGCATATTTGGCCCATCTGATAATGCTTCTTGTGGATTTGGATGAACTTCAGCAAATACTCCATCTACTCCTACTGACAACGCCGCTCTTGCTAACGGGTACACATAAGCACTATTTCCACCTGATGTTTCACCTTGCCCTCCTGGTATTTGTACAGAGTGCGTTGCATCAAAAACTACTGGATATCCAAATTTACGCATTTCTAACAATCCTCTCATATCTACAACTAAATTATTATATCCAAATGTAGCTCCTCTTTCACAAAGCATAATGTTTTCATTCCCAATTTCTTGGAATTTTTTCACAACATTTTTCATATCCCATGGTGCTAAAAATTGCCCTTTTTTAACATTTATTGCTTTTCCAGTTTCTCCCGCAGCAACTAATAAATCAGTTTGTCTACACAAAAAAGCTGGTATTTGCAACAAATCTATAACTTTAGCAGCTTCTTTACATTGCCAAGGTTCATGAATATCTGTCGCCAAAGCTAAATCGTATTTTTCTTTAACTCTCGATAAAATTTCCAAACCTTTTTCAAGCCCAGGCCCTCTAAACGAAGAGATTGATGACCTATTAGCTTTATCAAAAGATGCTTTGAAAATATATTGTATTCCTAATTTATCAGTTATTTCTTTCATTTTCCCAGCTACTTCCATTACTAAATCTTCCGATTCAATAACACAAGGTCCTGCTATCAAAAACATTTTATCATTACCAACAGTAATTTTATCAGTAACTTTAACCTTTTTTACATTATCAATTAGCATAATTTTTTCCTTTCCAAAAAAATTTTTCTGTTTCTATTATCTTAGCAAATATATAGAAAAAAATCAACAATATCCCATTTATTTTTAAAATTAAATTAGATTGAATATCTTTAGTAAATAAATCCATCCAGTTAGTGTAAATACGCTCATAATCGTCGTAAACATCACAACACCAGCTGATACAGCACCATGATGCCCTTCACTTTTTGCCATCGTATAACTTGTTACTGTAGAAGCTCCTCCTAGCATTACCAAAGCTGCTATTAATTTATCAGTTCTAAAACCTAAAACTACTGCTATAGGAAGAAATATCGCCACAAAAATTATTAATTTGAAAGTTGAGGCTGTCAATGTTGGTTTTATTTGTAAAAATACTTCTTTTAAATTAAATGATGCCCCCAATGCAAGCAATCCTAGAGGACTCGCTAGTCCAGCCATACTCGCAATTGTTTTTTTCATAATAAATGGTTGCGGAATTCTAAATAGCGACCATGATATTCCAACTAAAATTCCTAAAATTATCGGATTTTTCATTATTCCTTTTAAGGTTTTTACAATCCGTGTTTTATCTAATTTCTGATTATTGCCTGGTTTCATTAGCATTAAGACAATTACCGAAGTTATATTATAAAGTGGAACAGCTCCGATTATCATTAGAGAAACAGCGCCTGATTTTCCATAAATATTTTGAATATATACCAAACCTAACAACGCTGCACTACTCCTAAATCCACCTTGTATAAACTCTCCCCTAACATCTTTATCCTTCAATAATTTTGAAGAAATCATCATTATAACTATTGATAAAAACGTTACTAAAAAACAAAATAATACAAATTTCCCATCCCAAACTTCAACAAAATTTGAAACTGATAAATCTCTAAAAAGTAAAATTGGCAATGAAATTTTAAATACAAAATTGTTTAATTTGTTTGCAAAATTTTCATCAATTGCTCCTATTTTATTAAAAATAAATCCTAACGCCATTAGTAAAAATACAGGCATCGTAGCATTTAAACTAAAAATAAAGTCTTTCACCCATCATCCCCTTTCATTCGTTAACAAAAATAAATTATATTCTTAGTATATCATATTTTCCTTGAATTTTAAATTTTTTAAATGATTTTTTATATTAATTGAATATAAAAAAATACAACTATTTCTTAACTACTTTTTTTGAAGTTTTTTCTAAAATTTTAGTTTTATCGTTCAACTTTTTCTTTTTAGCCTCTTCTTCTAATCTTAATTTTTCATCTTCTGCTGCAAATACACTTTGAGTTCTATAACCAATTTCGTATCCTTTATTTTCAGTCCACTCTATCTTACTTGCCTCTCTCTGAACTTGAATATCTTGTTTTGTCATTTCGTCTTCAGTCTTAATCTTAAAATACATTAACGGACAAACTCTATTCATAAGCCCTTTTCCTCTCATCTCAAAAGCTACTTCAAAATGCAAATGCGGATCTCTCGCTTTATTAGCATTCCCAGTCACACCTGTTTTTCCAATAACTTGACCAGCTTTCACCGTATCTCCCAATTTCACAAAAACTTTACTCATGTGAGCATATCTTATATATTTTGGCTTTGCCATAAAATTATAATTCGTTCCAAAAAGTTTCTCTCCAAATGATTCTTTTGGCTTATAATCGCTCCTTTTTAATTTTTCAAGATCATTAGGATTCACTTCCAAATATAAATTCAATCCATATCCATTTTTATCCGCATACAAATCCACAATTTTCCCATCTAAAACTGCAAAAACATCTGTTCCAGGCTTAGCAAAAATATCCACACCTTGATGTGGTCGGGTTCCACCTCTACGAACCATTCCAAATTTCGCCATATTCGGCTTCTCTTCCCCACCATAATTAAAATACGTTATCTTAGGATCTTTTACTGGATTAATCCGATTTATTGCATCTTCACTGTTAGATACATCATTCATTTTAGGACTTTTATGAAGAAATAATAAAACTGCTAAAATTAAAACTGCTACTACAAAAATTCCCAAAATTATTTTATTTTTAGAACTTGATTTTTCTTCATCTTCAAATTTAAAATTATTATTTTCCATATTTTATATACATTAAAACCTTTCTTTCATTAATATTCCAATTATTTTTAAGTTATTGAATTACAAAAAATTTGATTTCTATTTCAAAATTTTATCAATAACTCCTCCACCTAAACATTCCTCACCTTTATACGCAACCACAATTTGCCCTAATGTAACGGCCTTTTGTGGCTCATCAAAAATCACTTCATATTCTCCGTTACCTAAATCATTAATTGTTGCTTTCGTATCTGCTTGCCTATATCTAAATTTAACAGTACATTCCAAAGGAAAAGAAACATCACCAGGATTAATAAAATTAAAGTCTGTTGCAACCAAACCTTTTGAATAAAGCAACGAATTATCTCCTTGTGTTACAATTAACTGATTTTTCTCTAAATCTTTATCCACAACAAACCAAGGCTCTCCAGTACCTTCTTTCGTATTTCCAATTCCAATACCTTTTCTTTGTCCAATAGTGTAATACATCAATCCGTGATGTTTTCCCAAAACTTTTCCTTGAATATTTACGATATCTCCATCTTTTGCTGGTAAATATTTTGACAAAAATTCATTAAAATTTCTCTCTCCAATAAAGCAAATTCCTGTACTATCTTTCTTTTTAGCCGTAGCCAAATTATATTTTTCTGCAATTTCCCTAATTTTGGGCTTTTCATAATCCCCAATTGGAAATAGCACTTTTTCCAACTGCTCTTGATTTAATTGACATAAAAAATATGTTTGGTCTTTGTTATTATCAACTCCACGAAGCATTGTCGATTTTATTTTACCGTTTTCATCTTCTTCATGAATCACTCTCGCATAATGCCCTGTCGCCACATAATCTGCACCAATTTTCAGCGCATAATCCAAAAATGCTCTAAATTTAATCTCTTTATTGCACATTACATCAGGATTCGGCGTTCTTCCCTTTTTATATTCATTCAAAAAATAAGTAAATACTTTATCCCAATACTCTTTTACAAAATTAACTGAATAATACGGGATTTCCAATTGTTCAGCTACTGCAATTACATCTTTGTAATCTTCCTCAGCCATACAAACTCCATTTTCATCCTTTTCTTCCCAGTTTTTCATAAACACACCTATCACTTCATATCCTTGCTCTTTCAAAAGGATTGCTGCCACAGAAGAATCAACTCCTCCAGACATTCCTAATACAACTTTTTTCTTTTTCATTTTGTTTTCCTTTCTTTCTCAAAAATAATTATTTTGAATAACTTACGGTAAAGTTGTAAGAATTCTTTTTATTTTACCTTTTCATTTGCAGTTTTCCACATTTTCCACAAAATATTTTTAGTAAAATAATTCAAAAAAACATTTTCATATTTTCTTAAATTATTCTACTAAATCCTGAATAATTTCTATAAAAATTTAATACCTTTTTTCCTATTTCTTATTGACAATATTTTATTTTAATTATAAAATTAATTAAGATATATTATTAAAAAATACGAGGTATATAAATGAATGAAAATATAAATATAAAACAAAAAAGTTTTATAATCAATGAGAGTTCAAAACTCTTTTATTACAAGGGTTACAATAATACTAGCCTAACGGATATTTTTGAAAGCTGTAACATTACAAATGATACTTTTTTTAAAAATTTTTCTTCAAAAAATGAACTCTTAATCGATGTTATAAAATTTCATACCAATAATTTAATTGGATTTTTCAATAAAGTCGTTAATGATTTATCTATCGAAAAATTGAAAGAATTTTTTGAAAAATATTTTGAAACCATCGAACAAAATCGTTTTCATGGTGGAAGCCCTTTAGGAAATTTTGCTTTAGAGCTTTCTGATATCAACGAGGACGCAAGAAAAGAACTTAATAAATCTTACAAAAAACTTGAATTACGAATTTCATTTTTCCTTACAACTTTGAAATATTCTGCTAATCAGTATGAACATATTGATACTGAAACTTATTCAAGATTGTTGATTTCATTGCTTGAAGGTACGATGCTTAGGTTAAAACTAGAAAAAAATAATCTTGCTACAAAAGATTTTCTTGAATTTTTTGATAATATTTTTTCAAAAACGCAAGAAAAAATTGAAGAAACTTATACTGAAAATGTTGAAAATAATTCTTCTTCAAAAGATTTTGAACCGTCTAAATTATTAAAACAAAATGGAAATGAATCCAATAAATTTCAGTTATCTTCAAAAAATAATTTTTCTCAAAATCATGGTTTCTTAAATCATGAATTTGGAAGTAGCGTTTCATATTATTCAGAATTAGACAAAGTCAAGGTTTCTAACATTATACATCCTGTTGAAAACGATAATTCTCAAAAAGAAATTCCTTCAGAAAATTTTTCAAATGAAACAAACGAAAAAATCGAAAACGACAATCATTTAACTGAAATAATAGAAGAAGATATCTCTAGTGAGTATAAACCGATTTTTACAGATGATGATGATCAATTAGAAAATGAACTTGATTCAAAACAAGATTTAAAAATTTCAGATGATTCTTCAGAAGATTACACTAAAAATACTAACGAAAGCTCTGAAAACACCAACGAAAACTATAATTTTGAAACTGATGAAAATTCAGATAAAAAAAACAACTAAAACTAAAATTATTCAAAAATAATAACAATAAAATTTTTGAGGGGTTTGAGTTCCCCTCATTTTTATTTGTAATCTAATTTCTCACTTGAAACTACTTTTCCATCTTCTGTTACAAACACTTGATAATAGCAATCTACATCATACAAAATAACTTTCCAGTTTCTAAAACCTTTTTTATAAATTCCCACATTTTTTTCATCAATATCTCTTCCAAATTTATTACTCACTTCCGTCATTCCAGCTTTTATAACATCACTTCGGCTTACAACTTTTGAATTAGGAACCGTTCTAGTTCCAACCGATGAACAACTTACCACTAACATAAAAAACATCGCCAAAAATATTTTTTGCAATTTATTTTTTCTAAGATTTTCTTTTTTTATCATAATCTAAATCACATTCCTTTTATTCAATTCTATATTAACCTCAAAATGTATATTCTTCTCTTCTTCATCCAAATAAGAAATTTTTATCCCTTTCAATACAGCTCCCGAATTTCCCATAAGTATGTTATTTATCTCTGTATTCGTATCAAATATTTTTTCAAAATGTTCAGCTAATTTTTCATTGCTAAAACCTTTTAATTGTAAATAATTAAACATATTAAACATTTTTCCCTCCTCCTTTGCATAACCCTTCTCAACAAAAGAATTTATCTACAATTTTTCTGAAACTTTTTTCAATATTTCTTCAAATGGCAAATCTGTTTTAAATCCAGCAGCTTTCACATGTCCACCGCCATTAAATATTGCTGCAATCTCATTTACATTGTATTTGTCATTACATCTTAAACTTCCTTTTATTGTCCCATCCGCTTCTTCTCTCGCAAACAACGACAATTCCATACTTTCAATTCTTAACATTATTTCAGCAACTCCATTTGTTTCACCTTTTTTAAGATTAAATTCTTTTATTTGTTCTTGTGATAAATAATAATAAATAAATCCTTTTTCAAAATCTACAACGCTATTTTTATAAACATCACCAAATAAATTCATTTTTTCAACACTCATTGCAAAAATTATATTTGCAATTTTATGATTATTCGCTCCAGCTCCCATTAAGTCAGCACAAACCTCAAAAGTATGTTCCGTTACATTATCATGTCTAAAATTTCCTGTATCATTTATTATTCCAAGATACATAAATTCTGCCATTTTTTTCGATAATTCTATTCCAAAAATTTCTATAAATTGATGAACCAATTCTCCCATGGAACAAATATCCTCAACATAATTAAAATCAGCATGTTCTGTATTACTTACATGATGATCAATATTTATTGACTCTTTACATAATTTCTTTATCTCAACTGATTTCCCATATCTTTCTTGATTCGCACAATCCAAGCTAATAAACAAGTCTGGCATTCCTTCAACCTTAAACTCATCATAATTTTTAATTAATTCTTTCTCTTCAAAATGCTTCATATATTTTGGCAATTCATCAGCAATTATAATGCTTACTTTTTTTTCTAAATTTTCCTTTTTAGAAAACGCCTCTATCATAAAATAAAATGCCAAAATAGATCCCAGTGCATCTCCATCAGGACTAATATGAGCTGTCAAAACTATACTTTTAGCCTCTTTTATCTTTTCAGCAATCTCTGCTAAAGTTACATTCCCCCTAAAATTCCTTTTATAATTTTTTATCATATATTTTTCTCCTCTTTTATTTTTTACTCTATTTTCCAATCGTTCTAACTATATAACCTGTTCCAAGTCTACTTTTTACTTGTCTTTCCATAGAACTTAAAGTACTTGGATTAGTTGTCATAGCTGACATTACAACGTAAACAGTACGTCCATTAACCGAAGATTTTTGATATCTAAAATTTCCTCCTAATCTTCTTACAGTAGCTTTGGCAGCTGATTCAGAGGCTAATGATGCTACCTGTAAATATTTTTTTGGCCCTTTTTTAACAGCAGCTTTCTTAGCGGCTTCGGCTTTTGCTTTAGCAATGGCTTCTTGTTGAGCTTTTTTAGCAGCAGCAATTTTTGCAGCTTCAGCTTGTTGTTGCGCTTTCTTTTCAGCAGCAGCTTTAGCAGCGGCGACTTCAGCCTTTCTTTGTGCTTCTTGTTTTTCTCTTTTAGCATCTAATTCCTGTTGCTCTTTTCTAGCTTCTTCTTGTTTTTTTGCCTCTTCGTTCTTTTTAGCTTCCTCTTGTTTTTTAACTTCTTCAGTTGAATTATCCTTCTTCTGCCCATCATTTGCTAAATCAACTTTTTTAGTATCTGAATCTTTAGCAGCTATAACCTTTGTAACATCTTTATTCGTTTGATCAACAGTCTGTTGAGGAACTGTCAAATTATTTTTATAATCTTGTGTCATATAAAAATCTTTCGTTCTTATCTTGATATCTTTTGTTATTTCCGAAGTTTCTTTCACAACTCTGCTTTTATAGTTAGAATATTCAACACCTGCATATGTTATTACTCCTATTATTCCAACTATTCTCAATATTTTAAATGGATTAATACGAAAACTCATCTCTTTTTAAATTTTTATAAATTTATGCTTTTCATCTTCTCCAAAAATAAATTAACCTATTTTTGAAAAATTACCATAAATTATAAAAATTCTCTCTCCTTCCTTTTTATTTTTTATAAATCGCAATATTATATGCAACATTTTTTACTTCCTAAAATTTAATTTCATCACAATCTTTTTAAACATTATCAAAAAATTTATCCTAAAATTTCTTTCAATAATTTTTTTGAATTTTTTGCAGCCAATTCCACAAATTTGTTGTATTCCATTCCAGATTCATCTGTTATTGAATCAGAAATTGATCTAATTATTAAAAATCCTTTTCCTAATCTCGTACAGACTTGTGCCACAGCTCCACTTTCCATATCTACACAAAGTGCTGAAAAATCATTTCCTAACGTAACTTTCTTATCTTTTTTGCTCACAAACTGATCACCAGTCAAAATTCTTCCAAAAAATACTCTTTCCTTACTCTCTCTAAACGATTTTACCTTCTCAATTAACTCTTTATCTCCTTCAAATGCCCACTCTTTCATCTGAGGAATTTGTCCTAATTTATATCCAAACTCTGTCGCATCAACATCATGCTGAACAACATCTATCCCAATAACGATATCCCCAACATTCAATTCCTTATTAAGAGAGCCAGCAACCCCAGAAAAAATAACTTTCTCTACATCAAATCTATCAATCAAAAGTGTCGCAGTCAAAGCCGCATTCACCTTCCCAATCCCAGATTGCACAAAAACGATATCTTTTCCACAAAGTTTTCCTTTATAAAACGATATTCCTCCAATTTTTTCTTGAATAATATCTGTCATTTCTTTTTTTATCTCAATCGCTTCCTGATCTACAGCACCGATTACTCCTATCATTTTTTCTCCTCTCGTTTTTTTCTATGCATAAACTTTTCTTTAAAATTATTATTTTAATTTTTTTAGTCTAGTCTAATTTTATTTTTAAAACTTTTTCATTATGTATATTATAATAAATATTTCGTTTTTAGTAAACCATAAATTGCAATATTAAATGCAACATTTAGAAAAAATAAACTTTTTTGCTTATATTTTTAATAAAATAAAAAAACAAGATGATAAAATACCATCCTGTTCCATAATTTAATATTATATTTTGAGTTTACACAAAATTTATACCCTCTTATTTTTTAAAGATTTTACTAGCCTTATCCGCCAAATCTTTTGCTCCATCTTTTACATTTTTTACGATATCTCCATCTGCTATATCTTTTACTGTATCTGATGCTTTTTCTGCCAAGTCTTTTGCACCTTCAGCAATATCTTTTACAATTTTATTATCTCCTAAGTGTTTTGCTGCATCTGTTGCTTTTTCTGCTAAATCTTTCGCACCTTCTGTTACATTTTTTACAACATCTCCGTCTGCTACGTCTTTCACTTTATCTGCTGCTTTATCTGCTAATTCTTTTCCTTCTTTTAATAATTTATCAAACATAATTTTTACCTCCAAATTTTAAATTATACAATAAGATATTAATTTTTTTAAATTCAAATATTTTATTTGTACAACTAATTATACTATATTTTTCAAAAAAAATATATATTTTTTTTCAATTTTTCAAAAAAATTTATAAAATGATTCATAAAAAATGAGAGCCATTTAGCTCTCTAAAAATTATTTCACAAATGATAAAATTGTTGGTATAACAATTACGAATAAAATTGTACTTGTTGTTACCACATTTGTAGCGTATTTTACATCTCCTTTAGCTTCGTGAACTAAAATTGGCAATACTGCAAATACTGGTGCAGTAGCTTGTATCATGTAGGTTTTTCTATCTAAAGATGTAAAATCATTTGAAACAGCAGCATTTAACATTATTAATGCCATCATTACAACTGCCGACAAAACAAATCTGCATACTAATGCTAGTATTGTATCTCTATCAAAATGAATACTATGAAGTCCAGCATCTGCCAAAACTATTCCTATATACATCAATGACAATGGTGTAACAATACTTCCAATATAATTCAATGTCGAAGAAATAAATTCAGGAACTGGTATTCTAAATCCTAAAAATATTAATGCTATTAGAAATCCTACCAATGGTGGAGATAACAACTTTCTCCAGTCAAATCCTTTTTTCTCTAAATTCTCACTATCATAAATAGGATCATTTGCAACAAAAAATGCTCCCAATGTCCAAATCGATACCGTATTAGTGATGTAGTACATCAAATAATATGGCATACTTGCTTCACCAAATAAAGCTACATTTAACGGCATTCCTATAAAAATTGTATTAGCATTAACTACAGCATTTATAAAGACTCCTCGTCTACCTCTTCTAATTTTAAAAACTTTTATCAATAAAATTGCAACAACATATCCGATAATTACCGAAGCAAAAGTATATAACAATCTATCTGATAATTTCAATAATTCATCTAACTTTAAATATTTTAAAACTGAATAAAATATTGAAGCAGGTAATGCTACATTTGTTATCAATTTTGAAATATTTGCACTAAAACTGTCATGAAACCAATTTTTCTTTCTTAGAACATATCCTAATCCTATAATAAAGACTATTCCAAATATGCTCGTAAGTGATGTTAAAAATATCATCCGTCACCAACTCTTTCTATATTTTTAGTAAAAAAGACTGGGAGAATCCCAGCCTGTTTGTTTTTATATTAACTATTTTTTAATCCAAGGCATTAATTTTCTTAATTCCGCTCCAACTTTTTCTACTCCGTGATTAGCAAACTCTTCTCTTTTTTCTTTTAAGAATGGTTGTCCTGCTCTGTAATCTGCTAAGAAGTCATCAGCAAATTTACCACTTTGGATGTCTTTTAAAACACCTCTCATAGCTTCTTTAGTTGCAGGTGTAATAATTTTTGGTCCTGTGATATAATCTCCATATTCAGCTGTATTTGAAATAGAATTTCTCATAGTTGCAAGTCCACCTTCATAGATTAAATCAACAATCAATTTCATTTCGTGAATACATTCAAAGTAAGCATTTACTGGGTCATATCCAGCTTCAGTCAATACTTCAAATCCAACTTTCATAAGTTCTACAACTCCACCACATAATACTACTTGTTCTCCGAATAAGTCAGTTTCAGTTTCTTGTTTAAATGTAGTTTCTAGAATTCCTGATCTTCCTCCACCAATTGCTGATGCCCAAGCTTTAGCTACTTCCATAGCATCTCCTGCTGGATCTTTTTCTACTGCTACTAAACAAGGTACTCCACTTCCTTCTTGGAAAGTTCTTCTTACTAAGTGTCCAGGTCCTTTTGGTGCAACCATAAATACACTTATATCATCTCTTGGAACAATTTTTTTGAAATGAATGTTAAATCCATGTCCAAATGCAATATATGCTCCTTCTTTTAAGTTTGGTGCGATATCTTTTGCATAAGTTTCTGCTTGTAATTCATCTGGAATTAAGATCATAACGATGTCAGCACCTTTTACAGCATCTGCAGTTTCTTTTACTGTAAATCCAGCTTCTTCTGCTACTGACCAAGATTTAGAACCTTTTCTAAGTCCAACAGTTACATCAAATCCACCTTCTTTTAAATTTAATGCATGAGCATGTCCTTGAGATCCATACCCTAAAACTGTAATTTTTTTACCTTCCAATTTACTTAAATCGCAATCAGCATCATAGTAAACTGTTGTTCCTAAAATATTTCCTGCCATTTTTATAATCCTCCTAAATTTTGTATGTTTATATTATACACTTTTTAAAAATATTTGCAAATATTTTTTTTTTAGGTATTAATATATTTTATATATTTTTAATTCTTTTCTCCTTTATTATGTAACAATTTATGTTCTTTACTATTTATATAATTTTTATGCTTATGATTATGTTTTTCTTCTGATATAAAATGACTATGACCATGCTCATGAGTAATAACATGTGTATGCGTTGTCCCATCGTGAGTATGAACTATTATGTGCGAATGACTATGACTGTGATATTTAACCATTGTATCATACACAACAAACGCACTCCCAATTAGCATAAAGACAAGTCCAACGAAGTACACTAAAGTAAGTTTTTCTCCATTTACTACAAATGCTAAGAAAGTACCTACAAACGGAGCTACAGCATAATATGCACTAGTTTTAGCGGCACCTAAATCTCTTTGTGCTCTGATATACATAAAAATGCTGAGTCCATACGCTACAAATCCAAGTAATAAAGCAATTGCTATATATCTAATTTCAGGAATACTTTCTCTTAAAATAAAAGCAACTATAAACGAACCACTACCAGAGAAAAATCCTTTTAAAGTAACAATCTCATAAGTACTTTTACCCGAAAGTTTTCTTGTACAGTTATTTTCAAGTCCCCAACAGCAAGTTGCTAATATTACAAATAATGAACCTAACGAAAATTTGAAACTTTCAGCTCCTTCAAATGAAAGAACTATACTTGATATTGTAATAAAACCAATAGCAATCCATAACTTTGACGTTACTTTCTCCTTAAATACTAGAAGAGCAATAAGGGTTGTTGCTACAATTTCAAAATTACCAAGCAATGAAGCATTTGAAGCTGAACCAATATTTATACCAATCATTAGAAATATAGGTGCTGCAATATCAAGAATAATCATTCCAATAGTATATGGAAGATCTGACTTAGTTAATTTTTCATGCTTTTCCTCATTTTTTCTATGAAATAAGTACATAATACCTACACCAATCCCTGCTCCTAGATATAGAAAAGATGCCATAAATGTGGGAGAAATCTTATCCAAAAGTATTTTAGAAAACGGTGTATTTATTGCATAAAAAATAGCTGCAAGTAATGCCAAAATTACTGCCATGAATTTTTTGCTTTTATCCATAAAAACTCAACTCCTTTTAGATGATTATTGAATTTATTTCACAATCAACCAAGGTCTATCATTTTCCCAAACAACTTTTACTGGCATCTCAAACATTTCCGATAAAACTTCATCTGTCAAAATATCTTTTTTTCTACCTTTCGCAAAAACTTTCCCATCCTTTAAAAGTGTCACATGAGTTATTGAAGGTATTATTTCCTCGATTTGATGTGTCACATAAATAAATGGAATCGCATTTTCATTTTTAGAATTTTTTTCCAAGACAGACAATAAATATTCTCGAGATTTTACATCCAATCCTGAACAAGGTTCATCTAAAATCAATAAATCTGGCTCATTCATAAATGCCCGTGCAAGTAATGTCCGTCTTTGCTCACCTTGTGACAATGTTGCAAAATATTTATCCTTAATGTAAGTTATCCCAAAATCTTCAATTATTTTTTCAGCTTTTTTCCTATCTTCATCCGTCACTTCCTGATAAATTCCAATCGAATTAAATTTCCCAGAAATCACAATATCTTTCAATTTTTGAGAATTTAATGTACTCAAAAAATTATTCAAAGTAGAACTTACAAAACCAACTCTATCTCGAATTTTTGTCCAAGCATAATTTCCAAATTTATGACCAAAAACTCGCACTTCTCCTGAAGTTGGAAAAGTGTAAGCTGGAATCATTCCCAAAAGAGTCGATTTCCCAGAACCATTTAATCCTAATAAAGCCCAGTTTTCTCCTTTATTTATGTGCCAGTCAACACCTTTTAAAATTTCTCTTCCTTCTCGTCTGAAAGTTATGTTTTCGTAATGTAAAATTTCTTCCATAAAAAACCATCCTTTCTTTTTTGTTATTGTTTATAAAAATTATTTTTCGATTATTTACATAAAATTAATTTTGAGAAAATTTAAAAATTTTTTGAATTTAATGTCAAAATTTATAATTCAAAAAAGTAAATTATATTCTATTAGCAATTTCAGTTCCCATTTCAGCCGTTCCAACTTTTTTCATTCCATCAGTATAAATATCTACTGTTCTGAACCCATCTTCCAATACTTCTTCGATTGCTTTTTCAATTGCATCTGCTTCTTTTGTCAAGTTAAATGCGTATCTTAACATCATTGATGCTGATAAAATTGTTGCGATTGGATTTGCAATATTTTGTCCTGCAATGTCTGGTGCTGAACCGTGGCTTGGTTCATAAAGTCCAACTTTTCCGTCTCCTAAACTTGCTGATGGCAACATTCCTAAAGAACCTGTAAGCATTGAAGCTTCATCTGATAAAATATCTCCAAACATATTGTCTGTCAAAATTACATCAAATTGTCTTGGATTTGCAATCAATTGCATTGCAGCGTTATCCACATACATGTGGGAAACTTCCACTTCTGGATAATCTTTTGCAAGTTCATCTACTGTTTTTCTCCACAATTTTGAAGTATCTAAAACATTGTGTTTATCCACACTTGTTATTTTTTTTCCTCTTAATTTTGCAATTTCAAACGCTTTTTTTGCTATTCTTTCAATTTCTACTTTTGTATATGGCAATGTATCGACAGCTTTTTCATCAGAATATTCTCTAGGACCGAAATAAATTCCTCCTGTAAGCTCTCTAACTATCATTACATCTAGCCCTTCTCCAATTATTTCATCCTTCAATGGACTAGCACTTTTCAATTGCTTAAACAAAACCGCTGGTCTTAAATTTGTGTAAACTCCCAAGTCTTTTCTTATCGCAAGAAGTCCTTTTTCAGGTCTTTTATCAGGCTCAACATTATCCCATTTAGGCCCTCCAACTGATCCCAACAAAATCGAATCACTTTCTTTACAAATTTTCGCAGTTTCTTCAGAATAAGGAATCCCATATTTATCAATAGATTCTCCTCCCAAATATCCTTGAGTATACTCAAATTTATGCCCAAATTTTTCTCCAATTTTATTCAAAACTTTTACCGCTTCATCAACGATTTCTGGACCAATTCCGTCCCCTTTTAATAATGCAATTTTATAGTTCATTTTTTTTACTTCCTTTCTTTTAAACTTTTATCTATTTTAAATTTTCATTTTCTTGAATATTTTCTTCTATCTCTTCATTCGGAATTTTCAACTCAAACGGAATCCCTTGCTCCAAAATACACTTCTTCAAAAATAAATTCATCGCTGTACTCATATTAAGCCCCATTTTCTTAAATAAAGTTTCCGCTTCCTTTTTCACATTTTCATCAACTCTCGCTGTTACTGTAGCCATTTTCACCACTCCTTTGTAATACTTTTGTTATACAATGTAATTATATTACTAAATAGCGTAAAAATCAATATTTATCGTTATTTCTTATAAAAAAATTAATAAGTGTAACAATTACATATCCAAAACTGAAAATAAAAAGAAAATATTTTAATGCTAAGATTATTACTAAAATTAAAGCAATGAGCCATTTTCGTTCTTTTGGAAGATAATCGAATATTTTTGTTGGTACCTTAAATGGAATTGTACTTATCATTAAAATTGATGCAATTACAATGATTGCAACGAAAAATTTTAGATTAAAAAAATCAATTCCTAAATTTTTTTCAATCGCATTACACACTAAAATATACGAACAAATCATTCCTGCTGCATTTGGTATTGGCATACCAACAAAATCAGACTTTTCGCTAGAAGAAATTGTATCAATATTGAATCTTGCTAATCTAATTACTCCACAAATAGCATAAACGAATGAAATGAGAACCACGAATATGCTTCCGTTCATTTCTTTTTCCAAGAGAAAATATATCAGCAATGCTGGTGCCAAACCAAAAGAAAATGCATCACAAAAAGAATCAAATTCCTTTCCAAATTCAGTAAAAGCATTAAATTTTCTAGCAACCTGACCATCAATACTATCAAAAAACATTGCTAAAATTATAAACCAAATACTTGTAACAAAATTTCCTTTAATTGTTTCTAAAATACTCAAATAACCCATAAATATATTTCCAGCAGTAACAATATTCGGTATCAAAACTTCTTTTTTTATCATATTCTAATCCTCGCTTTATTCAGAAAGTTTTTTCTTTTTTCATTCCCTCTATTCAATTCCTTTTTACTACATAAACTTTCGTTTCTTCAAAAAAATGTGCCTGAAAACTCAAAATATTTAATTCAACAACTTTTACAAAAATCACATTTTTTTCCAAATTTTTCTATTATTTTACAGTTCCCAAACACATTTTATTCTTTAATCCATAAAAAATTCTTCTATTTCTCCATTAAAATTAAAACAAGCACAAAATTCTTTATCCACAAAAAATATTCTTTCATACATACTGATTATAAAATTAGAACTTTCTTCCTCATCGCTATAATCAAGTGTAATTACCATATCTTCATTATCAAGCAACTTTTTAAACGCTTTTTTTGTTAAAAAATTATTCTTCATAATTTTTTCTGTATCTTCTTTTCCAATTATTTTAAGTAATTTTTTCTCCACTTCATCAATACTCTTTGTTTCATAATAAATTTCAGCATATTCTGGTTTTACCCATTTTTCTTCATTAAACCAGTCAACAAATTCATCAGCAAATAAATCTTTACACTTTGTATCCCAATATTCTTTCTTTTCTAAAATTTTTTCAACCATTTCTTCGACTTTTATTTCATCAATTTCCTCTTCATCAATGTCATCTTCACCATTACAATACAATTTCATTTCTATTTCATGATTTATCCACATCACTTTACGAGTATGCTCTCCATCTATGACTTCCCAATTTTTCATTTTTACTCCTTTTTTAACTACTTATGACTTTCCTCATATTTTCTAATCTCATCTTCATGCTGCAAAGTCAACCCAATCGAATCCAACCCCTTAAGCAATCTTTGTTTCCAGCTTTCTTCCAGCTCAAAAACATATTCTTTTCCATTCGCAATCAATTTATTGTTTTCCAAATCAACTGTAACTTTCGCATCTCCAGACAATTTTGATAATTCGATTCTATCTGCTTCTGGCAATGTAATTGGCAAATGTCCGTTATTTAACCAATTCATGTAAAAAATTCCCGAATATCCTCCCGCCACGATTACATGAATTCCATAATCTTGCAATGCCCAAGCAGCGTGTTCTCTACTCGATCCGCAACCAAAATTTTCTCCAGTAATTAAAATTGTTCCATTTTTGTATTCTGGCTTATTCAAATTAAAATCCATATTATCAGATCCGTCTTCGTTATATCTCCACTCATCGAAAACATGTTTTCCAAATCCTGTTTTTTCAATACTTTTCAAGTATTGTTTTGGAATTAATTGATCTGTATCTATGTTGTTATTCATTATTGGAACGATTGTTCCTTCATATTTTGTAAATGGTTTCATATTTTTCTCCTTGTTTTTTTATTTTAATTTTTATGGTCTAAGGTATCTTGTTTTACTATAGACTTTTTCTTTTGAAATATATACAATAAAATTTAAAAATGGTCCGCCAATTTATTTTCTTCCCATTTTTTAAATGCAGAAGTTTCAACTACAAGATCATAAGTACCTATTCCTTTTTCCTTTTGATTTAAAAAAATGGTGATAAATTCTTTTTTGCGTTAAAAACAGTATTTTTAATATCTTCTATACTATTTTTTATTTTTCCCATTGCATACCTTCTAAAAAATTACTTTTATTCTAATAATTATACACAAAATAATAAACAAATAAATATAATAATCACTTTTTATTTTTAAATTGCATATTTTCCTTAAAAAAAATATTATTATTATAATGTCAATAAAATATACTTTTACTATAAATGAAAACATATAAAATAATGAATAAATAATAAAATTAAACATAAAAAATTTTAAATATATGTATTTTATAACAGAGATTAATAAAAGAATATCAAAATATTTTTTTATGTTCTTATTTTTTAAATTCATTTTTATAATATAAAGTATTAAAATTATGAAAAATATTGATAAAATTTTAACTGTTAAAAAATTTTCATTATCCAAAAAAAGAAGATCTCTTTGAAGATATAATCCTGTTGCACCTTGAAGTACCAATTTTTCATAATCTATTTTCATTTTGTTATCAAAAATATTAATTGAATTTAAAATTGAATAAATTAAAATTAGCATTGTACTGGTAAAAATATCTAAATTGTAAAGGATCAATATTAAACATAATATAATAAAAATTAATATCTTGCTAAAATTCATCAATTTTACTTTCATAATATATCGTTTCCCTTATACTAAAATTCCTATTTCACCTCATCCAATTCTCTAACATCCACAAATTTTCCATAAATTGCCGCTGCTGCTGCCATTGCTGGACTTACTAAGTGAGTTCTTGCTCCTTTTCCTTGTCTTCCTTCAAAGTTTCTGTTTGAAGTTGACGCACAGTGTTCTCCGCTTGGGATTAAGTCTGGGTTCATTCCTAAGCAAGTTGAGCATCCAGCTTCTCTCCACTCAAATCCTGCGTCTTTGAATATTTGTGCGATTCCGTTTTCTTCAGCTGCTTTTTTAACAAGTTGTGATCCTGGAACGACTACTGCTGTAATGTTTGGAGCAACTTTTTTTCCTTTTACAATTTTTGCTGCAATTTCTAAGTCTGCTAATCTTCCATTTGTGCAAGATCCGATAAATACATGTTTTAATGGAATATCATAAGGTGATCCTCCTGGTGTAAGTCCCATGTAGTTGTATGCTCTTTCATAGTTTACATCTTTAATTTCAGGGAATCTTTCACTTATTCCAATTCCCATTTCAGGGTTTGTTCCCCAAGTTACTTGCGGTTCAAGGTTTGAAACATCAACTTTTATGTATTTGTCAAATGCATCTACAGAATCTGTGTACAATTCTTTCCATTCAGCCACTTTTTTATCAAATTCTTCACCTTTTGGTGCAAATCTTCTTCCTCTTACATATTCAAAAGTAGTTTCGTCAGGTGCGATAATTCCTGATTTCCCTCCTCCTTCAATTGCCATGTTACAAATTGTCATTCTTCCTTCCATTGACATATTTCTAATTGTATCTCCAAAAAACTCAAATGCATACCCATTTCCTAGCCCAATTCCGTAAGTTTTAATAATATGCAAAATTATATCCTTCGCATAAACACCTTTTTGCAATTCACCAGTTATTTCAATTCCCATTGTTTTTGGTTTCTTTTGCCAAATTGTCTGTGTCGCCAAAACATGTTCCACTTCACTTGTTCCAATTCCAAATGCCAAAGCTCCAAAAGCTCCATGAGTCGCAGTATGGCTATCTCCACAAACTACAGTTTTTCCAGGCTGTGTCAATCCTTGTTCAGGTCCAACCATATGCACAATTCCATTATTTTCATTAAACATATCAACCAACTCAATTCCAAATTCTTTACAGTTAGCTGACAATGCATCCAACTGTGCCTTTGAAACTTTATCTTTAATATTCATTCTGTCAGCCATAATTGTTGGCGTATTGTGATCCATTGTTCCAAATGTCAAATCAGGTCTTCTAACCTTTCTCCCTGCAATTCTCAATCCTGAAAACGCTTGTGGCGAAGTAACTTCATGAATCAAGTGCAAATCAATATACAAAAGTTGTGCTTCCCCAGGTTCTCCCGTAATCACATGTTTTTCCCAAACTTTATCAAACAAAGTTTTTGGTTTTTTCTCTTTATTTTTAATTTCTGACATTTTTTCTCCTCCGATTTTCTCTCCAAATTTTTTATTTATATTTTTTTAATTTATTAACCTATTTAAAATTGTTCCATTCGTTTCTTTTCAAATTCTTGCAATTCTTTCACTTTATCTAAAATAATATCTGCATTTTGTTCCCTCAAATAGTTCATATACAATGCTCTATCATTTTTTTCAATCACAAACGGACTTATATTTTCCTGTCTACCCAATAAAATCAATAACAATCCCAATTGTAGAAAACATCTGAAAAGTCCCTGTTTTTCAACTTTTCACGATTAATAAAAAAATTCATCACTCCACAATCTCCAATCATTATTTCTTTTCCACTATTGATTTGAAATAACAAAGTATCGTATTCATTCATTTCATCGCCTTTTCTTGGTTCAGATTGTGTGAAAAATGGAAATCCATTACATTTTGTACCAATATTTTCTTCATAAAATTCATATCCATAAATTTCTTCCACTTCTTCAGATAATTTATCTTTTTCATCAAATTTAAAATTTTCTTCTTCCCATACTTTTTCAAATAAAATATCTAAAAAATCATAATCTAAATTCTCTTTTTGTTTTCCCAAAGAAAATTCCATTTTGCAAGGATGATGTGCTATCAAAAAATCCCATGCCGGGTCATATTTGTAAGGATTATACATTTTCTTAAACTCAGCTGCCGAATAGTAATCTTCAATTTTTTCATAATAAATTACATCAAAACCATTCCGATTTGTACTGTTATCAAAATCTAATCCCATTAAGTCATCTCCCAAAACCCAAAATTGCAAAATCCCTTCTTTTGGAAAATCTTCTAGACCCTTTAAATCAACACAATTTATCTGTGCAAGAAACATAAACTGTTTCCCTTCTGAATTTGTTGGAATTTTTCTCCCTATTGGAATATACGGAATCCCTTCAATTTTGCTATCCGTTATTTTTATTTCTTTTGAAGCACTGACCGAAGCATCTGCAACCATCATTTCTTTTGCCGTTTCTTGATATTTTTTTTCTATTTTTTCAAAAATATCTTTCGCTAACTTCTTTAATTCTTTATCTTCCATATCGCACCACTTCCAAATTTTAATTAATTCTCTTCAACTCAAAAATCACAATTTCAGGCTGTGCAAAAAATCGAATAAACATCTCAAGAAAAGCACCACCAACTCCAGAAGTAATATAAATTTTATGTCCGCCGTACTCTTTCATTCCATAGCCATATTTTTTCTTATCCTTCACTGCCGATACAATAATTTTTCCAAAAAAAGTAACCTGTCCAGCGTGAGTATGCCCTGCTAGAATCATATCAGTTTTTTCCTTTTCAGCTTCTGACATTTTCTCAAAATATTCAGGATTATGAGTTAAAAACAACACAAAGTCTTCTTTTTTCGTACCTTCAAGAGCTTTTTTCGCATCAGGCTTTCCATGCCACAAATCAGTCACTCCTGCAATATATATTTTTTCGTTATTTATCGTTACTTTTCTATTTTCATTTGTAAGCATATTAAATCCAATTTTTTTCATATTTTCAGCAGTTTCCTTTTCACCTGGATACTCATGATTTCCATAAATCGCATATACTCCAAGTTCAGGAATTTTAATATTTTTAGCATCTTCATAAAACTTAGGAATATTTTTCTCCCAAGTCGCATAATCTCCACCTAAAAGAATCATATCCTTTTTTTGTGCATTAATCAGTTCAATTGCCTTTTTCTGCTGCTTTCTATTAAACCGTGTCATCGTATCATACTGAAAATCCGCCACAAACAGCACTCTTTTCCCATCAAATTCTTTTGGAATATCTTTTGACTTTATCTCAATTGTCCTAATTTTAATATGCCTATATTCATAATGAGAATAAATTAAAAATATCACAATTAGTCCCGCAAAAACCAACAAAAATTTAATAATCCAACTTTTTGTCTTCATCTTTTCTCCTTCTAAATAAAATAAATGCCGATCCAATTTCTATTCACTCACAAATTTCCCAACTTTTTCAAGAAATTTCTTCCTGTCTTCATCTTTTCCTTTTTCTCTTAAACTATAATGAATCCATTTTGTGTTTTTTATTCCGACTCCACCAAGATTCGCCTTTCTCATCGTCATTCCAAACCCCATTATATTTAATAAAACCTTTGGTGCTTCAGCCGTTGTAATCATTTTAGCCGATTTTATTGGTAAAAGTCCTTTTATTCCATATTTCCCACTTTCATAAGCAAATCCTCTCAACATAACTTTATCCAAAAATCCTTTTAATATCGCAGGTAATGACATCCACCAAATCGGAAAAATTAATATTAATTCATCTGTATTTTTCAAAATTTCCTGATATTTCAGAACTAAAGGATCAGCACTTTTTCCTTGTGAATACAACTCCAAATCTTTTTCAGTCATCACAGGATTGAATCCATCTTTATTCAAATCTATAATCGTATATTTTTCTTTTGTTTTCTCCAAATTTTCCACTACTTTATCTAAAATTGCTTTATTGAAACTTCCATTCCATGGGTGTGAAAAAATTATTGTTTCCATTTTAAAATTTCCTTCTCTCCGTAATCAATTTTCTAATTAATATTCCACTTCATTATTATTTCTACTTTCAAACAATGTCTTCTGCCTTTCTATTTCATTTATTAATTCCTCTTCACTAGGCAGATAATTTATATATTTACTTGCAAAAGTGTAGATATATTTCGATCTAATGTTCTTACAGACCACGTATTTTCTGCTGCTTCCGTCAAATAAAATATTCTAGCTTTCTCATCAGAAACTCTTAACTCTTTTTGAAAATGAGACCATGTCAATTGTGCGAACAGTGTTCGCACTTTTTCATAATCTGAGAAATATACATACAATTTCCGCATTTCCCATAATGTTCTTCTACTAAATCCTTTTCCAAATTCTTCTGTCAATTCTTTTGATAAATTTTTGACAATTTCTTTACCATATTCAGCTCTTTCTTTTCCTCGCTGTTCTTCTTCTACAATTCGTCTACCAATTTTCCAATATGCTTCCACCATAGCTGAATTTACAGCAGTATATGCTTTTTGTCTAGCATTTTTAAGTATTTTCTTTATTTCATTAATGTAATTATTTGATATTTCCATCAAAATCCCCTCCCTCTTAAAATTACTTATTATAAAGTCTATTTATCCCATTAATATAAGCCTTAATACTAGCCTCAACCACATCCGTACTCTGTCCTCTACCAATAAATCTGTTTCCATTTTTCTCAATTATAACAACAACCTGTGCCTGTGCATCCGTATCCCCTGTAATTGCTTCCAATTTGTATTCTTCCAATACAAAAGTGTCGCTCACTGCCAAATTAACTGCATTGTAAGCTGCATCAACTGGTCCATCTCCAAGAGCTTCTTTAACCAATTTTTCTCCATCCAAGTCGATTGTAACTGTAGCTTTTGGTTTTTTACCTTCTTGTCTTGAAATTTCAAAGTGAGTCAATTTGATTCTTCCTTCGATTTTTGCCGCATCTCCAGCAACTAATGCGATAATGTCTTCATCTAAAACATATTTTTTCTTGTCTGCCAATTTTTTAAATTGTACAAATAATTCTTCCACTCTGTCACTTCCAACATGGTCAAATCCTAAAGATTCCAACTTTTGTATAAAAGCGTGTTTTCCTGAATGTTTTCCAAGTACCAAGCTGTCTGGATTTCTTCCTACAGATTCTGGACTCATAATTTCGTAAGTTTCAGGATTTGCTAAAACTCCGTGTTGATGAATTCCTGATTCGTGTGCAAATGCATTTGCTCCAACAATTGCTTTATTTGGCTGTGTTGCAACTCCTGTCAAAAGGCTTACTAATTTACTTGTTGGGTAAATTTGTTTTGAGTCAATATTTGTGTAGTATTCTTCAAATAAATCTTTTCTTGTTTTCAAAATCATTGCAATTTCCTCAAGTGAAGTATTTCCAGCTCTTTCGCCAAGTCCGTTAATTGTACATTCAATTTGAGTTGCTCCAGCTTGAATTGCCGCAACTGAATTTGCTACAGAAAGTCCCAAATCATCGTGACAATGCACAGAAATATCAACATTTTCAATTCCTTTTACATTTTTTCTCAAATAAGTTATAAGTTCAAACATTTCATTTGGAGTTCTGTAACCCACAGTATCAGGCACATTTAATGTAGTAGCTCCAGCTTTTATAGCTGTTTCATACACCTCTACCAAAAATTCTTTTTCTGTTCTGGTCGCATCTTCTGAAGAAAATTCAACATCATCAACAAATGATTTTGCAAGTTCCACCATTTCTTTTACTCTTTCAAGAATTTGCTCTTTTGTCATTTTCAACTTAAATTCTCTATGAATAGGCGAAGTCGCAATAAATGTATGAATTCTAGGTTTTGCCGCACCTTTTAGAGCCTCTCCTGCCGCTTCAATATCTTTTTTCACAGCTCTTGATAAACTACAAACTGTTGAATTTTTTACATTTTCAGCAATCATTTTTACAGCTTCAAAATCTCCAGGCGATGCTACAGCAAATCCAGCTTCAATTATATCCACTCCCAAACTTTCCAATTGTTTTGCAATTCTTAATTTTTCTTCAGCATTAAGATTAACTCTTGGTGTTTGTTCTCCATCTCTTAGTGTTGTATCGAATATTTTAATATGCGTTTTCATTGTCTTATTCTCCTTGTAAATTAATTTTCTTGTTTCGCTTTTTTATTTTCTATATCTCAATTTATCAAATTCAAAAATTTCTTTCAAAATATTCACTCTAAAAAAAGTTCACTTTAAAAACAAAAATTTACTATTCCTTCACAGCTTCAAATCTCAATCTTACATAATCAGCTATAATTTGTCCATTTTCATTTTTTTCAAGCTCTTTTTCCACTTTTTCAGCTATTTCATCAATCAATTTTTCGTGCATTTCTTTCGGAATATTCACAAAAGCAGGTGCAGAAAAGGTTTGTAGCCATCCTTTTATCCCTGTAGGAAGTAAAGTTGGACGAGAAAAACTTATCATTCTTTTCACTTTTAAGCCATATTTATTAAGTAATTCCCTCTTTTTCTGTCGGAAAAAACCAGCATTTTACAGCTTTAAAATTATGTCTTCTTGCAACTTCAAACATTGCATTTTCTATTTTTTCCACATTTCCTTTGCAACCCATTTCGACCACAAATCGTCCACCTTTTTTGAGTGCTTTTGCCACACCTTCCAAAACTTTATCAGGATTTGTCATCCAATGAAGTGCCGCATTGGAAAAAATTGCATCAAATTCATTTTCAAAATTCATATTCTGTGCATCGCCTTGTATCGCATCAACTCCCAATTTTCTAGTCGCTTCAACAAATTTCTGACTTCCATCTAGTCCTAAAACTTTGCACCCATATTTTGAAATTTCCTTAGTCAATACACCATCTCCACAGCCTAAATCCAAAATATATTCATCTTTTTTCGGATTCAGCCATTCAATCAGTTCCTTCCCATAATCCGAAACAAACCGTGCATTTTTCTCATACTTTTCCTTTTCCCAATGCTGACTTACACTCATTTTCTGTACCTTCTTTCTGTACTATTTCAATATTTTTTCTCCATTTTATCAAAACATTTTTTCTAATCAATATTTATTACTATTCATTAATATTCAATCCTAAAATTCCAAAATCCAATTCAAAATTTCTAAAATTCTACAATTTTTCTCCACGACTCATCGCTACAACCCCAGTTTTCGCAATTTCTAAAACTCCATAATTATGCATAATTTCTACAAATCCACGCAATTTTTTCACATCTCCTGTAAGTTCAACAACTAGTGAAGTTGGTGATACATCTAAAACTTTTCCTCTGTAAATATCAGCAACTTGTACGATTTGCGCTCTAGTTTCTGGATCAGATTTCACTTTTATTAACATCAATTCCCTTCTAATAACATTTTCAACTGGGAAAACTTTTACTTTTACAACATCCACAATTTTATAAACTTGTTTTTGAATTTGATTTAATGTTTTGTCGTCTCCTTCTACTGTCATTGTCAATCTCGCATAACCAGGTTTATTTGTAACTCCTGCTGTCATTTTTAAAACGGAATATCCTCTTCTGTTGAATAAAGACATTATTCTCGACACAATTCCATCAGTATTTTTTGCAATTATTAAAATTTCATGCTCTCTATTCATTTTCTAACACACCTTTCTTTCCAATCATTTGACTTACAGTTTTTCCTGCTGGAATCATCGGGAATACATTTTCTTCTTTTTCAACAACACATTCGATTAACACACCTTCATCAGATAATATTAAATCTTTTAATTTTGTTCTCAAATCTTCTTTATTTGTAAGTTTTGCATTTTTAATTCCATACGCTTCTGCAATTTTTATAAAGTCTGGATTTATTTCCAGATTAACGAATGAATATCTTCTGTCTTTAAATAATTCTTGCCATTGTCTAACCATTCCCAAGTAAGAATTGTTCAAAATAACAACTTTTACTGGCAAATTATACTGTTTAATCATCATTAATTCTTGCACCGTCATTTGGAAACCACCATCTCCAACGATTAACACGACTTTTTTATCAGGTGCTCCTATTTGTGCTCCAATTGCCGCAGGAAGTCCAAATCCCATTGTTCCAGCTCCTCCTGAAGTTACGATTGAGTCAGGATTTTTGTAAGTGAAATATTGAGCAGCCCACATTTGATGTTGACCAACATCAGTTACAACAATTGTGTCCCCTTGCAAGATATCGTCAATCGCTTTTAGAACTTCTTGCGGAAGCAATTTATCTTCCCCAACTTCTCTATGTCCTAATGGATATTCTTTTTTCCATTCAACAACTTTTTTAACCCATTCCTCGTGAGTTTGCGGCTCAATTTCAGCATTAATATCAGTCAACACATGTTTTAAATCCCCAACAATTGGTACATCAGCCCTTTTATTCTTATCAATTTCAGCTGGATCAATGTCAATGTGAATAACTTTCGCATTTTCAACAAATTTACTTGGATTTCCAGCAATTCTGTCATCAAATCTAATTCCAGCTGCAATTACTAAATCTGCCTCATCTGTCGCATAATTCGCCGGTACAGTTCCGTGCATTCCTAACATTCCAAGAGATAATTCGTGCGATTCAGGAAATGCTCCCAATCCAAGCAATGTCGTAGCTACAGGTGTCTGTGTCTTTTCTGCATATTCAAACAATTCTTTCGACGCTTTCGATTTCAAGACTCCTGCTCCCGCAATTATCAATGGTTTTTTCGCTTCTTTTATCAATTTAATTGCTCTTTTTATTTGACCTTGGTGCCCTTCATAAGTTGGCGAATATCCTTCTAATTCAATTTCTTCATTAAATAATCTTTCAAATTCTTCATATGGAATTTGATGAACTTGAATATCGTTTGGAATATCAATAAGAACTGGTCCTGGTCTACCTGTTGTCGCAATGTAGTAAGCCTCTTTTACAACTCTAGGTATTTCTTTTATATTTTGAATCAAATAATTACATTTTGTAATTGGCATTGTAATTCCAACTGTATCAGTTTCTTGGAAAGCATCTCTTCCCAATAAATTTGATCTAACTTGTCCAGTTATTGCAATCATTGGTACAGAATCCATATGTGCTGTCATTATTCCTGTAACCATGTTTGTCGCACCAGGCCCTGAAGTCGCAAGACAAACTCCCACTTTCCCAGAAACTCTCGCATAACCATCTGCCGCATGTGACAATCCTTGCTCATGTCTTGCAAAATAGTAATTTATTTTGTCATAACTATAAATTTCATCAAATATTGGAATTACCGCTCCTCCAGGATATCCAAAAATATCTGTTATTCCTAATCTATGTAGCGATTCCAGTAAAATTCTACCACCGTTTATCATCTTAGTTTCACTCATTGTTTCAACCACCTTTTCTTAATTTTTTATTTTCTAATCATCCATCATTGCTTGTGCATTTAATCTTCTAATTATATATCCTTTTTTCTCAAATTCTTTAGTTATTTTATTAATATGTTCTTCTCCATTTGTTTCAACTGTAACTTGTAATTCAACTTCATGGAATCTGTCTAAATTCTTAAACTGATTATGTTCAAGTCTAATTACATTCGCATTTTGTTCCGAAAGAATTTGTGACACAGCCACCAATTGTCCTGGTTTATCAGGCAAATCAACCGCAAATGTAAAAATTCTTCCTCTAGCTACCAATCCTTTATTAATCATAGATGAAATAGTTAATACATCTATATTACCGCCACTTATTATTGAAATTATTTTTTTCCCTTTAACATTTAATTTTTTCAATCCTGCTACAGATAAAATTCCTGAATTTTCTGCAACAATTTTATGTTTCTCAACCAAGACCAAAAATGCCGCCATTAGCTCATAATCAGATACAGTAACTATGTCATCTACATATTTTTCAATATAGTCAAATGTAATTTCACCAATTTTTTTAACAGCTGTTCCATCTGCAATTGTATTTGCTTCATCAAGTTCAACTACATGATGACTTCTTCTAGCCTCTAAGGCACTTGCTGCACCTTCTGGTTCAACTCCTATTATTTTTATTAGAGGATTTTTTAGTTTAGCTGCACAAGCTATCCCAGAAATCAAACCTCCTCCACCAACAGGCACTAAAATCACATCTGCATCTGGCAACTCCTCCAACACTTCCAAAGCAATGGTTCCTTGCCCTTCAATCACATCTTCGTCATTAAACGGATGCACGAAAGTATACCCTTCTTTTTCCTGCAATTTTTTTGCATATTCATAAGCCTCGTCATAAACTTCTCCAGTCAAAATAACTTCTGCACCATATCTTCTAGTCGCTTCAACCTTAATAAGTGGCGTATGTTTAGGCATAACAATTACAGCTTTAATTCCCAATTTTTGAGCAGCTAGTGCCACTCCTTGTGCATGATTTCCAGCTGATGCTGCAATTACTCCTCTTTTTTTCTCTTCTTCAGTCAATTTTGCAATTTTATTATAAGCACCTCTTATTTTAAATGCACCTGTTCTTTGTAAGTTTTCAGGTTTAATATAGACATCGTTTCCTGATTCATCAGAAAAAATATTGCTATGAATCAATTTCGTCTTTTCAATAACCGTCCCCAATCGTTCTCTAGCTTCCATAAAATCATATAATTTATGCAATTTTTTCACCTTCTCCAATTTTTTTATTTCCCTAATTTTCTTTCAGTTTTTTACAAGGAGCTACCTCATAAATCAAATAAAAATAATTTATGATTTATGAGGCACTCCCTGTCTCACTTTAAATATTTTTTATTTTTTCGTTCAAGAAATCTATTATCAATTCTGTAACTTCAGGCTGAAACCAATATTCATCTGAATGTCCCGCTCCTGGAACTATGTATCTTTTTGAGTCCACACCATTTTTAATCAACGCCTTATGAAGTATTTCTGTCTGATTCGGAAGAACCAATGTATCTGCATCTCCATGCATTAATAGAAATGGAGGCGTTTTTTCTGAAATATAAGATATAGGATTTGTAGATTCAATATTATTTCTTACGTCATTTAGCCAGAACTTTACTGACATAAGTATCGCCCTATATCCTTCTTCTGCATCTTCTGGAATATCAAAATCAACTTCTCCAAAATCTGTTACACCATAAATATCTATAACTGCTTGCACATCACTATTTTCAGATAAATTCTCCCCCCTGTCAAAATTCGTAGTTCCGCTTGTAACTCCTGCCATTGCTACCAGATAACCTCCAGCAGATTCACCCATCAATGCTATTTTCCCCTTATCAATTCCATACTCATCAGCATTAGCCTTTAAAAATCTTATTGCTGCCTTCACATCTTCTAGACTTTGCGGAAAAACTCCATCAGGAATAGTCCTATATTCCATACTTGCGACTACATAACCTGCTTTAGCTATTTCCAATCTTTGTTGCAAATAATTTTCCTTATAGCTGTGTGCAAAAGACCCTCCCGGCACAAATAATACTGTCGGATATTTCCCCTCTCTATTAGGCTTTAAAATATCCATTTCCAATTTTATATTTTTCCTAAAATAACTAACTGGCTGTGAATAAGTAACATTTACTATTGATTTTATTTTTTCTTGTGTCAATTTAACATTTAGAATTTTACTTTCATTATCATTTACCATTTGATTTTTCTCCTCTGAAATTTTCCTAATAATTACGATTAAAGTTAGCAATATCAAATTCCATCTAATGTTTATTTTCTGACGAACAGTAATGTGATATTTACTAATCTAAAATTTCAATTGCTCCTCTATCTGCAGAAGACACATGCATAGCATATTTTTTCAAGTATCCTTTAACTTGAAGTTTAAACGGTTCCAATTTAGCTTTTCTAGCTTCAATTTCCTCATCAGAAATTTTAATATTAATTGATCTGTTTGGAATATCAATTTCCACAATATCTCCATTTTGAACAATCGCAATATTTCCACCTGAAGCTGCTTCTGGCGAAACGTGTCCAATCGAAGCACCTCTTGTAGCTCCAGAAAATCTTCCATCTGTAATTAACGCAACATCTTTATCAAGACCCATTCCTGCAATCATAGCTGTTGGCGATAACATTTCTCTCATTCCTGGTCCACCTTTTGGTCCTTCATATCTAATAATTACAACATCTCCTGCCACAATTTCTCCACCAACAATCGCTTTAACGGCTTCTTCTTCACTATTAAATACTTTCGCAGGTCCTGTATGTTGCAACATTTCTGGATCTACCGCACCTTCTTTAACAACACATCCATTTGGTGCCAAGTTACCTTTCAATACAGCAATTCCTCCAGTTTTGTAAGCTGGTTTATCCCAAGGTTTAATTACATCATCATCATTAATAAATGCATCTTTTGCCAATTCTCCTTGTGTTTGCAATGCTACAGTTTTCGCATCTCCATGCAATCTTTCATTTTCAAGCAATCTCTTCATAACTCCAGTAACTCCACCCGCTCTATACAAGTCTTCAATGAAGTATTCTCCAGATGGTGACAATTTACAAATTTGACGAGTTTTTTGTGCAATTTCATTAAAGTCATTTAAAGTCAAGTCAATTCCAGCTTCATGAGCAATCGCAGGTAAATGTAACGCTGTATTAGAAGATCCTCCAAGTGCCATATCTACTGCAACTGCATTTTCAAATGCTTCTCTTGTTAAAATATCGCTTGGTCTTAAATCAGCTTTTAAAACTTCCATAATTTGCATTCCCGCTTTTTTAGCAAGTCTTGCTCTTTCTGAAAATACAGCTGGAACTGTTCCATTTCCAGGAAGCCCCATTCCAAGTGCTTCTGTCAAACAGTTCATAGTATTTGCAGTATACATTCCTGCACATGATCCACAAGTCGGACAAGCCATTTCTTCTACAGAGTTTAATTCTTTTCTAGTAATTTGCCCAGTGTTATAAGCTCCAACCGCTTCAAACACATTACTTAATCCAATTTTTTTACCTTTATAAACTCCTGCAAGCATTGCTCCTCCACTTACAAATATTGAAGGTATATTTAATCTTGCCGCAGCAATCAACATTCCAGGCACTACTTTATCACAGCTTGGCATAAACACAATCGCATCAAATGGAGTAGCCATGGCAACTGCTTCAATCGAATCTGCAATTATATTTCTTGTAACCAGCGAATATTTCATCCCAATATGATTCATCGCAAGTCCATCACAAATTCCAATTGTATTAAATTCCATTGGAACTCCTCCAGCCATTCTAATCCCATCTTTTACAGACTGAACCAAGTTTTTTAAATGAACATGTCCTGGTATTATTTCATTAAATGAATTCGCAATCCCAATTATTGGTTTTTCCATTTCATCTCCTATGAAACCTAATCCTTTTAATAACGATCTATGTGGTGCTCTTGCTGCACCTTTTGTTAAGTTATCACTTCTTCCTTTTCCATTTCCTGACATTTTGATTTCACTCTCCTATTTTTCATTTTTTGTTTTATATTTTGTTTTTTAACATTATACACTATATCGAAAAAACTTGCAAAATAAAAGGCGACTCTTTTGAATCGCCTTAAAAGTTAAATGTAACTTTTAATTATTAATATTTGCTACGGTATAAATGATTTTAAGTAAAAATGTTAATTTATTATTCTAAAAAATTAATTAGAATAATATTTAGCAACTTCTACTGACTTACAAACTGAATCATTCATATAGACTTTTAAGGCACTATATTTATTATTTTGTTTTGTAATAATTCCCAGTTGAATAATCAGTAATAGTATGACTAATAATAACATTTTTCCTCCTAATTTTAATTTGTTTATTTCTTTAACTCTTAAATTTATTTTATCAAAAAAATATTATAATGTAAAATATAGGTTTTTTATACCAACTATATATTTTATTAATAGTTTTTGCTAAAAACTATAAGAAATATTGTAGTAAATAGGATTCGACTCTTTTGGCATACCTTTTGATCTTTTTAACGGTTTTGAAAAAGTTAATGACATATTTAAATTGTTTTTATTATACTTAACTCCAGCAGCCATTCCTGCTATTTTATCCACAAAATCTAAATCTTTATCTTTAGATATTCCAAAATCCAATCCTATAAATGGAGAAAAATTTTTATTTAATAAACTTAATGTATTATTTATATAAATACCTTTATCTCCAGAAACAGAACTTTCTTTAAATCCTCTGACTGTGTACTCACTTCCAATATCAAATTTATTTCTCGAAAGCAATCTGTCATCTGAATAAGAAGCACCTATATTTAATTTGTAATTTGCTGCTTGATTTCTAGTTAGCATGAAATTTTTATTTAAAAGAAAATCAAAATTGTATTTATCAAATTCTTTTTTATAAGGTTTTTTTACTGAATCTTTGTCATCACCAGCACCTCCAAACCACTTTAAACCTCGTTCATAACCAAACGAAGCGTACATTGATCCGTTTTTAATTTTATGAAAATAATTTATCTGTGCCAGTAAATTCGTGTATTTTTGACTGCTTACATCAACGATTAAATCTTCAAAAGAATTTTTTGTTTTATTTAATTTTATCCCAATATCTCCGCTCCATTTAGTAGTTTGATTTCTAAAAAATGTTTTTGATAGAGTAAAATTTTGCTTCAATGCTTCATTTTTACTAACATAATTTCCATTCAATCCCTCAACTAAATTCTTACTTTTAGATGCACTCATATCATATCTAAAATTGTAATATCCAAATGGAATATTATATGAAAAAAAATACACGTCTTCTCTATTATCTTTGCTTTTCTTGGTTAATCTTTTATAAAATCCCAAATTTAATACATCACTTAAACCTAGTAAATTATCTCTTGAAAGTTGTATTCCCAATTGTTCACGTCCATAATCCTTATATTGACCATTATTTAAAAACACATATCCCCCAATTTGCTTTTCTCTTTTTTTATTCACAAGCAATGTTGAATACCCTTCTTTATCTGAAGCAACTACATCAACTGTCGCACTAGTTAATCCTGTATTCATATTCTCAATTACTTGATCCACATCAAATATATTTAAAATTTTTCCTTTTTTATTTGAAAATACAGTACTGGAATTTGATGCAACATATCCTTTTTTTACTTCTAAGACAAGATTCTTATTTTGAACATCAATCGTATTTATCGTAACAATCGTCGTGATATATCCTTTTTTCAAATAATAATTTGACATTTCCTTTACTAAATTTAAAATATCTTTTTTAGTTACATTTCTATCTTTATATTTTCCCATTATATTTTTTTGGAAAGAAGAAATTTTCTTCTCTCCAATCAAACTAATTGTATTAAATACATAACTTTCTAAATTCTCAGTATTTTCTATGGCATTTTCAGTTTTACTATTTTCTATTTTAGTATTGTTATCTAGTTTTTTCAACTCATTTTCAATACTCTGTTTTTTTTGAAGTTCATTGAAATTATCTAAAACTCTATCACTATCCGATTGACTTTTAACTGCTGAAAAACTATTTATTGAAATTATAGAAATCATCGAAAAAAATATCTTTTTTAATTCCATTATTTTTCTCCGTTAAAAAATTTTTTTAATTTTTCTTCAGTAATAACATCTTTAATCGGTTTTGTTTCAATCGAAATTTCATTTTTATCTTCTCTATTCGCATTTATAATTCCAACCTTTGCTTTAAACGGATCTATATTTCCATTTAACTTAAAGTTTTCACCATTAGTTCCTATCGAACTCGAAGCATTAATTCCACCTTCTATTTCAAATGTTACATCCTTTTTATTATTTTCATTTCCGTTAACTACAAGATTAGCTTTTTGATTATTTGCTTTTAACAATCCTCCTGTATTATTAACATCACCTTTTACTGTTCCATTAAAATTATTCGAAGCCACTATTCCTGTTTGTGACTCAACATTAATTCCACCTTTTGCAGTATATGACAAGTTTCCAGAAACTGAACCATCGACTAATATTACTGTATTAGAAGATGCTCCTACTCCTGCATCAAAGTTTACTCCTAATCCTCTACTATCTTCATATGTCTTAGTTTTCGTATTTGTAACATTAAGATTATTTGTATCTAAATTAACATTATTAGCAGTCAATTTTGCTCCATTTAAATTAGTGTCTTTCTCAGTTTTTATCACTAAATTATTTGCTTCAACAACTGAGTCTTTTCCACTATTATTTAATTTTGTGCTTCCTGTATATCCAGCGTTCACACCTAATCCTACTTTTGCATTAGCTCCATCTTTAATATTAACACCTATTTTTTCTGTTACTGTTAAACCAGCATTCACTCCATCAATTTCTTCAAATTTTTGTTTTTCTCCTGCTGAAATATTCAAATTATTTTTACTATCTAGCATTACATTATTTGCTTTTATATTTGTTCCAACTAAATTTATATCACCTTTTGTGCTTTCTAATGAAACTTTTCCACTATCCGAATTAATTGAGTTTGTATTTTGTGATGTTTCTTTATTAATCGTATGAGTATAATCTAAAGATACATTTTGTTTTGAAACTACATTTAAAATGTCTTTTGTAGCTAATTCTGGGAAACTTTCTGATGTTTTTTTGATATTTTTAGCTGTTTCTACTACTTTTTCTGCTTGTGAAATATCATTGCTTTTTACGATATCTTTAATAGTGTGTGTATCTTTTACGATACTATTTATTTTATTTGCTGCTTCATTTGATATATCAACTGTTTGAGTTATACCAGCATTAAAGTTATTTCCTTTTTTTGTTTCACTATTTTGATATTTTGTTGTTTCAATATTACCACCTTTTAAGATAATATCTTTTTTACCAGCAATGTCTGTACCACCAATATCTAATGTCCCTTTTGAAGCAATTTCGACATCATCATTTTTTGAAATTATTGTACCATTTTCCCATTTTTTAGAATCAACTTTTTCATTTGATACATTTAATTTAACTCCAATACTTCCGTTAGCAATATCACCAAGATAATCTTTATTTGGTGTCAATAAGTCTTTTACAGTTGAAACTGAACTGCTTGATTCATTTGTTAATGTATTTATGCTTCCACTTGCTCCTACTCCAGCTATACCAACTTTTCCAGAAGCCACAATTCCTACAGTTACATTTGTCGTATTAGAAACTTTTTCATTAGCTACGGCTTTATTGATAATATTTCCATCTGATTTTATAACTACTTTACCATTTCCTTCTATTTTAGATCCAGAATTTTCAATATCTCCTTTAGAAATAAATACTATATTTTCTCCTTTAATTGAACTTCCATTAGAAGTTTTTTCTTTGCTGTCTACAGAACTGTATCTTATCGAACTTCCCATAGAAAAATCTGTTAATTTATTTACTTTTTTCTCAATACCTTCGCTCAATGTAGTTTTTCCATCAACATCTAAAACTAAATCTTTTCCAGAATTTATAGCACTTCCTTTTACTCCTAAATTTTTAGCTGAAACATAAAGATTTTTTCCAGATATTACGTTACTTGCTTCAGACGATGTAGTCGATGTTTCGGATTTTGTGTATCGAACTAATTTGTAAGTTTCTTTATCTTTTCCTCTAAAATCATCTGTTGCTTTTTCGTATGAAACATTTTCTCTATTTGAAACATTTAAATTTTCTCCAACGTTTATTACAACTGTACTATTTTTATCATTTCCTGTAATTGCACTATTTTTTATATCCATATTTTTATTTACATTTATTAATATGTTGTCACCATTTATTTGTGAACTATTTGAAACAATTGAACCTTTTGATTCTGTAGAATATCTGTGGTCGTTTAATGTTTTTTTGTTTCCTTCGATATGTTTTTCTTTATAAGATGAATTTAACAATTGTTGACTGTCAATTCCTAAACTATCTGCATCAATTCTAGTATTCCCTGAAATATCTACTCCTTTTAATTGAACATTATTTCCTTTTATATTTACAAGATCTCCTTCTAATGAAGTTTTTTTAAATACTTCTTGGTTCCCTTTTCCATTAGTATTTATTGATGTTTCTAAATTAATATCTTTTTTAGCATCAACTAACACATTTTTTCCAGTCACTTTAGTTCCAAATAAATCAATATCATTTTTAGAAACAATAACTGTGTCATCTCCTGATTTTATATCTGTATTCCCAGAAATGATTTTATTTCCATTTATTAAAATATTTTTCCCAGCTTCAACTGAATTTCTTGAATTTCCTAATGTGATTTCATTTGACATTCCTTCTGTAGTATTATTTCCAACAACAACATTTTTAGATTTTTGATTGGTTTTGTTTCCTAATTCGATATTTCCACCTTGTAAAACAATATTTTCTCCTGCTGAAATCAAAGTATCTGCATTCGCATTCAAAGTAATTTTCCCTTCCGTATTCCACTCAGCCGGATTTTTTATAGTGTTTCTTGCTCTCCAATCTTCCCCTAAAACAGAATTTAAAACAAGATTCAAAGTAGGATTTTCCACCTGTTTCAACGCATCGTAATATCCACTGTTTTTAGGACTTCGTGCAATAATTTTTAAAGCATCTAATAAATTTCCATCATTTAAATCATTTCTTCCATTAAAATATCCATTATTTACTAAACTTCTATGCTCCCAACGTAAATCAACTTTTATTAATGGCAACAAATCATTAATAGCAACTTCTTTTTGTAAATCTTTAGATACTACATCCCCTTTCATCACAATATTTTTTCCAGCTTCTATTTTTCCGCCAATATTTTCTATAGAACGATTTTCTCCAGTTGTATTATGATTAATTTCTACATTATTTCCAGCTACAATTTTAGCTTCTTTTACTGTCAATTTATCTAAATCTTCTATATTTACATCATTCATATTTACTGAATTATCATAATAAATAATTCCTCTTCGTCTATGTAATTTTGTTTCTCCTTCTTTTGTTGTTACTTTTTCATTTCCATTCAAAACACTTCTATTAACTACTTTATCAGCTTCCAATGACACATTTTTCTTAGCTTCCATTGTTCCACCAATATTTTCCAGATTTCCTTTAACGAGAATATCTATATCATTTTCTGAATAAATGGCTCCTTCATGCCTTACTCCAGCTCCTTTTTCTGTACTAATAATATTTATATTATTTCCATACATAGAACCTAAAGAACTTCCATTAATTGCATAATCAGGAGCTTTCTCATCCACTTTCACGCTTTCAATATTTCCAGTATTCAAATCAACTTTATTTGTACCTGCAATTATATTAATATTAGTCTTTTTATTGGAAGAATTATTAATTCCACCATTAATATTAACTGTTCTTGCAATTAATCCAAAATAGTCAGAATCTGTAGTAACTCCTCTTTCTCCTATATTCAATCTGCTATTCAATGATTTAGAAGTATCTAATACTAAATTCCCACCATCTAAATTCACTCGACCCGTACTTAAATTCAAAGCACCTGTATTTATAAAGTTTGCACCATTTACATTGATTCCATTTTCATTTGCAATTATTAAATCAGATTTTGCTCCAAATACTTCAATTCCTCCATTTAAGTTTGAAGCATTACTCCCTTTTACTTCATTTAAAATTACTCTCGCATTATTTGTTAAATTCGTATTGGCAGTAACTTTTCCACCTAAAACTGAATTTCCATCGACCTTACTATTATTTAAAATTACTCCGTTATTTTCACCTACATTAAATTCATTATATTTGTTATGAGAAAGTCCGTTGCTATTTGGATTGACAATATTTATTACATCTGTCCCATTTTCACTTGTACCTTTATTTAGCCCATTTTCATTTTGAATAACAATGTTATTCGCTTCTCTTGTTCTCAAATCCCTTGCAACTGCATTTTGTGAAACGATACCTATACCACCTGTTAGCAAAAAACTTATTAATGTTCCTCTTGTAAATGTTAAAGTTTTCGTTCTTTTGCTGTATGCTTTTATTTTCTTTTCAATCATTTTTAAATTATTGCTCATTTTTTCTCTCTTTCTACTAAAAAATTAGTCCAATTTATAATTTTTATCGTTTCAAACTTTTACTCATACATAAATCCCTTTTAAAAAATGTTTTAACAGGAAAAGTCCTCTTATTCAGAAGACTTATTCCTTATTGTTCAGACCAAATTCAATATTCGGCCATATATTATACTATTTTATCCTCGCGCAAGAATATTTTGCTTGACAATTCTATCAAAAGTTTTATACAAATTTCATTATCTTATATTAGAACTTTTGATAATCAAAAGTTAGAAAAAGAAGAATTTTATTTTAAAGATAACAGAAAAATATTTTAAATGTTAAAATGTAGTATTAGAGATTTGTGAATAAAGTATCTATACTTTGTGAAAAAATGTTATTTTATAGTATCTAGCGATGTATAAGAAAAAAAAGACGATTCTAACACGAATCGTCTTAAAACTATATCTTAATTACAAACCTTGTCGTATGAAATATAATCATTTTTAAATAATTCTAACAATTTATTACTTAAAACTAATTAGAAACTCCATCTTAAACCTGTTGTAAATACATTGTTATTATTTTTATCACTTCTTAATTTAGCATCGTAGTTTACATACCAAGCCATTCTTGGATTAAATTCAGTCAATGCTCCTACTCCTACCCAAGTTTGAGATTTTTCTAATCCAATTCCTTTTACACTAAAGTTTGTTCCAGGTAATCCTGTATAATGTGCATCAAAACTCAAATCTTCATCATTAAATGCTCTTTGGTGTGTTACATATCCTTGCAATGTTGTTTTAGCTCCATTATTAAATCTTACTGCTTTTCCTACTCTCAATCCTACTAATCCTGAAGTTTGATCATAAGTTTTCTTATCTGCTGTCAATCCAAATTGGCTATTTGTTTCTGAGAAAGCTCCTCTTCTAACTGAATCATGACTCAATCCAACAAATGGTGTTACAACGAAGTCTCCTTCTTTATTTTTCAAGTCATACCCTGTTTCCAAGTATCCAGAAACAACTCTGTCATTGTGATTTATTTTTTGTCTAGAAACATCAGTACTACTCAAAAGAATATCTCTTTCAACATCAGTATCTACAAATCCTACTCCAATTCTTCCTTGCAAGTATAACGGATTGTTTTTATTTCCTAATCTTCCATACAATGATGTTGCAAAACTATCAGCATCTGATTTTCCACCATATCTATCAAATTTAACATCTGCTCTAGAGTAAGCCAAAGCTGCCCCTAATATTAAATTATCTCCGAATTTTCTATCAATTCCAACTTGACCACCGTATGTATGAGTATCACCTTTTGCGTATCCATCTTGTTTTAATCTACCTTTTGAACCAATTCCAGACAACCACAATCCAAATTTTTCTTTTGAATCATCCAGTGTTCCCAACATTACCAATCTATTAGTCAAATCTTTATTAATTGTTTGAGATTGTTCAAATGTTAATGCTTGTGATGATGCATAAATTTGTCCAGACAAACTATCTAGAGTTGACAATGCTGAATGTGAAGACATTGTTTGTAATTTAGCTGCTGCTTTCTTAAATTCTTTTACACTTTCATCATTATTATTTTCAACTTTTTCATCTAAATCTTTCAATGATGCTTCAAGACCTTCAGCTGTATCTTTTTGCATTTGGTCTCCGTCAATTTCTTTAACATACTCGTTTACATTTTTTCTGCTAACTTTTACATCAACTGAATTACCATCTTGCGTTTTTTCAGATTTCAATGCTTCTGTTGTCGTAACTGTTGGATTTCCTGTTACTTCAGTATCAGATGTAATTACATTTACTTTTTCACCTTTTGCAGTTACATATTGTGCTTCTCCATCTTTTTCTGCCTTAATTGCTATTGTTGAATTTCCTAATTCAGCTTTTCCTTTTACATTAATTCTCGAATCTAAATCACTTTCAATTTTTGAATTATCAGTAGCTACATAGCTAGATAATGTTGTATTCCCAGTATTTGCAATTGTTCCAGAGTTTGTTACATTTCCAGATACATTCGCATTTTGTGTCGATAAAGTTGCATTTTGCGCAATTGCTACTGAAGATGATTTATATCCACCATTTATATACAAGTGTGAACCGCTTGCAACAGACGTATTACCTGTAAATGTTGAATTTCCTGTTAATTTCAAAGTACCATTTCCTGTCAATGTCAATCCTGCATCTCCAGAAATATCATTTGAGAATACATAAGTTCCACCGTCAGTAATATTAACCGAAACTGCATCTCCTAAAGCTAATCTCTTATCAAATCGTGCTGGTCCATTCAACGCCTTATCAATATTTAAAAGTCCCCAACCATAAACATCATCTACACCTTCATCTCCAATATCAGTTGCTGTAGATAAAATTGTTTGTCTTAATAAACTTCCATCCATAAATGGATATTTTTGTTTAATTAATGCTGCTGTTCCTGATACTGTTGCTGTTGCATTTGAACTTCCAAAAGTAACCACATTTGTACCACCGATTGATGTTGTATAATCAGCAATTGCTGATACTGTCCAGTTTTTAGCAGCTCCTGCATGAGAATACGGTTGTAAATTATTCCATGACAAGTTCATATTTCCTTTATTCGCATCAGTTCCTTTTTGAGTTAATCCTACTACATTCAACCAACCTTGTTGTAATGAAGGTTCCCAGTGTGGCAATGTTCCTTGCAATGTTGAATAAGTTTGTGACGAATTATTTCCAGCAGCCCATACTAATAACGAACCATTATTTACTGCTTTTTTATAAAAGTTCAATATATCTGTTCCAACTGCATATCCAAAATAATTTGAAGATGTAGTATCTGTAGTAAATCCAGCTAATGACCCTTCACTTCCAAATGATTGGTTATAAATTCTTACACCTTTATTGTACAATGTTTCATACATTGCAGCCGTTGGATTTATTGAAGATGAAGAACCGCTAACTTCTGTCGCATCTGCTGCTACGATTGAAACACCTTTTGCTACTCCTGAAGTTGTTCCTCCAACTAATTTTGCAATTATAACTCCATGGTTATCTGTTGGCAAAGTTGTATTTGTTGTATTAACATTCTCATATCTAGTTCCTAATTCACTTGTTAAATCACCAGAATATGCTGAATTATTAAATCCTGTATCGATTATTCCTACTTTTACCCCACTACCATTATATGCTGTATTTGTGTGGTTATGAGGATTTGAAGCATTGTACCCTGTTTTTCCATTCCATTGTATGTTTCCACTTGAATTAAATGCCGCATTTACTCCCCCGTTTATCGAAGTTCCATAAGTTGGTTCTTTAGTTGTAACTGATGGAGTTGTTGGTGTTGTTGGGGTAGGGGTATTTGTTGTAGAACCTCCTCCACCTCCGCCGCCACCACAGCTAACTAAAAGAGCGGCTAATCCTACTAGACATAGTCCTTTTTTATTGTTCATAATAACTCTCTCTCCTTTTTTATTCAAAATATAATCGAATATGCTTATAAATTCAAATATTAATTTTTTGTTGCCCAGCAAGAAAGTTACAGTAAAATCCTCAATTTAATATTTCTTAATTTTTTCACACAATATTATATTTTTATTTTAGTCTCACTTTTTCATTTTAATATTACTACTTTTTTAAATAAAAATCAATACTATTTTTTACTTTTGTTTATAATTTTATTTATTTTTATTTTGAAGCTCAATTCTCTCTACTTTTCTATATTTTTTACCATTAATTATTAAAAATTATTTCGTATTACAAGCTCCAATAAATCTATCAAAAATCTTTTTCATATCTTTATTTCCACGAGTAGACATCATTTCAGGATGCCATTGAACTCCATAAAAAAACGGATGACTCTTATTTTGAAAAGCCTCAATAACACCATCAGACGCTGTTGCAATCGGTGTTAATCCTTTTCCCATATCTTTAATCATTTGATGATGGAATGAATTTACTCTTGCTTTTTCTCCAAAAATTTCATACAAAATATTATCTTTTTCAAAAATATCGATATTATGAGTTGGCAATTGTTGCAACCACGTTTGTCTATGTTGAATTTTTGTGTCAATGTAAGAAATATCCTGATAAAGTGTTCCACCATAATAAACATTCGCCAACTGTAATCCACGACAAATACCTAAAATTGGTTTCTCAGTCTTCAAAAACTCCTCTAAAATCGCCAATTCAAACGCATCTCTCTCAGGTGTAATGCTACCAACATTCTGCAAACAATCCTCACCATAAAGCACGGGATCTGGATCCCCTCCACCTGCTAACAGCAACCCATCCAAATGCTGAATCTGCTCTCTAATAACTTCCAAATTTTCATGAACTGGCAATACAAAAGGAATTCCTCCTGATTCCATTACCGCTTTACTATAATCCATCGAAACACTTGTCAAGTAAGAATTTTGTCTTTCTGGATTATTTTCGTAAGATGATGTTATTCCTATTACTGGTTTTCTCATTTTTTCTTCCCTTCTGTAAGTTAAATCTAGATTACTATTTTAAATTCTATTTTTTAACAATATACTCTTTTCTATTATTCAAAACTTTCAAATAAAACTTCAAGCAAATAAATTCAAATACATTCTCAATCACTTTATTTTCCTATTATTTATCTGCTCTCAGTTTTTTATAAAACTCAACAAAATTTCCGTATGTAACCATATCAATTTCCTTTTGCGAATATCCCCTATTTTTCAAGGCTTTTGCAATATTTTTTATTTCAGTAACATCTTTTATACCTAAAAGTCCTTCTGGATCCTCTCCCTCAGGTGTATAATATTCACCCAAATCAAGTCCAAATCCAATCTTATCCAATCCAATTCGTTCTGCAACATATTCCATGTGATTTAACAACACTTCAAGATTTTTCTCTTCAGGATTTTGACTTACAAAACCGTGATAACTATTCATTCCAACCATTCCACCACGCTCTTTTATAACAGCTAATTGCTCGTCAGTTAAATTTCTCATTGCAGGACAAAGAACTCTCGAATTTGAATGTGTCGCTACAAATGGTTTTTTCGCATATTTTGCCACATCCCAAAATGTTTTATCATTAGCATGTGAAAGGTCTAAAACAATTCCCAATTCCTCAATAATTTTAACCGCTTCAATCCCTAAGTCAGTCAATCCACGATTCGGATCTCCCTTTTGCCCAGTTGCAAAAGCATTTGTCTCATTCCAAGTCAATCCAATATGCCGAACGCCCAACTGCTCCAACAAATAAATATAATCCAATTTATCACCAATCCCAGGCAATCCTTCAATCCCAAGCATAACCGCAAACTTATTCAATTCCCTAGCCTTCTCAAAATCATCAGCCTCTTTAATTATATGAATAATATCCCTCGCTCGATGAACTTCTTCCGTCATAATTCTCAAATTTTTAAAAAAATCCTCTTCTGGCGTCTGTGTCTTCATCGCATTTTGATAAATCACAAAAATTCCACCAGTAAGTCCACCTTCCTCAAATTTTTCTTTATATTTATTTCTAATTACATCTTTATTACCTTTTTCATATTGCCAAAGTGTATCAGTCCACACATCAGCGTGCATATCAAAAAACATTCTTTTCTCCCTTCTTTTCTTTATTTATTCATCATAAAATGAATAAATAAAAATTCTCTAAACTTTTTTATTTCTCAAATGAAATCTCTTTAGTCTTCACATTAATTTTACAAGTCGCTCCTAAAGGAACTGTCGCCAAAAATGGTTTCGCATGACCACTTTCAAAATTATAAATTACTGGCTTGTCATAATTTTTAAAAAAATCTTTTAACATTTCTATCACACCATAATTTTCATCATATTTATTTCCACAATCAGCAAAATTCCCAAAAATTATCGCTTTACACTCATTAAGTTTTCCACAATTCTTCAAATGAGTCAACATTCTATGAATCGAACCAACTGGCTCTTCCACATCCTCTAAAAACAAAATTTTATCTTTTACATCAATTTCATACCAAGTTCCTAATGTTGTAGCAATTATTGCTAAATTTCCACCTGTTATAATTCCTTCAACTTCATCAAAATTATTATTTCCAGTTTCCAAAACAGAAATTTCGATATAATCTGGATTTTTGTGAATCCATTTTTCATTTTCCAATGTTTCTAAAAACGAATTTTTCGTATAATCATTAAAATTCTCAAACATGTTTGATTTCACCATAGGCCCATGATATGTACCCAAATCACACTTCTGATTAAAAACAACATGCAAATTAGTGACATCACTATATCCAACAAAAACTTTAGGATTATTTCTTATCAATTCATAATCAATTTTATCCAACATCAGCGACGCACTGTATCCCCCTTTCGCACAAATTATCCCCTTTATATCCTCTCTCGAAAAAGCCTCATGCAAGTCAGCCACCCTAATTTCAGGACTTCCAGCCATATATCCACCATAACTCTCCCTCAAACTTTTTCCAAAAACAGGATTAAACCCCAAATCTTTTATCACCTTCTCACACTTCTCCAAATCCTCTGGAAAAATCGGCGACGATGGACAAAACACAAATACATTGTCCCCTTTTTTCAACGCTTCAGGAAATTTCATTTTACCACAAATTCCTTTCTATCTAATCTTAATTTTTTTATTTTATTTTTTATCAATTTTTATAATTTTATCATATTATTATGTTTTTTTTAAGACTTAATGTACTAAAAATTTTAAAAAGAAAATAGAAAATAAACTCTTTTTTGATTCTTTTTACAACAACAAAAATAAAAAGAAATTTCTAATAATTTTTTAAAAATAGTATTTATTATTTTCAATTTTTAGTGTATAATATAAGTCGAAAATTTAATAAAGGAGTTATTATTTAAATGAAAATAGAAAATTTAGAAAAAAATACTTACGACGAAATGGTTTATAAATCTAACCCTTTTAGCTATTCAAGTCCACTTACTTTAGAGGCTTGTGGTACTCTTTTTGGTTTGGAACCTGCGAGTTCTACAAAAAATTCTAGAATCTTAGAATTAGGATGTTCTTTTGGGGGAAACATTATTACTCAAGCATTATATTATCCTGACAATTACTATGTTGGAGTAGATTTAACTGAAGAACAAATAAATACTGGAAAAAAAATGATTGAAAAAATGGGATTGAAAAATATCGAATTACACCAAAAAGATATTATGGAAATTGACGAAAGTTTTGGAAAATTTGATTACATCATTACTCATGGAGTTTTTTCATGGATTCCAGATGCTGTAAAAGATAAAATGATATCAATTTGCGACACTAACTTAAATGAAAATGGATTGGCATACATTTCTTACAATACTCTTCCTGGTTGGAAAGAAGGACAAAAAATTAGAGATATGATGCTTTATGTAAACAAATATTTTAAAGATGAAAGCTTACAAACTAAAACTGAAAGAGGAAAAGTTTTCTTAGAAATTATGATTGAGCAAATGAAACTTTATACAGATATTTCTGAGAAGAAAAAAGAATTTATCGCACTTATGGAAAGAGTTTTAAAAATGCAAAACTATTACGTCGGACACGAATACTTAGAAGCAATTAATGATCCAATGTATTTTTCTGAATTTGCAGAAATGCTTGAAAAGAAAGGATTATTACACGTTTCTGACATTAATTTGAGATTATCTTTCGCAAGTATTTACAAAAAAGAAACTAAAGATAGAATCGAACAATTATCAGGTGGAAACCATATTATTAAAGAACAATGTATCGACTTTATTTTAGATACTCAATTTAGAAAGTCTTTGATTTGTAAAAAAAGTCAAGCTGAAAAATTGAATTTTACAGAATCTATTAACAATGAAATTTTTGATAAATTCTACTACATCCCTGAATATTCTGAACAAGAAATCAACAATTTCCCAGAAGTTTCAGAATTAACAAAAAAACTATTGGAAGAAGGAAATATTTTCAAAGTATCAATTGCTAAAGATTTTTACAAAGAAAAAGGTCTTTCTGATGAAGAAATTGAAGAAAAACTAAAAAAATTCAGAGCATTCTTATTAGTAAACATGATTGATGGAAAAGTATCTTACTACTGCTCTAGCTTTGAAAAAGTAAAATTTGAAGAAGACAAAGTTTATGTTCCAGAAAAATTCATTAAATATCTTGATGCAATCGTTGACGAAAGCAACACATTTATTGGAGCTTCTAACTACAGAAACCAACTTATTAATGGCTTAAATGCAATCGATGTTATCGTAATAAAAGCATTAAAAGAACCAACTACTAAAAAGAATCTTTTAGAAGCATTGAAAGATGTACCTATTTACAGACACACTGATGAAGGAAGTTTTGAAGTGCCAGCTGAAGAATATCTTGAAGAAGCTCTTAAAAAATTTGAAAATTTACATTATTTTGTAAAAAAGTAGGAATAATTGATACTATATAAATTGTAGTGTTATACAGCAATTTATTGAATTGTATAATAAATTGTAATAAATTTAAAATATTTCATTATATAATTTATTACATACATAAGTTTTATATATTATTATATTTAAAACTTATATACGAAACATATTGATTTTTTATGAAAAATTTGTTATTATAAATACATAGAAAAGATAACATACAAAATTTATAAAAATGAAATGTGAGGAGGAAGTATTATGAAATTAGTTACTAGGATAAGGGACAACAAAAGAATAACAATTTATTTTTTGTATCCTTTATTATTGCTAATTTTTAGTATTTCTTTTGAATAGATAAATGAAGTCAATAATCTTAGGGTTATTGGCTTTTTATTTTTATTAAAAAAATTATTTTTTAGAAATGAAAAGCCTGTAAATATTACGGGCTTTTTTGTTACTAATTTTAGTAACATTTTGTAAAAAATTTAGCTAAAAGTTTATTAAATTTGAAAATATTTGATTAAGTTAATTTTACTTAAATCATTGAGTTAAAAAAATGAAATGAAAAATGGAGGAAAAATTATGATAAAAGCAGGAATTGTAGGAGCGACAGGTTATGCTGGACAGCAATTATTATGGATTTTAAATAATCACAAAGAGGTTGAGATAGAATTTATTTCATCGCATTCGTTTGCGGGGGAAAATATTGGAGATATTTATAAAAATTATAAGAAATATTTGGAGAAAAAATTGATTTCGATTGAAGAAGTTAAGAAGAATTTGGAGAAAATTAATGTTTTATTTTTAGCTTTGCCTCATGGAATGTCGGAAGATATAACAAAATTAGCTTTGGAGAAAGATGTAAAAGTTATAGATTTGGGAGCGGATTTTAGATTAGACGATTCAGAAATTTATGAAAAATGGTATAAAGTGAAACATAATTATCCAGAAATCAATAAAAATGCGGTTTATGGACTTCCAGAAATTTATAAGGAAAAAATTAAAAATACGAAGGTTGTGGCTTCACCTGGATGTTATCCCACTTCTGCTATTTTAGGCGTGGCACCGTTACTAAAAAATGGGCTTGTTGATACGAAAAAAATTATTGTTGATTCTAAGTCGGGAGTTTCAGGGGCTGGAAGAAGTGCTAAATTGGATTTAATTTATGCTGAAGTTAATGAAAATTTTAAGGCTTACAATATTTTGAAACATAGACACACGCCTGAAATAAAGCAAGAGATGGATAAATTATCGAATGGGGATATTAATTTAGTATTTACTCCGCACTTGTTACCAATAAATAGAGGGATTCTTTCGACAATTTATTTGGATGTGAAAGATGAATTTAAGGATAGTTTGACGGAAGAAAAAATTTATGAAATTTATAATGAATTTTATAAAAATGAGTATTTTGTGAGAGTTACTGAAAATTTGCCAGAGATAAAAAATGTGAAAAATAGTAATATTTGTGAAATCGGAGTTCGATATGACAAGGAATATGGAAACATTGTTGTTGTATCGGCCATTGATAATTTGATAAAAGGTGCTGGTGGACAAGCGGTTCAGAGTATGAATCTTTTATTTGGATTTGATGAAAATGAAGGATTGGAATTTTTGTCGATGTATTTATAAAAATATTTTGTTAGTAAGATTTTATTAATAGAATTTTGCAGATAAAAAAGAAAGGAGCGTGTGATTTATAATTTTTATAAAATAATTAAAAATTATTTTATCATACAAAAGTTATATGAAAATAATAGAAAATGGAACAATTACTGATGTTAAAGGAATTAAAGCGACTGGGATATCAGCAAAATTGAAAAAAAGTGGAAAAAAAGATATGGCTTTGATTTATAGTGAGGAAAAAGCGGTTTCAGCTGCGGTTTTTACAAAAAATTTGGCAAAAGCTGCACCAATTATTCTGGATATTGAGCATGTAAAAACTAAGAATACTCAAGCGATTATTGTAAATAGTGGAAATGCAAATTCTTGCACGGGGGATACTGGAATTGCGAATGCAAAAAAAATGACCGAGATAGTTGCAAATAAATTAGGATTGAGTGCTGAGGAAGTTTTAGTTCAGTCGACTGGAATTATTGGGGTTCAGCTTGATATGGAAAAAATTGAAAACGGAATTAATCAAGTAGTGGAAAATTTATCAAAAGATGGTGGAATTGAAGCTGCTACTGCGATTATGACTACTGATACTTTTGTTAAGCAGATTTGCCTGGAAATTGAAATTGCTGGGAAAAAGGCGAAAGTGGCTGGAATGTGTAAAGGTTCTGGAATGATTCATCCAAATATGGCTACAATGCTTTCATTTACTATAACTGATGTGAATATTGAAAAATCTCTGTTACAAAAAATTTTTTCTGAAATTGCTGACAACACTTTCAATATGATTTCAGTTGACGGAGATACGAGTACAAATGATATGGCTTGCGTTTTGGCGAATGGACTTGCAGGGAATGAAAAAATTGTTGATGAAAATTCGGTTGGATATGAAGAGTTTAAAAAGGCGTTATACAAAGTGAATGAAGAATTGGCTAAATTAATTGCAAAAGATGGAGAAGGTGCAACAAAATTGATTCAAGTTACAACAAATGGAGCAAAAACGCTGAAAGATGCGAAAAAAGTTTCAAAATCAGTTATCACTTCAAGTCTTTTTAAAGCGGCAGTTTTTGGTGGCGACCCAAACTGGGGAAGAATTTTGTGTGCGGTTGGATATTCAGAAGCTAATTTAATGATTGACAAGGTTAATATTTCCCTAAAATCTGGAAATGATATGGTTCAAGTTGCGAAAAATGGTATGGCACAGGATTTTGATGTTCCAAAAGCTGAGAAAATTTTGAAGGCTGAAACTGTTGAAATAATTATTGAATTAAATGATGGAGAGTTTGAAGCGACTGCTTGGGGATGTGACTTGAGTTATGATTATGTGAAAATTAATGCGGAGTATCATACTTAATAATTTTTAAAATAAATTTATGATTTTAAAAATTATTTGTTAGTAAGTTTTTCAAGATAAATTTTTAAAAGGATTATTTATAAAATTAAATTTTTGAAAAACTAAAAAATAAGAAAAATTTTAGTAATAAAGAAAGGGAAAATATGATTTCAAATTTAGATAAAGCAAAAATTTTAGTAAAGGCATTGCCGTTTATAAAAAAGTATCACAATAAAACGATTGTTATTAAATATGGTGGAAGTGCGATGGTTAATCCTGTTGCACGGGAACAGTTTATTCAAGATGTGGTTCTTATGAAATATGTTGGAATAAATCCTGTGATTGTGCATGGTGGAGGGCCTGAGATAAACGAGATGCTTCAAAAAATTGGAAAAGAGAGCAAATTTATTGCAGGAAATCGTGTGACTGATGAAGAAACGATGGAAATTGTAGAAATGGTGCTTTCTGGAAAAGTTAATAAAGGAATTGTGTCAGATATCAACAAATATGGCGGAAAAGCTGTGGGACTTAGCGGAAAAGACGGAAATATGGTGTTTGTTGAGAAAAAGTTTGTTGAAGTCGATGGAAAAAAAATTGATATTGGATTTGTTGGTGAAATCAAGAAAATCAATACTGAAGTTATAGAATTATTGGAATCAAATGATGCAATTCCAGTAATTTCATCTATCGGAGTTGACAAAAACGGTCAGACATACAATATTAATGCAGATTATGTGGCAGGTGCGATTGCTGGAAAATTACAGGCGGATAGATTGATATTTTTGACAGATGTTGATGGAATTTTACTTGATTACAATGATAAAAAAACTCTTATTGATGAAATTGATGTGAAAAGAGTAAATGATTTAATAGAACGGGAAATTATCAGTGGCGGAATGTTGCCAAAAGTTACGACTTGCTTGAACGCAATTGAAAATGGTGTGGAAAATGTTGTTATTCTAAATGGTAAATTGGAACATTCTGTAATTCTTGAGTTGTTTACAGTCGAAGGGGCTGGAACATTGATTAAGAAAGATGCAAATTTAGAGGATTAAAATTATTTGAAAAAAGAAAATATCTTAAAAGTAAAAATATTTTGTAAAAATTTTGAAATTAAAAATTAGAAGATTCTCAAAATAAGATTATCGAATATTTTCTAAAAAAAATTAAGAAAGAAGTGATTTAATGTTATTAAATGTATATAGCCGTTATAATAAAATTTTTGAAAAAGGAAAAGGAACATATATTTACGATAATGAAGGGAATGAATATTTGGATTTTGTGTCGGGAATTTCAGTAAATTGCTTAGGGCATGCAAGTCCTGTAATTACAAAGGCTTTAACGGAGCAAAGTCAAAAATTAGTACATATTTCTAATTTGTATTATAGTCAGCCACAGTTAGATTTAGCTGATAAGCTTACGAATAATAGTGAAATGGAAAGCGTTTTTTTTACAAATAGCGGTACTGAAGCAATTGAACTGGCATTAAAAATTGCTAGAAAATACGGAAATAATTTATCCTATGATAAAAATGGAAATAAAATTGCCGATAAGACAGAAATAATTTATATGAAAAATTCATTTCACGGAAGAAGTACTGGAGCGTTGGCAGTCACTGGTCAGCCGAAGTATCAAAAACCGTTTGAACCATTGATGAAAAATGTTACTGAATGTAATTTTAATGATGTTAAAGATTTAAAAACGAAAGTAAGCGAAAAAACTGCTGCTATTATTTTGGAACCAATTCAGGGAGAAAGCGGACTTGAAAGTGCTACTCCTGAATTTATGGAAGCTATAAAAGAATTGAGCAAAAAATATAATACGCTTGTGATTTTTGATTAAAAATGCGGTCGCACACTCGTGACTTTAGTCATGAGTTAGACCGAGAAGTATAGTCAGCATATATAGAAATATGTATGTGGAGATAGCAACTTAAAAAAGCTATCCAATACTACTCGAATTGCTGGAAACCCCTAAAGCTAGTATAACTACAACATAATACCTAAATAATATGGTACAAGTGTGAAAGTGGCGAAAGCAGAAAAAATATACCAGATGGCATAAGGTTAAATCCTAAGTGTTAAGATAATGGGCAATCAGCAGCCAAGACCGAAAGGTAAGGTTCAACGACTATTCCTCCTGAGGGAAGTACACGAAAAGCTTCGTGGAAGTGGGTAGACCCAAACAGGTAAAGCTGTGGGATAAGATATAGTCTGTGCTTAATAGAAATATTAAGAAGTTCATAAGAGAACTGCATAGGTGGTAGCGAACTTATGTGAACGACAACCTCTAAAACGACTAAGTCAGTTTTTAGGTTCATATATTTAGAAAAATTTTACTTTTTCATTTACTTACAGTATAAAAAATAGTATACTTATGTATAAGTAAATGGAGGTGAAATCAAATGGAAAAAGCATACAAGTTCAGATTTTATCCAACTAAAACTCAAATAGAAAAGTTAAATTGTACTTTGGGTTGTGTTAGATATGTCTATAATCATTTTTTAGGTTTAAAACAAAAGCTGTATAATACAGAGAAAAAGTCTATGTCATATAGTGAGTGTAGTAAAGAATTAAAAGTTTTTAAGAAAGATAAAGAATGGTTAAAAGATGTAGATAAATTTTCTTTACAAAATTCTTTAAAAGATTTAGATAAAGCCTATAAGAACTTTTTTAGTGGAAAGGGTTATCCAAAGTTTAAATCTAAGAAAGATAATAGAAAATCATACAGAACTAATTATACTAATAATAATATAGAGTTTTTAGATAAATGGATAAAAGTACCTAAGTTAGGAAAACTAAAAATAAGAGATAAGATGAAGCCGCAAGGAAGAATAATAAATGCAACAATAACACAAGCACCTAGCGGAAAATATTATGTATCTCTATGTTGTACAGATGTAGAAGTAGAAAAGTTAGAGAGCACAAATAAAAATGTTGGAATAGATTTAGGTATAAAGGACTTTGCGATTACCAGTGATGAAACCTTAATAGAGAATCCAAAATATTTACAGAAGTCTTTGAAAAAACTAGCTTTATGCCAAAGAAAACTGTCACGAAAAACAAAGGGCAGTTCAAATAGAAATAAGGCTAGAATAAAAGTAGCGAAATGTTATGAAAAAGTAACAAATCAAAGAAAAGACTTTTTGCAGAAATTATCGACAGAACTGATAAGAAAATATGACATTATCTGTATAGAAGACTTGCAAGTAAAAAATATGGTAAGAAATCATAAATTAGCAAGAAATATTGTAGACGTATCATGGAGTGAATTTAGTAGAATACTGGAATATAAAGCAAAGTGGTATGGAAGAACAGTAGTAAGAGTGGATAAATTTTTTGCAAGTAGTCAAATGTGTAATTATTGTGGATATAAGAATGAAGAAGTAAAAGATTTAAGTGTAAGAGAATGGACTTGTCCAGTATGTGGAACTGTACATAATAGAGATATAAATGCAGCCAAAAACATACTAAAAGAAGGGCTAAGGATATTAAGAGAAAGTGCTTAAATATATAAATATATGAACCGTAGGAACTACGGGGATAGCTTGGTAAATTTAGTTGTCTAACAGAAGCAACTACTACCCAAGAACCTCGCGACTTCAGTCGTGAGAGGTTCAGGAAATTCAATGTGGAATGGGAAGAACTGGAAAATTATTCGCTTATGAGAATTTTGATTTAGTGCCAGATATAGTTACAATTGCAAAATCTCTTGGTGGAGGAGTTCCAATCGGAGCTTGTTTAACAAAAGGGAAGGCAAATGATGTGCTAGTTCCTGGCGACCACGGTTCTACTTATGGTGGAAATCCGTTGGTCTGTGCAGTTGCAAATGCCGTTTTACACGAATTGATTGACAACAAATTAATTGAAAAAAATGTTGTGGAAAAAGGTCAATATTCTGTGGAAAAGTTAAATAAATTAAAAGAAAAATTTGATTTTATCGAAGAAATTCGTGGAAAAGGACTTCTTTTGGGAATAAAATTTAATGAAGAGAAAGTCTTGGCAAAAAACGTTGTTTCAAAAGCACTAGAAAATGGATTGCTACTAGTTGGAGCCGGAAATAATGTTGTAAGATTTTTTCCACCGTTTAATGTAACTAATGACGAGATTGACAAGGCTATTTCAATTTTAGAAAAAGTTTTAAAAGCGTTAGTGCTATAAAAATTGTGTAATTAAGGAAGTTTAAAATTTAAATTTGTTTCTATGTTTCTATCATTCTTCCATTTTATGATTAAACCCTTTATTTTTTCATAAATAACTGGTAAAATATATGAAAGAAAATATCTAAAACTATACTATATTATTGTTGAACGGGGGAAATTATGAATAAAACAAATTTTCACACTCACAATTATCGATGCCAACATGCTGTCGGAAATGTGGAAGATTATGTAAAAATTGCAATTAAAGAAGGATATACCGAACTTGGAATATCTGACCATGCACCAATGCCAAAATATTACAAAGATAACAGAATGAAGGAAGAAGAGCTTGATGGATATTTGAAGGAAATTGAAGATGCTCAAAAAAAATATGGTAATAAAATTAAAATTTATAAATCATTAGAAATTGAATATTTCCCAGAATTTTCTGATAAATATGATGATTACAAGAAAAAATTAGACTACCTTATCTTAGGACTTCATGCTTTTAAAAAATCTGGAGATAATGAAGTTTACAGTTCCTGGAAAATAAAAACTGGGGAAGATGTTCTAGATTATGCAAAATACATGGTTGAAGCTATAGAAAGTGGAAAATTTGACTATATTGCACATCCAGATTTATATGTTGTAAATTATCGAACTTGGGATAAAAGTTGTGAAAAAGCCGCACACCTTATTTCTAAAGCAGCAGAAAAAATGGATTTGCCTCTAGAAGTAAACGCAAATGGAATAAGAAAAACTTTTGAAAGACATCCTGACTGGGATAGATACATGTATCCATACAAAGAATTTTGGGAAATTGTAAAACAGTACAATATTAGGACTATAATTGGTTCGGACACTCATAACTTTAACCGAATGGAAGATGAAGAAATGGAAATTGCAAGAAATTTTGCAAAAGAAATTGGACTAAATGTGATTGAAAGCATTTTTTAAAAAATAAAAAATTACTTATTTTTCAACATAATTAAAGTCTAACTTCTTCTCCATAATCGAAGTAAAAATTATTAGATTTGTTAAATACTATAAATTTTTACAAATGGCAAACAAAAAATAAAAATTAAGGAGAAAATATGCTAAAAGGAAAATCATTTTTAAAACTATTAGATTTTACAACAGAAGAATTACAGTATTTACTGAACTTGGCGAAAAAATTAAAGGAAGATAAAAAAAATGGAACTGAGAAAAAAACAATGACTGGGAAAAATATTGCTTTGATTTTTGAAAAAACTTCTACTAGAACGAGATGTGCGTTTGAAGTTGGAGCCTATGATCAAGGTGCAAACGTTACTTACATCGGACCTTCCGTTTCACAAATCGGAAACAAGGAATCTATGGAAGACACAGCAAAAGTTCTCGGAAGATTCTATGACGGAATAGAATATAGAGGATACGGACAGGACCTTGTCGAAACATTATCCAAACATTCTGGAGTTCCTGTATGGAATGGACTTACAACCGAATTTCATCCAACACAAATTTTGGCAGATTTTTTAACAATTTTTGAGAAAAAAGGAAAATTAAAAGGAATAAAATTTGCATTTTTAGGTGACGGAAAAAATAATATGGCAAATTCTTTAATGATCGGAGCCGCTAAATTTGGGATGGATTTTAGAATTGTTGCTCCAAAAGAATATTTTCCTGAAGAAAAATTAGTTGAAGAAGCTAAAAAAATTGCCGAAAAAACTGGTGGAAAAATTTTGTTGACAGAAGATAAAATCGAAGGAGTGAAAGATGCTGATGTCGTTTATACTGATGTTTGGGTATCGATGGGAGAGACAAAAGAAGTGTGGAAAGAGCGAATAAATAGACTTTCATATTATCAAGTAAACAGTGAACTTGTAAAATATGCAAAAAAAGATTATCTATTTATGCACTGTTTACCAGCATTCCATGATTTAAATACAAAAGTTTCAAAAGAAATTGAAAATGAATATGGTTTGAAAGAAATGGAAGTTACTGACAAAGTTTTCAGAAGTAAAAATTCTGTTGTATTTGATGAGGCAGAAAATCGTATGCATACGATAAAGGCTGTGATGGTGGCGACTTTAGGAGAGGGAGAATATTCTTTATAAAAAACTGAACTCAGTAAGAGTGTCAAAAATTTTGTGTAAGCTCAAAATATAATATATGGTACAGGATGATAGTTTTATCATCCTGTTTTTAAATTCTTCCTTCAAAATAAATATTTAACACAAAAAAACATTTTTCTATTTGATTTTCCCAAATTCTAGGTACATTCCAATTTTATTTCTTACTTTTTTCTCCCCCTTTTATGTCGATAAAAACAAAATAATATGATATAATTAACCTATAAAAATTTGAAATTTTCAAAAAATAAGGAGAACCATTATGCTAATTAGAGAAGTATCAGAAAAAACCGGCATAACAAGTGATACTCTGAGATATTATGAAAAGATAGGATTAATAAAAAATATTTCTAGAGATAAAAATGGTATTAGAAATTACTCAGATGAGGATATCCAGTGGCTCGAATTTGTAAAATGTATGAGAGGAGCTGGTCTCTCTATTGATGTATTGAAAAAATATATGAACCTTATGGATAAAGGAAATAACACGATACCTGAAAGAAAGCAACTTCTGGAATCTCAATTAGAAATATTAAAAAATAAAAAGAAAGAAATTGAAACAACTATTAGTAAATTAAAATATAAAATACAAAATTACGAAAAAATTTTTAATAAATGATATATAGAAAAATAGAAAAGAAAGAGTAAAATGATGAAAATATTGATAATACGATTTAGTTCATTTGGAGATATTGTTTTAACAACTCCAGTAATAACAAAGATAAAAGAAAAATATCCTGAAGCACAAATAGACTTCATTGTCTATACTACTTTTTCTGAAGCAATAACTCTAAATCCAAAATTACGAAAAACTATTTTGTTTGATAAATCCAAAAGCAAAGATAAAAAATACATCCGTGATTTAATCAATCAATTAAAATTAGAAAATTATGATTACGTAATTGATTTACATTCAAAATTATTATCTCGAATTATTGGAAAAGGAATTTCTTTAGGAAAAAATACAAAATATCTAAAATACAAAAAAAGAAAATGGTGGAAAACTCTGTTGGTAAAATTAAAATTAATACCTTATCATGCAGATTGTACGATTGTGGAAAGCTATTTTTCTGCTTTAAAAAAATTAAATCTGAAATTTGAGACAAAAAATATTGAAGAAGGAAAAGGAGATGCTCTCGAGTTTTATTTCAGTAAAGAAACGGAAGAAAATTTAGTAAAAAAATATTCTTTAGACAAAAAAGATTATATTGTTTTAGCTCCAGGAGCTTCTAAATTTACAAAAAAATGGCCTTACTATAATGAACTCGCAAAAAAATTTTTAGAAAAAACTAATTTTAGAATTTTCGTTATTGGTGGAAAAGAAGATTTTGAAAGCGTTGAAAATAATAATGAGAGAGTAATTAATTTATGTGGAAAAATATCTTTTAAAGAAAGTGGAATAATTTTAAAATATTCTAAATTATCTGTTGTAAATGATTCTGGACCATTCCACATATCCAGAGCTGTAGGAGCAAAAACTTTTGTATTTTTTGGACCAACAGACCCAAAATTATTTTATTTTGAAAAAAATACGTATTTATTCCAAAATCCAAATTGTCCACCACATTCCTTATATGGTGATGACAAATTTCCAAAAAAATATTCAAAATGTATGTCAGACATAAAATTAGAGGATGTTTTTAAAAAAATTATTTCAGAAATATAGAAAATTTATCAATAGATAAATAAATTATCTATTTACAATCAAAAATTTTTAGAAAGGAGATATCAAAATTTTAATTAAATTAAGAATTTGATATAGAAAACATGAAAATATTAGCTTTTGAAACTTCATGTGATGAAACTTCAGTTGCAATTGTTGAAGATGGAAAAAAAGTTTTAAGTAATATTATATCAACTCAAATTGATATTCATAAAGAATATGGAGGTGTTGTTCCTGAAATAGCATCGCGTCATCACATTGAAAATATATTACCTGTTTTTATGGAAGCTTTAGAAAAATCAAAATGTAGCTTAAATGATATTGATTATATCGCAGTCACAAATACACCTGGATTAATTGGTTCTTTATTAGTAGGATTAATGTTTGCAAAATCAATAAGTTATTCAAATAAAATACCATTATTACCTATAAATCACATAGAAGGTCATATTTTTTCAAACTTTATAGAAAATGACATACAATTACCAGCTATTTCTCTAGTTGTTTCAGGGGGACACACAAATTTATATTATTTAACAGAGAAAGATTCAAGTATTAATATTGAATTATTAGGTGAAACTCTTGACGATGCCATTGGTGAATCTTATGACAAAGTTGCACGAGTGTTAGGATTACCATATCCTGGCGGGCCTGAAATAGACAAATTATCTTTAAATGGAGAAGATTCTTTAAAAATTAAAAAACCTAATGTCGAAGGATATAACTTTAGTTTCAGTGGAATAAAAACATTTGTAACAAACTATGTCAATAATCAAAAAATGAAAAACAACAATATTTCAAAAGAAAATGTTGCAAAATCATTCCAAGAAACAGTAATTGAAGTCTTATACGACAAAGTATCCAAAGTAATTGAAGACAAAAAAGTAAAAACTGTACTTGTAGCTGGTGGAGTTTCAGCAAATAAACGATTACGTGAAAAATTTAAAAGTTTAAAAAATAAAGTTGAAAATATATATTTTCCAAAATTTGAATACTGTACTGACAATGCAGCAATGATTGCTGCTGCCGCATATTATAATTTAAAGAAAGAAAAAAATTTAAAAAATATGTATGAAATCGATGCTAAATCAACTAAAGAAATATAAAGATATATAAAATTTTTGTGTAAACCTCTAAATAATATCTAATAAGATAACTGTATAATATTTGGAGGTTTTTGTTATACAATCTATCTAGTCAAAAAGAAAATTGACAACGAATTTTTTAAAATATTATTTTGAGGATTATGAAATTAAAAATGCTAATAATATCAAGGATATGTTTAAAGATTTGCTATAGAAAGACATTCAAACTACGTTTGAATACAAAAACTTAACATAAATTGGTATATGCTAAAAACATCCTGTTTTAAAAGAAATATACAACATACCCACACTGAAACAAATAGAATATAAATGAGATAAAAATTATACAGTAACGATTCAATTTATTCTGAAAAAACAAGCTCAACAAAACTAAGACGAAATAATGGAAACAATCCAAATGATTCTATAAAAAATGTATCTAAAAACTCAACTAATAGAACAACTGGAAATGTTTTCTGTTCCAACTTATAATGCTGTAACAAACGATTATAGCAGAAATTATGATGTTTTTTATCGTACAATTTCAAAAGAACACTATGAAATATTGAAAAACACAGGTAATCTAAAAGTGACAGAAGAAACGTCAACATCACCTAATTTAGGATTTACAGATAGTTATGATGGTATTCAACTGAAATTTTATACAAAGCAAGGAACTATAAATGAAATGGAAAAAATAGGAATAAGATCAGAAGGACATCTTGCTAAAGAAAAATATCCTGATATGCCAAGAGCTTCTAAAGGTTGGGGATTAGAGAATGTTCAATTTAAGCAAGAAGGTGAAGGAAATCCACAAATAAATATACAATTAGGAAAGGAATGTGGTAAAGGATTAGAAATATTCAATCAAAATCTAAAAAAATACGAAGTGATAAAGGAGAATAAATAATGAAAATATCATCAAAATATGAAAAAGAATTAAGAAAATTATTTGAATTAAGCAAGAAAACTTATATTGTAAATTTTCAACTGAGAAATGAGGAATTGATTTCAAATTTTTCTGATGTTACAGATGAAGAAAAAATAAATATAATAAAAGAGGGAATAAAAATAGCATGTCAAAGAAAAAATTCATCTAAAATAGAGAATTTGATCCTCTCAATCAGTTTTTTTAGATTATATGATAGATCTGAATTTATTGAAGATTACATTAAATTAGCGAAAGAAGAATTTCATGAAGAGCATGAAACTATAGCATCGTATTTTCAAAGTTTTCACCTACCACAAACAATAGACTGTATATACGAACTAGCAACTTCAAATTTTGAAAAATACCGTTGGGATGATAATTTTGCATTAGTGAGAAAATGCTGTTTTGCTTTAGGAGATATAAATACTCCTAAGGCGAAAGAAAAATTGGAATTGTTGTTACAGAGTGAAGAAGAGACTATAAGAGAACATGCAATGGAACAGCTGAACAGATGTGACTTTACAAATAAGGATGTCGAATGAAAGGAATAATTATGAAAAAAGAAGAGGAAAGAAATATTTATGCTGTATTTGATGATAAGACAATAAGAGTTTATCAGGCATATAACAATGAAATAGCAGATGAGACTTTAAAGTTAGGAAAATTTGGAAATAAATTCAGTTTAAACAGAATAACTTGGATAAAGCCGTCATTTCTTTGGATAATTACAGAAGTGGCTAGCTACTAAGCAGGAACAGGAAATAATACTAGCAATAGACTTCAAAAGAGAAAGAAATGAAAACTTTTTCAGAATCTATACTTCCTAAATAAAAAAAGTATATTTTAAACAGTTGAATTAAAAAGAAATGAATTAAGAAGAAAATTGAAGACCGTTCATAATTTTGTGTAACCTAATACAGATAAATCCAATAAATGCAATATTTTAATGCTCGAGAGTGTCCATAATTTTGAGTTTATGCAAAATCTAAATAAATTATTTAATTAACTCTAAAATTAATTTTAATGAAACTATTGTGTTAATTAATTGAGTAATTAATAATGTTAAATAAACCGTTATCCATTTATTTAATAAATTTTTTAATAACCAAAAAATTAATATCACTTGTGGAAGAATATAGAATATTGTTTTAAATATTGTTATTCTATAAATTAAATATATTTTAATCATAGTAGAAAAAAAATCTACAAATATAAAGAAAATTATACTGATTATTAAATTTTTATCTTCTTTTTTCAAAATTAAAACCTCCTCTTTTATTTTGACCAATTTCAAACTTAAGAGTGTACAGAATTTTGTGTAAACTCAAAATATAATATATGGTACAGGATGGTA
>CAURGH010000009.1:0-76921 GCA_963524305.1 uncultured Leptotrichia sp. | reverse complement strand
CCTAAAAGAATAAGGATAGCATAGGACTATCAAACTTCTTAGAAAATTTTTAAATATTTTTAAAGATTTTAGAACCCTGCGACTTTAGTCGTGGGAGGTTCAGGATATAATTTTAAAATAAAATGAAGAAATAGAAATAGTAAAAGAAAGGAAAAAATAGATAGATGAAAAAAGCAGTTATACTGGATACGAGTGCTATTATGTATCGAAGTCATTATGCACTGAAAAATATGATAAATTCAAAAGGAATGTCAACAGGTGCAACGTATGGTTTTGTGAATACATTGGAGGCAATTTTGAGGGAATTTGAGCCAGATTATATTGTTGCTTGTTTGGATGTAAAGAGAAGTGAATTGAAACGTTCAGATGTGTTGGAATCGTATAAGGCTCACAGAGAAAGTATGCCAGAGGAATTGAGGGAGCAACAGGAAGATATTATGGAGCTTTTAGATGGGTATAAGATTCCAAAGTATAAAGTGCAAGGTTATGAGGCAGATGACGTGATTGCGACTTTGGCAACATTGTTTTCTGAAGATAAAGATGAAGAAATTGAAACATTTGTTTTGACAGGGGATAAGGATCTAGCTCAATTGGTCAATGGGAAAATAAATATTGCACTGTTGGGTAAAGGAGATAAAAAAAATTCATTGTTTAAGCACATTAGAACGAAGGAAGATGTAATTAACCATATTGGTGTGGCACCAGAGCAGATACCGGATTATTTTGGATTGATGGGAGATGCTTCTGATGGGATTCCTGGAGTGAGTGGGATTGGTCCGAAAAAAGGGAAAACATTAATCGAAGAATATGGAAATTTGGAAACGATTTATGAAAAAATTGATGAGAGAAAGGGTAAAGAGAAGGAAAATTTGATAGCTGGGAAAGAATCTGCATTTTTGAGTAGAAGATTGGCGACTGTAAAAAGAGATGTGGGTGTCGAATATGATAAGAAAAAATTGAAATTAGAGGAAAAAGATTTAGAAAAATTATTGAATTTGTATAGAAAAATGGAATTTAAGAAATTTTCTTTAGCTGTAGAGAGTGAATTGATGGAAAAGGCAAAAGATGGACGAAATTTATTTGAGTCAAGTTCTAGTTCTGATGAAAATTCAAATCCTCAAATGTCATTATTTTCTAATCAGTTGGTAAGTCAAGAGAAAGAGAAGTTTAGAAAAATCAGCTGGGAAAATGGAATGGATGAAATTTTAAAATTAGGAAATGAAATTGGGATTTTTGAAAATGAAGTTGGATTGGCTTTAAGTAATGGCGAAGAAAATATTGTGTTTTTGAATGAAGAATCGAATGTAAATACGATTAAAAATGAGATTTATAAAGAGTTAGAGAAGAAAAAAATAATTGGTTATAATGTAAAAGAACTTATAAAAAGCGGAATTGATACAAAAAATTATTTTGATGTGATGTTAGCTTGGTATGTTTTGGGGACAGAAAGTCCAATGGATTTGGAGCATATTGTGTACACGCTTTTGGATAGAACATTGGAAAAATTTGAAACAGTGTTTAAAAAGAAAAAAGGAGAAATTGTTTCTGAAGACGAAAAAATAAAATTTTTAGGGAAAAGAGCATTATGTATTAAAAAGGTTGAGAAATTGTTGAAGGATAAATTGATAGAAGAAGGATTGGATAAGATTTACGAAGATTTGGAAAGTAGATTAGTTCCAGTTTTAGCAAGTATGGAATTGGAAGGAATTAAAATTGATAAACGATATTTTTCTGATTACAAGACAGAGTTGGAAGAAAAGATAAAGGAAGTTACAAAAGAAGTTTATGAATTGTCAGGAGAAGAGTTTAATATTGGTTCGCCAAAACAATTGTCGCAAATTTTGTTTGAAAAAATGGGAATTGAACCGATTAAAAAGACAAAAACTGGATATTCGACTGATGTGAAGGTCTTGGAAGAGCTGTCATTGAGAGGGATTGAGATAGCTGGAAAATTGTTGGATTATAGAGGTTATACGAAACTGCTTTCGACTTATGTGGAACCGATTCCAAAATTGGCAGATGAAAATGACAGAATTCACACCACATTCCATCAAAATGGGACCGCAACTGGAAGATTGTCATCGTCAAATCCAAATCTTCAGAATATTCCAGCAAGAACAGACGATGGAATAAAAATTAGAAAAGGATTTATTTCAAAAGAAGGTTGGAGTTTGATTTCATTCGATTATTCGCAAATTGAGTTGAGAGTTTTGGCAGAATTATCAAAAGATGAACATTTGATAGAGGCGTATAGAAAAGGTGAAGATTTGCATGAATTGACAGCGAGAAAAATATTTTTTAAAACAGATGATGAAGAGATAACTAGAATGGAAAGAAGTATTGCAAAAGTTATTAACTTTAGTGTTTTGTATGGAAAAACACCTTTTGGATTGTCGCAGGAGTTGAAAATTACGGTTGAGGACGCAACGAAGTATATTAGAACATATTTTGAGCAATATCCAAAAGTTAGAGAGTTTTTAGATAGTATTTTGGAGAATGCCAAGAAAGATGGATTTGTAGAAACATTGTATGGAACGAGAAGATATATTTTTGGGATAAATTCTAGTAATAAAAATATTAGAAGTCAAGCGGATAGAATGGCTGTAAATACTGTAATTCAAGGAACAGCAGCTAATATTATTAAAAAAGTTATGATTGAGTTGTATGAACGGTTTAAAGATGAAAGTGATATAAAAATGTTATTGCAAGTGCATGATGAATTGATATTTGAAGTGAAAGATGAAGCGATTGAGAAATATTTAGGAAAAATTGAAGATATTATGGAAAATACGATTGTTTTCAAGGATGTTCGATTGGAAGCGAATGGTGCAAGTGCAAAAAATTGGGGAGAATTAAAATAAAAGATAGAAAGGAAACGAATGAGTAATTTTGAGAAATATTTAAAGGGAGTGAAGGCTGGAATTGGTATGGGTGTAGCGTTTATTCCGTTTGGATTGACAATTGGGCTGATTGCTAAGAGTAATGGGATGCATACACTTGTTACTGCAGCATTATCGTTTGGGATTTATGCTGGAGGTTCGGAAGCGATGTTATTAAAAATGGTTTATGGACAGCACTCTACGGCATTAGAAGTAGTAATTTCAGTTTTTATGATAAATTTGAGATATTTGTTATTGAATTTATTAATTTTTAGGCAATTAAAAAGTGGAACAAAATTTTGGAAGAAAGTGTTGGTTGGAATAGGATTGACTGATGAAACAATAACTTATGCGATTTTAAAAAAAGAAAATTCACCTTGGTATATAGTTGGATTAAATACACTGCCGTACATATGTTATGGTGGAAGTTCGATTTTGGGTTCATTGTTTGGAGATTTGATACCAGAAGTATTTAGAGCTAGTATGAGTTTTATACTGTATTCGATATATTTTAGCTTATTGATAATGTCGCTCCACAAATTGCCAAAATTTTTTGAAGTTGTAATTTATGTAATTGCAATGAAATTGGCGTTTATGTATTTACCTGGATTAAATGCAGTAAGTAGTGGTTGGGCGATGATAATAATTATGATAAGTTCGAGTTTGATTTATGCAGTTAGACATAGAAATGAAGAGGTGGGAGAAAATGAGTAATTTAGAGGTTTTTAAAATAATTGTAGTATCGGCCTTGGTGACAGTAGCATTGAGATTACTGCCACTATTTGTAAAAATTCCCAAAAATCCAATATTAAATAAATTTTTTGAGGCGTTACCATATTCAGTATTAGTATTGATGATATTTCCAGATATTTTTACTTCAGGAGGAACAAGTGTATATGATGTAATAAAAATATTGATAGGAATGGCTATAGTGGCTTTTTTATCATTAAAAAAATATGGATTGGGAATTATTGTTACGATATCGTTAATTATGATATTTTTGTTTGATTTGGCGAAAATTTATTTTGGATAAATTTTTGATGAAAAAGTAACTCATTATAGAAAAAAATCTATAATAGAGTTGTTTTTTTTAAGAAATATGATATCATATAAGTGATAGAAAGTTTCTCAATTCAAATGTAACAATAATTGAATAATTTACTAATCAGCACGAAAATTAAAGAACGAGGAGAGATTAAAATGGGAAAAAATCGTGATTTTGAGCAAAAATGGTGGCATAAATCGGTGGTATATCAGATTTATCCAAAAAGTTTTAACGATACTACAGGTACAGGTCAAGGAGATATAAGAGGGATTACACAAAAATTAGATTACTTAAAGGAACTTGGCGTGGAAGTTTTGTGGCTGACACCAATGTACAGATCTCCTCAAAATGACAATGGATACGATATCAGCGATTATTACAATATTGATGAGAGTTACGGAACAATGGAAGATTTTGAGGAAATGCTGAAAGAAGCTCACAAAAGAGGATTAAAAATAGTGATGGATATTGTTATAAATCATTCTTCAACTGAAAATGAATGGTTTAAAAAATCCGAAGCTAGAGATCCGGAATTTGAGGATTTTTATATTTGGAAAGATGCGGTTGATGGAAAAGAACCTACAAACTGGGAATCAAAATTCGGTGGAAATGCTTGGCAATGGAGTGAAAAGAGAGGACAATATTATCTACATCTATTTGATGTTACTCAAGCTGACTTGAATTGGGAAAATGAAAATATTAGAAAAAAATTGTATGAAATGATTAGATATTGGTTAAATAAAGGAGTAGATGGATTTAGATTCGATGTAATAAATTTGATTTCAAAAGACCAGAGATTTTTGAATGATGACGGAACAGATAAAAGATTTGTGGCTGATGGGAGAAGATATTACACAGACGGGCCTAGAATTCATGAATTTTTAAAAGAATTGCATAAAGAAGCATTTGGAGAAAGTGATTTATTGACAGTTGGAGAAATGTCGTCTACTGCTATTGAAAATTGTATAAAATATTCAAATCCAAAAGAAAAAGAATTGGCAATGACATTTTCATTTCATCATTTGAAGGTTGATTATCCAAATGGTGAAAAATGGGTAAAAGCACCGTTTGATTTTGTGCAATTGAAAAAAATATTATCTAAATGGCAAATTGGAATGTATGAAGGGAACGGATGGAATGCGACTTTCTGGAATAATCACGATCAGCCAAGAGCATTGTCAAGATTTGGAAATGATAAGGAATATCACGATGAATCGGCAAAAATGTTAGCGACAGTTCTTCACGGATTACAAGGAACACCTTATGTTTATCAAGGTGAAGAATTTGGAATGACAAATCCGTATTTTGATAAAATTGAGAAATATCGTGATGTTGAATCGACTAACATTTATAAAATTTTGTTGGATAGAGGATGTTCTGAAGAAGAAGCTATTGAAATTTTAATGCAGAAATCACGAGATAACTCAAGAACGCCTGTTCAGTGGGATGACTCTAAAAATGCAGGATTTACAGAAGGAACACCTTGGATTTCAGTTCCAGAAAATTACAAAGAAATTAACGTGAAAAAAGCATTGGAAGATCCAAATTCTGTATTCTATCATTATCAAAATTTGATTAAATTGAGAAGAAATGAAGAATTGCTAATAACTGGGAGATACGAAGATTTTGATATTGAAAATGAAAAAGTTTACGCTTACAAAAGAGTTGGAGAAGATGCTGAACTAATAGTAATTTCTAATTTCTATGGTGAAACTTGCGAGTTTGAAGTAAAAGGATTAGATTTAGAAAATACGTCAATTTTATTGTCAAATTACATTGAAGGACCTGAAATTTTAAATGGAAAGATTGTTTTAAAACCTTATGAAAGTATTATTTTTAAAAAAGAAAAATAAATTTTAATACAGCTAGAATATGAGAAAATGGAAAGTGAGAAAAGATGAGAGCAGAAATTTTGTGCGTAGGAACTGAATTATTAGTAGGAGATATTTTGAATACTAATTCTCAGTATATTTCGGAAAAACTTACGAATATTGGAATTGATTTATATTATCAGACTACAGTGGGAGATAATTTTCAAAGAGTTAAAGATTGTTTAAAAGTGGCATTTGACAGAGTTGATTTGGTAATAACTAGCGGTGGGTTAGGACCAACGGTTGATGATATAACAAAAGAGGTGGTTGCTGATTATTTTGGAGAGGAATTGGAGGTGAATACAAAATATTACGATAAAGTTGTCAAAAAATACGCTGAAAGAGGTTTTGGAGATAATATTGCAAGTGGTGGAGAAAAGGAAGCTTCAATTATTAAAGGTTCGAGATTGCTTGAAAATGAGGTTGGATTGGCTCCAGGATTTTTCTTTGAAAAGGAAGGGAAAAAGATAATTGTATTGCCGGGTCCACCTAAAGAGTTCACTTATATGGTTGACAATGAAGTTTTACCGTTGCTAAAGGAATACTCAAATAGTACTCTTTTGATGAGAACGCTTGAAATTAGAGGAGTTCCTGAAGGTAAAATTGATGACAGGTTAAAAGATTATTTTGAAATGTCCAATCCAACAGTTGCTCCATATGCAAAAGAAAGTTGTGTACATGTAAGAGTAGCAATGAAAGGTTCGGTTGAAAAAATAGCTGAAATTGAATTAGAGATTGATAGAATTATAAATGAGATAAAAAATATTTATCCTCAGGCAATAGAAATAAAATAATTAAAAAAATCAAGAAATTTTTAAATCACTATTTGCAAAAATAAAAAAATAATGTATAATAATATTAACATAATATTATATCTAGGAGGAAAAATGAAAAGAATTTTAACAATTTTCGGGTTAATGGCTACATTAATGATGTTTGTAGTAGCTTGTGGAAACAAACCAGCGGAAGGAGAACAAGTTAAGGAAGGAAAAACAGCTTCTGAAACTAAAAATGTTAAGAAAAACATAGCTATAGTGTACTCAACTGGTGGTAAAGGTGATAAATCATTTAATGATTCTGCTTTTAGAGGACTGCAAAAAGCACAAAAAGAATTGGGAATTACATTTAAAGAGTATGAACCAAAAGATGCTTCATCAGAAGCAAAAGATACTTTAATGCAATATGCTGAATCAGGAGAATATGACTTAATTATTGGTGTTGGATATACAATTAAAGATTCGTTAACAGCTGTAGCGCAATCTTTCCCAGATCAAAAATTTGCTATAATTGATGATGAAATTAAATTGCCAAATGTTGTTTCGTTGAAATATAAAGAAGAAGAAGGTTCATTCTTAGTAGGAGCAGTGGCAGCAATGATGACTAAAACTGGAACTATTGGATTTGTAGGTGCAAATGAATCAGACTTAATCAAAAAATTCTATGATGGATATGAACAAGGTGCAAAATATGTAAAACCTGATATAAAAGTATTAAAAGTTTATATTGGTGGAAGTAATGCATTCAACGATCCAGCATCTGCAAAAGCTAAAACAGAAACTTTAATTCAACAAAAAGCCGATGTAATTTATCATGCATCAGGAGCAAGTGGAGCAGGAGTGTTCCAAGCTGTTAAAGAAAAAAATGTGTACGGTATTGGTGTAGATTCTAACCAAGATGGTTTGTATCCTGGAACTATTTTGACTTCGATGATGAAATATGTAGACAATACAGTGTTTGACACAATTAAAAGCGTAGTTGATGGAAACTTTAAAGCTGAAACAAAAGTGTTTGGTATAAAAGAAAATGGAGTTGGAACTACTAATTTTGAATTTACTAAAGATAAAATTGGAGAAGAAAACATTAAGAAATTAGAACAAATTAAACAAGATATTAGAGATGGAAAAATTGTAGTAAAACAATAATTTTATAGATATCTTAAAACAGATGGCAGGATTTGTGTCCTGCTTTTTGTTTTTTATAAATTACAGTTTATTTTGAAAAAAAGGAGATAATAAAGTCTAATATTGTTTAAAAAGCGAATGAAAATAAATATTCACTTTAATCTGCTAAAAAGATTTTAATAAATTCGTTATTTGAATCAGATTTAGTATGAATAGAAATGTAAAATTATTGGAAAAGGAGATTAATTGAAATGAGAGCTGTAGATATAATAGAGAAAAAAAGAGAGAAAGAAGAGTTAACTGGAGAAGAGATAAAATTTTTGCTAAACGGATACTTGAAAGGGAATGTGCCTGATTATCAGATGTCGGCATTTTTAATGGCTACCTATTTTAATGATATGACGGCTAGAGAATTATTGGAGTTTACAATGACGATGAGAGATTCTGGAGATACGGTTGAATTTGATGATATTGATAAATTTTTGGTGGATAAGCATAGTACAGGTGGAGTTGGAGATAAGGTTACAATTGTTTTAGCACCGATTTTGTCAGCACTTGGAATGGGAACTACAAAACTATCTGGAAAAGGGTTAGGTCATACAGGTGGAACGATTGATAAATTTGAATCAATAAAAGATTTTAAATTTTCTAAAACTAGAGATGATGTTGTAAAAATAGCAAATAAAACAGGAATTGGACTTATGGGATATAGTGATAAGATTGTACCGCTAGATAAAAAAATCTATGCTTTGAGAGATGTGACTGCGACTGTACCAAGCATTCCGCTAATTGCAAGTAGCATTATGAGTAAAAAATTGGCGATTCAGTCTGATGTGATAATTCTTGATGTAAAAGTTGGTGACGGAGCCTTTATGAAAGATATTGATCACGCAAAAGAATTGGCAAGAAGAATGATTGAAATTGGAACTGGAGCTGGAAGAAAAGTAAAAGTCGTTTTAAGTAACATGGACGAGCCATTGGGATATTCAATAGGAAATGCGAATGAAATTATTGAGTCTATTGAGATGTTGAAAGGTACTGCACCTAAAGATTTAAAAGAGGTTGTTTATACGATAGCGGAGCTTGCATTGAAGGCGAAAGGTGAAATCACAGAGTTGTTAGAAGGAAAAGAAAAAATAGATGCTGTAATAAATAGTGGATTGGCACTTTCTAAGTTGAGAGAATTTATTGATGAGAGTGGTGGAAATGGAAATTTGGTTGACGATTATTCGATTTTACCAACCGCTAAGAATAAAATGGAAGTATTTTCTAATAAAGAAGGATATGTTTCTAAAATAAAAGCAGAAGAAGTTGGAAAAGCTGCAATGATTATCGGAGCTGGACGAGCTACAAAAGAAGATGAAGTCGACCATGCTGTTGGATTGAAGATTTTAAAAAAAGTTGGTGATAAAATAAAAAAAGGTGAAAAAATTGCTGAAATTTATTACAATGATGCGAAAAATGTGGAAGATTCTAAAAATATGATTTTAGATGCGTATGTACTTCAAAATGAAAAGATTTTAGAGCCAAAAGCGATATTGGAAATAATTGAATAATTATTTGAAAATTTGTGATAAGTTGTAAAATATTTGAAATTTTGATTGTAAAAGTTGATATTGGTATAAAAATTTAGAGATAATTATAGAAATAAAAAAATATAGGAAGCAGGATTAAAATTGGTCGATAAAAAATTAATGATTTTGGAAGAAAAATTAAAAAATAAGTTGTCAGAGATAAATTCTCATATTTTAAAAGGAGGGTTGTTATGATAAAAAGAATAGATACAAAAAGTGGGAAAACAATTTCGTATGTATATAATTTGAAAGATGAAGATTATAGAATTGTGTCTGAAAGATTGGAGATGGCTGAAGAAAAGATAAAAAATGTCATTGATGAGGAAGTTTTTACACCGAGAATTTCAAAATCAGACTGGGAAATCTATAAATTGTATTATCCGACTGTGAAGAAACCTATGAGAGATAAAGAAGTTACATCTTACGAGATTAATCCGATTGTGATTTGTTTGAAGAAAGACAAAATTGTTATTTTGGACGATGATTATTATGAAGATTTTTATGATTTTGTTGAGAAATACATTGAATTAAGGGATGAAATTCTTGAGGAAAATCGTTTTTTTCTAAATATGCTTCATAAAATTTCCCAAAGTCTTTATAAGCATGTGAGAATTTTGATTGGAGAGCATGATAAGATTGAAACAGTTTTGAGAGAGCAGCAAAGTAATGAGAAATTGATTTCATTATCGGAAGTGGAGCAAGGCTTTTATGTTTACAATATTGCAATGAGAAATTTGGATTATGTCGTTGAGAATTTAAAAGAAGATGAACAATTTGAGCAATATGAAGAATATATGACAAGAATTTTACAAGAAATAAATTTTACACTTGATTTATCGTCTTCATACTGTGAAATCTGTAAAACAACAAGGGAAACATATTCTTCATATATTGGAAATAATATGAATATTACAATGAAAATTTTGGCTGCAGCAACAATATTAATCACAGTTCCAAATATGATTTTTGGATTTTACGGAATGAATGTGAAGTTACCTCTTCAAGATACGGGTTTCTTGGCACTAGTCATAATTTTTGTAATAATGATGATTTTAATGTTGATTTTATGGAAGTATATGAAAAAGAAAGTTTTATAGAACAATATTATATATAATATTGTAATTTATGAATTTAATAAATTTGGAAGGATTAGTTTTTATTAAAGGGAAGGCTAATCTTTTTAAATTTTTGTATTTATTAAGATATAACTGATAAAATTGTAAAAAATAATATTTTTGTAAGATATAACTGATAAAAATACTAAAAAATGATTTTTTGTAGATTATAACTAATAAGATATTTAAATATTAAAAGAGCTAGATTTTTCTAGTCTTTTTTGTTTAAAATAAAGTTGCTAAAAGAAAAAAAAGTAGGTATACTTATAGTACAACAAAAAAATAAATAACAAATTAAGGAAAGGAATGATAATAATGAACATAAGCAAATTTATTGATCATACAATTTTGAAGGCAAATGCTACGAGAGAAGAGGTAAAAAAATTATGCGATGAAGCGAGGGAATATGGATTTTATTCAGTTTGCGTGAATGGGGCAAATGTTGAGTATGCTTTTAGTCAAGTTAAGGATAGTGATGTAAAGGTTGCAGCAGTAGTTGGGTTTCCTTTGGGGGCTATGGCGACTGATGTAAAGGTATTCGAGGCGAAAAAGGCGATTGAAGATGGTGCTTCAGAAATTGACATGGTTATTAATATTGGAGCATTGAAAGATAAGGACTACGATTTGGTGGAAAATGAAATTACAAGAATTAAAGAAGCAATTGGGAAAAATATCTTGAAAGTGATTATTGAAACTTGCTATTTGACTGATGAGGAAAAAGTGAAGGCGTGTGAATTAGCTGTTAATGCGAATGCTGATTTTGTGAAAACTTCGACAGGTTTCGGAACAGAAGGGGCTACATTTGAAGATGTGGAACTTATGAAAAAAGCAGTTGGAGATAAGGCTAAGGTTAAGGCAAGTGGCGGAGTGAGAGACTTTGAAACTGCGAAAAAATATATTGAATTGGGTGCTGAAAGATTGGGAACAAGTTCTGGAATTGCAATTGTAACTGGGGCTGAAAACAAAAGTTCTGGATATTAAATTTTGAAAAAATATTTTTTTCTTTGAATAAAAAAATTATGATAGCAAGGGTCCAATACCCCTTGTCAAAAAATTATAATTTTTATAAATAATAAATTTTCTAAAAAAAGGTGAGAAAGATGAAATTTAAAAATTATTTATTTTTTGTATTTTTACTATTGATTTCTGTAATTAGTTTTGGGGAAAATACGAATGCTCAAGAAATTTTATTGACTGATAACGGTGTAATTTTGAATTTAAGAGGAATTTTTAAGATGGATTGGGATAAAAGTGATCCAGAGGTGCCTTGCTCGGGTACTGGGTATGGTGAAATGCTATTTTATCCTGAGAATAAAGATATTGTGAATGGGAAACCGCTAGTTTTGAGGCTTAGAAATTTTGACTACAATAATCCAGAAATATACGAGGATAATAAAAATTATGAAAAAGAAGCGTCTAAGGAAGAGAAAATTATTACTGAAACATTGAATAAAAATTTTCCAGAAGAATATCAAAAAATGCAAAAAATTCGTAAAGGGAAATTTGAAGTTCCAGCAACAGTTAAGATAAAAAAGGTTTTGCCATATACAGAATGTGATTTTACGACTGTTTATGCTTATGCTACAGAATTAAAGAGAGTTGATGGTGCGAAATCGAAAATTACTGAAATAAAAACAAAAAAATCGAAGGATTTTGAAGAAGAGTTTTCAGATCCTAATGAACCTTTTGATTTGAAAAAATATGAAGTGAGTTCAAAGGACGGATATGCGAATTTGCGTGAAAAACCGACAAAAGAATCAAAAATTGTTTCAAAAATGGATAATGGAACAGTTGTGAAATACATTACAAAATTTGGCGACTGGTATTATGTTTTTGATGTTGAGTATCCTGATGAAAGTAATAAATTCTCAAAAGCAAAGGAATATCGAGGTTTTATCCATAAAAGCCAGTTGAAAAAATATGTTGATTAAAAATTTGAAAATATAAGAATTTCATACAAAAATTTTATACTAAATATTATTTGAAAAATAGGAAAATATTTTATTTATTTTTGCTAAGGAAATTTGATCTCTCATTAAATAGAATTTATACCTAATGGGAAATAGTATGAAAATGTAGAAAAAGGAAGAAAAAAATGACTTTTGAAGAAATAGAGAAATTTTACAAGAAAGACACGATTACGGTAGCAAAGGAGTTACTTGGGAAAATTTTGATTTCAAGAAATGAAAATGAGATATTTGCTGGATATATTGTTGAAACAGAGGCGTATTTGGGTGAATTTGACAGAGCGGCTCACGGTTACGGGAAAAAACGGACTCCAAAAGTAGAAGCGTTATTTGAAAAGGCTGGAACTGTTTATATTCACTCGATACACTCTCATAAAATGCTAAATATTGTGACTTGTGAAAAAGAAAATCCGCAAAGTGTATTAATTAGAGCAATAGAGCCAATTTTGAATGTCAAAAGAATGGAAGAAAATCGTGGAAAAAGTGGAATTTTAGTAAGTAATGGACCAGGAAAATTTACAAAGGCATTTGGGATTGACGATAGATTTTATAAGACGGAAATTCAGATTGTTGAGAAAAATATGTCTGAAATTGAAAATTTTTCTGAAAAATTAGAAAATGAAAATTTTGGAATTAAATATGACATTTCTAAAATAAATGAAAAATATTTGTATCTTGATTTTGAAAATGCTAAAATTCCTAAGAAAATAAGTACTTCTGCGAGAATTGGAGTTCCGAATAAAGGTGTTTGGACTGAGAAAAAATTGCGATTTTTTGTGGAAGGGAATAGGTTTGTTTCTGGGATGAGGAAAGCGGATATGAAAGATGATGTTTGGGAGTGAAATATTTTTATTGTAATTTTTGTTTGAAAAGAAATTTATAAAATTGAATTTGAATCGAAAGGAGAATATGTGAAGAAAAATATCTTAAAAGTATTGTTATTTCTAGTTTTGGCAAATGTGGGATTTGGAGATGTTATTCAAATTTTAGGAGATTATTATTCGATAGACAAAGGAAAGGTTTATTATGGAAATGAAATTTTGGAGGGAGCAAATCCAAAAACTGCTGAGTTGATAGGATTTTCTCTTTTAAAAGATGATAAGAATGTTTATTATATGGGTGAAAAAATAAAAGATGTAAAAATTAAAAATTTTGAAAAATTAGGTAAAAATTATTGGAAAAATGATAATAAAATTTATTATCGGGATGAAAAAATAGAAAATGCTGATATTATGAGTTTTAAAGTTTTAAATAAAGATTATGCAAAGGATAAAAATCATATTTATAGAGGAAGTGAAGCAATAGATTCTTCATTATCTGGAAAAATTAAAGATCCTGAAACATTTGAATTTTTGCCAAATGGAATAATAAACGCTACATTGTATGGAAAAGATAAATATAATGTGTATTATATTGAAAATAAAATGATAAACTGTTTTGATACATACTATTCTATTTATGAAGTAGAAGGAATTAATAAAGATAAAGTAGAAGTTTTGAATGATTGGTTTATAAAAGATGATAAAAATATTTATTTTAAGGGAGAAATTTTAGAAGGTGTAGATTATAATACATTTGAAGTGCTTCCAAATGGAGAAGGAAAAGATAAAAATCGAAGTTATGAATATTTGACTAAAGATGAATGGAAATGGTTTTAAATAACAGAAATTAATTATTTATAAAAATAAAATAAAAAAGATAGGAAATAAAAATGGAATTTAGAATTATAACATACAATATTTTTGGAGCAAGGCTTACCAATGGAAGGGAACTTGCTCGGAGCTTAAAAAAGTATAATCCAGATTTTATCGGACTTCAGGAAGTCGATAGAAATACGAAGAGAAGCAAATTTCGGGATATTGTACAGGAAATGGCACAGGAATTGGGTTATCATTATCATTATTTTCAGAAAACGATGGATTTTGATAAAGGTGAGTTTGGAATTGCATTTATTTCAAAGTATGATGTGAAAAATATTTACATTCATCAGCTACCTGGAAAAAGCAAGGAAAAAAGGCAAGTTTTGGCGGCTAGATTGAATACTTCAAAATTTAAAAAGAAAATTTTAGTTGTGAATACACATCTTGATAACAGTTTGGACAATAAAAATGAGGAATTGGATGATTTGTTTACTGCAATTGAGGGATTTAAGGGCGATGTGAAGTTTATGTGTGGAGATTTTAATCTTTTACCAACGACAGAATATTATGCGAAAATTAGAAAAGATTGGAATGACAGCTATTTTCAAGGTAGAGATTTGGAAAATAAGAAAAATTCTGAAAATAGGGAGCTTGAAACGCCTAGAATTGATTATGTGATGGCAAAAAAGGGGATAGATTACAAAGTAAAAAAGAGTTTTTATATTAACGATGATTCAAGGGATTGGACTAAATTGTCGGATCATTTGCCGTATATGGCGATTTTTGAAGTAGAATAAATTTATTGGAAATGATTTTGAAATTTTTTGAATTAGGGCATGTCTTAAAACTCTCAAAATGACGAATTTTTAACAAATTTTTCTAAATTCAAAAATAATAAATACTGATTTTATCGTACTTTGTACAATTTCTAAAATCAAAAAATATTAAAAATAACATAGATTTTGAGTTTTCAGACACAGCTTAATCTTAAATTTTAAAAAACTTTTTATTTTAAATCAGGAGTGAGTCTTGGGTCAGTGCAGAAAAATTTTGAAGATTAATAGGGGTATGGCGAGAATACCCCTGCTAAAAAAGAATAAAAAAATGTATTTATTTCAATCCCAATAATTTTATGATATTCTCTCCAAGTATTTTATCTGATATTTTTTTAGATGGACTTAAATATTCTACTACTTGTTTATTTAAAAATGAATCACCGTAAGGAGCATCAGAACTAAATAGACATTTGTCAGGAACTTCTGTTATTATTATTTTTAATGCGAGTGTAGAAAAAGCAGCGGATAAATCAATGTAGGCATTTGATGTGTTTTTTACAAAATCTGTTACTTCTATCCAGTTATAACCTCCCATATGTCCAAAAATTACTGGTGTTTTGGAATATTTTCTTGTAAGATTTTCAAGAATTTTTATACCGTTTAGAGTGACTGGATTAAAAGTGTGAACCCATATGGGAAAGTTTTCATATTGTTTTAGTGCTTTAAAAATTGTTTCCAATTGGCTTACTTGTTCATCATTTCCAGGTGTAAATTCGCCAATGCCTTTTAATCCATTGTCAATAATATATTGTTTTATCCAGATTTGAGTTTCTTCAAGGGATAATCCAAGTGGAACTGTTCCAAAGCCATAAAATTTATCAGGATAATTATTTATCACTTTTATTAAATCAGAAATATCCTTTTTAAATCTTTTTTTATTGTTTTCAAGAGGATTTTCTCCTCCTAAAATTTTAAATAAAATTGACATCTCAGTTTTAAATTCAGTCAATGTTTTAGCTTTTTCAGGATGTGGAGTCGTTGTAAAAAGTATTGCTTTGTCTACTCCTGCTTTATTCATTTGTTCAATTTGTAATTCTGTTGGCAATATTAAATGTTGATGACTATCTATTATCATATCTTCTCACCCTTTCATCTTTCTATTATTTTTGATATAATAAAGTATAACATACCTCTTGTAATCAATACAAGTACGCACATTTTTGATATAAAGTATCTTTTTTGATACTTTATTAAAGGAAGGAAAAATATGTCAAAAACAGAAGCAGTTTCAAACGCTTGTCCAATGGAGTTAGGAATAAACATACTCAGCGGGAAATGGAAATTAAGGATTTTATGGAATTTGTATATTAAAAAAGTGGTCAGATTTAATGAATTGCAAAGAAACCTGGGAAATATTACTACAAAAACTTTGACAGAGCAATTGAGAGAACTTGAAGATAAAAAAATGATAAAAAGAACTATTTATCCTGAAATTCATCCAAAAGTTGAATATTCTCTGACTGAAATAGGCAGTTCTATTGAGCCTGTATTAAAAACTTTATGCGATTGGGGAAATGAATATTTGGAATTGATTGATAATAATACAGATAAGGTTTAAAAATAAGTTATGCGGAAACAAAATTTTCAAATAAGAAATATTTTCTATCATAATAGAGTTATTAAAGCTACTATTTAATGAAATAAAGGTGTTTGTATGGATTTTAGCAAATTTAAAAATGATAAAGTATCGTTGTAATTTTTGCAATATATTTGCATTTTTCTTTGTAAAAAGTGTATGAAGAGAACATTTTTTCGTTGTAATTTTTGTTGATGAAAGAAAAATATAACCCTGAAATATCATTAAGAATATCAATGAATGATTATAAAAAAGAAGAATGGTTGTTAAATTTACCGTTGTATATAATAGAAGAAATTAGAAATATTGTGAAAAAAAAAGACTTAAAAATGACTGATATTTTGACTGATAAAATGACTGATAAAGAGCTACAAAGACTGAAAATACTGGAAGTGTATTTTGAGAAAAATAATTATATTGATAATAGTGAGGCTCAAAAGATTTTGAATGTTTCGGATTCTACGGCGAGAAGATTTTTGAATAAACTTGTAAAAGGTGGGATTTTGGAAGCGATTGGAGAGAGAAAAGGGAGAAGATATAGGAAGAAATAAAATTTAAATTTTTAAATATTTAAGAATTATAAAAAATTATGATAATTCAAGAATAAATTAATATAAACAGGATGAGATAAAATGGATGTAAGTATAATTACTTGGGATGAAAATTATTATGATAGTTGCTACGAGGATTATCTTCAAATTATGAAAAATAATGAGATTGTTTATTATGGATATTGGTATGAATTAATTTCTTATAATGAAGAAGCACGATATAAGTTTGTGTTTGAATTTAATTATGGGGATATAAAAAATAAATGTGATACGGGTATAGTAAAATTTGAGAATAATTTTTTGATGGTTCCATATCGAGAAAAGATTTATCAGTACGATTATAAATATTTACCTTTAAAATTTACTGAACAGCAGTTATTAAGGTTGATGTCTAAAGAAGAAATAAGTTTAATAAATAAAATTTCTTGTTCAGATATTTTGTTGCAGTGGTTAGGATTGAGTAATTTTAAAGGATATTTTGATACATTTGAAGAATATAAAAAACAATTATTTTATGATATATATTTTATTGATATAGATAAATTAGATGATAATATTGAAAATTTTTTTAAAGAAATATTGAAACTAAGAAATAGAGAAATAGTAAAAATTTTAAAAAATGATTTTGAAATTGTCACGGCTTATTTGAATATGGGAAAAATTTGGGAAGCATTTTTGAAAAAGGATGATAAAATATATTTGAATACAGAACTAGATGTAAGCATAGATGTAACAGATATTGTAGAGAAATATTATAAAAAATATTAAAATTAATTGCTTTTAAAATAGAGAAAAGATATAATTAAATAAAAAAGAAAGGAAGAAAAAAAATGAAAAAAATAGAAAGAATAACAATAATAGTTTTAGACAGTGTTGGAGCAGGAGAATTGCCTGATGCGAATTTATTTGATGACTGTGGATCAAATACTTTAGGGAATATGGCGAAAGCTCATGGTGGAATGAGTTTGCCTAATATGGGTAAATTAGGACTTGGAAATATTACTGAGATTGAAGGAACTCCAGCTGTGGAAAGTGCTGAAGGGGCCTATGGAAGAGCGATTGAGGTATCGCATGGGAAAGATTCTACGACTGGGCATTGGGAAATTGCTGGTGTACCGTTGGAAAGACCATTTCCAAATTACCAAAATGGATTTTCAGATGAAGTTATAAAGGAATTTGAAGAAAAAACTGGAAGAAAAGCTATGTTGAATAAGCCAATTTCAGGGACTGTAGCTATTGACCAATATGGAGAAGAACAAATTAAAACTGGAAATTGGATAGTTTACGGTTCAGCGGACCCTGTGTTTCAAATTGCTGCGAATGAAGAAATTATACCATTAGAAGAACTTTACAAAGCATGTGAAATTGCACTTGAAATTTGTAATGAAAAATCACCTGTGGCAAGGGTAATTGCAAGACCTTATGTTGGTAAAAAAGTTGGAGAATTTAAAAGAACTGCAAACAGACACGATTTTTCGATTGATCCGCCAAAAGAAACAATGCTTGAAAGATTGGAAAAAGCTGGACTTGATGTAGTTGGAATTGGAAAAACGAGCGACCTGTTCAATGGAAAAGGAATTACAGACAATAGAAAAGCTAATCAAGATAATTTAGATGGAATTAAGAAAACAATTGCAGCATTGAAGGAAGATACAAAAGGATTGATTTTTACTAACTTAGTTGACTTTGATGCAGTTTATGGGCATAGAAGAAATGTGGAAGGTTATGTAAATGCTTTGATTGAATTTGACAATTGGTTACCTGAAATTGAGAAAAACTTGAAAGATGATGAAATCTTGATTATCACTGCCGATCACGGAAATGACCCTACTTATAAAGGGACTGATCACACAAGAGAGTACATTCCAATATTGATTTACGGTAAAAATGTTAAAAAGAATGTAAATATTGGAACTAGAAAAACTTTTGCTGATATTGCGGCAACTGTTGAGGAAATTTTGTTGGGGACTGAAAAAGAAGGAAGTTTTGCGAAAGAGATTTTGGAAGATTAGAAAATTAGGAATTAATTGAGGTTAAAAGAATAATATTTTAATAACAAGGGGTGTCGACCCCTTGTCTGCAAATAAAAGGGAATAAGGAAATAAATTAGACATTTGTAAAAATATTAACGAATAGTAATTAATAACTTTAAAACAGTAGGTGATAATCAGTGAATAAAAATGAAGAAGAAGAACAAAAGTGGCTAGACTGGGCAATTGAACTTCAAAGTCTAGCACAAGCAGGACTTGCTTATGGGAAAGATAAATTTGATATTGAACGATTTGAGAGAATTAGGGAAATTTCAGCAGAAATAGTGGCACACAAAACTGAGATTTCGGTGGAAAAGGTAAAGGATTTATTTTGTAATGAAGTTGGATATCAGACGCCTAAAATTGATGTGAGAGGTGTGATTTTTGAAGATGATAAAATTCTTTTGATTCAGGAAAGTAATGGAAAATGGGCATTGCCAGGTGGATGGGCGGATGTTTATCTTTCTGTGAAGGAAAATGTGTTGAAGGAAGTTAAGGAAGAAGCTGGGATTGAGGCTAGTGCTGAGATGATAATTGCTTTACTGGATGTCACCAAAAATCAAAAGAAAAAGATCCCATATGGTATAACGAAAGTATTTGTTTTGTGTGAATATGTGAGTGGAAAATTCGAGAAAAATATTGAAACAGTTGACAGTAGATATTTTGGGATTGATGAATTGCCTGAACTGGAAACAAAAAAAATTACAGCTGAGCAAATAAAAATGTGCTTTGAGGCGAATAGAAATAGGGATAAATGGAAGGTTATTTTTGATTAGGAGAGTATTCATAATTTTGTGTAAACTCAAAATATAATACATGGTAAAGAATGTCAGGAATTAGTTGAAATTTCATAAATTGAAATTTTTTAGAAACAGGAATATTGTTTATTCTAATTGTTATAGAAAGTAAAAAAAAGATTATTTTTATTAGTTTTGGAGTATTTAATTTTTTTAAGAACTGTAAACTAATTAAATTAATTAATTATTTTATTATACGAAATTTGTGTTCTCTTAATTTTGAAAATTTATAAAAAATTAGAAAAGGAAAAATAAAAAATGGAAATTAGAAAAGCAACAATTAATGATTTAGAAGAATTGACAAAAATAGAAGCAGAGTGTTTTCCAGCTACAGAGGCGGCAACTGAAGAGAGTTTTCGTGGGAGATTGGAAGTTTATCCAGATTTTTTTTGGATTTTGGAAAATGAGAATGGTAAAATTGTTTCGTTTGTAAATGGGATGGCTACGAACGATAGGATTTTGACTGATGAAATGTTTGAAAATCCTAAATTACATGATGAAAATGGTGATTGGCAGATGATTTTTGGAGTGAACACGCTTCCAGAATTTAGACGGAGAGGTTATGCTGAGAAAGTTTTGAGAAAAGTTGTGGAAGATGCGAAAAGTACTGGAAGAAAGGGTGTTGTATTGACTTGTAAAGATAGGCTTGTTCCGTTTTATGAGAAGATTGGGTTTGTGAATGAAGGGTTATCAGAGTCGACTCATGGGGGTGCGGTTTGGTATAATATGAGGATTATTTTTTAAAAAATTAAGAAATAAAAAAGTGGTATCGCTAAAAAATAGTTAATGTGATATAATAGGTTATAAAATAAAAAAGAACGGAGATGAGAAATGACAACAGGAGGAATAGAGACTTTTATAACATTTGGCATATATTTACTATTTTTAATGGCGATAGGAGTATATTTTTATGTAAAAACGGATACTCATGAGGAATATATTTTAGGTGGAAGAGGTGTAGGTTACTGGGTAACAGCAATGTCAGCTCAAGCGAGTGACATGAGTGGATGGCTATTGCTAGGATTGCCAGGAGCTGTTTACTTATCAGGATTAAAGCAAGTCTGGGTTATAATAGGATTAATAATAGGAACTTATATAAATTGGAAAATAGTGGCACCAAGATTAAGAATGCAGACAGAAGAACATGAAGCATTGACAATTCCAACATTTATATCAAAAAAATCAAATGATACGAAAGGTTACGTAAAAACTTTTTCAGCGATTGTAATTTTATTTTTCTTTACAATTTACTCGGCATCAGGATTGGTTTCAAATGGGAAGTTATTTGAATCGTTATTGGGAATTGATTACAAATTAGGAGTATTAGTAGGTGGAGGAACTATAATATTTTATACATTTTTAGGTGGATATTTGGCAGGAGTTTGGACAGATTTCTTTCAAGGAATATTGATGTTTTTTGCAATTATAATTGTTCCAGTTGCAGCATATTTTGTAGTTGGAGGAAGTAGCGCTATTGATGTTGCAATGACTCAAAAGCATATTTCACTTAACTTGTTGAAATATCCAGAAGCACTTAGCGTACCAGTAATCATTTCTGGATTAGGTTGGGGACTTGGATATTTTGGACAGCCACACATAATTGTAAAGTTTATGAGTATAAAAAGTGTAAATGAACTTTGGAAAGCTAGATTAATAGCGATGGTATGGGTTATAATTTCATTGGTTTGTTCTATCGCAATTGGTATTACAGGAATTGCTCTTTTCAAAAATGTTCAAGATCCAGAAAAAATCTTCATTTACATGATAGGAAAATTATTCAATCCTTGGGTAGCAGGTATTTTATACGCAGCAATTTTATCAGCAATAATGTCAACAATTTCAGCACAATTGCTAGTTGCATCGAATACCTTGACTGAAGATTTTTATAAATATATCGTTAAAAGAGAAAAAACGAATAAAGAACTTATCTGGGTTGGGAGAATTTGTATTATAATTATTTTTATAATCGCAACATCGTTATCAATGAATCCCAATTCAGAAGTATTGTCATTAGTTTCATATGCATGGGCAGGTTTTGGAGCAGTATTTTCTCCAGTAATCTTATTTGTTTTGTACAAAGAAGAGATGTACTGGAAAAATATTTTGATTTCAATGATTATTGCTACAATTACAGTAATTTTCTGGAATCAAAGCGGACTTGGGAAAACTATTTATGAAATTGTACCAGGATTTTTGGTAAATATGATTTGTTTGTATATTTTGGAAAAATTTAATAAAAAAAGTTTTAAAATTAGAAGAATTATGATAAAATTGATATAAAATTGGGAGTTATTGTCTTGTAAAAATTATTTTTATTATGAGAGATTATAAAAAATTTAGGAGGTATAAAAATGGCGACACCGCATATAGGAGCAGAAAAAGGACAAATTGCAGAAACTATATTATTACCAGGAGATCCGTTAAGAGCAAAATATATTGCAGAAACTTTTTTGGAAGATGTGGTTCAATATAACAATGTAAGAGGAATGTTAGGATTTACAGGAACTTACAAAGGAAAAAGAATTTCGGTGCAAGGTACAGGAATGGGAGTTCCTTCAATTGGTATTTATTCTCATGAGCTAATTGCAGAATTTGGAGTAAAAAATTTAATTAGAATAGGGACAGCAGGTTCTTATCAAGAAGATGTAAAATTAAGAGATGTAGTTATAGCGATGTCAGCTTCAACAGATTCAGCAATTAACAAATTAAGATTCAATGGAGCTGATTATGCACCAACAGCAAATGCTGATATGGTATTCAAAGCATATGAAATCGCAAAAGAAAAAGGATTGAATGTAAAAGCTGGAAATGTATTTACAAGTGATACTTTTTATGGAGATGACCCTGAAGTATGGAAAAAATGGGCTAAATTTGGAGTTTTATGCGTAGAAATGGAAACAGCACAATTGTATACAACAGCTGCCAAATTAGGTGCAAAAGCTTTGACATTATTAACAATCAGTGATTCGTTCATTACTTCAGAAGCAACAACAGCTGAAGAAAGACAAACTACATTTAACGATATGATTGTAGTTGCTTTAGAAACAGCGATTTCATTGTAATTTTAAAATAAATTAATTTTTTAGAAAAGGTTGTTTAAAAAGTAAAAATATCTTTTAGACGGCCTTATTATTTTTGAAAAAATTAGATGTCACAATTTTTAAAATCAGTCCCTGATATGAAAGGAGAAAAATCATGACAAAATTAAATTTGACAGAGCAAGAAATATTAAATTATATTGATGAAGCGAATGAACTTTTAGAAAGGGCATATGTTCCATATTCAAAATTTCCAGTAGCTGCATTGCTGATAGATGATAACGGTAATGTTCACAAAGGTGTAAATGTTGAAAATGCGTCTTATGGATTATCAATTTGTGCTGAAAGAAATGTGATTCCAGCAGCAGTAACTCAAGGAATGAAGAAGATTAAATTTTTGGTTGTAACAGGTGGTACGTCAGAGCCAATAAGTCCGTGTGGAGCGTGTAGACAAGTTATTTCAGAGTTTTCTGATGATGAAACAATCATAATTTTAGCCAATAAAGACAGAAAATACAGTATTTGGTCAATAAATGATTTATTGCCATATTCATTTGGACCAAAACATTTATAAGAAAAATTTTATAAAATGTTATTGTAGAAAAATTTTCTTATAATTTAGAAATTATAGTAGAATTTTCGTAAAAGAATTAAAAAACAGGATGATAAAACTACCATCCTGTACCATATATTATATTTTGAGTTTATACAAAATTTGGTACACTCTCAAAATAATCAATAATTATCTAAAAAAGAATGCTTCCCTTCAGAATTTTTCCAACCAAGCACTTTTTCAATATTAACATTTTGGGTAGACTGAATAATCTGTTTTTTAATATCAGGATTATTTTTTACTAGTTGAGCGACTAATTCTTTTGTTTCACGTCTTTTACTAGAAGTCTTTTGTGCAGCAACAGTACATCCGCAATTCATTGGCAAAATCCCGTTATTTCTAACCCATTTAATAATAGATTTTTCTTCCACATAAAATAAAGGTCTAATCAGTTCAATATCATAATTATCGGACTTCAATTTTGGTAGCATAGTTTCAAATTTTCCCATATAAAACATGCTCATTAATGTAGTTTCTACAACATCATCAAAGTGATGACCAAGTGCCAATTTATTGCATCCTAATTGAGTTGCTTTATTGTAAAGGCTTCCACGACGCATTTTTGCACACATATAGCAAGGATAATCCTTTGCAATTTTTTCTGCTATTTCAAAAATATTATCCTCATAAATTTCACAAGGAATATTCAAATGTTTTAAATTATTTTTTAAATTTTGTAGGTTTATAGCATTAAATCCAGGATTCATCGAAATAAATACAATTTCAAAATTTGTTTTACTAGCTCTTTTCAATTCTTGAAAAAGTTTTGATAAAAGTAAGCTATCTTTTCCACCAGAAATGGCAATAGCGATTCTATCTCCATCTTTAACCATTTCAAATTCTTTCAACGCTCGAACAAATGGTGACCACAATTCTGAACGATATTTCTTTTGAATACTTCTTTCGATATCTTTTAACGGCTGAAGTGGAACTAGAGGTAAAACCGTTTCACAAACAGCACTTCCTAAACTTGTAGAAGCTATTGTTTCATTATTTTCTAAAATTTTCATTATATTCTCCCTTTTTCTTTTTTTATTAAAGTTTCAAAATTGTAGTTGCAAAACTAAAATAAATAACTAATGTTACAGCATCTGAAATTGTTGTTATCAAAGGTGTTGCCATAACAGCAGGATCCGCTTTTACTATTTTTGCTAAAAGTGGAAGTAAAGCTCCAACTATTTTTGAAATAATAATCGTAAATACAAGTGTTATTGAAACAGTAAATGCAACAGGAATATTAATTTTTTCAATCATAATTAATCTCACAAAATTCAATAATGCCAATACAATCGAAACAATAATACCAATTGAAAATTCTTTCTTTAATACTTTAAAAGCATTTTTAGGCGAAATTTCACCTAATGCTAAAGCACGAATTACCACAGTTGATGATTGTGAACCGACATTTCCTCCAGTTGACATTAACATTGGAATGAAGGCAGTTAAAATTATTGATCGAGCAAGGACACTTTCGTAACCTTGAATAATGTTTCCAGAAATTGTATCAGAAATCATAAGTACTGCAAGCCATCCAATTCTCTGTTTTGCCATAGTAAAAATATTTGTTTTCAAATAAGAATCATCAGTTGGAGAAGTAATCCCAGCTATTTTATGGAAATCTTCTGTAATTTCTTGATCCACAACTTCCAATACATCATCAACTGTAATTATCCCCAAAAGTTTATTTTCATGGTCTACAACAGGCATAACGATCAAATCATATTTTTTAAATAAGTTGGCTACAATTTCTTGATCATCATTTGTATTAGCACTTATGAAATTTGTACTCATAATATCACTAACAAGCGTACTGTCTTTTTTCGCAATAAGTTCTCGAAGCAAAAGTACACCTTCAAGTTTTCCATTTTCATTCGTAACATAACAAGTATATATATTTTCTTTATCTTTTCCAGTTTTTCTAATTTCTTCAATTGCTTCTGAAACTTTCATGTTTTTTCTTAAATCAACATATTCAGTCGTCATAATACTTCCTGCTGAATTATCAGGATATTTTAACAACTGATTTATTAAATGTCGGTCTTTTTTATCAGTATTTTTCAATATTTTTTTTATAATATCAAAAGGCATTTCTTCAATGATATCAACAATATCATCAAAATACAATTCATCAAAAAGTTCACGAGTTTCGATATCTGTAGAAGCGTGTATAATTATTTCTTGGTGATCAGAATCCAAATATGAAAACACGTCTGCAGCCTTATCTTTTTTCAGAAGTCTAAAAATCATTATTACAATTTCAGGTACTTCAAACTGATTTATCACATCAGAAATTTCTACTACATTTAATTCATTTAATTGATTTTTTATTTCAAAAAATTTTTTCTCTTTTAAAAGAGACACGATTAGTTTTTTCATTTTTTATCCTCCTTTTATTTCTGTATCTAAATTTATTCGATAATTGATTATAAATTTACTTTATAATATTACTTAAAAATATAGTTGCAAATTTAAAGTAAATTGTAAGTGTTAAAGCATCTAAAATCGTTGTTATTAACGGACCAGCCATAATAGCAGGATCCATTTTTAAAGATTTTGCAACGACAGGTAAAAATGCACCAATTATCTTGGAAATCATAACTACAAAAATAAGAGTGACTGAAACGACTAAAGCCACATTTAAAGGCGTTCTCGTCATAGTTATAAGTCGCAAATAGTTAATAGCAGCTAGTACAACTGCCACAATAAACGAGATACAAAATTCTTTTCTTAATATTTTAAATGTATCTTTAGGCTTTACTTCACCTAGAGCTAAGGCACGGACTACAATTGTAGATGATTGAGCACCAGCATTTCCCCCAGTATCCATAAGCATTGGGATAAATGAAGATAAAATAACGACAGATTGAAGGACACTTTCATAATTTTTTATAATTCTCCCAGTAAATGTCGCAGAAATCATAAGAATAATTAGCCAACTAATTCGTTGACGTGCCATTTTAAAAGCACTTGTTTTTAAATAAGATTCTTCTACAGGAGAAATTCCAGCCATTCTATGAAAATCTTCTGTAGCTTCTTGTTCTACAACGTCCATTACATCATCAATTGTAATTATCCCTAAAAGTCTACCTTCCACATCGGTAACTGGAAGCACAATTAAATCATATTTTTTGATAATTTCAGCAACTTCTTCTTGATCATCATTTGTATGAACACTCACAAAATTACGGTTCATAAGATTTTCAAGAATAACATCATCGTCACTTGTAATTAATTCTTTTAAAGAAATTACTCCTTCTAGTTTTTTATCTTTGCTAATCACATAACAAGTATAGACATTTTCAGTATCCTGGATAGTTTCTCTAATTTTAGAAAGTGCTTGCGATACACTCATATCCTTTTTCAAGTCCATATATTCAGTCGTCATAATACTTCCTGCTGAATTATCAGGATATTTCAATAACTGATTTATCAAATGTCTATCCTTTGCATCAGTATTTTTCAATATTTTTTTTACAACATTTGCTGGCATTTCTTCAATAATATCAACAATGTCATCAAAATAAAGTTCATCAAAAATATTTTTAGTTTCCACGTCAGTCATGGTATTAATAATCATTTCTTGATGTTCTGTATCCAAATACGAAAAAACATCTGCTGCTCTATTTTTAGAAAGTAATCTAAAAATCATTATAAGTTCTGAAGATTCAAATTGGTTTAAAAGTTCTGAAACCTCTATTGTATCTAAATCATTTAAATATTTTCTAATTTCAAAGTATTTTTTTTCATTTATAAGTGTTTGAATAGTATTGTTTTTCATTGTTATCTCCTTTCTTTTTTGTTTTTTGCACCAAAGAATAAGAAGAATAACATTGCGAAGAAATTCCCCTTATTCAATATATTTTTGGCTTAATTTTTTCATAAAATTCTCTATTTTTACCAAATGATTCATCGAATTCCTTGACAAATTATCTGGCACGCTACTCGGGACTTCCTCGTTCAAAACATTCACCTCCAAAGATGGTTTGTACATAACTATATTTTATGCCAATAAAATTCTACCAAAGAAACTACCTAATGTCAATGAATATAAAAATTATATTTCTTAAATTAAAAAAATGGTTCACAAATGATAAAAAATGTTGTAAAATAGTAACATAAAATTTTATTTTAAAGATATAATAATTATTAAGAATTTTTATATAGAAACTAAAAAGCGAGTGTGGTGGAATGGTAGACACGCTATCTTGAGGGGGTAGTGGTTTAGAGCCGTACGGGTTCAAGTCCCGTCACTCGCACCATTATTTACCAACCATTTAGATACTCTATTCAACATTTCTATTATTTAAATTAGAAACCACAAAAAAAGGAAGTGAAAATATGATTGAGATAGAAAAAGAATTTTTAAAAAAACTTATTGATGATAGACATTTTTTGCATATGAATCCAGAATTGTCAGGAGAAGAATTTGCAACGACAGAATTTATAAAAGAAAAATTGAAAGAGCATAATATAAAAATTATTGAAACGAATTTGAAAACGGGAGTAGTAGCGGAAATTGGGCAAGGAGATAAAGTTGTAGCTTTGAGAGCGGATATTGATGCTTTACCGATTGAGGAAGAAAGTGGAGTAGTCTATCATTCAAAGGTAAAAGGGAAAATGCATGCTTGTGGACATGATTTTCATACAGTTTCTTTGATTGGAGCAGCAATTTTATTGAAGAAAAACGAAGATGAATTGAAAGGCAGAGTCAGATTAATTTTTCAGCCAGAAGAAGAAATTAATTCGGGTGCTGTAAAAATGATAGAAGAAAATGTTTTAGAAAATGTTTCATGTATAATTGGTTTTCATAATAAGCCTGATATTCCATTAGGTGTTATAGGTATTAAAGAAGGTCCGCTTATGGCAGGGGTTGAGCAATTTGAAGTGAAAATAATAGGAGTTGGGACTCATGCAGCGGCACCGCATAATGGGAATGATCCAATTGTTACAGCAAGTCAGATAATAACAGGATTGCAGTCGATTGTAAGTCGTCACATTTCGCCACTTGAAACAGCAGTTGTAAGTGTTACAAAAATTGAGGCAGGAAAAACTTGGAATATAATTCCTGATAGAGTGAAATTGGAAGGAACTATTCGTACTTTTTCTGAGAAGGTGAGAGAAGAGACAAAAAAATTGTTTGAGCAAATTATAAAAAAATATTCTGTAGCAGTTAATCAGGAAGCTGAAATAAAATGGATTTCAGATGGTTCGCCAGTTGATAATAACGAAAAAATGGCTGAAATATTAAAAAAAGAAATATCAAAATTTGCTAAAGTTATTGAGCCGGAAATAATGATGGGTGGAGACGATTTTGCTAGATATCAGGAAAAAGTGCCAGGATTATATGCATTTATAGGAACAGGATGTCCATATGAATGGCATCATCCAAGTTTTATTATAGATGACAAAGCATTGCCATATGCTATAAATTATTTTATAACAGGAGCAAAAGCTATATTGGAATCAAACGATAAATTAAAATAGACTTGATTTTTACAAGTAGGAATAATTCGTGTTTTGAAATAATGATTTGATGAGATATTTATATTATTAATGAAAGACTATATATTTTATATATTTCAATGTGTTGACTTTTTTCTAAATATAAACTATAATTGTTACATAAAGATAAATTATAAAAATAAATTTTAGGAGGAAAAGAAAATGAAAAGATCTAACGGATTAATGTGCTGCCATCATCATCATATGAATTTTGTAAGTTTGTATTAATACTTATTTAAAAGAGGTACAAGCTTACGTTTAAATTGTAAGAAATTGTGCCTGTGGTAGCTGGTTAAATCTTTTTATTTGATATAGATAAAGAAAGAAGCTCTCAGGATTGAAAAACGAGAGCTTTTTTATTTTTTATAACTTTCTAAAATGAAAAATTTATAAATTTAAAAATTAAATGTCTTAAAATAGTGGAGGTAGAAACAATGAAAAAATTAGTAATGTTAGTAATGATGGCACTGTCCATAATGATGTGCAGTGTTCAAAAAGAAGAAAAAAATGATAATAAGTCAACGGGAGGTCAACTTCCTAAAAAAATTGTAATTGGATTAGACGATACATTTGCACCGATGGGATTTAAAAATGAAAAGGGAGAGCTTGTAGGATTTGATATAGATTTAGCTAGATATGTAGCGAAAAAATTGAATATGGAAGTAGAGTTCAAGCCAATAAACTGGGATTCAAAAATAATGGACTTAAATAGTGGAAATATTGATTTGATTTGGAATGGATTGACAATCACACCAGAAAGAGCTCAACAAACTGAAATGTCAAAACCTTATCTTTCTAATAGCCAAGTAATTATAACAAGAGTAGATTCTAATATTAAATCGAAAGCAGATTTAAAAGGAAAAGTAGTTGGAGTGCAAACTCAAAGTAGCGGAGAAGAAAAAGTTAAAAAACTTGGAGAAGATAAAGCGTTTAAAGAATTTAAAGGATATGCACAATATGATCAAGCATTCTTGGATTTAGATGCTAAAAGAATTGATGCGATTGTAATTGATGAAGCGTTTGCGAGATATATTAAAAAAATTAAAGAAGATCAAAGCAAAAAAGCATTATATGTTATTTTAAATGAAAATTACGGTAAAGAAGAAATGGCAGTGGCTGCGAAAAAAGGAAATAAGGTATTAATTGATGCTATAAATAAAGGTATTGATGAAGCAAAAGCATCTGGAGAATATAATAAAATATCTTCAAAATGGTTTAAATAGCAAGCAAGAAATAAAACAAATTGGATAATTGAAAATTTGTTAAAAATAAAGTAAAATAGAAGGATAGTAGGAAGGAAATTAAAAATATGTCGTCGTATCAAATATTTATAGAATTATTAAAAACATTACCGAATATAATTGTTTTATATATTTTAACAGTGTTATTTTCAGTACCGTTAGGGATTTTAGGAGCATTAGCTTATACAGGCAAAAATAAAGTTATTCAAGTGTTAATGTCAATTTATACTTGGGTTTTTAGAGGAACACCATTGATGTTGCAATTGTTTATTATTTATTATGGGTTGCCGTTTGTACCTATTGCTGGGTATAAAATTACGTTAGAACCATATGTTGCTGCTACAATTACATTTGTAATAAATTATACAGCATACTTGGTTGAGATTATTAGAGGTGGATTTGAGAGTATTGATAAAGGTCAGCATGAAGCTGCAAAAGTGTTGGGATATAGTTATTGGCAAAAAACATTTTATATTATTTTGCCACAAGCAATTAGACGTGTGTTGCCGACTTTAGGAAATGAAGCAATCAGTTTGATTAAAGATACATCGTTAGTGTATGTTTTGGCAGTTACAGAAGTTATGAAGAGAACAAAGGAATTGGCAAATACATATTATAATGTAAAACCGTATGTTTGTGCAATTATTATATATTTAATATTAAGCTTTTGTATAGATAGAATCTTTAAAAATTTAGAAAAAAGAAATAAAGTAAGACTTTAGGAGAAATCAATGAAAATAATAGAAGTAAAAAATTTAAAAAAACAATTTGGGAAAAATGTGGTTCTTGATAATATTAATCTAGAAATAAAAAAAGGAGAGGTTGTTTCATTGATAGGGCCTTCTGGAAGTGGAAAATCTACGATACTAAGAAGTATAATTGATTTAGAAACAATTACAAGTGGTGATATCTTAATTGAAGGAAATAACTTAAAAGATAAGAAAATAAAAAAAGAAATGTTACTAAAAACAGGAATGGTATTCCAAACATTTAATTTATTTCCGCATATGTCAGTGAGAAATAATATAGTTAAAACTTTGGAATTAGTTAAGAAGATGGATAAAAAGGAAGCGAATAAAATTGCTGAAGAAACTTTGGAAGTTGTAGGATTGATTGATAAAATTGATAATTTTCCGAGCGAATTATCAGGAGGGCAAAAACAAAGAGTGGCAATAGCTAGAGCGCTGTCGCTTCGACCAGATATTTTGTTGTTTGATGAGCCAACTTCGGCGTTGGATCCTGAATTAGTAAAAGAAGTTCTAGATATAATAAGAAAATTAAAGAATGATAAGATAACAATGTTAATAGTCAGTCACGAAATGAATTTTGTAAAAGAAATATCAGATAAAGTGGTAGTATTGGAAAAAGGAGAAATTTTAGAAAAGGGAGATTCAAAAAAAATATTTGAAAATCCTGATTCACAAAGGGTGAAAAAGTTTTTAAATACAATTTATTAAGGTAGAATTTGTTCGATAATTAAAAAATACTAGAAATAAAAAATTGTGTTTTAGTTGTTTGGTTATCGAACAAATCTGGTTGTTTAGAATTAGAAAATTAAATTAGATGATAATAGATATTAAAATTTTTTGAAATATTCAAAAAAATAATAAAAATAATAAAAATAATTTGAGAGTAGTAGGTGGAAAATGAGTGAAAAATTAATTACTATAAAAAATTTGAATAAAAGATATAATATAGGAACTGATAGAGAAATAGTTGCTGTAGATAATATTAATTTAGAGATAGATAAAGGTGATATTTACGGTATTATGGGACTTAGTGGAGCTGGAAAATCAACTTTGATTAGGTTATTGAATAGATTGGAAGAGCCTACATCTGGAGAGATTTTTGTAAGACATCAAATAGTTCCTAAAAAAAATAAGAATAAGAAAAATAAAGAGAATGAAAATATAACTGAAAAAACATTTGAAAATAAAAATATTTTGGAATTTAAGCCAGTTCAATTGAGACAGTATAGAAAGAAAACTGGAATGATCTTCCAGCATTTTAATTTGTTAAATTCAAGAGATGTTGCTGGAAATGTTGCGTTTCCTTTGGAAATCTCTGGGTGGAAGAAAAAGGATATTGCTAAAAGAGTTGATGAATTATTGGAAATAGTAGGACTTTTAGATAAGAAAAATAGTTATCCAGAACAGTTGTCAGGAGGGCAAAAACAGAGAGTGGCAATAGCTAGAGCGTTGGCAAATAATCCTCAAATTCTTTTGTCGGATGAGGCAACAAGTGCGCTAGATCCGAGAACTACAAATTCGATTTTAGAATTGTTGAAGGATATTAACAAAAAATTTGGGATAACGATTATTTTGATTACACATCAAATGGAAGTTATTAGAAAAGTATGTAATAAGGCTACAATAATGTCTGAAGGAAAAATTATTGAAGAGGGAGAAACAAAAGAAATATTCTTGAATCCTAAATCAGATTTAGCAAAAGAATTTGTTGCAAATATTCCGCATGATGAGTTTAGAAGTGATGAAGAGCTTCTTAAGAGAAGTAAAAATACTGAAACGTTGGCATTAAAATTGAAATTGACAGAGGACCAAGTTAATAGAGCATTTGTGACAGAGATTATTAAGAAATTTGATGTTGAAATAAATATTTTAGGTGGATTTATTGATAAGGTAAGCAATATTATAGTTGGAAATTTATTGATTGAGATTATGACAAATAAAGAAATAGGGGAAGAAATTTTAGCATGGTTAAAAGAAAATAAAGTAGAATTGGAGGTTTTATAGTATGAGATTTGATTGGATAAAGTTTTTACATTTTGAGAATATGTTGATTCCTTTGTGGGAAACAGTTTACATGGTATTAATTGCAACAGTGGTTTCATTAATAATTGGATTACCGATTGGGATATTGCTAGTTACGTCGGAAGCTAAAGGGATTAAACCAAATAAAACATTACACAAAATATTAGATGTAATTTTAGTAAATATTACAAGATCGATTCCATTTGTAATTTTAATGGTTTTATTGATTCCGTTATCTAGAAAAGTTGTTGGACAATCTTATGGAAGTATAGCGTTTATTATACCACTTTCACTGGGAGCTGCGCCATTTGTAGCAAGAATAATTGAAGGTTCATTAAAAGAAGTTAGTCCAGGATTAATAGAAGCTTCTAAATCAATGGGAGCGACAACAGGTCAAATGATATTTAAAGTGATGCTTCCAGAAGCATTGCCATCATTAATTCATGGGTTGACATTGACTATTATTAGCTTGATTGGTTATTCAGCAATGGCAGGAGCTATTGGAGGAGGAGGTCTTGGAAATTCAGCAGTAATTGATGGGTATCAAAGATCAAATCCTGAAATAATGTGGCAGGCAACAATAGTAATAATTATACTAGTTCAAATTGTTCAATTTATTGGAGATTTATTAGTAAAAACAATAACAAATAAGAGAACAAGAGCATAAAATTTATAGGAGGTATAAAAAATGAAAAAATTATTATTAGGATTAGCAGTATCGTTATGTTTAGTATCTTGCGGGAAAACTGATAATAAATCAGTTGAAGCAGGGAAAAATGGTAAAGTTGAGAAATTAAAAGTGGCAGCGACACCAATTCCAGCTGGTGAATTATTGAAATTAGTAAAGGATGATTTGTTAAAAGAAGGAGTGGACATGGAAATTGTTGAATTTAATGACTATGTTCAACCAGATAAAGCATTGCAAGATAAAAGTGTTGATGCAAATTTATTCCAACATAAACCTTATATGGAAAATTTTGGAAAGAAAAATGGATTTGAGATGACAGCAGTAGGACCTTTATATTTACCAACATTGTCTATGTATTCAGATAAAGTTAAAAGTGTAGATGAATTAAAAAATGGAGCTACAATAATTGTTCCAAATGATCCTACAAATTTAGCTAGAGCATTATTAATTATGGATAAAAAAGGAATTATAAAAGTTAAAAATAATAAAGATTTTGGTACTAAATTAACTGATATTATTGAAAATAAGAAAAATTTAAAATTTGTGGAAATGTCAGCTGATCAAATTGCACCAAGATATAAAGAAGTAGATGCAGCCTTTATAAACAGTAGCTTTGCTTTAAATGCAGGATTAAATCCAAAACAAAATGGGATTTTAAATGAAGATAAAGACTCGCCATATGCGAATGTGTTAGCAGTATTAAAAGGCAACGAAAATGACCCAAGAGTACAAAAATTATATAAAGCGTTGAAAAGCGAAAAAGTGAAAAAATTTATACAAGAAAAATATAAAGATGTTATAATACCTACATTTTAAATGATTGCATATAAAATGTAATAAAAAATAGTTATTTTTTATGAATATTATATTTTAAGAAAATAATTAATACACAAAATATTTTTATAACCAAAATATAATGAAAATTAAAAAAATGTTCGCTATAATTAAAAATACAAAAAATAATAAATCTATAGATATTATTTTGATAATTAAATTTAGGAGGAAAATATGAAAAAATTATTATTAGGACTAACAGCAGCGTTATTCTTTTTAGTATCTTGTGGATCTAAAACTGATAATAACGCCTCAGCAAAAGCAGATTCAGGAACAAAATTACAAAAATTAAAAGTTGGAGCATCACCAGTTCCACATGCAGAAATTTTGAAATTGGTAAAAGATGATTTGAAAAAAGAAGGAGTAGATTTGGAAATCGTTGAATTTACAGACTATATTCAACCAAATATAGCAGTTGGAGATAAAAGTATTGATGCAAACTTCTTCCAACACGTGCCTTACATGAAAAATTTTGCTAAAGAAAAACATTTAGATTTAGTGTCAGTTGGAACAGTTCATATTGAACCAATAGCAGTTTATTCTAAAAAAATTAAAAATGTTAATGAATTAAAATCAGGAGATACTATTTTAATTCCAAATGATCCAACAAATGGTGCAAGAGCATTAATTTTATTGGATAAAGCAGGAGTTATCAAATTAAAAGATAACAAAAACTTAACAGCGACAACAAAAGATATTGTATCGAACCCTAAAAATATTAAATTTGTAGAATTATCAGCAGAACAAATTGCACCAAGATTAGGTGAAGTAGCGGCAGCTATTATTAATAATAATTTTGCATTAGATGCTAAATTGACATTGAAAAAAGATGCGATTTTAGTTGAAGATAAAGATTCGCCATATGCAAACGTTGTTACTGTATTAAAAGGTAATGAAAATGATCCTAGAATACAAAAATTAATGAAAGCATTGAGAAGTTCTGAAAAAGTAAAACAATACATTGCTGAGAAAAATTTAGTACCAGCATTTTAAGTTGAGTAGTAAATAATTATGATTAAATTATAAAAATAGAAAAAAACTGCTTTATAAGTTTAAAAAATTAATCTTATGAGGCAGTTTTTATTTGTCAGAAATAAAAAATTTGAGAATAAAAATATATAAAAAATATTTTATAAAATTTTTATAAAAATATTGGAAAAAATAAAAGTTTTATGGTATTATATTATGGATAAGTTTTAACAAAGAACAAAGAAAGGAGAATATGAAATGCCTATAAAAATACCAAATAACTTGCCGGCTGTAGATATTTTAGCTAAGGAGAATATTTTCGTAATGAAAGAAAGTAGAGCATTATCCCAAGATATTCGTCCTTTGAAATTTGTTATTGTAAACTTAATGCCGACAAAAATTGAGACGGAAACTCAATTGTTGAGATTGATAAGCAATACACCATTACAAATCGAAGTAACATTGTTAAGAATGGATACTTATAAATCAAAAAATATTTCAGAAGAGCATATGGAAAACTTTTATAAAACTTTTGATGATATAAAAGGCGAAAGATTTGATGGAATGATTATTACAGGAGCGCCGATTGAAACACTTGATTTTGAAGATGTTATTTATTGGAAAGAAATAATGAGAATTATGGAATGGAGCCAAAAGCACGTATTTTCTGTATTACACATTTGTTGGGGAGCACAAGCGGGACTTTATTATCATTATGGAATCAAAAAATATCAGTTGAATAAGAAAGTTTTTGGAATTTTTCCTATTAAATTGAAAGAAGAGTATGAGAACAATGAATTGTTTAGAGGATTTGATGAAATTTTTAATATGCCACACTCAAGACATACTAAGATAGAAGAAAGTGATATTTTGAAGGAGCCTGAATTGGAAATTTTGGCTAAATCGGATGAAGCAGGAGTTAGTATCATTAGAAGCAAAGATAAAAGAAAAATTTTCTTAACGGGGCATTTAGAATATGATCGATTTACTCTGGCAAAGGAATATGAAAGAGATATAAGTCAACATAAAAAAATAGATGTACCATTCAACTATTATCCAGAAGATGATCCTACTAAAAAGCCTATTTTTAATTGGAAAGCACATGCAAATCTTTTATTTGTAAATTGGATAAATCATTATGTATATCAAGAAACACCGTACAATTTAGAAGAGTTGGAAAATTTATAAAAGTAAAAGGAGTAAAAATTGAAGGGACTTAAAGAGTTTTTAGAATGGGAAAATTTATCTCGTTTTTTAAAAGAGAATGCGTTTAAAATTATAATAATGATTGTAATTTTTAAAATTGCAAAATATGTTAAAAAACATATAGATAAGGTAATAAGGGTTATACTAGATAAATCACGTATCGATAAAAGTGTTGCTTCTTTTCTAATGTCACTTTATTCAATATTGTATTATATCGTATTAACTTATGTTTTGATTGATATACTTGGTATAAATACATCTTCAATAACAACCTTTTTCAGTGCAGCGGGAATTGTTTTAGGGATTGCATTTAAAGAAACTATTGGAAATTTTGGTGGTGGATTGATAATATTGACTTTTAAACCATTTAAAGTTGGAGATGTGATTGAATATAATAAGTATATGGGAGAGGTTAAGAGTATCGAATTGTTTTATACTAAGATGAAAACCCCTCAAAATGAGCTTGTGATTATTCCAAATGGGATTATTACAAATACAGAGCTTAGAAATATTACTAATGAAAAGGTTAGAAGGCTTGATATGCTTATCGGAGTTTCGTATAATAGCGATATAAAAAAAGTAAAAGAAGTTTTAAGTGATATTGTTAGAAAAAATATTTTTCGAAAAGATCAGAAGTCAGTTGAAGGAAATAATGAGAAAGAACACTATATTTTACCAGTTCCAGAGCCAACTATAGGAGTTGCAGAATTAGGAGAATCAGCAGTTAATTTTAATGTTCTTGTCTATACAAAAAGCGAGAATTATTTTAATTTGAAATTAAAATTAAATGAAGAGATAAAAATTCGATTTGACGAGGAAAATATAGAAATACCGTATCCTCAAATGGATATTCATATTAACAAGCAAGTTAATGATCAAGAAACATATAATAAATAAAAATATAATTTATAGAAATAATTGTAGAGAAAGGAGAAAAAGATGGAAATTAAAACCTTTGTAAATCCTGAAGTTCAAAGTAACAGTTATGTGATAACCGTTAATGGTGATACTTATGTTATAGATCCTGGTGGAAATGATATGACAAATTTAATTGAATATTTGAAAGAAAAAAAATTAAATTTAAGAGCAATTTTGTTGACGCATGGCCATTTTGATCATATTATTGGTATACCACAAATACTTGAGTATAAAAAAGTTCCAGTTTATGTAAGTGAGGGAGGATATGATTTTTTGTATGATCCAGAACTGTCGCTTTCCGTATGGATAGGACAAAAATTTGTATTGTCAGATGATGTAGAAGTTATTAAGGTAAAAGAGGGCGATAAGGTTTTTAATTTTGAAATAATAGAAACGCCTGGACATAGCATTGGGGATATTTGTTATTTTGATAGTGATGAAAAAATCTTAATTTCTGGAGATACAATGTTTAGAGGGACATATGGGCGAACAGATTTACCAACTAGTAGTGAAATGTTTCTTTGGAAATCTTTAAGAAAATTATTGAAAATGGATGAGGATATAAAAGTTTATCCTGGACATGGTTTATCGACTACAATTGGTGAAGAAAGAAAAAATTATAGATAGATCATTTTATATAAAAAATAAAGGAATTTAATATGAAAATAATACTACAAAGAGTAAATTCAGCAAAAATGTTTGTTAATGATAAATTTATGTCAGAGATAAAAAAAGGAATAGTTGCTTATATTGGGATTACTCATGAAGATGGTTTAAAAGAAATTGAATATTGTATTGATAAATTAATTCATTTACGTATTTTTGATGACGAAAATGGAAAGTTAAATTTGTCATTGGAAGATATTGATGGAGAGCTTTTAGTAGTGAGTAATTTTACGATATACGGGAATACTAAAAAAGGAAGAAGACCTAGTTACATTAATTCAGCACCTGCTGAAAAAGCAAAAAAAATTTATGATATGTTTCTTTTAAAATTATCTGAAAAGGGAATAAGTTATCAAACGGGTCAATTTCAGCAATATATGAGAATTATTTCTGAAAGTGATGGGCCTGTGAATTTAATAATAGAGACATGATATTGGAGAAGGGAGAGAAGAAATTGGCAAAGAAAACAGTTTTTACAACATTTTGTATGCTATTCGCAATTGGTTGTACGGGGGTGCAAACAAATAATAAATCAAATACATCAAATACATCAAATGATGAGGCGGCAAATTCACTTAGTAATGGTGATAATGATCATTATAATAAAAATAGACATGATAAAACTTCACATTTAAAAAAAGGTAAATCAGAAGTTATAGAAATAGATTTGGGTGAAAATTCTAATAGAAGAATTGAAGATATTAATAATGTTAGAAGGGAAGTGGAAGAAGATATTGATAATGAAAGAGTTATGAATATTTCAAGATTGGTTGATAAGACAATGCCTAATTCAGATTTAGTTATAAAAAAATTATCAGAAATTAAAGATGAGCAAGAAATGATTTTGAGTAGAGGAAGTTCATCTCAAAAGAAACAAGTTGCTGTTCAAAATAGATTAATAAAGTCTTACAGACATTGGAAAGGAACTAAATATGCTTTTGGTGGAGATTCTGCAGATGGAATAGATTGTTCGGCTTTCACTAGAAGAGTTTACAGAGAGGCTTTTAATTATGAATTACCAAGAAATACTGTAAGTCAAATAAAAGTTGGGACACAAGTAAGCAGACAAAATTTAAAACCAGGAGATATTGTTTATTTCAAGCCAGATGGTGGTGGAAATCATACAGCTGTTTATTTAGGAAATTCATTGTTTTTAAACGCTTCAACATCAAAAGGAGTTGTGATTTCTACATTGGAAAATGTTTACTGGGGGAAAAATTTCAGATACGGTGTTAGAGTTAATAGAGCACAGGAGGCTATCTCGTAATGAGATAGTTTTTTCTTTAGAAAAAGTTGGATTTTCATAGCTATATTTTGAAAAATTACGAAAAACTTTTCATTTTCTATTGAAAAAATATGAAAAGTTTGTTATACTTTTTATAGCTAGAAAGATACTTCATGTTATTTAGTTTACTTAAATTAATTAAATGACAGACTTAAACTTATATATTCTTTGAATAAGGCAGAGAGTTTCTACAAGCAACCTGAAATTGCTAACTATAAGTGCAAGTAAAAAAATTTAATTTATTCCAAAAGTGTTAAAATTTCATTTTTATGCTTGAAATAAAATTAAATGTTCTTTTGGTATTCAGATATTTAGATTGAATTTTTAGATTTATAAATTTTCAATTTTGATTGAAATATATGAAAAATTAAAAGATTATTGTTGCATTAATAGGAGAATATTAAATTAAATTTTTATTTGGAGGGAAGAAACATGAAAAAATCAATGACAGTTAAAAAGATGGTTGTTGTATTTACCTTTGATGATGAGCAAATTGTCGGCTTGTCTACTTTGTCTTATACGGTTAAAAATTCAATCCAAAGAATTAAAAATGTTCAAGAAAATAATAATCAATATAATAGATATAAATCTAAGTACTCAATTTTTTGTGCTTAGATTTTTTTTATTTTAATTGTGTTAAAAAATTAAAATATAGTTATCTTAGATTATTTTATATCAAAATTAATTTACAATATCAAAAAATCAGGAGGAAGAAAATGAATTATAGAATCTTTGTTGAAAAGAAAGAAGATTTTAGAGTAGAAACTCAGAATTTAATGAGTGACTTGCAAGAAAATATTAAGTTAAATTCACTTAAAGGAATAAGAGTTTTAAATATTTATGACATATTCAATTTAAGTGAAAGTGATTTAGAAAAATTAGAAAAGACTGTATTTTCTGAAGTAAATGTGGATAATGTGTATAAATCATTGGAAGATGTGTTTGATGCAGAAGAAAAAGACAAAGAAAATGTGTATTTCTCTGTTGAGTTTTTGCCAGGTCAGTATGATCAAAGAGCAGATTCTGCAATTCAATGTGTGAATTTATTAATTGATAAGGATAATAATATTAATGTAAAAAGTGGGAAATTAATAATTTTATATGGGAAAATTTCTTCTGAAGAATTAGAAAAAGTTAAAAAATATTATATAAATGATGTAGAAGCAAGAGAGAAAAATCTAGATATTTTATCTGAAAATGTAGAAACTGCAAATAAAGATAAAGTCATTGTTTATGATGGATTTACTCAAAAAACTGAAGAGGAAATTATTAAAATGAGAAATGATTTAGAATTAGCGATGACTGCAAAAGATTTGCTGTTCATTCAGGAATATTTTAAAACTGAAGAAAAGAGAAATCCGACAGAAACTGAAATAAGAGTGCTTGATACTTACTGGTCTGATCACTGTAGACATACTACTTTTGAAACAATTATTGATGATATAAAAGTCGAAAATGAAGTTTATAGAGATTTATTTAATAAAGCGATAAATGAATATGTTGAAAGCAGAAAATATGTTTATGAGGAAAGAGAAGCCAAAAGACCAATGACTTTAATGGATTTGGCAACTGTTTTTGGAAAAGAACAAAGAAAAAATGGATCGCTTCCTGATTTAGAAGTTTCTGATGAAATTAATGCCTGTTCGATTTATATTGATGTGCCTGTAGAAAGAATTAATGAAAATGGAGAAACTGATATAAAAGAAGAAAAATGGATTTTACAATTCAAAAACGAAACTCATAACCACCCAACAGAAATTGAGCCATTTGGAGGAGCTGCAACTTGTATAGGTGGAGCAATTAGAGATCCATTATCAGGAAGAACTTTCATTTATCAAGCGGTTAGAATAAGTGGAGCTGGGGATCCGACTGAAAGAATTGAAGATACGATAAAAGGTAAATTACCTCAAAAAGTTATTACAAAAACTGCTGCACATGGATTTTCATCTTATGGAAACCAAATTGGACTTGCAACAACTCATGTAAATGAAATTTATGATGAAGGTTATAAAGCGAAAAGAATGGAATTGGGACTTGTTGTAGGAGCTGCACCAGCTGAAAATATTATTCGTGAAAAACCTGATGCAGGAAATATCGTAGTACTTTTAGGTGGAAGAACAGGAAGAGATGGGATTGGTGGAGCTACTGGTTCATCTAAAGAACATACTACAGAATCATCAGAAAAATCAAGTGCTGAAGTTCAAAAAGGAAATGCAGTTACTGAAAGAAAAATTCAAAGATTATTTAGAAATAAAAATGTTACGACATTGATTAAAAAATGTAACGACTTCGGTGCTGGAGGAGTTTCAGTTGCGATTGGAGAACTTGCTGACGGATTGGTAATTGACTTGAATGAAATTAGAGTTAAGTATATTGGACTTACTGGAACTGAATTGGCAATTTCTGAATCACAAGAAAGAATGGCTGTTGTAATTAAAAAAGAAGATTTAGATAAATTTGTTGAGTATGCGACTGAAGAAAACTTAGAGGCTTACAAAGTTGCTGAAATTAATGATTCTAACAGATTGGTTATGACTTACAATGGAGAAAAAATTGTTGATATTTCGAGAGATTTCTTGAATACAAACGGAGCATCTTCAAATATCAATATTGAAATTGAAAATTCTAATAAATTAGTATTGGATAGAGAAATTGCTGGAAATACATTTAAAGAAAAATTTATTAATAACTTGAAAGATTTGAATGTAACTTCTCAAAGAGGATTAGTTGAAACTTTTGATTCAACAATTGGAGCAAGTACAGTATTGATGCCGTTTGGTGGTAAATATCAATTAACGCCAGCTGAAGTTTCTGTACAAAAAGTGTCAGTGATAAATGCTGAAACAGATGTTGCATCAATGGTTGGATATGGATACAATCCTTACATTGCAAAACAAATTCCATTCCACGGAGGAGCTTATGCGGTAATTGAATCTTTGGCTAAAGTTGTGGCAGCTGGAGGAAATTATAAAAATGTAAGATTTACATTTCAAGAATATTTTGAAAGACTAGGAAATGACGCTAAAAAATGGGGAAGACCATTATCGGCATTATTGGGAGCATTGCATATTCAAAAAGAATTTGGATTGCCTTCAATTGGTGGAAAAGATTCGATGAGTGGAACATTTAATGATATTTCAGTTCCGCCAACATTAGTTTCGTTTGCTGTAAGTGTTGTAAATGCTGAAGATGTTGTTTCGAGTGAATTTAAAAAAGCGGGAGATAATATCTACTTAATTACAACTAAATTAGATGAAAATGACTTACCAGACTTGAAAGAATTGAAAGAAAACTTTGATTTCATCGAAAAAAATATTAAAGATAAGAAAATTGTTGCATCAGTAGCTGTTAAAAATGGTGGAATTGCTGAAAGTATAGCAAAAATGACATTTGGTAATAAGTTAGGTGTGAATGTAAACTTTGCTGAAAATACAGAAAATGAATGGTTTAAAGTTAATTATGGAGCATTTATAATTGAAACTTCTGAAAGAATTGATTATAAAAATGCTACATTGTTAGGAAAAGTTACTGAAGAAGCAAAAATTGTTATAAATAATGATACAGTGATGGATTTAGATGAATTGATTGCTGAATGGGAAAAACCGCTTGAAAAAGTGTTCCCAACTAAGAAAGAAGTGGCAGAAGAACATAGAATTGCACATTGTAAAGGTGTTGAATACGAGAAAATTGAAAAAATTGAGCATGAAAATATAATTAGCAATATTTCAAACGCTTATGCGAAACCAAGAGTATTTATTCCGGTATTCCCTGGAACAAACTCAGAATATGACTTGGAAAGAGCGTTTAATAGAGAAGGTGGACTTGCGAAAATAGGTGTATTTAATAACTTGTCACATAGCAATATTTTAAGTTCAATTGATAATTTTGTTAAAGAAATTAATAATTCGCAAATTTTGATGTTGCCTGGTGGATTTAGTGCGGGAGATGAACCAGATGGATCGGCTAAATTTATGGTTGCTGTATTGAAGAATAAAAAAGTTAAAGAAGCAGTGGAAAATCTACTGAAGAGAGATGGATTAATTTTAGGAATTTGTAATGGATTCCAAGCGTTGATTAAATCAGGATTGTTACCTTATGGAGAAATTCGTGAATTAAGTGAAACTTCGCCAACATTGACATTTAATACAATTGACAAACATATGTCGAAAATTGTGCAAACAAAAATTATTACAAATAATTCACCTTGGTTAGCTAATATGAAAGAAGGAGATATTCATTCAGTAGCAATTTCTCACGGAGAAGGAAGAATTGTTATTACAGAAGAAGAATATAAAAAATTATTTAAAAATAATCAAATTGCAACTAAATATGTTGATTTGGATGGAAATTCGACAATGGATTCACAATTTAATCCAAATGGTTCTTATTATGCGATTGAAGGAATGTTGGCATATAATGGTAGAATTTTTGGTAAAATGGGACATTCTGAAAGAAAAGGTAAAAATGTTTATAAAAATATTTATGGAGATAAAGAACAAAATATCTTTAGAAATGGAATTAAATTTTTTAAATAGGGAAAAGGAGAAAATAAAAAATGAAAGTAGCAATATTTTTTGGAAGTCAGTCAGATACTGACAAAATGAGAGGTGCAGCAAATTGCTTGAGAGAATTTGGGATTGAGTTTGAGGCTTATGTATTGTCGGCTCACAGAGTTCCTGAAAAATTGGAAGAAGTTTTGGCTGATGTTGAAAAAAGAGGTGCAGAAGTGATTATTGCTGGAGCTGGACTTGCGGCACATTTACCTGGAGTTATTGCTTCAAAAACAATACTGCCAGTAGTTGGAGTGCCTTTAAATGGAGCGCTTGAAGGATTAGACGCACTTTATTCGATTGTTCAAATGCCAAAATCTATTCCAGTAGCAACTGTTGGAATTAATAATTCATACAATTCAGGAATGTTGGCAGTACAAATTCTTGCAATAAAATATCCTGAAATTAGAGAAAAATTGGTTACATTTAGAAAAGAAATGAAAGCTAAATTTATTGCTGATAATGATAAGAAAGTTGAGCTATAAAGGAGAAAAATAATGTCTCAAAAATATGAAAAATATGAAAATTTGAGTATTACTGGTGAAATCTTTTTAAGTGAAAAAGAATTAAATGAATGTAAAGAAAAAAATTACATTAATAATGATTATAGAGTTTGTGGACAAAATGCATTAAAGCCTAATTTGAGAGATAGTATAACTGTTAGTGTGCCTTTTAAAAATGCTAAATATTATTTTTATTATTTTAAATTAAGTGAAAATAAAATTACACGTATTAAAGTTGATGATGAATTTCCAGTTGGAGAAAATGATGATGTAAAAGTTAATACAAAAAAATTAGAAATAATTGCAAAAGTTATACCATTTTATTATTATTGTATAACAAAATATTTTCAAGAAAAAATAGCCTCGTTGGATATACAAAAATTATACAATGAATATTCTGAAGAAGGTCTAAAAAAAGTAGAAAAAATTATGCAAGAAATAACATTATTTTATGCAAAAATGTATTATGAATTTCCAATGTTAGAAAATAGAAAAAAAGCAGAAAAAACTTTGGAATTGATGGAGAAACTTAATGTCAATGAACAACTTAAAGAGTTAGAAAAAACGATTTCACTAATAAGAGACATTGTTAATTATCAGTTAGAAAGAAAACGAGAAAGGGAAAAAGAGGAAGAAGCAAAAAGAAGTGAAAAATGGAATATGATATTTACGACTATAGGGGTAGTTTTAGCAATTATTCAGATAGTACAAGGTTTTCTTGATAAACTAAGATAATAAATAAGATAATTTTTTAAATACTATAAAATAAAAATAGGAGGAAATAAAAATGGAAAAAAGAGAACAAATTTATGAAGGAAAAGCAAAATCAATTTTTGCAACAGATAATGCGGATGAAATAATTATGTATTTTAAAGATGATGCGACTGCATTTAATGGAGTAAAAAAAGATCAATTGGAAGATAAAGGAATTTTGAATAATAAAATTTCTACATTACTTTATGGATATTTGATTAAACATGGTGTAAAAACTCACTGGATTAAAACTTTAAATGAAAGAGAACAACTTTGTAAAAAAGTGGAAATTGTGCCTTTGGAAGTAATTATTAGAAATAGAGCAACTGGAAGTTTTGTAAAAAGATATGCAGCTGAAGAAGGAAAAATCTTTAAAAAACCAACTTTTGAATTATCATACAAAGATGATGATTTAGGAGATCCATTATTAAATGATGATCATGCTTTAGCACTAGAATTGGTTACTGAAGAAGAATTGGCTGAAATTAAAAAACAAACTTTCTTAATTAATGATTTGTTATCTGCATTATTTGATAAAATGAACTTGATTTTAGTAGATTATAAAATTGAGTTTGGAAGAGATAAAGATGGAAATATTTTACTTGCAGATGAAATTAGTCCAGATTCAATGAGACTTTGGGATAAAGATACACTTAAAAAATTGGATAAAGATAGATTTAGACAAGATTTAGGAGATGTAATGGGTGCTTATCGTGAAGTTCTTCGTCGTATGGAAGAAGTTTTAAAATAAATTAAAAAAATAAATTTCTGAAATCACATATTAGCAAGGGGTCTTGACCCCTTGTCATTTAAATAAAATAAAAAATATTGATAAAGTATAAACTAAACTGTTTATAACAAAAATGGAGGAAAACTACAAATGATTAAGAGCTTGAATGAAGAATGTGGAGTTTTTGGAGTTTTTGGACATCACGAAGCAGCAAGACTTACTTATTATGGATTACATAGTTTGCAACATAGAGGACAAGAAGCAGCAGGAATTGTAGTAAGTGACGGTAAGCGTGTGAATGGTCATCGTGGGCCTGGACTTGTGTCGGAAGTATTTAATGATGATAGAATTTTTAACCGTTTACAAGGAAATTGTGCAATTGGGCATGTTAGATATGCGACTTCTGGAAGTAGTAGCAGTCGTAATATTCAGCCATTTTTATTCCAATTTTTTGACGGAAGTATCGCTTTAGCACACAACGGAAATTTGATTAATGCGAAAAAATTAAAAAGAGAATTAGAAAAACATGGTGCAATTTTTCATTCTACATCAGATACAGAAGTGTTGGTTCATTTGATTAGAAGAAGTAAAGAAAAAGATTTTTTGAGTCAATTGAAAGATGCGTTAAGACAAGTAAAAGGTGGATTTTCTTTCTTAGTTCAAACTCAAACAGAATTGTACGGTGCAGTTGACCCTTTTGAATTTCGTCCTTTAATTTTAGGAAAAACAAAAAATGGAGCATATATTTTGGCGAGTGAAACTTGTGCGTTGGAAATTGTTGGAGCGGAATTTGTTAGAAATATTAGATCTGGAGAAGTTGTAATTATTGATAAAGATGGATACAGAATTGAAAAGTATACAGAAAATACATCGACTGCGATTGCAGCTATGGAATATGTGTATTTTGCAAGACCTGATTCAGATATTTCAGGAGTAAATGTACATTCGGCTCGTAAAAGATGTGGAAGAAGATTGGCAAAGGAAGCACCTGTTGAAAATGCAGATATTATAATTGGAGTTCCAAACTCGTCATTGTCAGCAGCAAGTGGTTATGCAGAAGAGAGCGGGAAACCTTATGAAATGGGATTAATCAAAAACCAATATGTAGCGAGAACATTTATTCAGCCAACTCAGGAACTTAGAGAACAAGGTGTTAGAATGAAACTTTCTGCTGTAAAAGGTGTCGTAAAAGACAAAGTTGTAGTTATGATTGATGATTCAATAGTTCGTGGAACTACTTCAAGCCGTATTGTTCAGTTATTGAAGGAAGCTGGAGCAAAAGAAGTTCATGTAAGAATTGCATCACCAGAATTCAAGTTTCCTATTTTTTATGGAATTGATGTGTCAAATTCATCAGAATTGATTTCAGCAAATAAAACTGTTGAAGAAGTGAGAGATTACATTGGTGCAGATTCATTGGCTTTCTTGAGTATTGACGGATTAATTGATTCGATTGGACTAAATTTTGATGCACCATATACAGGACTTTGCATGGAATGTTTTAATGGAGATTATCCAGCTGGGTTGGGAGATTACGAGGAAGAATTTTATGCTTCGTTGACACCAATCCAAAAAGAGGCTTTGAAAGAATTGAAAAAATAAGGAGAAAAATGTATATAGTAAGTTTAAATTATGTAAAAGCAGTAAGTGAAGTTGAAAAACATTTAGAAGAACATATAAAATTTTTGGAAAAATATTATGAAATGGGAAAATTTATTTGTTCAGGAAGAAAAAATCCTAGAACAGGTGGTGTAATTTTGCTAAATGCAGAAAATTTGGAAGAAGTTAAGAAAATAATTTCAGAAGATCCGTTTAATATAAATGGAATTGCAGAATATGAAATTACAGAATTTTTCCCTACAAAATATGCAGAAGATTTCGCAAACTTTGTAAAATAAAAAATAGAGATTTAATTTAAAACAGGAGGATAAAGAATGTCAATTTCTTATAAAGATTCAGGAGTAGATAAAGAAGAAGGATACAGAAGTGTCGAGAAAATAAAAGAAAGAGTAAAAGCAACTTACAACAAAAATGTTATGAATGAATTGGGAAGTTTTGGAGCTTTGTACAAATTAGGAGAGTACAAAAAACCAATTTTAGTGTCTGGAACTGATGGAGTTGGAACAAAATTAAAAGTTGCATTTGAAACAAATAAATATGATACAGTTGGAATTGACTGTGTTGCAATGTGTGTAAATGATATTTTGTGTCATGGAGCACAACCATTATTTTTCTTAGATTACTTAGCTTGTGGAAAATTGGACTCAAATGTTTCTTCTGAAATAATTAAAGGTGTTGTAGAAGGTTGTCTTCAAGGAGATTCAGCTTTAGTAGGTGGAGAAACTGCTGAAATGCCTGGATTTTATGCAGATGGAGAATATGACATTGCAGGATTTGCAGTTGGTGTAGTTGAAGAAGAAAAAATGGTTAATGGAAGTAAAGTTCAAGAAGGAGATGTAATCGTTGCAATTCCTTCAAGTGGAGCTCACAGTAACGGATTCTCGTTGTTAAGAAAATTATTTACTGATTTTAATGAAGAATTCAATGGAAAAACAATTGGAGAACATTTATTGACACCAACAAAAATTTATGTAAAACCAATTCAAAAAGTTATGGAAAAAGTGCAAGTGAACGGAATGGCTCACATAACTGGTGGAGGACTTATCGAAAATGTTCCAAGAACTATACCAGATGGACTTTGTGCAAACATCGAAAAAGCGAAAGTAAAAGTTCATCCATTATTTAAACACGAAGCATTCTCAAGAGTTCCAGAAGAAGAAATGTGGGGAACATTCAATATGGGAGTTGGATTTGTTGTTATTGTAAATAAAAATGATGCTCAAACAGTTATTGATATTTTAGCTGAAAATGGAGAAGAAGCCTATGAATTAGGAACTATTGTTAAAGGTGACGAAAAAATTAATTTGTATTAAAAATAAAGATGATAAAAAAAATTTAAAGAGAGTGAAAAAATGTCTAATAAAAATAAAAAAAGAATAGCAGTTTTAGTTTCTGGTGGAGGGTCGAACTTACAGTCAATTATTGATAACATTGAGCAAGGAAACTTAAATTGCGAAATTTCTTATGTAATTGCAGATAGAGAGTGCTATGGACTTAAAAGAGCAGAAAAACATGGCATAAAAAATGTTTTGCTTGACAGAAAAGTATTAAAAGAAAAATTGTCTGATGAAATTAGCAATGTTCTTGAAAATGATGACGAAAAAACAGATTATATTGTATTAGCAGGATATTTGTCGATTTTATCGCCAGAATTTATAAAAAAATGGTCAAGAAAAATTATAAATATCCATCCGTCATTGCTTCCAAAATTTGGTGGAAAGGGAATGTATGGAATGAATGTTCACAGAGCAGTTATCGAAGCAAAAGAAACTGAAAGTGGATGTACAATTCATTTTGTTGATACAGGAGTTGACACAGGAGAAATTATTTTGCAGATAAAGGTGCCTGTGCTTAGTGATGACACGCCGGAAGTTTTGCAGAAGAGAGTGCTTGAGAAGGAACATGTTTTACTGATTGAAGGGATTAAGAAGTTGCTTGAAAAATAAGATAAAAAAAGAAAGTGAGAGTAAATGTCAAAAATAATCGTACGTGATAAATTTAAGTTTAGGTTATTTCCAAAAACTATTTGGATAGACAATGAAAAGAAGAAATTAAAGCCAAATTCAGAAATAATTTTTGAAACTAATGAAGATTATGTGATACTTTCAGAAAAAAAATCTAAAAAAAGGAAATTAGGATTAGATTTGGAAAATAAGGAAGAAGTTGTAGTAGAAATTAAATATAATTTTTTTATTTTATCTATAATGTTATCTATAATGTTTTTAGTTCCAATATTTTTTATAATAATAATTTTAATTTTTAATTTAGATGAAATAGATGCTAAGTCGTTAGGTACAGTTGATGTAATTTTTCCTTATATTATGTTTAATATTATGTTTAAAAAAATAGAAAAATTTGAAATTGTTAGTAAGTGAAAGAGAGTTTCGTGAAAAGAAAATTTTTAATATTTGCAATGTTTTTATTTGCTTTTTCGGTAGGATATACGGTGAATAGAAATGAAGAATTTTTGAAAGGGAATAATTTTCTTGAGCAAAAAAATATAAAGAGGCTGAGAAATATTTTTTTGAAGCATTAAAAAAAGGGAACCCAAATTCATATTCTTGTATGTCTGTAATTTTGTTTGACCAAGGAAGAAAAGAAGAATCAAAAAAAATGTTTGAAAAATATAAATTTGAAATAGAAAAGTTATCAGAAAATTTAAGAAAGGAAATTTTAAAATGAAAAAAAGAGCATTAATAAGCGTTTTTGATAAGACGGGAATTTTAGAATTTGCACAGTTTTTGGATAAAAAAGGTGTGGAAATTATTTCGACAGGAGGGACTTACAGATATTTGAAGGAAAATGGTCTTTCTGTGATTGATGTTTCAGAAGTTACTAATTTTAAAGAAATGTTGGATGGGAGAGTAAAAACTTTGCATCCGAATATTCATGGTGGAATTTTGGCGATTAGAGACAACAAGGAACACATGGATACGATTGCAAAAGAAGGAATTGAAACAATTGATTATGTTGTTGTTAATCTTTATCCATTCTTTAGAGAAGTTCAAACTGACAAAACTTTTGATGAAAAAATCGAATTTATTGATATAGGTGGACCTACAATGCTTCGTTCAGCTGCAAAATCATTTAAAGATGTAACAGTTATTTGCGAAACTGAAGACTATTCAGTAGTTATGGAAGAAATGGAAAAAGATGGACAAGTTTCTTATGAAACTAAAAAAAGATTGGCTGGAAAAGTATTTAACTTGACATCAGCTTACGATGCGGCAATTTCTGCGTTCTTGTTAGAAGAAGATTATCCTAAATATTTGAATGTTTCTTATGAGAAAAAATTTGATTTGAGATACGGGGAAAATCCTCATCAATCTTCAGCTTATTATGTTTCAACTACTGAAAATGGAAGCATGAAAGATATTGAACAATTGAACGGAAAAGAATTATCATTTAACAATATTAGAGATATGGATATTGCTTGGAAAGTGGTTGGAGAATTTGACGGTCCAGCAGCTTGTGCGATAAAACACTCAACTCCTTGTGGTGTGGCTGTTGCAAATGATATTTTCACAGCGTACAAAAAAGCTCACGATTGTGATCCAGTATCAATTTTTGGTGGAATTGTGGCACTTAACAGAGAAGTTAACAAAGAAACTGCTGAAGAATTGAAAAAAATCTTCTTGGAAATCGTAATCGCACCTTCATTTACAGATGAAGCGTTGGGAATCTTGAAAACTAAGAAAAACTTGAGAGTTATTGAATGTAAAACTCCAAAACCTCAAGATAAATTCGATTATGTAAAAGTTGATGGTGGAATTTTGGTTCAAGGAACAAATAATAAAATGATTGATGAAATGAATGTTGTTACTGAAAAACAACCTACTGAAAAAGAAAAAGCTGATATGGAATTAGGAATGAAAGTTGTAAAATATGTAAAATCAAATGCAATTGTAGTCGTTAAAGATGGAATGGCAATTGGTGTAGGAACTGGTCAAACTAACAGAATTTGGTCAACAGAACACGCATTGCAACATGCTCAAGAAAAAGTTGGAAAAGACTTGACAGGAGCAGTATTAGCATCAGATGCTTTCTTCCCATTCAGAGATTGCGTAGATACAGCTGCAAAAACAGGAATTAAAGCGATTGTACAACCTGGTGGATCAATTAGAGATAAAGAATCAATCGAGGCTTGTAATGAGCATGGAATAACTATGGTATTTACTGGAATTAGACATTTTAAACATTAATTTTTTAACAAAAAAATAAGATTGAATGTGCTGCACCAATAGTTTTAGAAATTAAAATTGGAGGTGTGGCATTTTTATATAATTTAAGTAAGGTACATTCTAAATAATAGATTTAAAATAGTAAAAAATAAAAAAACTAATATTACTGAAATATGAATCTCATGAAGTATATGTTATACTGTCGCATAAAAAAATTAAAGGAGAAATTATGAAGAAAAAATTGATTGTAATGAGTTTATTAATTTCAGCTTTTTTAATGGCTACTGATAATGAAAAAGGATTAACAGATTCTAGCAAATATCAGAAAAGTGCTGAAGTAAATAAGAATGAAGATAAAAAGCCACAAATGGGAGCGCCTATGAATAAAAAAGTAATAACCGAAGATATGATAACAAATAAAACAGAAAATGGGTACAACTTAAATTTTGATGCAAATAAAAATTATACGACGAAAACAGCTATTGTTAATGGAAAAACCATTACTTATCGTGCTTATGAAAATATAGTTTATGTTGCAAAACCAGTTGACATTGCGTATCAAACTATAAATATCTATATTCCAGAAGAATATTTTAAAAATAAATCAATTGGAAAATACAATGCAAAAAGCGCACCAATATTTTTCCCAAATACAGTTGGAGGATATATGCCTGGAGCAGCTGGAGTGCCTGGAAATGGAAGAGATGGAAAACCTGATGCTTCATTAGTCGCATTGTCAAATGGATATGTTGTGGCAAGTCCTGGAGCTAGAGGTAGAACTTTGGAAAAAGATGGGAAATATACAGGAAAGGCACCTGCTGTAATTGTAGATTTGAAAGCGGCTATTAGATATTTGCATTATAATGATGATAAAATGCCTGGTAGAGCTGACAGAATTATTTCTAACGGGACAAGTGCTGGAGGAGCAGTTTCAGCTCTGTTAGGTGCAACTGGGAATAGCAAGGATTACGAGCCTTATTTGAAGGAAATTGGAGCATTGAAGGCTAGAGACGATATTTACGCAGTTTCAGCCTATTGTCCAATAACTAATTTAGAAAATGCAAATACAGCTTATGAGTGGATGTTTAATGATGTGAAAACATATAAAAAGATAGAAATTTCAATGCTAGATTACAATGTGGAAAGAAAATACACTGAGGGTACGTTGACTGATGATGAAATTTTACGTTCAAATGATTTGAAAAAAATGTTTCCTAATTATGTGAATAGTTTGAAATTGAAGGACAAAAATGGTAAACTTTTAATGTTGGATAAAGATGGAAATGGAAGCTTTAAAAATCAGATTAAGCAGTATTACATTGATTCTGCAAATGTGGCTTTGAAAAAAGGAACTGATTTATCAGAATTTGACTTTTTAACAATAAAAAATGGAAAAGTCGTAGATTTAGATTATGATAAATATATCGCTTACATGGGTAGACAGAAAACGCCAGGAGCATTTGATAATGTGGATTTATCGACAGGGGAAAATAATGAATTTGGAGATGAAACTACAGATAATAAGCATTTTACAGAATATATGCTAGAACATTCGACAGTAAATGGAACAATGGCTGATAAGAAAATTATAAAAATGATGAATCCGATGAATTATATTGAAAATTCAAAAGTGAAATATTGGAGAATAAGACACGGTGCAGTTGACAAAGATACTTCACTTGCAATACCTGCGATACTTGCGATAAAATTAGAAAATCTTGGGAAAAAAGTTGATTTTGCATCTCCTTGGGCGACACCTCATTCGGGGGATTATGATTTAGATGAATTATTCAGATGGATGGATAAAGTTGTAGCTGAAGGGAAATAAAATAAATAAGTATCAGAAAAAAATTTCTCACTTTTATAATGAAAATTATTTGCTTGTGAGAGATTTACAAATTTCTTTTTAGAAAAAATTTATAGAATCCTTGACAAAAGTGATAATTTATGATAACATAATTATGTTGATTAAAAGTTTTTTATGGGACCGTAGCTCAACTGGTCAGAGCAACCGACTCTTAATCGGTAGGTTGTGGGTTCGATCCCCACCGGTCCCACCATAAAGGATTTATAATAAATATATTTACCTAGATTGGTATAAACCCCAAAAGGTACTTATTACAATGCAAACAAAATGACTAAAATTGAGACTGGATTTTTCCAGTCTTTTTTGTTATAATTCATATGCGAGTCTAGTCAACTCGTAGCATTGTGATAAGGAGGTACTGAGATGTATGATTTCCTAGTATGTCTGGTAATGTTTGTATATTTTATTTACAAAATAACTAGATAACGAAGATTTCACCTCTATCTCCAACCCTTAGGGGTATTTTTTTATATTATTAATAAAATATACTGTAAGGAGGAATTGTGGGAAATAGAAGTTATTTTGACGGAGGATTATTTAGTTATATTGGATGGATTATTCTAGGAAGCCTAATAACATCGGGAATATACAGTTTTTTTGTTCATATTAAATTGGAACGGTGGCGAGTTAAAAATACAACATTTTTAAATTAATTTTTGATAGAAGGCTGATTATTTCAGTCTTTTTGTATTTGTTAAATTTGTATTTGTTAAATGATTTTTGATGAAGGAGAATGGTGTTTATGAAAAAATTTTTTAGAATGTTAGGATTAATTATTTTAATTGGAAATATTGGATTTGCAGAATATACGATTAAAGATGGCAAAGTTTATTAGGATGATGAACTTGTAGTGAAATATGTAAATTGGGTATGCAAGAGATAAAGGAACGATGATTTTTTTTAAAGAGAATGTGGTATAATTTAAATGAGATTAAATTTTAAAATAGAGAGAGGGAGAATGGTATGAGAAAGTTTAAAATTTTATTTTTAATGTTATTAGGGATATTTGGATTAAATTCTTGTGTTGCATTAGGAGTGGCAGCTGGTGTGGGATATGCAGTACCGTGGGTTGTAGCAATTTCATGTAGTGAGTTTGGAGTATGTTCTGAACCAAAGTCTAGAACTCCAAAACAAATTGAAAGAGATGAAAAACTAAAATTGAAAAAAGAAATAGAGGAAAAAAATTATATTCAGAATACAATTTTGAGTAAAAGAAAAAATAAAGAAATTTTTGAAAATATTTCAATATTGATGCCTGAAAAACTTGAGTTTAGAAAAGTAAAAGAACCTAGAGAATATGAGTACAGTAATGTAATCTCAGAATTATATGACAAAGAAAAGAAAAATTTATTTTTACAAAGATTGTTTATAGTTGAAAAAGATAAAAAAGATTTTGAAAAAATAATTAATGATGGGAAAGATGAAAAATATAAAGAATATTATGAAAAAGAAAAAGCCGAATACAAATTAAGATTATTATCAACTGATGTAGAAAAAATAGGAGAAAATGCGTATAAGATTACTGAAAAACTTGAAATGTCAAATGAACCAATAGTTAAAATAACATATGTTAAAATACTAAAAGAAGGTGTCTATGTTATTGGAAATGAAAATTCAAAAGATATTTTTTTAGCATTATTTGGAAAATAAAATATTGATTAATTAAAAAATTACTGAAACAAAAAAATTTTAGACTTTTTAAATAATGTATAATTACCATTTCTTTTTAAAATTTAAAGTTATAAAAATATTCTAATTTTTTTCAAGTTTCTTAAAAATAAGAATAAATATATTGGATAAAAATTAAAAATAAAGTATAATTTTAATGAGATATAAAAAATAAAAGAAAGAGAGTTGGTAGTCATGAAAAAAATCAGAATACTGCTATTATTTGCTCTAGTTATGATTTTTGGTGCGAACTTATTGGCAAATGACTGGGAATTTAGGTCGGAAGGTGGGCATATTGTGCCGATGAATGTGTCGAATGTTTCTATAAAGAGTGAGAGGCTTCGTTTTAAATTGGAAAAATTTAGGTCGGAGTATGGGACGATAGGCAATGAAATGGTGGTAACTGTTAGATTTGTATTCGATAGTCCTGAAGCTGGGGAGAGATATATTGGATTTATTACGCCTGAAGGTGGGAATGAAGCATGGGATGAAAGAGATCATTTCAAGGATTTTAAGACTTCTGTCAATGGACAAAGTGTGAGTACAAAAGCGTATAGATTGACTGATTTTGCACCGAAAGATGTAAAACAACTGGAAGAAGTTAAAAAATATTTTAAGGAATATGATGAAGAAAAGATATTAAAAGAATATGAATATTACAAAAAGAGTTATGTTTACTATTTTAAGGCTAATTTTAAAAAGGGAGAAAATGTAGTTGAGCATAGTTATCATTATGATGGAAGCAGTGGTGTTGGAACCGTTGATTTCAACTATGTTTGGTCGACTATTTCAAAATGGAAAAATCAGAAGGTGGATGATTTTGAAGTGATTGTTGAGCCAGGAGATGCTCTTATTGCAATGCCTGTGATAAAAACAAAAGATGGAAAAGAGATAAAATGGCAATTGGCTGGAGAAGGAAATGTTGATTATGCTTACAAAGAAAACTATGAAACAAATGAGCCATACAAAATTCTTTATGCAAAATTGAAAAAAGGTTATTTATATTTTAAAACAAATAATTTCAAGCCTAAAGAAGAATTTGAATTGACAGAAATAAAAGGTTTGAGAGTTAATTATGTATTTCCTGATAAAACGGAAAAAGGTTTTAAATTTAAAGATGATTTAACAGATAATGCCTATTCGATAAAATATTTAGATAAAGATGAAATAAAAGATATTTCAGATGAAGAATTGAAAATAATGAGAAATTATCCTTATGCTTTGGCAGGTTATGATTTTTCAGACAAAAAATTAAAAGATTATTTTTCAAAGTTTTTGTGGTATGTGCCAACTGGAAAAGATGTGAAATTGGGAGAAGCTGATTATGAGTATGTTAAAGATGTGGATAAAGTTATAAATGATAGGAAGAATGGGAAATAGATAATTTGAAGATAGAAAAAGGTTACGGAATTTTATTGTAGCCTTTTTTATTTTTGTAAAGAATGTTATAATGTAAGGAAAATAAAGTAGGAGAAATGAAATAAATTGGATATTAAAGTTAAATTGAGTAAAAAAATGAAAGAGTATATAGAGAAAATAAGGGAAAAGGCTTTGAGTGAAAATAGAACAGAATATGAGAATGCACTTTGATAAATAGTGAAAAATTTAGAATATATTGATGGGGGGTATTTATGTGAATAGATAAAGAACATAGTTTGAAAAATATTATTTTGATATCTCAAAAGACATTAAATACGGAATTTAAGCCTAAGATGGAAATATTTATGTTTTTTGAAAATAAATGTTGGTTAGTGGATTGTCCACAACATTTGATAATTGATGAGAGTTGAAGAAATACGAAAGGAATAAAATTATGAAACAAACAAAAGAAGAGTGGGTGAAATATATTCAGGATGAAATTCAAAAAAATGATAGTTATGATAATTATAAGCATGCATTTATTGAATATAAGGATTATTTGGAGAAATGTCTTTTAGAAAATCCCAAAAATGTGGAAGTTATTTGTCAATTAGCGGCAGTTTACAATGAATTAAATTACCAATGGGATGATATTTATAAATTATTGAATGAATTTATTAAAAAATATGAAAATGAATTGACTAATGAGGAAAAATCACGGATTTATACTAATTTAGGTTTTTATTATGATGATCAGAGATATGGCAGTAAGAGAGCAATTAGAACTTTGAGAAAGGCTGTTGCATTTAATCCAAATAATTCTAAGGCTTATTATGGGCTTGGGGCGGATTATTATGGGGCAAGGAAATATGACAAGTCGGAAGAAATGTATAAAAGAGCTTGTGAATTAGAAAATAATCCGATTTATAAGTTTGAATATGCGAATTTGCTGATGATTAATGGAAAATATAAAGAGGCGAAAATAATTTTAGAAGAATTAATAAAAAAAGATTTTGAGTTTGAAAAAGAAGATTTTGTTAAGATAAAGTATATTTATATTGCGAATAAGGTTCAATTGAAGGAATTTGTAAATATTGAGGCTCAAATTGATGAATTAATGTTAGAAAATATTGATAATGATTATTTTTTTGGTAGTGATTTAGAAAGTCTGTATTATTTATCTGAGAATTATAAAAAACTTGTAGAAATTTATTTAAAAATAGATGCTCAAGAGGATTGCCAAGTACCATATGAAGAACTACCAATTTATTTTTATTCATTAAAGCGATTAGATAAATTTGATAAATTAGAAAAATCTTTTGAGAAAGCATTGAAATTTAAAAATGAAGAAATAGAAGATGTTAAAAATGGAGAATTTAAAAGAGAGTGGACAAAATCTGAGAAAAAAGAAGAAATTAGGGAGATAAAAAGGCAAATAAAGAATTTGAAGGCAGAATATGAAAAAATATTGAAAACAGATTATAAACCAGAAGTAAAAATTTATCCTAAATTTTTATATGACTGTTTTTTGATAGATTGTCCACGACATCAAAAATTAGATAAATAAAGTTTATAATTTTTGTAAATTAAGTTAAAGCAATATTAAATTTCTTTATAATTAAACAAAAAATTAAATATTTCAGATTAAGAAATAAGAGGGAAAAGAGATTTTAGAAAATTATTAAAATCTCTTCTCCATTATCCCAATTTTCTTAACAAAATAAACATTCCCATCTTCCCTATATTCCAAAAGCATCGGATAAATTTCAACACCATTTTCCATTGCTTCATAAAAAGTTTCAGAAAACTCTCTGTCGATAATATGTTCGGGTGCGAAAATTTCAGATTTTCTAAATATCAAAATAAAAACTGCTGTCCGAAAGCCTTCTTTTTTAAGTTCCATAAGTTCTCTCAAATGTTTTAAGGCACGAATTGAAGGAGAGCCAGGAAATTGAGCAATTTTTCCGTTTACCAAAGTACAACCTTTTACTTCAATGAAAATTTTTTCTTTTTCATTTTCTAAATAAAAATCGAGTTTGCTATTATTATGCTTAATTTCAGGTTTTATATACGAAGGTTCTCCAAATGGAGAAATTTCATTATCGTAAAATATGGCTTCTGTAATATATCGATGAAAAGCCGTATTTATAAGAATAACTTCCCCATGAACTTTCACTGCTATAATATCCCATTTAGTTTTACGATTTTTATTATTTGCCTTTTTTATCAACAATTCTGCACTATCAATTAATAATTCCGTCAATCTTCCAGTATCATGCAAATGAGCAAAGTCTTCTCCTGAATATTCTTCATTTTCAGAATCCTTAAATTCAAATCTAACAGTAAAACGAGTCACTCTTTCCTTAAAATTTACAATTTTGTCATAGTTTATCGTATAAAGAATTTTATTTTTTTTCATATATTTTTCCTTTTTTTAGTATTTTTGATTTTAGGATAACATATTTGAAGTTAGGGAGCAAGAAAATTTTATAAAATTGTAAATATTGATTTAAAAATAGGAAAAATTTATTTTTTAGATTTAATATTGCAAGAAAATATGATAAAATATATTTATAAGAAAGATATAAAGTAAATCAGAAATATAAATATTCAAGGAGGAAACAAGAAAATGAAAGTATTAATCGTAGGAGCAGGTGGAAGAGAACATGCAATTGCTTGGAAAATATCTCAAAATGAAAAGGTAGAGAAAATATTTATAGCACCAGGAAATGCAGGGGCTGAGTTGTTGCCAAAAGCTGAAAATGTGAATTTATCGAATAATATAGACGAGTATGTTAAATTTGCTAAGGAAAATAATATCGATTTGACATTTGTTGGAAGTGAAGAATTATTAGTAGCTGGTATTGTTGATGAATTTCATAAAAATGGGTTGAAAATTTTTGGGCCTAATAAACAAGCGGCAATTCTTGAAGGAAGCAAGGCTTATTCTAAAGATTTTATGAAAAAATATGGGATAAAAACTGCTGTTTATGAAATTTTTGATAATGCTGAAAAAGCGAAAGAATTTTTGAATAATTGGAAAGATTTTCCTGTAGTTGTAAAAGCTAGTGGTCTTGCGGCTGGGAAAGGTGTAATTATTGCTCAAAATCTTGATGAGGCGATAAAAGCAGTTGATGATATAATGATTGATGAAAAATTTGGAGATGCTGGAAATCAAGTTGTAATTGAAGAATTTTTGGATGGAGTAGAAGCTTCAATACTTTCATTTACAGATAGCAAAGTTATTGTACCATTGTTATCAGCAAAAGATCACAAAAAAATTGGGGAGAATGAAACTGGATTAAATACAGGTGGAATGGGAGTTATAAGCCCTAATCCTTATGTGACAGATGAAGTTTTTGAAAGTTTTAAAAATGATATCATGAATCCAACTTTAAAGGGAATACAAGCTGAAGGAATGGATTTTGAAGGTGTAATTTTCTTTGGACTAATGATTACGGCAAAAGGTGTTTACTTGCTTGAATACAATATGAGATTGGGAGATCCTGAAACTCAAGCTGTTTTACCATTATTGGAAAATGACCTGTTAGAATTGGTGGAATATTCATTTGACAAAAAATTATCGGAATTAAATGTTACTTGGAAACCGCTTCATGCTTGTTGTGTTGTAGGAGCTGCAGGAGGATATCCAGAAACTTACAGAAAAGGCGATGTTATAACTGGAATTGAAAATGCTTCAGATAATGAATTGGTATTTATCGCAGGAGCTAAATTTGAAGATGGAAAATTCAAGACTAATGGTGGAAGAGTATTGAATGCCGTTGCATTTGGAAAGACATTGGATGAAGCTAAGGAAAATGCTTATAAATTGTTGAATAAAATTAAATTTGATGGAATGTATTTTAGAAAGGATATTGGGAATATCAAATAATAAAAAAGTGTAGCTTATATGTTTATTTGTAAGAAAAATTTTTAATATATATTTTGTCGAGTCAAAAAGTTAAAATAGGATCAAGAAAAAGAAACTCAAATAATAGAAATAAGAATTTTTGTAAATTCAAATCTATTGTTTGAGTTTTTTTGGAAAATGAAAAAAATCATACTTTTATATTTGAATCTATTTAAAATCAAATTATTAAACTTGTATAACTCTAGGTTTCAAGTAAACAAGCATAGCTTTTAAGTTTGATTTTAAAACGGTTTTATTATAAATAAAAAAATTGATAATACTTGAATGTATTTAAAATTAAACTACTAAAAATTATATAAATTTAGAGTAGAATAAAATAGTCATAGTTTTTGAGTTCAGTTTTAAAGTAATTTTACTATAATTCTATAAAGAAATTTGTATATTTGTTTTCACACAAAAGTAATTTTTTGGAATTCATTTTTCTAAAGTATATAAAACCCTTTAAAAATAGTGTTTTTTGAAAATAGAATAGTTTAATTTAGCAATCTAGTAATAAAAAATTTAAGTTGTTATGATTTACTCAAATATTATTGAGGAGAGTCTAAATTGCTAAATTATAGTTACAAAGAAGTTAATTTATTTTATTTGATTACTAGTGCAAAGATTTTTGAAAAAGAAGCGATAGAGTTATATTTTGATAAAAAATTTAATTTCAAGTATACAATTAGAAAATTAAACGATTTAATAAAAATTACAGGAAATGAGGGGAAAATACATTATAAAGGTAATTATGTTTATTATTTGGATGAATTTAAACTAAATCATAAAAATATGAAAAGAATATTCATATTTAATGCTTTAACAAGACAAAAAATGATAAAATTAATGATTATTTTGAACAAAAGGAAGTTTTCTATATATCGTTTTGAAAAAATAAGAAGGGAATTTGAAAGAAAGCACATAAAAAAAGATTTGCAAGTAGTTTTAAGTGAGATAGGAATAGATTATTTTGAATATATTGGTTTGGATTCAGAAAGTGCACTTAATTTAGTGATTAGTAAAATCGAAAATTTTAGTGATAAACGTCAGAAATATTTAAAAGAACAATTACTAAAAATTTATGAGAAATTTTATTCAAATAACGAAACATTATTAGAGAGAAAATTTATTGGAGTTATAAAAAAGGAACTTGGAATCAAAAGAATAAAAAGGATTAGTAATTTGTTATTCGGTTTTTTAGAAGGAAATTTTAAAAAATTATCTAGAAATGAAATTTATGATTTTTTTTCGTATTTTTTAATTAATTTGAAAGATAGAAAAGTTAATAAAAATGGGAAAATCACTCAAAAAGACAGGGAATTAGAAAGAATGGAAAAGTATAGGAATTTTGATTATATTTTGGAAGAGATTTCCTGTATTGAGAAAATTAAAATTACAAATTTTTTTAGGATAAAACTTTTTAAAATATTGTTGAGAAAGCAAATCCAAAATGAAAGAGAATTTTTAAAAAGTAGTGAAGATATAGATCTAGAGGTTATGAAAGAGAGTAGAGGGGACAGTGGACAAGAAGTAGCAGATATAATTTTAGATTATCAAATTTTAAAATATTCAAATCAAATGAAATCAATAAATTATTTTAAAAAGAAAACGAAAACAGAGAAAAAAATTTTAATTTTGTTAGACATTGAAAAAAGCAATGTTCAAAAATATCTTAAATATATTTTGGATAATTTTAATTTTGAAGAGAATGTAAAAATTCAATTTATAGATAAGAAAAATAGAAAATTGAAAAGGAATACGGGAAATAATTACAGTAAAGTTTTGGTAATTAGTAGTTCAAAGATTATAAATTTAATTGAAAATGAATCAGCTATTCCAATTTATTTTTTGAAAATTTTGAATATAAATAAGAGGGGTGAAAAGGCAAATTTATTGTTTCAGATAGAAAGGATAAAATCAGAAATGAAATTTTTTGGTAACTTATGATTTAGAAAAAGACGAATCAATAATTATTCAAAAAAGTTAAATTAAAGGGAGAAGGAATAAAAATGCTAAAAAGAATTGAGTATTTAAATGAGGGAATAACAAATTTAAAAAGTTTGAAAAAATATATTGATAATGAGATTTTATTAATAAAAAAGGAAGAAAATACAGGAGATGAATTTATAATTCAAGAAAGTGAAAGTGAATATTTTTGTAAAGATGATTTGGTAAATATAAATTTAGATGGGTTGAATTTTGTGGTTCACTTTTTGTATGAGAAAGTAAGGGATGACAAAAGTAAGGAAGTAATTATTCTTAGAACACATGATTCGATAAGGTGCGGAAAAATTAAAATTAATGATAAAATTTCATCATTTTTTAGTAAACTTTATTTTTTAGTATTTACTGAAAGAAATAGAAAAGAATTTGCATTTGAAAGATTGCTGGATGAAATTATCGAGAACAGGGAGGAATATTTACAACTGGAATATAATGTGGTAGTCGATGACTTGGAAGGCAAAGAAATTGGCTAATTAAGTGAACTTGCTTATTGCACTAAAATTAATATTAAATATAAGTTATAAATGATAAAGCTCTAAATTTTTAAACTATATTTTTAAATATAATTTAATATTTAGAGTTTTTTAAGTTGTAAAAAATTTATAAAAGTGCTATAATTAAAAGCGAAATTAAAGAAGGTTAAGAGTAAGTAATTATAAAAGTTTTTATTTTAAGGATATATTTCATTTATAAATAAAAGTTTTTATTATTATTTGCTCCCTTCTTGAACAATAAAAAAAGCAGGAGGAATTAAATGTTTGATGAAAAAACATATGAGTTTCAAGTCGGGACTCAAACTATAAAATTAAGTACAGGTAAAGTTGCTAGACAAGCTGGTGGATCAGTAATGATTCAAGCTGGTGGAACGGTGTTGTTAGTGACTGCTACTAGAAGTAAAGATGTTAAAGATGGGCAAGATTTTTTTCCATTAACAGTAGATTATATTGAAAAATTTTATGCATCAGGGAAATTTCCTGGAGGATTTATAAAAAGAGAATCAAAGCCTTCAACTGAAGAGATTTTGATTTCAAGATTAATTGACAGACCAATAAGACCTTTGTTTCCAGAAGGATTCTTAAATGCAGTTCATATAGTAATAACTGTAATGTCAGCTGATGGAATTAATCAACCTGAAAATTTAGCAACAATAGGAGTTTCAGTGGCATTGGGATTATCAGATATTCCGTTTGCAGGAACTGTGGCTGGTGTAACCGTTGGATATATTGATGGAGAATATATTTTAAATCCAACTGCTGAACAATTGGAAAATGGAGATATTCATTTGTCGGTTGCAGGAACAAAAGAAGCTGTAACAATGGTTGAAGCTGGAGCGAGAGAAGTTTCTGAAGAAGTTATGTTGGAAGCAATTATGTTTGGGCATGAAAAAATTAAGGAAATTTGTGCTGAACAAGATAAATTTTTATCACAATTTGAAATTGAAAAATATGAGTTTGAAAAAGCTGAAGTAGATGTTGAAATTAAAGAATATTTGGATTCGTATGAAAAAGAATTAGAAGAAGCTATTATGACACCAGGTAAATTAGAAAAATATGAAGCTATTGATAATTTGGAAATTAAATTATATGAAGATTTCTTGAATAAATTAGAAAGTGAAGAAAAAGAAATTTCTGAAACATTAGAAAAAGAATTTAAAAATTATTATCATGATTTAGAGAAAAAAATAGTGAGAGAAGCTATTTTGTACAAAAAATATAGACCAGATGGAAGAGAAACTAAAGAAATTAGACCGATTGATGTAGAAATTGATACGTTGCCAGTTCCTCATGGATCAGCGTTGTTTACAAGAGGAGAAACACAAGCTTTAGTAGTTGCTACACTTGGAAGTAAAGCGGATGAGCAAATTGTAGATGGAATGGAATCAGAAACTAGAAAAAAATTCTTCTTGCACTATAATTTTCCACCATATTCAGTAGGAGAGGCTGGATTTATGAGAGCACCTGGAAGAAGAGAATTAGGACATGGAAACTTGGCAGAAAGAGCATTAAAATATGTTATGCCACCTGAAGAAGAATTTCCATATACAGTAAGATTAGTTTCAGAAATTACTGAGTCAAATGGTTCATCTTCGCAAGCTAGTATTTGTGGTGGTTCGCTTGCATTAATGGCTGCTGGGGTACCTATAAAATCAACTGTTGCTGGAATTGCAATGGGACTTGTAAAAGAGGGAGATATTTTCACAGTATTGACGGATATTCAAGGATTAGAAGATCATTTGGGAGATATGGATTTTAAAGTAGCTGGGACTAAAGATGGAATTACGGCTATTCAAATGGATATAAAAATTGAGGGAATTAATAGAGAAATAATGGAAATTGCTTTAAAACAAGCGTTTGAAGGTAGAATGTTCATTATGGAAAAAATGGAAGCAGTAATTAGTGAACCAAGAAAAGAAGTTTCTGAAAATGCACCAAAAATTGAATTAATGAAAATAGATCCATCGAAAATAGCTGGATTAATTGGGCCTGGAGGTAAAACAATTAAAGCTATAATTGAGGAAACAGGAGTTTCAATCGATATTGAAGATGATGGAAATGTATCTATTTTTGGTAAAGATTCTGAAGGAATGAAAAAAGCGATTGAATTGGTAAAAGCTCAAACACAATCAGTAGAATTGAATACAATATATGATGGAAAAATTACAAAAATTACTAAATTTGGAGCTTTTGTTGAAGTGTTGCCTGGGAAAGAAGGATTATTGCATATTTCAGAAATTAGTGATAAGAGAGTGGCTAAAGTTGAAGATGTATTAAAAGAAGGTCAAACTGTAAAAGTAAAAGTTATTACTTTAGAAGATGAAAATAAATTTAATTTAAGTATGAAAGCGTTAATTTCAAAAGAAAATAAAGAAGAAAAATAAATTTCTATATTTGTAAATAATTTTGAAAACATTTTATAAAAGGAGGAATTTTATATGAATTTACCTAATAAATTAGCAACATTAAGAATGATTTTGGTTATTCCATTTGTAATTTTTCTTGGAATAGCTTTGAGTACAGAAAGTACAGGTTTATCAATTTTTATGAGAATATTATCCTTTGTTATTTTTGCAGGAGCTTCAATCACAGATTATTTTGATGGGCAAATTGCAAGAAAACATAATATGATAACAAATTTAGGGAAATTAATAGATCCTTTAGCTGATAAATTATTAGTTATTTCAGCATTGGTTGTTCTTACAAAATATGATCAAATAAGTTTATGGTTTGTATTGATTATAATATTTAGAGAGCTATTAATAACAGGCTTGAGAGCGATTGTGGCAAATGAAGGTGTAGTTATTGCCGCTGAAAAATTAGGAAAATGGAAAACTGCAACACAAATGATAGCATTATTATTAATAATATTATTCCCTATGAGCTTTTTTGTAAATAATATATTATTGTTAATTCCAGTTATTTTAACAGTACAATCTGGAGTTGAATATATGCAAAAAGCTAAAAAGGTACTTAATAAATAATAGTTGTGAGGGAATTAAATGATAGGAATACTTATAAAAATAATAGATATCTATTCACTTTTAATAGTGATTTCAACTATTGGTTCATGGTTTAATTTTAGAAATAATAAATATTTTAAATATGCTGAAATTCTTTTTAACTATATTGATAAATTGACGGAACCTTATTTGAAATTATTTAAAATATTGATACCAATTGGAGCTGGATCAATTGATATCTCGCCTATAATAGGGTTAACATTATTAAATTTAGTGAAAAGAATACTTGTTGGAATGGTCTTTTATTAGGCCATTCTTTTTTTGAAAAAAGAAGAGCATATTTTAATCCGTTATTTCATAATTTTTTAAAGTAAATATGTTTGCAGTTCTTAAAATCGTTTGATATAATATTAATATAAAGATTTTAAAATTTAAAAAATGGGGTATATTTTATGAGGAACAGAAAAAATTATTTAAAGAAATTGAAAAGTATCAGAAACGAGTAGTTCCATATAGTTTAAGTCGAATATAATAATTGAAATAAAATTATATAAAAAATAATAGAAAGAAGTGATTGAAATGACAAAAAATGAAGAAATATTGGAAGTGTTTAATAAAAGATATGCTTGCAAAAAATTTAGTACAGAAAAAAGAGTGTCTGATGAAGATTTGAAGACAATTTTGGAAAGTGCGAGATTGTCACCGAGTTCATTTGGTATGGAGCCTTGGAAATTTTTACTTTTGAGAAATGAAGAAATGAGAAATGATTTTAAACAATTTGCTTGGGGAGCTTTGAATAGCTTGAATGGAGCAACTGAAATTGTGATAATTTTGGCGAGAAAAGATGTTACTGGGGATAGTGAATATTTTAGAGATAATTGGAAAAACTTGAAGAAAGTTTCTGATGAAGCATTTGAAGCAGTGAAAGATAAATTTACGAAATTTCAGAAAGAACATTTAAAATTATTGGAAAATGAAAGAACACTTTTTGACTGGGCTTCAAAACAAACTTATATTGCACTTGGAAATATGATGACAGTTGCGGCTTATTTAGGAATTGACAGTTGTGCGATTGAAGGATTTAATAAAGAGCAATTGGAAAAATATTTATCGGATATGGGCCTTCTTGACTTGAATGTGTATGGAGTTTCTGTGATGGTAAGTTTTGGGTATAGGGATGAAGAACAACCTAAAAAGATAAGACGAGAGTTAAAAGATGTTTTGAAAATAATTGAATAAAAATTATAAAAAATATATTAAAAAATGAATAAATATAAATAAAGATAAAAACACAGTTCTGGTCGGTAGTCCAGACGCAGTAATGTAAGTAACCTGCCTCCTTAGGTTGTCCATTCTTTATAAAAAAATTTTAAGGAGGCTGAAATTATGAAAAAAATTTCAGGGAAATTGACAGTTTTTTTTGAAAATCCGTTTTGGGTAGGAATTTTTGAAAATATTGAAAATAATAATTTGTCAGTTTGTAAAGTAACTTTTGGTTCAGAACCTAAAGAATATGAAATTTATGATTTTATATTGGAAAGGTTTGATACTTTAAAATTTAGTAATGAGATGAAGTCAAATTTTAATGAAAAAGTAAAAAATCCAAAACGGAGACAACGAGAAATAAAAAAAGAACTTCAAAGTAAAAAATTTTTGAAAAAATCGGAAGAAATTTTAAAATTACAGTATGAAGAAAATAAAAAAGAAAGAAAAATCAAAACAAAAAAAGAAAAAGAACTTGAAAAACAGAGAAAATTTTTATTGAAACAGGAGAAAAAGAAACAGAAACATAAAGGGAAATAAAAAGTTATTATTTATTAATCAAAAATATTGAGAGAGAAAAGTGGATTTAAAAAATTAAAAGAATTTATATTGAAATTGAATCATAAAGATATTAATAAATTAATAAAAATTATACAAAAAAATTAAACAAACTTTTAAAACAGGCTTTCAATGACAAGCATGGTTCTTATATCTATGAATCAGCAAAATTAGGTACAGAAATAACGGATATATTTAGAAAAGCATCAGAAAAAGGAGGATTGACAGAAGATGATAAAAAAAATATTAGAGAAAAATATTATCAAAATCAAGAAAATTTAATAGATTTATTTAAAAAAGCTCCTCCAATAAAAGCTAATTCCAAAGAATTAAATAAAGCAGTCGAGGAAAGCAATAAAGATGTTTTCGGAAATCAATATGAAAAAGGTGGATACAATACAGAATTTCATATTAATACATCTCCAAACTTAAACAACAGCAGAGGAGAAGATTTTAAAAGGACTAAAGAAATTGAAGATGTTTTAAAAAAATTAAAAGGAAGAGTAGGTAATTAATATGAGAAAGACAAAGTATTTTATTATGGGATTTATCTTTTTATTGTTTCTAAATTCGTGCGGTTATCTTCAATATGCCTATGAACAGGCTGTAGTAGCTTATGGTGGAACTCCTTCTACGTATACTTCTACTAATACAGATTTGTATAAAAAAGATGGACCACGAGCAGTGTATAATCCTAAATATAAACAGAAAATAGAATTATTATTACAAAATATAGTAAATAGGGGGTTAACAGAAAAAAATATATATTATGTTGATGGAAAAGAAATTACATTATGGTTACCAGAAGGAGTGGTAATTGGAAAATATACTCAAACTCTTAAAGATGCAAGAACAGGATATGGTCTTCCTTTTCGTTTTGATTATGATAAAACATGCCCAGGAAGAATAATAGAAAACTCAATGAATATGTATAATGGCTTAAAAGCTATTTCTGATTTAAAAGGGTATATATATATATACTTATGAGTCAGAAGGACATGTTAAAAATGTAAAGGAAATATTAAAAAAAATTAAAGAAAAAAATGGATTTACTCATAATTGTATTGACGGTAAATTTGAGTAATTTATTGATTTTTTGAGAATTTGTTCTTGAAAAAAGGAGGAAATGAAATGAAAAAATTATTATTAGGAACTATATTTACAATCTGCTGCTTAAATGCAGTTGCTAAAAATAATGAAGTAATTAAGTTAAAAAGTCCATCAAGACAAGTTGTTGCTGATAAAATTGATGAAAATTTAGAAAAAACATTAGATTTTAGTCAATCTAATATAATTGGTTCAGAAGCATTAAAGGAATTAAAAAAATCTTCAACAAACGAAGATAATGAAAACTAAAACTTCAAAATGACCGTTGTTGTAAAAGACAGCGGTTATTTTTTTGTACCACATATAATTTAGATATTTAAAACAATTTTTTACCCAACAGATTCTATAAAAGTAAAAAAAGATGAAACAATATTGATAAGAGTGTCCAAAATTTTGTGTAAACTCAAAATATAATATATGCCAGAGTGCATAAAATTTTTGTACAAATTCAAAATCGAAGTTGAGATAGTTCCTTTTAGATTTCCATCAATGTTCTCCAGTCCATGTTCCCAAACCAATTCTCAAAATATTTCAAATCCTCAAATTTAAAAAGAAAGCGTCACAGAGCGTTCAAATGACTTTATTTTAAATATCAAGTTGTGGTATAATTAAATATATAGAAATTTATAAAAAATAAAAGAGGGAGTGATTTTATGAGAAAAAAAGCTGTTCCTGTGGGAATTGAAAATTTTGAAAGAATAATAAATGAAGATTATTATTATGTAGATAAAACGATGTTAATAGAAGAATTATTGATAAACAGAGCTCCTGTAACACTTTTTACAAGACCACGAAGATTTGGAAAAACATTGAATATGTCGATGTTAAGATATTTTTTTGATGTAAAAGATAAAGAAGAAAATAAAAAACTTTTTGAAAATTTGAAAATATATAATAGTGAATATATGAGTGAGCAAGGAAAATATCCTGTAATTTTCATTTCACTGAAGGATTTAAAGGGAGATACTTGGGAGAAATGTTTTGAAAATCTAAAAAAAACAATGTATAAAATTTTTAATAAATATGAATTTGTGAGAGAAAAATTAAATATTGTTGAAAAAAGACAATTTGATAAAATTTGGGAAATGAGAGATAGCAAACAAAGTTTTAAAACTTCACTCCTAGATTTGTCAAATTACTTAAATAAATATTATGGAGAAAAAGTCATAATTTTAATTGATGAATACGATGCTCCAATAATAAATGCTTTTGATAAAGGATACTACAATGAAGCAATGAACTTTTTTCAAACATTTTACAGTTCAGCATTAAAGACTAATAGCTCCTTGAAATATGGTGTTTTAACAGGGATAACAAGAATCATAAAAGAAGGAATATTTTCAGGTTTAAATAATCTTTATGTAAATACGATTTTAAGCAAGGATTATTCAGAATATTTTGGACTTCTTGAAAGAGAAGTGATTGAAATGCTTGAGTATTTTGATATGAAATATAAAATTGAAGAAGTTAGAGAATGGTATAACGGGTATATTTTTGGAGAAAGTAAAGTATATAATCCCTGGTCCATTGTAAATTATGTAAGAAAAAAAGAAATTAAAGCATATTGGGCAAACGTTTCGGGAAATACGTTTTTAGAAAATATGATTGATCATGCTGGAGAAAGTGTTTATGATGATTTAAAACGATTTACCGATGGGGAAAGCATTGAAAAATATATTTCGGATGGAACTACGATAAAAAGCCTTTTAAATAATGATGATGAAATATGGCAATTACTTTTATATAGTGGGTACTTAACAAAAGATGAAAAACAAAAAGAAATAGATGTAACTTCAGAATATACAGATGTTTATAACTTGAGAATTCCAAATAAGGAAATACGGAAATATTTTGGTAATATGTTTTTAAATAGATTTTTTGGTACAGAAGTGAAAACTAATACTTTGATAAAAGCACTTGAAAATGGAGATATTAAGAAATTTGAGAAGACATTGGGAGAAATAATGATAAATATGCTGAGTCATTTTGACTTGGACAAGGAAATGGAAAAGATTTATCAGGTATTTATGATAGGACTTGTAGGATTTTTGATGGGGAAATATGAGATTATTTCAAATGATGAGAGTGGATACGGAAGATATGACCTTGCGATGATTCCAATAAAGAGTAACGAGAAGGCTTATCTTATGAAATTTAAAATATCGAAGACGAAAAAGGGAATGGAAGAGAAAGCAGAGAAGGCGTTGAAGCAGATTGATGAGAAAAAATATGATACGAAGCTTAAGGCAAGAGGGATAAAGAATATTTTGAAGATTGGGATTGCGTTTTATGGGAAAGAAGTGAAGGTTGTTTTTAAATAGAGGTTTAAGTAAAAGTATAAAAATGGAATAAGAGTATATTCATCAGGAGTTGCAACTAAAGGTGAGTATACAACAGTTTATCAATAAGTCAAATTGAAGAAGAAAAAGTAAAATCAAAAATAAAAAATTCACATATTGTAAAAGTATATAATAAATTTTATGATGAAGATAAGAATAAGAATATTTTTTTCAAAGAGGAAAAAATTAATTTTGAAGAATTTATATCAGAAATACAAGTAACTACTAAAAAATTTATTAAAGAAATAAAAGAAATAAATCCAGTTTTATTGAAAAGTAAAGAAGTTAGTAATATAATAAAAAAATATAATATTTTGACATCTAAAGAGTATTTGGCAGAAGAAAATTAGAATTATGAGAGTTTCAAATAAAGGGGTAGGTGGAGCTAGACAGATGTCTCCTGACTGGGTAAGAAATGTATTAAACAAATTAGAAAACAATAATCCTGTTAAATATACAATTAAAAATGCTAAGAATAGCGGAAAATTGAATACAGGATTAGTTGGAGTAGATAAAAAAACAGGGGAATTAATTTTTATACCTATAAGAATTACAAATTAAATAAAATATAATCAAAAGAAAGGATTTAAAATGAGTGTAGTAGCAAGTAAAAATAAATATGAAAAAGGAATTAATTTAATTTCAAGTTTTTTAGGAAAAGAAGAAAATTTTGATAAAGATGAATTGGAGTATATAGAAAATAAAAAAGGAAATCAATTTGCTTGTATGCAAATTTTATCTAATTATTATAATAAATTCTCTTCAATAAATTTATTAATAGAAAAAAATATAAAAAAACACAGATTAAATTGCTATATAGGTGAAAAATTATTAATATTGGGTTGTAGTAGAAGTAATAGGCTGTTTACTCAGGCTTCTCAAATGTTTGAAATGTTGATGTCTAACAATCCAGATTTTATAACATTTTTCAAAAATAATATAGATATGATAATGCCTGATGATTACGATAGTGAAAAAAATAAATATGGTTATTTAAAAAATGATTATGGAACATTTTTCTTAATACGTGTAATTCTTCATGCAATAAGAGGAGATTTTGAAGAAGTCAAAAAAAGATGTACTGCATATTTGGAAAAGCCATTGAAAGACAGTTATTATAAATATGGAGAACTGCACTATGAATTTTTAAGTGCTCTGGCAGATAAAGATATTGATGGAATGAAAAAAGCAATAAATGGAATGATGGAGCAGAAGGTGGCAAGAAAATTTTCAAATGATAACAATCCAAATTATGAATTTTACTTGCATGTATATGTTATAATATATGCCAAAATAGCATTATATCATGGAATAGATTTAGAAATAGATCATGAAGTGGCACCAAAAGAATTAATAGACATAACACCTCTTGAAAAATACGAAGATCCGTATGATTTTATGAAAGATTTTGATTTGGCAACAGTAACTCCGAAAGAATGGAAAGAATGGGAAAACAGTTGGAATTTAAATTTATAAAATTTTCAAATAATCGTTGTTGTAAAAGACAGTGGTTATTTTTTTGTATTGTATACAATTTGAATATTTAAAACAATTTTTTAATCGACAGATTCTTAAAAATAAAAAAATTTGAAAATCTAGAAAGTTTAAGAACCGGAATGTACGAGTATATAGAAATATGGTATAATAACAGCAAGATACACAGTAAAATAGGATTTACAAGTCCGAATGAATACGAAGAAGGCATAAGGAAAGGAAATGAAGAAATTGCTTAAAAATAGTCTAAATTTTGGGGACACTCAAGACTTGTTCCAGATAAAAATTGGGAAAAAATGAAAAAGATTATTAGAAAGATATTAAAAGATGGACAAAAAAAGTGTTTAATTCAAAAAAACAAGTTTTTGAAAAAACTTTAAATATTGATGGACATAAGGTGCAAGTAAGATATAAAAAATTTCCAGATGGAACAATAAAAGTTAGCGATAATTGGATAGTAAAGGAGATAAATAGAGAGATGATAAAAATATACGATAAGAGTATGCTAAAAGAAATTGAAGAAAGAATATTAAATGCTCAGTATGAGAAAGTAGCTAAAAAATTTAAAAATATGAGTGATGAAGAAATAAATGATATAATTTATTTTAATATTGCCGATAGGACAGAAAGTTTGAGTGTTTATGGTTTTACACAATATATGTTCAGAAAAACAAGCAATACGATTTGGTTAAGTTTATCTGTAAGTATAATGGCTTATGTGTTATGTCGGATGGAAGGTGCATATGCTGTTGGCATTTTTCATGCTAGAGAATTAGTATCATTAGAAAAAAATATTGATAATTTAATATTATTATTAAGTTTTTACGGACTTCCAGAACATTTAATGAATGATGATGAGGCAGAGAAGATAGCAAAAGAGATTTTAGAATTAGATTCAAATAATGAAATAGCAATTTCTGTGTTAAATGAAATTTTAAATTCTAAAAAGAATAAATAAGTATGTAGGTCCAAATGGAGCAAGTAGAACATTGCCAGTAACAGCATATATGTAATGGTATGAAGCTACTAAAAAAGAAATGTCTGCTCCATTATCTTATTTTGGATTTAAAAAAATTGATACTGCATATCAGGTAAGAGACAGATACCAGATAGCATATGATTATTACAATCTTAATAATCAAAATTGTACTTAGAGCAATGTTTCTGTAGGAGAAACTTTTGATTTTAATAGTAAAGGAAATTCAAAAGTAAGAATTCTTTATGCTTATGGAGATACTGAAAAGGAGTTGGAACCATTTACTATATCGTATTCTGAACATGGTAAAGGTGGTGCGTTTCAATTGTTTCCTGTTGAAAAATAGATATAAGATATGATAAATTGGATATTTTACTAAATCCAAGAACAGATTTAATATTAAGAGAAAAGAGGGAACATTATGAAAGGGTGGATAGAAGAATATGCAATATTAAGAAAATTTATAGAAAAATATTACGAAGAACAAGACAAAAATCATTTGATAGAAATGTTAAATATGAAAGATAGATTTTTATTTAAATATTTTGTTAATGAATTTTCTAAGTTAAAAATACCTAATAAAATAACGGAAGAAGAATTAAAGGAATATAAAGAAAAAATTATGATATATATTTAAAAAATTAGAATTAAGAATACAAATGCAAGGATGTATTAATTATAATCCTACATTAGGATAGCCTATTTATGAAGGAGGTATAAAATGAAAATGAAATTCTATTATTATATAAGTAAAAATGGAGAATTATGGGGAGAATTCTGTAGTATTATTAACGGAGAAAAATATAATATAGGTTATTCTGTATTTCTTAGTAGGAAATTAACTGAAATAAAATCTGAGGGAATAGACTATTTTCTAAAAGAAATAGAGAAAATAAAGAATGGTGAAAAAGAATGTGTTGAGGGCTATGGAGAAACATTAGATTTTTTTTTATTCAAAGACAGAGTAGATTTTACAGATTGGTTTAAAGATTATGATAATTGGAGTTGTACAATAGAAGAATTTACAAAAGCTTTATTAGGAAAAAAGAAGTTTTTAGAAATGCCGAGAGATATAAATAGTTATCTTGAAGTCGAAATAAATGATTTATAGAATTATTTCAAATCCTTAAATTTAAAAAGAAAGCGTCACAGAGTGTTCAAATGACTTCATTTTAAATATCAAGTTATAGTATAATATATTGAAAGTTATAAAAAAATAAAAGAGGGTGTGATTTTATGAGAAAAAAAGCTGTTCCTGTGGGAATTGAAGATTTTGAAAGAATAATAAACGAAGATTATTACTATGTAGATAAAACGATGTTAATAGAAGAATTATTGATAAACAGAGCTCCTGTAACACTTTTTACAAGACCACGTAGATTTGGAAAAACATTGAATATGTCGATGTTGAAATATTTTTTTGATATAAAAAATAAAGAAGAAAATAAAAAACTTTTTGAAAATTTGAAAGTATCTAATAGTGAATATATGAGTGAACAGGGGAAATACCCTGTAATTTTTGTTTCATTGAAGGATTTAAAAGCAGATACTTGGGAAGAATGTTTAAAAAGATTGAAGTTATTTATTTTTGATTTATATGTTGAATTTGAGTATATTAGAGAAAAAATGAATGAATGGGATAAAAGAAAATTTGAAAAAGTGCTTTATGAAAAAGAAGATGCAGACTACATAATGTCTTTAAAATTTTTGGCAGATAGTCTTTATAAGTATTATGGAGAAAAAGTTATAATTTTAATAGATGAATACGATGCTCCAATAATAAATGCCTTTGATAAAGGATATTACAATGAAGCGATAAACTTTTTTCAAACATTTTACAGCTCAGCATTAAAAACTAATAATTCCTTGAAATATGGTATTTTGACAGGAATAACAAGGATTATAAAGGAAGGAATATTTTCTGGTTTAAATAATTTAAAAGTAGATACGATATTGAATAAAAAATATTCAGAATATTTTGGACTTCTTGAAAGTGAAGTGATTGAAATGCTTGATTACTTTGATATGAAATACAAAATTGAAGAAGTTAAAGAATGGTATAATGGATATTTATTTGGAGAAAGTGAAGTCTATAATCCATGGTCTATTGTAAATTATATTGACAATGGAGAAATCAAGGCATATTGGGCAAATGTTTCGGGGAATACGCTTTTAGAGAATATGCTTGATCATGCCGGGGAAAGTGTTTATGATGATTTAAAACGATTTACTGATGGAAAAAGTATTGAAAAATATATTTCAGATGGAACAACTATAAAAAGTCTTTTAAGTAACGACGATGAGATATGGCAATTACTTTTATATAGCGGATATTTGACAAAAGCTAAAAATCAGGAAAAAGAATCCGATTCAAATATTTATAATTTAAAGATACCAAATAAAGAAATACGGAAATATTTTGGGAATATGTTCTTGAACAGATTTTTTGGAACAGAAGTAAAAACTAACATTTTGATAAAAGCACTTGAAAATGGAGATATTAAGAAATTTGAGAAGACATTGGGAGAAATAATGATAAATATGTTAAGTTATTTTGACTTGGATAAGGAAATGGAGAAGATTTATCAAGTGTTTATGATAGGGCTTGTAGGATTTTTAATGGGGAAATATGAGATTATTTCAAATGATGAAAGTGGATATGGAAGATATGACCTCGCAATGATACCGATAAAAAGTAATGAGAAAGCGTACCTTATGGAATTTAAAATATCGAAGACGAAAAAGGGGATGGAAGAGAGGGCACAGAAGGCGTTGAAACAAATTGATGAGAAGAAATATGATACGAAACTGAAGGCAAGAGGGATAAAGAATATTTTGAAGATTGGGGTTGCGCTTTATGAGAAAGAAGTGAAGGTTGTTTTTAGATAGAGGTTTAAGTAAAGGTGGGAAATAAAGTGAGCTTAAAAAAAATAAAAGAAAATTTTTATGAAGAGTTAGGAATGAATAAGTATGATTTTTTTGAAAAAGTAGCTGATTATATAGGAAACTTCCCAATAATTATAGATGGCTTTTATTTTGATAATACAAGTGTTGGAGATGGAGAATATT
>CAURGH010000008.1:0-89399 GCA_963524305.1 uncultured Leptotrichia sp. | reverse complement strand
CAGTGACACCTTGATTAAAAGTCAAGTGCTCTACCGACTGAGCTAATGGCTCATATTATGGGGTGATCGACGGGACTTGAACCCGCGACAACCAGTGCCACAAACTGGCGCTCTACCAACTGAACTACGATCACCATAAATATGCAATTTATTTAATTCTAAATCCCTAAAAATAAAAATGGAGCGGGAGACGAGGGTCGAACTCGCGACATTCAGCTTGGAAGGCTGACGCTCTACCAACTGAGCTACTCCCGCATTTTTATAGATGGTCGGTGTAGCAGGATTTGAACCTGCGACCCCCTGCTCCCAAGGCAGGTGCGCTACCGAACTGCGCTATACACCGTTTATATTTTTTATCCTCACTGGACAAGAAATATAATACCATACTTTCAAAAAATTGTCAACTAGTTTTTTTTTACTTTTTTAGTTTTTTTTCTAAATCTAACTTTGAAGTATTATTTTATCGATATTTCGATTAATTCATTTTTTGAAATTATTTTGTTCCAAAAATTCTATCCCCTGCATCTCCTAAACCTGGATAAATATATGCCTTTTCTGTCAATCCTTTATCAATAGAAGTAATGTATAAATCAACATCAGGATGTTTTTTAGCTACATTTTCTATTCCTTCTGGTGCTCCGATTATACATAACATTGTTATATTCTTTACTCCAATTTTTTTTAAATAATCAATTGTATAAATCATTGAACCTCCTGTTGCAAGCATTGGGTCTAAAACAAATACCTGACTTTCAGTTATATTTGAAGGCATCTTTGCATAATAATAAGTTGGTTTTAAGGTTTCTTCATTTCTGTAAACTCCTAAATGGCCTATTTTTGCATTTGGAAGTAATTGCATAATTCCATCAACCATTCCAAGTCCTGCTCTCAATATTGGAACTAATGTGATTGGATCTTCTAAAATTTTGGCTTTTGTTGCTTGAATTGGAGTTTCTACTTCAATTTCTTTTAATTTTAAGCCTTTTGTAGCTTCATATACCATCAATCCTGCTACTTCATTCAAAATCTCTCTAAAATGTTTCGTATCTGTATTTTTATCCCTTAAATTAGTTAATTTATGTTCAATTAAAGGATGTTTTAATTCGTAAACTGACATTTTTTCATCACTCCTGTTTTTTATTTTGTTTATATCAAAATCTATGATAAGAAAAACACAAATATTTTTTTTGTTAATCAATTTAATCAATAAATTTATAATTTTCCATTACTTCTAGTATACCTCATTTTTTGATAAAATTTTACATTTTTTATTTTTCCATTTCTAATAATCAAAATTATATAATTATTTATCTATTATTTATAAACAAAAAAACAGAGCAAACTATTTAAATAGAAACTCTGTTAATATTAATTTTACTAAAATTACAATTATGCAATTTTAGTTTTAATTGAATAATTTATCGAATTATAAATTATATTTTTTCTTAAATTTATCAACTCTTCCTGTTTCATCAACAAATTTAGATTTTCCAGTATAGAATGGGTGTGAAGTTGAACTTGTTGCAACTTTAATTACAGGATATTCTTTTCCTTCAAAAGTAGTAGTTTCTTTTGAACCTTTTGTTGATTTACCTAAGAATTTTTCTCCATTACTTGTATCTTCAAATACAACAAAATCGTATTTTGGATGTAAATCTTTTTTCATTATTGGCTCCTTTCCTTGCTATAATTATTAAATTATATTATTTAATTTCTAACATTTATACTAATCATATCATATTTTAGTATGTTTTTCAAGAAGATTTTTTTTAGTGCAGAAGTTAACTTTTTCTAATAATTTTTGTTATAAATATTAATATTATTGGATGCTTGTATATTCTATAAGTTGCAATGCTAATACTATTCGTTTAACAATTAGTTTTTTCTTGAAAATTTAGTGGAAAAAATTATGTTTTTTTAAGCAAAAAGCACTCGTGAAATTAATCGTGATGAGTTTCACTTTTTCTTAAAAGGCCCAATTTCCTTTTCTAAATACAGGAACTCTCGTTCCATCTTCCAAAATTCCATCAATATCCATTTCGGCATCCCCAATCATAAAATCAACATGTGAAATTGATTGATTAATATGAGCTTTTATTAATTCTTCTTCTGTCATTTTTGTTCCATCTTTTACATTAGTTGGGTATGCGGCACCCAATGCTAAATGGTTTGAAGCATTTTCGTCAAATAATGTTTGATAGTAAAGAAGTCCTGAATTTGAAATAGGTGAATCATTTGGCACAAGGGCAACTTCTCCTATTCTTCTCGAACCTTCATCAGTATCAAGCAACTGTTTCAAAATGTCGTAACCTTCTTCTGCTTCAAAATCTACAACTTTTCCATCTTTAAAAGTCAATTTGAAATTGTCAATAATATTTCCTTGATACGAAAGTGGTTTTTTATTAGAAACATAACCATCTACACGATCTCTATCTCCAGCCGTAAACACTTCCTCTGTCGGCATATTAGGCAAGAAATCAGCCCCTTTCGCATTAACACTTCCAGCTGCCACCCAAATATGATTTTTAGGAAGTCCAACTGTCAAATCAGTTCCTTTTGAAGTATAGTGAAGTGCCACGAAATTTTTATTATTTAAAAATTCAGCTTTTTCAGTTAAATTTTTTCTATGTTCTTCCCAAGCCTTAACCGGATCATCTTTATCAACTCTCACAGTTTTCAATATCGCATCAAGCAATTTTTCCTGTGCAACATCAATATCTTTTTCATCCGGAAATACAAGTTTTGCCCAATCTGCTGAAGGATAACTTGCAATCGTCCATGAATTTACATCTGTCATAACACATGTTCTATAATGTTTATAAGCTTCTCCCGAATTTTTTGCCAATGCTCCTAATTTTTCTGGATCAATTCCTGCAAATAAATTTGGAGAACTGCTTAAAATGTGGATAAACACTACATTATTGTCAAGATAATCATTTCTCTCGTCAATCGCCCATTGAGAAATATGAGAATAATCTTCTTTCGACTGATATTCAGCATGAAGTCTTGACAATTTATCATCTGCCAATTTAACATGAACATCACTCGCTCCCTCTCTATAAGCCAATTCTGTAACTTTGTAAACCAATGGCAACGCATCAGTCGTACAATTTACCCAAACTTTTTGTCCTTTTTGAACATTTGCTCCAATTTTTACGATTACCTCTGCATACTTATTTAATTTTTCTTCAAAGTTGTTCATTTTCTAGTTCCTTTCGATATTTTTTAAATAAATTAATCTTTAAATCCATTTGGATTTTTCTTTTGCCAATTCCAAGAATCACGGCACATATCTTCAATTGTATATTTTGCTTCCCAATTTAATAATTTTTTAGCTTTTGAAGCATCTGCATAACAGACTGCAATATCTCCAGCTCTTCTTCCGTCAATTACATAAGGAATTTCTTTTCCAACAGCTTTTTCAAAATTACTTAAAATTTCAAGAACGCTGTAACCTTTTTCGCTTCCTAAATTTATCGCATCAAAACCAAGATTTTCATTATTAAATAAATAATTTAATGCTGCTGAATGTCCTGCCGCCAAATCATTTACATGAATGAAATCTCTTATGCAAGTTCCATCTGGGGTGTCATAATCATTTCCAAAAATATGTAATTTTTCCAATTTTCCAACTGCAACTTGAGTTATGTAAGGTGAAAGGTTGTTTGGAATTCCGTTTGGATCTTCTCCAATTCTTCCACTTTCATGAGCACCTAATGGATTGAAATATCTAAGAGCAATGATATTCCAAGTATTGTCAGATTTTGCCAAATCCATTAAAATATGTTCGATTATTACTTTTGTACGTCCATAAGGATTTGTAACTTCTCCCATTGGATCAGTTTCCACAAAAGGAACTTTTTCAGAAACACCATAAACAGTAGCTGATGAACTAAATACGATATTTTTTACATTAAATTCCTTCATTACTTCAAGTAAAGTAATCATTCCAAATAAATTGTTATCATAATACATTAGTGGTTTTTCAACTGATTCTCCAACTGCTTTTGATCCAGCAAAATTAATTACTGCATCAATTTTATTTTCTTGAAATATTTTTCTTAACCCTTCTTTATTTCTAACATCTAATTCATAATATTTTATTTTTTCTCCTGACAATTCTTCCAAAATACCAATTACTTTTTTTGTAGAATTACTAAAATTATCGACAATTATTGGTGTAAACCCTTTTTTTAACAAATCTAAAACTGTGTGTGAACCTATATACCCTGCTCCACCAGGTACTAAAATTGTTTTACTCATTCGTATTACTCCCCTTCTTTCTAACTTTCTTTACTATTTTTTCAATTTCATCATCTTCCATAAACCCAGTAAGTCTTTCAATAATTTTCCCATCTTTCAAAATCATCATAGACGGTAAACTTTTAATTTTAAGCTCTGAAGCTAATTCACTTTCTTCATCAACATTTATTCTAGCTATTCTATAATCTACACGTTCAGATAACACATTTAATACTTTTTCTAGCATTTTACAAGGTCCGCACCAATTTGCTGAAAAGTCGATTAAAATTAATCCTTTACCTAAATTTTGCTCCCTTTCAAAATCTTTCCGTGTAAAATTAAGCACTTTACTCATTTTTTCCACCTCTATATTTTAATTTACAATTCATTATAGCAAGTTTAAAATGTTTCTTCAATCATTTTTATTTAAAAACTTCTCCAGCTTCCTTGTACCACAACACCAAATCAAGCTCATCCATTTTTATTCCAGAATATTCCGAGTACTTTTTCATCGCCTTTTCAATTTCATAATATTTCTTCTCTGTCAATGTTTTTGGAATTTCCTCAATAACATTCAATCTTTGCAAATTTCGTAAAATATGCCTATCCAAAATCGCAATTTCCTCACCAAATCCTAAATTTCTCAAAACGTGATTTGCCTCTTTAAGTCCCATACCTTTAACATTTTTCAAAATCCACTTTCTCTTTTCAAAAGTATTACCTTTACTTTCCAAAATTTTTTTCGGCTGCAATTTTCCATCTTCTGTCATCAAATCCCTAAATTCCACCAAATATCGCGATTTATTATTCTTAAATCTCACAATATTCAAATATTCCACAATTTCTTCTGCTGAACCTTCATAAAGCAAATTATTTTCCACTAAAGTCGTTATCGCCTGCCAAGCATTTTTTGCCTTTGACTGTGGTGTTAAAATACAAAATGCCATTTCTGCAAAAACCTCTTTTTCTGTACCTTTCCACGCCTTTTTATATCCTGAAATTGCCTTTGAAATATCCTTTTTTATCTTCCCGTAAATCCATAAAATTTCATCATTCAGTTCTTTATTTATTTTACTCTCAAATTCTTGATTTTCCAAGTTTTGATCTTTTAAATTTTTATCTTTCATCAAAAATTCTCCAATCCCATAATAATTAAACCTATTATAGCACTTTTAAAGTCTATCTCCTATTTTTTTCTGTAATTTAATGCTTCCAGCAAATGTTCCATTTCGATATTTTCCGAATTTTCCAAATCAGCAATTGTTCGTGAAACCTTTAAAATCTTATCATGCATTCTCGCCGATAACTTCATCTTTTCAATCGCATTTTCAAAAATTTGTTGAGTATCTTTATCAATTTTACAATATTTTGCTATTTGCCTTTTACTCATATTCGCATTTAATAATCCTAATTTAAATCGTTTTTCCTGAATTTTCCTAGCCTTCTCCACTCTTTTCTTTATTTCCCCAGAACTTTCCAATTCTTCCTTTGAAAAAATCTCTTCTTTTTTTAATCTTCTCATTTCTACATACAAATCCATTCTATCTAAAAATGGTCCTGAAAATTTTTTCTCATATCTTTTTATTTCCCGCAAACTGTCGATACAAAGTGGATCATCACGAAAGTATCCGCTTGGAGTAGGATTTGAAGCTGCCACAGTTATATTCTTTACAGGATAAACAACAGATACTGTCGCTCTAGAAATTGTTACTTTCCCATCTTCCAAAGGTTGTCGTAATGATTCTAAAGTTTTACTCGCAAATTCTGCCAATTCGTCCATGAAAAAAACTCCATTCAATGCCAAAGTCATCTCGCCAACCCTCGATAAACCTCCAACTAAAGAAACTTGCGTAGAAGAATGATGCGGATTCCTAAACGGTCTTTTAGAAATAATCGGATTTTCCTCGCTCAATAATCCCGAAACACTGTAAATTTTCGTCGTTTCAATAATTTCCTCATTCGACATATCTGGCAAAATTGTTACTAATCTTTTAGCTAACATCGACTTCCCAGAGCCAGGATCTCCAATCAAAAATATATTATGTCCCCCAGCCGCAGCAATTTCCATCGCTCTTTTAGCTAAAAACTGTCCTTTAACATCAGAAAAATCTAATTTCTCCTCAAAATCCTCATTTCTTTCAATCTCTTCATTTTTCCAAATTGCATTAATCTCATTTTTCATTCTTTCTACATAATTTTCAATCTCAATTTCTTCATTCAAAATTTTCAACGTTTCAACCACTGATTTTACTGGAATTACATTAATTCCTTCAATCAACCTCGCCTCATTATAATTCTCAAATGGAACAATCACTCCCTCAAAATTATTTTCCTTTGCCAAAATTGTCGCATTAATTACACCTTTTACTGATTTTACCTCTCCATTCAAAGAAATTTCACCAATTATCAAATATTTCTTCAAATTCTCGATATTTCCAATTATCCCCAAATTTGCAACTATTCCCACACAAATACTTAGATCAAAATGACTCCCTTTTTTCTTAATATTCGCTGGTGACAAATTTACTAACACTCTTTTTATCGGAAAATCAACTCCAATATTTTTAAAACAGCTTCTAATCCGCTCCTTACTCTCTGAAATTGCCAAATCTCCCATTCCTACAATATTAAACACTGGCAATCCATTAGATAAATCAACCTCAACTTCAACAATATACGATTCAACTCCTAAATAACTATAACTAAAAACACTTATAGCCATAACCCCTCCTATTTTTAATGTTTTTTTAATAGTATCATTTTTAAGAATTTTTTTCAATTATTTATTTTCTAAAAATAAAAAAGGCATCCTTTTAAAAATGCCTTTTTTGGAGAGAAAAATCAATTTGTGAAAATTGATTATTTTAGTTATATATATAATATATCTAAAATCATATTTATAAATCGTCTTTTAAATAGACTCGTTTTAATTATAACTCTTTTTGAATTTCTTCTACCCAAGCGTCAATTCTTTCATCAGTTAAATCAGGTTGATTAATTTCATCTACAACTAATCCTAAGAATTTACCATTTACAACGGCTCTTGATTCAGAAAATTCATATCCTTCTGTACTTGTTTGTCCGATTATTGTAGCTCCTGTTTTTTTGATTTCATCATTTATAATTCCTAATGCATCAATAAAAGTATCAGCGAATGTTCCTTGGTCTCCTGTTCCAAAGTATCCTACTTTTTTCCCTTTTAAATCAAGGTTTGATAATTCGTCTAAAACTGTTTGCCAGTCATCTTGCAAATCTCCAAATCCCCAAGTTGATGCTCCTAAAAGTAACACATCGTAATCATTTAATTTATCTTCGTTTCCATCGATATTAAATATATCTGCTCCATCAATTTTATCTGCTATTCTATGGGCAATATCTTCTGTTACCCCTGTTGTTGTTCCATAAAAAATTCCTACTTTTGACATATTATCAATCCTCCAGTTATTTATTTAAGAAGTTTTACAATCTTTAATTAATTATGACTAAATATACCATATTTTACTTTGATTGTCAAATTTTTCATTCATTTTTTTATTACATTTTTTCTTTTTTTGATTTATAAATCCTATATCCCCCGTCAATCGTTACCGTTTCACAGTTTCCAAAAATTTCTTCTAATTTTTTTTGTGTACTTTTGGCACCATGTTTTGTTTGTATTACACAATAAAATTCTCCATTTTCATTCAAATGCTCATAAGCCTGTTCATATATTTTAAAAATCGTTTCTTTCCCAGCTCTAATTGGAGGATTTGAAAGCACCACATCAAAATTTTCTCCAATCTCATCAAACGCAAACGACTTCACAATTTTAAAATTTTTTGCATGATATTTTTCTAAATTTTCTTTTGTCAACTCCAAAGCTCTCTCATTAACATCTGATGAAACAAGCATTATTCCTTTATAAAATGCTTTCATCACAACAGAAACTACTCCATATCCACATCCAATATCTAATACTTTAAATTCAGATTTTCCTTCAAATTTTGAATTTTTATTCAATTTTATAAATGTTTTCAACATCAAATCCGTCCCAAAATCCACTTTCGCTTTAGAAAAAACACCATTATCTGTTGTTAACTCAAATTTTTCCCCTTCTATCGTATAATTTATCAATCTTTTTTGTGATTTTATCTCAGGATTTTCTGAAAAATAATGATTCATTTTTTCATCTCCTTCCTTTTTAAAAATTTATTTTTTATAAAAGTTTTTATTCTTAATTTTCTTAATAAGACTTTATCACAAAACAATACTCTTTTCAACTTTTTTTCTAAAAAAAATAAGTAAAATATTTAAGAAAATATCCATCTGCATATACAAATATTTGTTGAAATATTATTTTTTTTGTTATATAATGGACATAAGAAAAAAATTTGGAGGTCCTAAAATGAAAAAACTTATTAAAATTGAAGGAATGAAATGTGATAATTGTGCTGCTAAAGTTGAAAATGCTTTATACGGTCTAATAGAAACTGAAGGAGTAGATGTTGACTTAAATGATAAAAGTGCTAAAGTTTATTTGAGCAATGATGTTGACAACAAAGTTTTGACTAATTTAATTAATTCTTCTGGTCACTTTAATGTAACTGATATTAAAGAAATTGACGAAGCTTAATTGATTTTGTTGAAAAAATTTTGATATTGATTTTACTAAATATTTATGTTATACTCAATTTGTAAGAAATTACAGGAACAAAAATAGTTAACATAATAATCACACCTAATAAAAGAAATTTGATAGAGAGAAATAATATTTCTCTCTCTTTTTTTCAAATTTTATCATGCCATTTCCTTATCGTAATTTTCAACTAGCTCATCAACATCATTAAAAATATTCTTATAAGGCACAAAAGGTCTTTTTAATACAAGAACTGTTACACCACATTCCTTGCACGCTTCCACTTTTTCTGCTTCACCACCTGTTGCTCCGCTTTCCTTTGTAATTAAATAATCAATTTTGTAGCTTTTTAATGTGGCGACATTCATTATTTTGTCGACTGGTCCTTGAATTGCGATTATTTTCGATGGCAAATATCCTAATTCTTCTGCCTTTTGAATCGAAGCAGTAGTTGGTAAAATTCTAACATAAAGATTATTTTTTACTGACATTTCTTTTATTTCACCCAAATTATTAGAACCCATCGTGCTCAAGATATTTTTCCCTTCAAATTGTCGCACATAATCATTAATTTCTTCAAGCGTATCAAATTTCACAACATTTTCTGTGCCATAATCCAACATTTTTCGCTCAAATCTAACATATTTTACACCCAATTCTTCCGTCACTTTTATAACAGAATTACTCACATTTATAGCATATGGATGACTCGCATCAATAATCAACGAAATATTTTTATCTTTTATCAACTCTTTCATCTGTTCTTCATTCAATTTTTCCGAAATTGCCTGAATATTTTTTGTTTCATCTAAAGTATATTTTTTCAATAATTCTCCACCATATGCAGTTGCTGTACTCACAATAATGTTATCCTCATTCTTCTCTTCCACTAATTTTTGCAAAATATCTCGCGAATCTTTCGTTCCTCCAACAATCCAAATCATATTCACTCCTTATATATTATCTTTCCGTTATGTATTTTCTAATTCTCTTGATTTTCTCTATTTCTCAATTTCAAAATATTTCCCATCTTTGTACCCAAAAATTTTGTACTCTCCATTTCCAATTAATTTTCTCTCATCCAAATCATGTGCCTCAACATTTTGAATGTAATTAAAAAATAATTCCAATACTGTTCCATGAGTTACAACCAAAATATTTCCTTCTTTATTTTCCAAAACAATTTGATTTAATCCCTTCAAAAATCTATCCAATCCATCTTTTAATTCTTCTCCGCCAATAATTTTAGCATCATATTTTTTTACATCATAAAAATAATTATGATATTGTTCTGGATATTTTTTTTCAATTTCAGCAAAAGTTTGTCCTTGCCACTCACCAAAATAAATTTCATTCAATTCATATAATTTATTCAATTTTAATTTATCTTTTCTTTCAATTTGGTTCTTATTATGCTCCAAAATGATTTCCGCTGTACCAATCGTTCTCCCAACTTGACTTGTGTAAACCTTGCTAAAAACCACATTTTTCAATTCTTCAGCCGTTTCTCTAACTTTCTCTATTCCCGCCTCTGTTAAAGGAGAATTTAATTGTCCTTGGAATTTTTCTAAAACATTCCACTCTGTTTGTCCATGTCTTACAATGTATAACTTCAACTTATTACCTTCTTTCTTTAATTTTAGATATTTAATTCTGGATATTTTCTCACGCTTTTTGTAATTTGGCAAGAAGCCTCAATAATTGGAAACATCGTTACTGCTCCTGTCCCTTCACCTAATTTCATTTTCATGAATAGTGATGGTTCTAGATTTAACTCTCTCATTATATATTTCATTCCAGGCTCTTCGCTCAAATGTGAAGCAATCATGTAATCTCTAGAATTTTTACAAATTTTAAAGGCAATTAAAGCTGCCACTGCTGAAATAAAACCGTCTATTACGACAGGAACTTGATTTTTTGCACATCCTAAAAATATTCCAGCCATTCCAGCGATGTCTAATCCTCCAACTTTTGCTAACACATCAATCGCATCTTTTTCATTAATCTCATTATTTTGAATCGCTTTTCTAATCACATTTTTTTTATGCTCCAAAGTTTTATCATCAATTCCACTTCCATAACCAACAATATCATCTAATGAAAAATCAGTAAATACCTTTAAAATCGCACTACTCGTTGTCGTATTCCCAATTCCCATTTCTCCAGTCGCAAACAAATTGTAACCTTCTTTGACAAATTTATTTACCATTTCTATTCCAACTTCAATTGCTTTTACTGCTGTTTCATAAGTCATTGCTGGACCGTTCACAATATTTTCAGTTCCATTTTCCATCAATTTCTTATTAATAATTCCAAATAAATCAATCTCATTTTTTGTGTCTGTTGTTTCATCAATTCCCAAATCTACAACTTTTACATCACTGTCAAACACTTTTGACAACGCATTTATCGAAGACTTTTTATTCAACATTGCTTCAACTACATATTGAGTTATTACTCTTTTCGATTTACTGACACCTTCTCGCTCAACACCGTTATCTGCTGCCATTACTAATACTAATTTTTTCATAGGAAAATAATTTTCCCGCATTCCTTCCAATCTTATTGCCAATTCTTCCATTTTTCCTAGTCCATTAGGGGTTTTCAATAGAGAATTTAATTCCTTTGACTTTTTTTTCATTCTTTCTTCACTCGCTGAAACTATTTCCTCAATTGCTTCTTTCAAAATTCTCATAAAAATTCAACCTTTCTATTTTTATTTTTTAATTTTTTGAAAAACTTTTTCTAATGTGGAAAAATATTTGTCATAATCTTCATCTGAATGAATGTAAGAAATAAAATGTGCTTCGTATTTTGAAGGCGGAACAATTATTCCATTTTCCAACATTATATCGAAATAAATGCTATAAAAATCATCACTCGTTTTTATGGCATCTTCTAAATTTTCCACTTTTTCTTTCGAGAAAAAAATCGTAAACAAACTATTTGCATAATTTATAGACGCTGGAACATCATATTTTTCAATCAAATTTTCAACTTTTTCCACGATTTCCTTCGTTCTTCTTTCCAATGCTTCATAAATTTTTGGATTTTCTTTCAAAATAGAAATTGTTTTTATTCCTGCTGCTACAGAAACTGGATTTCCAGAAAGCGTCCCTGCATGATAAACATTCCCAACTGGTGAAATCAAATTCATAATTTCTTCTTTCCCACCGAAACCTCCAACAGGATATCCTCCACCAATTATTTTCCCTAAGATCGTCAAATCTGGCGTAATTCCATAAAGTTTTTGAGCTCCACCAAGCGTAACTCTAAACCCTGTTATTACTTCATCAAAAATTAAAACCACATTTTCTTTAGCTGTCAATTCTCTCAATTGTTGCAAAAATTCTTTTTCAGTCTCGATTAATCCCATATTTGCTGGAATTGGCTCAACAATTACACACGCCACATCTTTTTCATTTTCCAAAATTTCTTTTATTTTCTCAATATCCCCAAAAGGCGCTGTTATCGTATCTTGTGTTACACTTTTCGTAATTCCATTACTATCTTGATGCTCAAAAGTTAGCAATCCAGACCCTGCTTTTACCAACAATGAATCCGAATGACCGTGATAACAACCTTCAAATTTTATAATTTTATTTTTTCCAGTATAAGCTCTAGCCACCCTAACAGCTGCCATTGCCGCTTCTGTCCCAGATGTTGTCAATCTCAATTTTTTTATAGATGGAAAACATTCTTTCACAAGTTCTGCCAAAACAACTTCCTTTTTAGTCGGTAACCCAAACGAAGTCCCATTTTCAATCTCTTCTTTAACAACTTCCAAAACTTCAGGATAATTGTGTCCCAAAATCATTGGTCCCCAAGAACCAATCATATCCAAATATTCATTACCATCTTCATCATATAATTTGCTTCCATTCGCACTTTTTATAAATATTGGATAATCTTTTTTTACTGATTGAAAGGCTCTTACAGGACTGTTTACTCCTCCTGGAATCGATTTTTTTGCTTCTTCAAATAAAATTTTAGAATTATTTGTATTCATTAACTTTTTCCTCCCTAATTTGATAATTTAATCTTTTTATTAAAATCTTCTATTTCCCTTTACTTTCTTTAATCAAATCATCTGCCGCATCACATTCTACTGCATATTGCTCCATTCTCGATTGATAAAAATTTGCCCATCTTTTTTTACTCTCATTCAAATGAAGTTCATTGTGATCATAACTTTTTATATCTTTTATCAAAATTTCACTATATTTCGGCAAATATCCTAATAAAGCCACACAATGACCCTTGTAAGTATTTGGGTCTTCTTGTTCACCTTTTCCTGTATTTTGCGAAAGTTCCTTTATTTTTTCATCTGTATATTTCGCCTTCAATTGAGCAATTAATCCCTCTAATTTTGCAGCATCCACAGGCTGATTATCTGTTATTTTCTCATTAAGACTAGCATATTCTTCCAAAGCATTTTTCGTATCTAGCTCAATTTCCTTGTAAACTGTCTTTTCCTTTTCACTACACCCCATTATAGTCAAAGCTAAAACACCTATTATCATTATTTTTTTTATCATTTCTTCACTTCCATTCATTTCAGTTTTTAAATTTAAACAAAATTATTTAATTTCTAGTATACATTACTTCTCTCTAGTTTTCAATTATATTTATCGTATTAATTAATTATCAATCTTTCCTAAAATGAATTTACTTCTATTTTTTGTGAGTAAATTTACTCATTCCAATCATTAACAAAATTACACTTCCAACTGCCATTTGAACAAATAAGTTGTTGAAATTTTTTGTGCTATCTACAATATATCCAAAAAATACTGGTATAATTCCACCAATTATATATCCAAAGGCTTGAACAACACTGGTTACTACACTCGCTTCGTTTGCAGTTTTTGCATATTTTAGTGGTAAAATCATCGCAATTGGGAAAGATCCTCCCAGTCCAATCGACATTAACATTATGAAAACAATTGTTGACAAAATATTTACAGGTATTACAAGTGGAATGATACATCCAATTACTAAACAAAGTGAACTTGCAATCGTCCATTTTCTAATACTTCCAATCTTGTGCATAACCAAAGGTATCACAAATCCAAAAAACATTTGAGCTGCAACAAATACAGTCAATAGCATAATCACCTGACTTTTATCAATATTTTTATTTTCCAAAAATGGAACTAGCCAAGTTGATATTCCATAAAAAATACCTGATTGGACAGAAAAGAAAATTATCATTTTCCAAATATTAAAATCATTCAAAACAATTTTTTCTTGATTTTCCTCTTCAATAATTGAATGTTCTTCTTTCGGAGAAAATATTTGCCAAATCACAGCAGCAATTATCGTCAAAATTCCCCAAATTCCTAATCCAAATTTCCAATTAACCGAAATTGTTATAGCTTTTGTAAAACTCGAAACGATTAACGAACCAACTCCCATCGCAAATGAATAAACTCCAACCAAAATACTTGAATACTCTGAAAATTCTTCTTTTATAAATCCTGATAACAATGGTCCAATTATCGCAATTGCAAATCCTATACAAAATGTTGTAATTAGTAAAAACACATATCCTGTCACAAATAACCTTCCAATCGTACTAATTCCCAACAATATTAATAACCATAGAATACTTTTTTGTCTACCAAATTTCGCTTGAACTTTACTTACTAAAAAAGCAAATATCCCCATACAAACTACAGGAATTCCCACCAAAAGACTCACTTGAAGATTTGATAATCTTAAAGATTCCTGAATTATCGTTTGAATCGGTGGAACACTTGATATTCCAAGCCTTAAATTAAATGCTACTAAAAAAATTAATATAACATAATTAAAATTAAATTTTTTCATTTTTCTCCTCTCAATTTTTTTATTTTATTCTGTTATTTAACAAAAAACTCATATTATCATAAAAAAAGGTTGCAAAAAATAGAAAAACAATTTTTACAACCTCGTTTTACAAAATTATTTATTCAAATCGTAATACACTTTTATTTTATTAAACAGATTCAAGTGCTTTTTGATCTCTTACTAATTTTGCTAAAATTCCATTTAAGAACTCTTTCGTATCATTATAAGAATATTTTTTTGCAATTTCTATTGCTTCATTAATTGCTATTTCATATCCTACTTTTTTAATAATGATTTCATAAAAAGAAAATTTTAATAATACTTTTTCTAGCGTTCCAAGTCTTTCATAAGTCCATCCATCCAAAGTATCTTTTATTTTTTGAATCAAAATATCTTCATTTTCAATGATTCCATTTATATAATCTTCAAAAAACTCAATCTGGTCTTCTTTTTTTATTTTTTCTTCTTCAATGACTTCTTTTATTCTTTTTTGTATGTCATTATCTATTAATTCTCTTTCAAAAAGAAGTTTAAATATTTCTTCTCTAATTTGCCTTCTCGTCATTAAAATCCCTTTCTAACCAACATGAACTTTCAACTGCTCCTAGCACACCCATATTACTAAAATAATGGATTAAGCTTCATCTGTCTTTTGTTCAATATCAGTAACAGCTGTTTCTTGCGGAGCTGTTTCAACTATTTTTTTCTCAACAATTGTTTCAGACAAAACTTTTTTCAGTTTCACTTTACTTTTCTTAACTGTAATTCCTGTTGCATTCATTACATGCTCAGTTAATTTATCTTGAATTGCCGATAGTTTGTCATTTAAATTATCCACATTGTATGTATCCACAACCGCTTCAATAACAACTGCTTTCCCTTTAGGAAACGATTTCACTTTAGAATTTTTTATTATTTCTTGACTAGACAAAAATTCTTTTGTAACCTCATTAATTGTTTTAATAGTTACTTCTATTTCTCCGCTTTTATTTTTAACTTTTCTATTTTGCGAATATTTTGTTAACTTATTAATATAAGATAATAAAAATATTATCAAATAAATTAACGCAACTAATCCTACTAAAACTTTAATATTCGTATTATTCATATCGATGAAATTATCCATCGTTGCCAAATAATCCGTTCTAAACAATAAATCCGATACACTTGAAAAAACTAATCCAATGAAACCTACTATTACAGACAATCTCGCTAAAAAGCCTAATAATGCTATCATTGCTCCTCCTCTTTATTATTCTGCTGTTTCAGTTATTGCTGGTGTTTCTTCAACTGGTTTTTCTTCTTTTACAACTTTTTGAATAAATACATTTACTTCTTGAACTTTCAACCCTGTAATTTCAGTAATTGCTTTTACTACTTTATTTTGGATTTCTCCTGCTAACGCTGGTAATTGGTGACCTAATTTAGCCACAATATACAAATCAATTGTACATTCAGTTTCTCCAACTTCTACTTCAATTCCTTTTCCACCTGAAGATACATTTTGGAAAAATTTAACTATTTCATTTTTAGCATTTCCTCCTACTAAACTAGCTACTCCATCAATTTCTGAGATTACTGATTCTGCAATTGTTGCTACTACTTCTTGTGATATACTTACATTTCCTAATTCATTCATTTTTCTATTCCTCCTAATATTTAATATCTTCTTTTTGTTAACACAAAAAGAAGCAAAAAAGATTTTCACTAAACTTTTTTATAAATATAAATAACAATTTATAAATAATAATAACTATTCAATATACTCTATTTCAAAACTTCTTTAAAATAAGTTTCTATGAAATTCGTATAGAATTTACCTTCCTTGAATGCTTCGTTTTCAAGAACTTTCAAGTGGAATGGGATTGTTGTGTCCACTCCTTCTATCTTAAATTCTTTCAATGCTCTTTTCATTCTTGCAATGGCTTCTTCTCTATTTTTACCTTTTACAATTAATTTTGCAATCATTGAGTCATAATAAGGTGGGATTTCGTAATTTTGGTATGAGTGAGAATCTACTCTAACTCCAATTCCACCTGATGGAATGTATTTTTCTAAAACTCCAGAAGATGGTAAAAATCCATTTTCTGAATCTTCAGCATTTATTCTACATTCGATTACATGACCTCTTATTTCGATATCTTTTTGAGTAAAACTTAATTTTTCTCCTGCTGCAACTCTAATTTGTTCTTTAACTAAGTCAACTCCAGTAATTTCTTCACTTATTGTGTGTTCTACTTGAATACGAGTGTTCATTTCCATAAAGTAGAAATTCATGCTTTTATCGACTAAAAATTCCAATGTTCCAACACTGTCATACCCAATTCCTTTTGTTAATTTTGCAGCAAATTTACCCATTTTTTCACGAGTTTTTGCGTCAATTCCTGGCGATGGAGTTTCTTCAACTAATTTTTGATTTCTTCTTTGAATTGAGCAATCTCTTTCTCCAAGATGTGCAACATTTCCAAATTTATCTCCAATTACTTGAATTTCAACGTGTCTTGGCTCTTCAACATATTTTTCAATATATACATCAGGATTCCCAAAATTTGCTTTTGCTTCATTTTGTGCAACAACGTAATTTTCAGCTAATTCTTTTTCGTCATGAGCAATTCTCATTCCTTTTCCACCACCACCGGCAGTAGCTTTTATCATTACTGGATAAGTTATCCATTTTGCAACTTTTTTTGCTTCTTCAACATTTGGCACAATTCCATCAGAACCTTTTGTTATTGGTACTTTGTGCTTAATTGCTGTTTCTCTAGCTGTTGCTTTATCTCCCATCATATTGATTAATTCTGGTTTTGGTCCTATAAACACAATATTATTTTGTGTACAAATTTTTGCAAAAGATGCATTTTCTGACAAAAATCCATATCCTGGGTGAATCGCTTCAGCTCCTGTAATTTGTGCTGCTGAAATAATATTTGGTATTTTTAAATACGATTCTGAACTGCTTGCTGGTCCAATACAAATTGCTTCATCAGCCAAAGCTACATGTAACGAATCCGCATCTGCTTCTGAATAAACCGCAACTGTTGAAATTCCCAATTCTCTAGCTGCCCTTATTATTCTAACCGCAATTTCTCCTCTATTTGCTATTAATATTTTTTTAAACATTAGCCCTCCTAATTTTTACTTCAAAAAATAAAATTATATTTCAATTACAAACAATGGTTTTGCAAAATCAACTGCTGCTTGGTCAGAAACTAAAATTTCCTTAATTACACCTTTAACTGTAGATTTTACATCTGTATCTATTCCAATTGTACTTATTTTCGCTAGAACTGTTCCTTTTTCAACCGCTGTTCCTTTTTCAATTCTTCCTAATTTTATTCTACCCACGTTTTGTGATTTTATGATTTCTTCTTTAGATTTAACTTCTTCAACTTTTTTTTCTACTTTGCTTTGTTTTACCTGTTTTACTGGCACTTGTTTATTTTCTTCTAAATTTGTTAATGTCAGTTTCACTTTTCCGTATCTTACTTTCAATTCAGTTAACTCTTCTTTTTTCACAACTTTCATTAACTCTTGAATATCTTTAAGTTCCATTCTCCTCCTCCTATGAGTTACAAAAATCCGTTTTCTCAATTTTATCATATCGAGAAAATTTTTTCAATCTTAAGTAATTCTTATTTTGTCTATTCCCATCAATTTTATTAATTTTTTTAATTCATTTTCTTCTAAATTAATATTTTTTCTATACCTAATTCTTTCTTTCCCACAATTTTCTATTTTCACAAAATATAGCTCATGCCCTATTTTGCCTCTAAAATTCTCATTATTTTTTATCCATTTTTTTAAATTATCACTTTTTTCCTGCGATTGATTTTCTTCAATTAAAATATACAATTTAAAATTTCTGTTTTCGCCCAAATGATTAATGTCGACAATATTTCTCAAAATCAAATTTTTAGTTCCATAACTTTCAGCGACAACTCCTTGAACTATCACAATCTTATCTTCTACAATATCAATCTTAAAATTTTCAGTCTCACGTGGATAACTCACTACACTTATTATACCACTAAAATCCTCTAAAACAAACCTTAACATTTCTTCATTATTTTTTATTCTAAATCTTTCTATTTCCTGGATACTTCCAATTAATTGCATTTTCTTTCCTACAATCGTATTTGACAATTCAGAATTTTCGTTGTGCTTAATTATCGAAATCATATCTTTTTTCTTATCTAGTGGATGCCCTGTCAAATATACTCCCAAGCATTCTTTTTCTAGCCGATATTTTTTCTGATCACCATTTTTTTTCTCCGTCGTTTCTGAAAAAACAAATTCCTTCTCTTCGTCTTGCATCTTATTTCCAAACAACATTCCCTCAATGTCATCTTTTCTACGATATTCCTTCTCGCTCCATTCTATCGCTTTTCCAAGAGAATCCAGCTTTTGCTCTCTGCTCCCTTTCAAATCATCCAATGCACCAGAATTAATCAATATTTCAATTTGTTTTTTGTTAATAATTGATTTTTTTGTCATTTTTAAAGCATCTTTTAGTGTAACAATTTCCAGTTCTTTTCTCATTTCAATTAATTTTCGTAATTTGTATATAAAAACTTGATATTCTGTAAAATTCTCGCCTTCCTTCTCCCTAAGTCTAACAATTTCTTCTACAGTTCCATCTCCAAGCCCTTTTATCGCTAGCAATCCGTATCGAATCGCATCATTTTCCACAGAAAAATCAGGTTTTGAATAATTTATTGACGGTTGCAAAATTTTTATTCCTTTTTCTCTTGCTTCATAGAAAAATTCTGAAAATCTGTCTAAATTATACGATTCTGTTGTCATTATCGCTGCAAAAAATTCTAATTCATAATTTGCTTTAAAATATGCTGTCCAGTAAACAATTAATGCATAAGCTGCTGAATGTGATTTATTAAAACCGTATCCACCAAATTTTTCTACCAAATCATAAATTTCATTTGCCTTTTTTTCGGAAATACCTTTTTCCACCGATTTTTTCACAAATTTTTCTCGATTTTGCTGCATAATTTCAGGAATTTTTTTCCCAATTGCACGTCGCAACTCATCTGCCTCACCTAATGTATAACCAGCCATTTCACTCACAATTTTCATAATTTGTTCTTGATACAAAATGACTCCGTACGTTTCTTCCAATATTCCCTTCAAAGATTCGTGTGGATATTTTATCTCGCTAGTATGATTTTTAGCTGCAATAAAATCATCAACCATTCCACTTCGCAAAGGTCCTGGACGATACAAAGCTAATAACGCAATAATATCTTCAAATTTTTCAATTTTCATTTTACGCATCAAATTCCGTATTCCAGCCGATTCACATTGAAAAACTCCCATTGTATCTGCTTTTGTCATTAATTCATACGCTTTTTGATTATCCAACGGAATTTCAGATAACTTGAATTTTAAATTTCGTGTTTTTTCAATATTTTCAACTGTTTTTCGCAAAATTGTCAAGTTTTTCAAACCTAGAAAATCCATTTTCAAAATTCCTAAATCTTCCAGTTCTTTCATTTGATATTGAGTTGAAACAATCGAAGTTTTCCCATCAGAATACGTTGGAATTTCCTCATTTAAAACGTCTTTAGAGATAACAACTCCAGCCGCATGAACAGACGCATGTCTTGCTCTACCTTCCAATTTTATCGAATAATCAATCAACATTTTCACTTCTTCGTCTTTCGCATAAGACTCTCTCAATTCTCGTACAGATTTCAGAGCCTCCTGCAATTCTGCATTAAAAGGTATCAATTTTGCAATTTTATCAACCTTTTTCGCTTGAATTCCTAAAACTCTACCAACATCACGTATCGCCGCTCTAGCTTTTAACGTCCCAAACGTAATAATATGCGCAACATAATCCTCTCCGTATTTTTTCAAAACATATTCAATAACTTGCTCTCTTTGTTCTTGATCAAAATCCACGTCAATATCAGGCATCGAAATTCTCTCAGGATTCAAAAATCTCTCAAAAATCAAATTATACTGCAAAGGATCAATTTCTGTGATATCAAGTGCATATGCAACCAAACTTCCTGCCGCCGAACCTCTTCCAGGTCCAACATAAATCCCATTTTCTTTAGAATATTTAATAAAATCCCAAACAATGATAAAATATCCATTATACCCCATTTTATTGATAATTTCTAACTCGTATTCTATTCTTTCAACAACATTTTCAAATCCATTTTCTTTCAATTTCTCTTTTATATCATCTTCTCTAATCGCCTCAAGCCCTGATATTTCCAATTTCAAATACTTTTTAGCCAATCCTTTAAAAACAATTTTTTGAATATACTCTCGTTCACTAACTCCACTTGGTAAATTATATTTTGGAAATTTAAACTCATTAAATTCAAAATCAACATTACACTCTTCAGCAATTTCATTCGTAAATTGAACTCCTTTTACAAAAAAATCTTCAGGAAAATCTTTAAAATCTCTTTCCAGTTCTTCGTAAGATTTCAAATACAAATCAGAATAATCATTCTCATCATTATTTTTACTGTTTTCATCAGATATTCTTTTACCTTCTTTTATAGAATTTACTATTTTTTTTAAAATTGCATCTTCTGAATTTGGATAATAAATATCATTTGAAATCACATATTTTAAATTAAATTTCTCAACAATTTCAAGCAATTTAAAATTACATTTCAAAATTTTTTTCACGCCAGAAAAATCAACAATAAAATTTTTTCCAAAATCTTCTGAAAATTTCTTTATCAACGTTTCCGCCTCAGAATAGTTTTTTTGAGTTAGTTGAGCAATTATTTCACTATTTATTCCACCTGACAAAATATACAAATCTTCCGAATATTCTATCAAATCTCCGTATTTTATCTTATTTCTTCCACGCTGAAAACGACTAAACGATTTTGATGACAATTTTGATAAATTTCTGTATCCATTTTTATTTTTGGCAAGTAAAACAAGTGAATAATCATCTATCAAGGTAAATCCCTCGATAAACACTTCCAATCCAATAATCGGCTTTATCCCAGACTTTTTGCACTTTTTATAAAATTCTATCGCTCCAAACATAGAAACATCTGTTATCGCAAGCGTATCAATTTCCAGTGCCTTCGCCTTTTCAATGTATTCTTCGATTTTCCCAACACCTTCAAGAAGCGAATATTCTGTATGCAATTTCAAATGTGCTATTTTATTTCCCATTGTGCCACCTATTTTTCTTTAATTCTTTATATTACAATTTTTTTATAACCTCATAAATTCCATCTTCATTATTTGTCAACGTAATCCTATCCTCAGGAAATTCCTTTTTCAATTCATCCGTCGCATTTCCCATCAAATATCCATATTTCACGCTTTTTAGCATCTCAAGGTCGTTCCATTGATCTCCAAATGCCATTGCTTCATCAGACGAAATCCCGTACTGTTTCAACAATTCTCTAACAGCTCCACCTTTATTCACACCCTCATTCAAAATTTCCAAATGAGTCGGTTGTGAAAATACAAAATGTACTCCTTCAATTGATTTTTCGAGCTCTTCCTTCAATTCCAACAACTTCTTATTCGGAGCTAGCAACAATCCTTTCGTCGAATTTTTTCCAATAAAATCATCAAAATTTACCATTTCAAAAGGCGTTCCTGTTTTCGCAGCATATATTTCTCCTTCGCCACCATTTCTTTCAAAATACAATTTATCATCATTGTACAAATTCAAATGAATATCCTTTTCCCTTGCCAACTTTATTATCTTTTCAACGATTTCTGGATTAATTGCATTCTCATAAACAACTTCATCTGTCAATGGATTCACAATTTTTCCGCCATTGTAGGTAATTGCAAGATTTTTTATCCCAATTAATTCTAGATAACGCTTAGTCGCAGAATAGCTTCTTCCTGTTGCGATAAAAGTTTTTATTCCTTTTTCTTCTAATTCGTTTAGTTTATTTTTCAGTTTGTCAGAAACTTTGTGTTCGCTTGTGAGAACTGTTCCATCCATGTCCATGAATATTGCTTTGATTTTCATAACTTCTCCTTATAACTCGTAACTTCTTTTTTCCATCATAAAAATAAATAAAAAGACTTTACTTCAAATTTCTATTTCCGCTCAATTTCAACAATTTCCTTCAAATTTTCTACAAAATAATCAATTTCATCTTTCGTCGTATCCTTGCAAATACTCACTCTAAATGATGAATTTAACTCATCTGCTGGCAATCCCATTGCTTTTAATACATAAGATGACTCTTGAGCTCCTGACATACAAGCTGAACCTCCACTAATGAAAATCCCTCTCATATCCAGTCCAATTAGTAATGTTTGAATATCACAGCCTTTTGCAGTTACATTTGTGATTGTTTCTACTCTTTTAGCATTTTCACCATTTATTTTGATATCTAAAATTTCATCTTTCAGTCGTTTTTCCAAATATTCGTGAATTTCCTTTTCATGCTTATAAATTTCATCAATATTTTTATAGATTTTTTCCAATGCTATTCCTGTTCCTAAAATTCCTTGAACATTTTCGGTACCTGCTCTTCGGTTTCTCTCTTGTGCTCCTCCCCAAATTTCCTTCTCAATCTGAATCTTTTTATCTAAAAATACAAATCCTGATCCTTTTGGACCATGAAATTTATGAGAAGCCGCTGTTAATGCACCAATTTTTAATTCTTTCGGATTTATAATTTCTTTTCCAATCGCCTGAACCGCATCTGTATGAAAAAATATCCCCTTTTCTTCCAAAATCTTTCCAATTTCCTTAATTGGCTGTTTTACCCCTGTTTCATTATTCACATACATCACAGACACTAAAACAGTATTTCCCTTCAACGAATTTTTTAACTGCTCAACATTAACTGTCCCATTTTTATCCACATCAAGATATGTGACTTCGTATCCTTCATTTTCCAATTGCTGAAATGTTTTCAAAACTGATGAATGCTCAATTTTTGTCGTAATAATATGATTCCCTTTATCTTTGTTTGCATTCAAAATCCCTCTTATCAAAAGATTATTCCCTTCAGCACCACCAGAAGTAAAAATTATCTCTTGAGTATCAACATTAAAAATTTCTGCAACAATTTTTCTCGCTTTTTCAATAATAGCTCTAGATTTTTGCCCAATTCTATGAGTTGAAGACGGATTTCCAAAATCATTTTCATAAGATTTCACCATAGCTTCAATAACTTCTGGCAACATTTTCGTAGTCGCTGCATGGTCTAAATATACTGTCTTCATTCTACCGTTACTTTCTCCTTTCCAAGAGGACTCTGTTGCCATTTTCAAAATCAGCTTTTATTTAAAAATTTTCTACAAAATCCTCTATTGATAAAACTTTTTCGTCCATTCCCAATTCTCGTGCCAAATCACTAATATATGGCTGTTTCACCATACTTTTTTCAAGCGTTTCCAATTCCCAGAAAATATCCCTTTTGTCACCATCTGCTATAATTTCACCATTTGTCATAACTATCACACGCTCAAAATTATTCACAACAAACTCCATATCATGCGTAATTGTAACAATCGTTTTCCCTCGCTTTTGCAATTCATCAATCAAATCATGCAAAATTTTCATTCCTTTAAAATCTTGACCTGCAGTTGGTTCATCCATCACAATCACATCAACATCCATTGCTATCACAGCTGCAATCGTAACAAATTTTCTCATCGAATATGGCAAATTATACGGATTTTCCTTTGAAAATTTTTCCAATTTTGTCAATTTCATTGCATCTTCCACTAATTTTTTTATTTTTTCCTCAGAAAACTTCAATTTTTTTGCACCAAAAGCAATTTCATCATAAACATTGTTATGAAAAATTTGATCCATCGGATTTTGAAAAACATACCCAACCTTTTTACTCATTTTTGCTACGGAATATTTTTGTGTGTTCCACTCATCGACAATTACATCACCACTAGTCGGCTTCAAAAGCCCATTTAACATTTTTACCAATGTCGTTTTCCCAGCTCCATTTTGTCCAATAATTGCTACTTTTTCTCCTTTTTCAACTTTAAAAGAAATATCATTAAGTACATTTTCTGTACCATTAGGATATTTAAAACTCAATTTTTTTACAGTAATAAAACTCATAATTGTCTCTCCTTTAAAAATTTTCTCAAACAATTATCTTTAATAATTATTCTTGTGTTTGCTGGAATATCTGTAAAATAATCATCATAAAATTCTATATCAGGAAATTTATTTTTATAATAAAAAATAAATAATCCATTTAACAAGATAAATAATATAAATAAGACTATTGAAGTCAAAACAGAAGATACGTTAAATCCTTTTTCTATTTCTTTTTTAACTGTGAAAAGCAACATTATATCCAAAAATATTAAAATTCCTAAAATTTGTATTCTCGGTTTGGAATAAAATATTGTCCAGTCTATTTTTATAATTTTTTTCAGTTTCCCTTCTTTCATAAAATCCCTTTCTCTTCCAATGACTTTCTATAAATCTTAAAATTTTCATTTTCAAAACATACAAAATTTACTTTTTCTATAAAATCTCTTTTCTCCAAATATTCTATCACAGCTTTAATAGCCGTCTTTGCAGCTAAATCTTTGGAAATCTATACACCCCTGTCGAGATATTTGGAAAGGAAATATTTTAAGATTTGCTTAACAATTTTTATTTTTTCAATAATTCCACTGTCTTTTCCTTGGTTATCGGAATTTCTTCAAACTTTGCTTTTCCTGACTTTTCAAGTCCATAAGCAAGCATCGAATACTGTGTCATTCCAATTCCCTTTTCCAATAAACTTTTATTATTTAAAACTTCACTAGCTTTTCCGCTTAAAATTATTTTTCCTTCATCCAAAACTACAATTTTTTCGGCATACTCTGCAATCAATTCAAATTTATGTTCCACCAAAATTATCGTTTTCCCTTTTTTAGCCATAATATTTATTATTTTAAAAATATCTTGTGTTCCTTTTGGATCAAGCTGTGAAGTTGGTTCATCGATTACTAATATTTCAGGGTCCATCACGATTATTGAAGCCAATGCAACACGCTGTTTTTGACCTCCAGACATCTCTTGTGGATTTTTATCCTTCAAATGCTCTATTTCAAGTAATTTCAATGTTTCATTTACTCTTTTTATTATTTCTTCTTTTTTTACTGAAAGATTTTCCAAACCATAAGCGATTTCTTCAAAAACAGTATCTTTTACTCCGCTAATTTGTGTAAATGGATTTTGAAACACAAAACCAATTTTTGTCACAAGTTCTTTTGGACTAAAATCTTTCAAATTTTTCCCATCAACTGCAATTTCTCCAGTCACTTCTCCCTTGTAAAAATCTGGCACAAATCTTCTAAGAGCATTACAAAGTGTCGTTTTTCCACTTCCATTTTTCCCAACAACTGCCCAGAATTCGCCTTTTTCAATCTTCAAATTCAAATTTTCCAAAACATTCTTATCTTCCATCGGATATTTATAACTAAAATTTTTTATTTCAATACCCATAAAATCCTCCAAGCAATACACAAAATTAAAAAAATCACAAGTATTATTTTTACAATTTTGTCATTTTTTGTCTCTTTTAATTCATTCAATATCGTTCTTTTTTCTCCTATTGAAAAACCTCTTGCTTCTAGTGTAATCGCTCTTTCTTCTGTATTTACAATCGAACCTAGCACAAGCGGAATAAATACAGGTAAAAGCACTTTAAATCTAACGAAAACATTTCCTTCAGTTTCCACACCTCTTGCCTTTTGTGAATCCATAATAACATCTGACTGTTTTTTCATTTCAGGAATCATTTGAAGCGATAAGAGAAGTATAAACGCAGCTTTTGAATTAAGTCCTTTTTTTTCTAGAGCTACCGTAAATTCTTTAGCTTTTGATACCAGTGTCAGCATCGTTACAGTAGAAACTAAGGCTGAAATTTTAGAAGTTAGCTTTGCCGCTGTTATTATTCCAGCCTTATATACTGTAATAAAACCAAATTTTGCCATAATCTCATTAGAAGGTATCATAAGCCCTTGTACAGCAAATATAATTAAAGTTAAAAAAAACAAGCTAAAAAATACTCTTTTTAGATAAATTCCTAATTTTCCATAAAAATAGACAATAATTCCACAAATTAATATCAATAAATATCCATAAATATAATTTGGCAAAATAAATGCTGAAATTAATAAAGATACTGCCAAATAAAATTTTGTAAGAGGATATAAATTTTTCAAAAAATTTTTAATCATAATTTTTTATTCTCCATTTTTTTTATAAATATAATTTCCACCATACTTAAATTTTATTAAATATCTATCTGACATACTTTTTATAATTAACATAGAAATTATTGTAGTTACAATTTTATCAGTAGCTTCTGTCAACATAGTAGCTATCCCAACTGCCTGTCCTAAACTAAATCCTAAACTTTTGAATAAAACTACTACTGTAGATGAAGCATTTCCTGTAAATCCACCATAAACTTTAATAATTATAGGAATAGATACAAGTATTGATGTTAAAGCTAATGCCAAACTTACTATGATTGTCTTAGTTATTAAATTTTTAGTTTTTATTTTTCCTACTAATCCTACAACCAGAGCGTTACATATTCCTACTGGTATAAAAGCAAAATATTCAGGAGAAAAACTTCCAGTAATAAGACTTGTAATAACTGCTGTTGCTATTCCAACCCAAGGCCCTGCAATAAGGCTAATAAATACCGATCCAATCGAATCTAAAAATATTGGAATTTGCAATAATTTAACAATTCCAAAACCCGCAAAATTAATAGCTACCGCTACTGGTATCAACAAACTTGACATTAAAGAAAAATCATTTTTTAAACTTTTCATTTTTTTGCCTCCTTAAAAATTTATTTATATATATTTTAAAACATATTTTCCAATATTTCAACCTTTTTTACAATATTTATTTAAAAAATACAAAATCAAACAAATAAATTACAAAAATTTAAATTTTTTATAAATATTTTACTTTTTAAATTATAATAATAATTTTTGAAAATTTTTATATATTATTGTATAATAAATACATATAAAAAGTTAATTTTTATAAAATCTTTTAAATTTTAAACTCTTTATATCACATTATTCGTTTTTTTCTAAAAAATGAATGAAAAATTTCAAAAAAAACTACCTTCAATTTTCATCAAAAGTAGTTTTCATAAAACATTTTTTTCTATAAACTTACAATTAATTTTAAATTATCTCTTATTTTTATTCATTACATATTTAAGCATTCACGACATCGTCAATAATCTTATAAATATCTTCTGGTTTTTCTGATGCTCTTATTTTATCGAATACATCTTTATCGTCAAACAACATAACGATTTGTCGAATTGATTCTTCCTTGTGAACATCTGCATTTTCGGCTGCTAATCCTATTAAAATATCTACTTCTTGCCCGTCATCAAAAACTACTGGTTCTTCTAAAGTTATAAAGCTAAATGCATTTCTATTTACACCTTCTTCAGGTCTTTCGTGTGGCATAGCAAGTCCTGGTGCTAATATATAGAACGGTCCTAATTCTTTTGTTCTTTCAATAATTGCATCTACATATTCTTTTTTTACTGCTCCACTTTTAACCAACGGTTTCATACAAATTTCAATAGCTTCTTGCCATGTTTTTGCATTTTGTCTTAATGATACTGAATCATTTTCAAGTAATGCTTGTTTCAAAGTCATAATTGTTTCCTCCATTAACTTTTTTAATAATTATCGAGCTACCTCTGACTCACTTTTAATTTCATAATCGTACTTGTTCCCACCCCACTTCCACACACTGCTAATACTTTCATTTAATTCACTTCTCTTTCTTAAAGTTTTTATTTCTTTACAAAATATACTTTATTTTATTCTCTTATCTTATATTTTTTATTATTTTTAACTTTTTCTTACATTATTTGAATTTTTAATATTCTTCATCTTCCAATTCAACAAAATTTAACTTTTCATATTTTTTAATGTTAGCAATTAAAAAACAAATTTTATATTACCTCGATAATAATTTGATTTTCAACAAAAAAGAACAGCAACTCACTGTTACCGTTCTTCTTTCCTATTTTTTTAACAATTTTAGAATTAGTAAATCGCTCTAAATCCAATTCCACCTCTAATGTTTTCACCTTTAGTGTCGTATCCAGCATTTACTGTTACTCCAAATCTTGTGTTATCAATTCCGATGTTAAGATCGAATTTACCATTTCCTTTTCTGTTTTCTTTTTCATTTCTCAAGTTGTACCAATCAGCTGTTGTGTATCTTACTCTTGCTTGATTCAATCTGTTTAAGTTTCCAAGTTCGTTTTCATACGCTGCTGAAAGTCCTACTGATAATTGAGTTCTTACTGCCAATGGTTGAACATATTTGAATTCTGCTCCAACTTCTGGTTTTACTGAGAAGTAATCGTTTCCTTTTACTTCCAAGTTCATTTCTCCTCTGTCTTCATTTACATCTGTAAATCTTCCATATTCCATTTTTAAGTCTCCGTAAGGTCTCAAGTGTGTTCTTTCGCTTAATCTGATATCGTAACCTAAATCAGTTTTAAACGCTGCTCCATAAGTATAATAATCACCTTTTGATTCAAATGTATCATCTACTACCCAGAATTTACGACGCATATTGTTAATTCCTCCAAACACATCTCCTGCAACTGTCCATCTTAATGAACCATTGTGATCGTTGTAAGGCGACATTGTTTTAAAGATTCCTGCTTTTATCATAGTATCTTGTTCTGTAGATTTTCCTAAGTCTTTAAATTTGAATCTATTTGTAACAGCTCCTGCATACCAACCTGAACTATTTCCTAATTTAACAGTTTCATCTTCATGTACATAAGCTACTCCATAAGCATTGCTATCATAATCAATTACTCCTGCTGTATCAGTATTGTATTCATCTTTTTGACCGAATACTTTTATCTTATTGTTTTGTTTAGAAGGATTTCTCCATTCATCGTGTAAATATTTGAACTCTTTATCTAATGCATTTCCAGTTTCGTTTATTCTCATTTGAGTATTTGAATATTCGTAACCTTTCATTTCGTTTACAGCTTGAGCAAAAATATGAGATTCTCCTTTTCCTAAACTATTCAACTTATTGAAAATTTGTTTTTCTCTTGAGTGAATTCCTTCAACTCCGTATCTTTGTTCCAATCCATCTAAGAAATGTTCTGTATCAACATCGTTTTTACTTGCAAAGTCTGTATACGGAATTTTAACCATGTATACTGTTTTTATTGGTGCCGCTACATTTCCTGATTCTACTGGTTGTGCTAACCAAGTTAAACTTGCCGAATTTACATTCAAGTCAACTCCTGTCGATACTACACTTGCCAATGCATCATTATATGGTTTTAAAATATTATCTCCAATTTGTATTGCTTTTGCATTTAAGTATTTAGTAACTTCTGTACCCATGATTAAATCTACATCTGTCAATCCTGATAAATTACTTAATCCTTGTATTGGTTGTGTATAATTTATTCCTGAAGTATCTACATACATTCCAATGCTTGAAATTTCTGCATTTGAATCAGTGTGATCGTGATCCATTTGTTCTGCTGCTAGATTTAATTTTGTTACTCCTGATAAATCTGTAATCAATACTTCTGGTGCTTGTGGTGAAGCAATATTTGTATCAACTTTTGTAGGTGCTACATCTACACCGTCTATTGAAATTGAAACCGCACTTGGCAATGATGCAGGCGGAACTTTTACTGATGCTTTTCCAACTGTTTTTCTATCCGTAGCAGTTCCTTCTACGTATGGTCTTGTTGAAATATTTCCAGTTCCGTGTTCTTCATAAGGTACATATTTTGAACTTGTTTCATCTCCTCTAAACGCATACACTCCGATATTTTTAGCACCTTGAATATTAATTGTTCCGTAGTTTTTAATTACTCCACCATTCGTTACAACTACCCCTTTGATTCCTTTTCCATTCGCAGTCGGTGTTGTTTGAATAGTTCCGTAATTTTCTCCAATCGCATGTCTATCAATATACATTCCAGTTGTATTATTACCACTCAAGTTAATAGTTCCTCTGTTAATTGCTTTTGAACCACTTCCAACAGCATACATTCCCACACTGTTATCGTCTGAAACATTGATGGTTCCAACATTTTCAATTGTTCCCATATTTAATTCAGCTTTTGTAGCTTCGTCATAATATCCAGTTGCCATACCAATTCCATATTCTTTGTCAGTTACATTACTTGGACCAACTGTAATTGTTCCATGGTTTCTACCCATTCCTTGTGTTGAGTAAACTCCTATATTTCCAACTCCCGAAGTTAAGTTAATATCTCCATAGTTTTCTGAATCTTGCGAAGAATAAATTCCATATCCGTTATTCTTATCCATTACAATATTTGAATGATTGATAATTTTTCCACCTAAACTTTGTGGTGCTGCTGAATAAACATAAACTGATTTTTCTCCAACATGAACATCATTTGGTGTTGGATTTATCGTCAAGTCTGTCTTAGCATTTGTAGCTGTTATCAAATATCCAAACGAATCTGTATCTCCTACTTTCATATCAACAGCTGATGTTACTGTTGTTGGTTGTGGATTTTTACTATCATCTGCAATGTAAACTCCTACTGAGTTATTATTTGCAACTGTAACTTTTCCTGAATTAAGATTTACAGTAGGCCCTGTCGAATAAACTCCAACTCCATCGTCTGCAACATTAATTTCTCCACCATTCATATTTACTTTTTTACCATAAATTCCGTAAGAAGATTGCCCGACATTGATTTTTCCTGTATTTGTAATAGTTGAATCTTGATCGTCAATGTACATTCCAATTGATTCATTTCCAGCAGAAGTCGCTACAACATTGATTTCTCCATTATTTGTTAAATCAGAATCTTTTGTTCCATACATACCAACTGATTTTGTTCCATTTACATAAATTTTACCAGCTGTATCATTTGTAACTGTACCGTTACCTGCTCCCATTCCTACTGCACTATTGTTTCCATTCATTGTAATAGTACCTCTATTTACAGCAACAAGATCAGATTTAGTTCTATTGTATGCAGCAGTTACACTTGAGTCCTTACTATTATTTTTTACGAACATTCCTACTGCACCGTCATTATCCATTGTAATTGTACCTGTCGCCGAATTTTCGATATTAATTTTACCAAAATCAGCTTTATTTGTAGCACTTGCATAATAAGGTTCAGTAGTTGGATCTACAGCTAAACCTGTAGCATGATCTATTCTATATGAAAGTCCTAAAATTCCTATTGATTTATTACCACCAACATTTACTGCTCCATCATTTACAATATTCGTATTATTTGTTCCATATATTCCAATTGCTTTGTTATTAGGTCCATTTACTGTCCCTTTTTCAACATTTATTGTTCCACTATTATAGTTATTAATTTGACCATAATCTACATAAAGTCCAATTCCACCTTGTCCACTATCTGTTCTATCAACAACAATATCACCTTTATTTCCAATTTTTGTTGTCGAATTATTAGTAGAATTTGCACTTCCAGTTACTGCAAGACCTACAGGAAGGCTAGTTCCAGTCGCTTGTGACTGTGCTGTATTCAATTCTGCTTTCACTGAAGCACCTGTTTCAACATTTACTCTTGAATTTTGGTACAAGAATCTTTTCGAGAATACTTCACTGTCTGAATCTGTTGTACTATCTGCTTTATCAACAGCTGATTTAATATTAATTTCAGCATTGTCTACCACTGCATATTTATGTTTTCCAGTTGCTCCTGATCCCGCTACTGGTGTAATTGTTCCTACTCCTGCACCTAACAATTGCGTTTTCAAAGGAGTTCCCGAACTATCAACATCAACTGTTACCATACCTGTAGCAGAATTTCGTAAATCAGCAATTATTACATCATCTGATTTTACATCTATATCTGTTCCTGTAAGAACTACAGAAGTTGCAAATCCTTGGTCTTTTACATATCCAACAGCTTTTCCTCCCAGTACTAACTTACCATTTGTTAATTTAATTTCTCCTGCAGTAGGTATTGCTGCAACAGATGTACTTGGATCAGTACCTGCATATAAAGCATATCCTTCTCCACTATATTCAACTTGTGAGTGATCTAAATCTACTTTCCCTCCATTTAACGCAGCTATTGCTGTAGAAGCATTCGTTACATTTATTGAATTATATTTTGCACTTATATTACCTTCGTTATTTGCAAACAATCCAAATCCCATATGTTTGTTACCATTCATTCCACCTGTTATTGAAATATTAGCTGCTGTTGGCATTACTGTTCTGTCTATTGTTATAGTCGCTCCATTATTCGCATACGCAGCCCCAACATTATCATCTGGACGACTAGCAGTAGCTTCGTATCTTGATCCAGAAATATTTACTCCTGGAGTTGTTGAAGATGAATTAGTTGCTGAACTATTAACTTTTACAGTCGAATTATCATCTGCTACAATCGCTATTGAGTTAGTAGCATTTGTTGATCTAACTTCATTTACTTCAACTGAATTTGAAACATTCGCACTATTTTTTCCAACTGCTACAATTGCCCTGTTTCCTCTATCCGTATGACCCGTAGTATCTCCAGTTATTGTTACAACATCTCCAATTACTTTACCATCTGTCTGGTGAGTAAGTTTTCCTGACGAATCTCTACTTCCACCAACTAAGACTCCGATATTTTCTGTACTATTTTTACCTGATAAATTAATACTTCCTTCACCAAGTTTGTATATAGCGTCATTTCCAGTAAGAACTCCGATATTTTCTTTTGTATTTCCAAAAATATTAATTTGGTGTCCGAATTTGTTTATTCCTGTCGTTGTACTAACAGAGCTTTTACTGAAGTCTATATTATAGTTTGAGAATATACCAAAACTTTTTTCAATTGCAGTATCAGTATTGTTTAAATCAAATGTATCTGGTGTTCCTTCTGTTGAATGTTCATCAATAGTACCTGGATTATTTATTGAAATTGTATTTTTTGAAGTATATTGTTGATTTCCAGTATCATTTGAATCTCCTATATTAACTGCGAAGTTTCCATAAACTACTGAATCTCCATTAGCATTGCTCGCTCTTTTGATAGATGTTTTACCTTTATCACTTGCATTATATCGTGGTTCTGTAAGGCCAGCTACACCATTAGTATAATCGTTATCTGATGTATCATTTGTTACTTTTTCAATATATAACCCAATACTATTATCTCCATACAAAGTCATTGGAGAAAAATTACCAGCACTTGTTTGCGTATCAGAAAAATCTAAATTCAATTGTTTAACATAATTCGGTGTTTTAATATAAACCCCAACAGAATTTTCACCATATTCTTTTATCTGTCCATCTCTATTAATTATACTAATATCTCTTCTTGCTGTAGTATTCCCTGTTCTTTCATATGGATCAGGATTTATAAAAAATACTGCAGATTTTTTATTGTACATTTTTATTTCTCCAGAATTATACAAAAGTTGTGGAATTCCATTAACTCCTCCACTATACGGATTTTTTGAATATATTTCTGCAGATACTAAAAATACTGATGAATCAGAACCTAATTTATTTCCATTTTCGTTCATTGGATGTACTATTATATCGCCCGTATTTAAAACTGCAGCCATCATTTTCCCATTTCCATCAACGAAACCATTAGTATGATCATAACTGTTTGAAAAAGTTACATTTGAACCTTCGACAACAGTAGTTCCTCTATTTATAAAAGTTTGTGAACGTTCCATCCCTTTTGCAGAAGCAATATTTTTAAAATCCGACCATGCACTTGTAACTTTTGCTTGTTTATCACTTGGTAATTTATTTATAATATTTGATACTCTTGTATCTTCACTATTTGCACCTGTTATTGGTTGAGCACCATGTGTATCCAAATGAACTAATTCTTTTACTACTCCTGCATAATCCTTATTAGTAGTGTTATATCCTGCAAGAGAAGCTCCTTTTCTTGTATACATAATATCTGCATTATTAATCATTGTAGAACTTTTTCTATTGTATGAAGCCATTTTTAAAATTCCTGTTTTACCTGAAGCTGTTGTGAGCGTTCTTGAAATAGGAGCAGGTAACATTGATAATGTTCCACCACCTGCCGCAAGAGAACTAACCCCAGGATTATTTGTATTAGATACTGCATTAGATACATTATATGGTTTGTAATCTTTATATCCGTAAGTCCAATTCCCTGCATGTCGCCATTTATTCCCTAAAGCTCCACCATAGCTAGTATTCCCAAGAGATGTAAGTTCTGTCGCAAATTTTCCACCTATTAATGAAACACCTTCAATTAACCCATCACCTGAAACTGTTTTTTCAAAATAATCATCATCTCCATTTCCGAAAGATTCCCCAACCAAACCAAAAGTAGGTGGTGTAAAAGTTACTGATGTACTAACAACTGGTGCTGATGGTGGTGTAACTGTTCTTGGTGTAAACGAAGGTAAATCACTAATATCAACTGCCATTGAAACATTTGCTGTTTTTATTCTTGGAATCAATGGTTGAAGTGATGCTGATACTGGAATTACTGCGTTTGGTTCCTGTTTCAATCCAAGTTCTGTTGTATTTCCGTAGCCGTATGCTTTGTTTGGATTTGTGTTGTATTTGTATTTTGCTAATGTTTTATCTCTTTCATATTTCATATCAGGAGTTTTGTCTCCACGACCTTTGTATTTTCCTTGCCAATCGTTGTAAATTCCATTTATTCCATATTGCCAAGAGCTCCAAGGTGATTTTACTACGTGGTCTCCTTGCTCCATTAATTGTATTAACTCTAAGTTATAATCTTTCATTAATTTATCATTTTCAGATTTCACCCTTTTAAATTGCTGATGCATATCTGATATTGATGTATTAATCACTTTTTTCTGCGTTTCGATTTCATCTTGAGCCGCATGAGCATTCAACGTAACACCTAGCTCTATCGTCCCAGTCAATAAAAAAGTAATAAGTGCAGAATCCGTATATTTAAAATCTTTTACTTTTTTGGCAAAAGATTTCAATTCTTTCTTTAAAACTCTTAAATTATTTGTCATTTTCATTCTCTCCTTTTAATTCTCTTTTAATCTAAAATAATACACATCAAATTTTTTTCTTCATAAAACCCATATATTTACTAAATTTTAACCAATTTATGACTTCAAATTTGAAATAATTTTATTTTATTTTGTTTATTATTATAACACAAAAAAAAGATTTTTCAAAAAGAAATTTAGCTTTAATGAAATTTTTATTTTTTGATAAGGAACATAAGTAAATGTTATATCAAAGAAGATGCAACAATCATTTCTTAATATCCATATTCTAAAGATAACTTCTAGATACAAAAATTAATTTTAGATATAATTTAATTATTTTACTATATTTTGTATATAATAATACTTTACAATTAGTATAAAATATAGTATATTGTATTCAGAAATTATAGAATAATATAAAAAGGAGAGATTTTTATGGCACAAATTAATTTACGAATTGATGATGTTATCAAAAAAAAGGCTGAACAAGCCTGTTCTGATATGGGACTTTCTCTGTCTGCAGCAATAACAATCTATTTAAAAAAATTAGGTTCTGAGAGATGAATACCTTTTGAAGTGACAGCAGACCCATTTTATAGTAATCAAAATATGGAACGTCTAAATCAATCTATTGAAAATGTTAAAAAGGGAAAAACAACACTGAAAGAACATGAACTAAATAGATAAAGCTAATCGTATTGTTTTTAAAATTGTAAATAATACTTTAGAAATATGGCAATGTGGTTCTCATTATAGAGACAAATAATACAAAAAAAGAACAGTGAAACTACTGCTCTTTTTTTATTTCTATGTTTTTAACAATTTCAGAATTAGTAAATCGCTCTAAATCCAATTCCACCTCTACTGATAATTGAGTTCTAACTGCCATCGGTTGAATGTATTTAAATTGTAATCCAACTTCAGGTTTAACTGAGAAATAGTCATTTCCATCTACTTCTAATCTAATTTCTCCAGAATCCTCTTTTATCTTACTAAATCTACCATATTCCATTTTCAAAGCTCCATAAGGTCTCAAGTGTGTTCTTTCAGACAATCTGATATCGTAACCTAAATCAGTTTTGAATGCTGCTCCATAAGTGTAATAATCACCTTTTGATTCAAAGGTATCGTCTACTACCCAGAATTTACGACGCATATTGTTAATTCCTCCAAACACGTCTCCTGCAACTGTCCATCTCAATGAACCATTGTGATCATTATATGGCGACATTGTTTTAAAGATTTCTGCTTTTTGAAGTATCCCCAAAATTTTGAATGACTTCTATTATCTATCCTTTATTTACTAGTTTTCTATTGATTTTACTAAAAACAAAAAAACTATTTTGCAAGTAGTAATTATTACTTACAAAATAGCCTGTTTGATATTTAAGTTATTATTTTTAAGCCTTTATATTTTAAGTGGTAATTGGTGCCCGAGGCCGGAGTCGAACCGGCACGATATAAAATCGACGGATTTTGAGTCCGTTGCGTCTACCAATTTCACCACTCGGGCAACCTTACTAAAGTAGTATAGCATATTTTTTTTTATTCGTCAAGGAATTTTATTCTTTTTTCTAGTTCTAAATATCTATTATTTCCTATAAGTTTCTCTAAATCTATATTTGAATGAATATTACTATTTTCAATTTCAGGTAATATTTTTTTTATTTCCTTTTTTGTAAAACCAATTTTTTTCAGCTCTTCCTCATCAGCTTTTGTAATATTGTACTTTTTAAAGCTAGATTTTTTATAGTTTTTTTCAACATTTTTCAGTTTTTCTAAATCCACATACAAATATTTTTTAGCTAATTTCAATCCACTTTCGCCAAATTTTGGAATTCCCTTCAATTCGTCCATTTCAAAAATTATTCCCATTTCATCTCTGAACTCAATGATTTTCTGGGCCTTCGATTTACCAAAATTAAGTTTTAGCAATTCCTCATAAGTCACACTATTCACATCATATTTCGTATTCGTTCCCGATAAATCATTTTCTTTTTTAGCTTTGTCCTTTTTATAAGAAACTTCCTCGCTAATCTCGATTTTAGGCACATTTCTATCCTCAACAAACAATCTCAAAAAATTCCCTAAAATTAATAACATCACAAAAATAATCAAATATTTGATTTTCATAAATTTTCCCCCTCAATTAACCTTTTTCTTTTTTCTATTTTTTAAATAATTTTTTTATTTCCCCTTTTTTCTTTTCTAATCGCTCATCCAATTCATTCATCCAAACAAGCGGATCTTTCGGATTCACAATTCTTTTTATATTATCTTTTTTCAACCTCTCGTCCTGCCAAATCAACTTTGTAATTGCACCCGCACCAATCCCAATAATTGTCTTATTTTCCTCAATCATCTCAATATTGTAAATCGACTCACAATTATCAAGTGCGTAACCTAGATTTTCTCCCCACTGAAAACTATTTTTTTGACGATACATGTAATACGGCTTCAATCCTTTATTCATCGTAACTTCATCAATTTTTTTAAAAATCATTTCATAATCCAAAATATCTTTATGCTTGTAATTTTCCTTATTCAGTTTACTCGCATTTTTTATCGCTAAATTATGAATTGTCAAATTTTCCATGTCATATTTTGCAACTTCGTCCATCGTATGTAAAATATCTTCTGTCGTCTCACGTGGCAATCCCAAAATTAAATCCATATTTATTTCTAACCCAAGATCTTTTGCAAGTTTGTAAACAAAATCAAACTGTTCTCTGTTGTGATAACGGTTTACGAGCTTTAATGTTGCATCATTAAACGATTGTGGATTTATACTAATTTTGTTAATCCCATAATTCTTAATAATCGTCAATTTTTCCTCATCCAACGTATCAATCCGTCCAGCTTCAAATGTAAATTCCTTCAAACAACTCAAATCATAGCTTTCTTTAATTGTTTCCAACATTTTCTTAATCTCTTCAGCTGTCAAAATTGAAGGTGTCCCACCACCGATATAAATCGTATTTATTTTCAGATTCAATTCACATGTCAACTCACCAATTTCACGAATTTCTCGGTAAATCGACTCAATATATTCAGAATATCTCTCAGCATACTTCCCTCGTAATAAATATGCAGGGAATGAACAATACGAGCATTTAGTAGGACAAAAAGCAATTCCAATGTAAATTCCAATTGTTTCCTTATCTAAATATGGCTCTTGTCTTTTCACAATTCCAATCAACAAATCTCGTTTCATCTCGCTAACCAAATAAATATTTTCCAATATTTCAGAAATTTTTTCATATGAAAGTCCCATTTTCAAGAATCTTCCTACAATTTTAGTTGGTCTCACTCCAATCAGTGTTCCCCATTTGTAAGACTTTTCCTTCCCAAATAATTTCATCAACACGGTTTTCATCATAACTTCCGCCTGATCAAAATAATCATCACAAATTTTTTCGTATGAAAAATCAATCTCTTTCAATATTTTCGCCTTATCCAGCATTTTTATCTCAAAATCTTTTACAACCTCAATTTTTATTTTTGAATTTCCTTCACTTTCTTTCTCATTATTCTCTAAAAATTTTTCATTTGTCAAAATTGCTTTCACTTCAATTTTTTTAGAGTTTTCTATTACTTCAAAAAAAATACTTTCTCCAGAATTTTTATCTAAAATTTCATATTTTTCCAGTAATAAAACCCTTACAAATTCTTCAAATTTATTTTTATTGATTTCTACATTTGAAATTATCATTTTCTATTTTATCACTCCCATGAAAAATAACAATAAAACAATAATTCCTAAAACAATTCTATAATAACCAAACACTTTAAAATCGTGCTTTTTGATATAATCCATAAACACTTTTATAACGGCATAAGCAAAAACAAATGATAATACAAAACCTAACGCAATCAAGAACCATTCATAAACACTTAATGCTGTCCCAAGTTTTACCAATTTTAAAAGAGTAGCTCCAAGCATTGTTGGAATCGCAAGGAAAAATGAAAATTCTGTTGCAAGCACTCTATTCAATCCAAGTAAAACTCCTCCAATAATAGTGGCTGCAGATCTTGAAGTTCCAGGAATCATTGCAAGACATTGAAATAGTCCCACTCCAATTGCAGTTTTTATAGGCATTTGAGTGATTGAAGTAATTTTACCTTCTCTTTTTTTACCAGATTCTAGCCAAATAAGTATAACTCCATAAACAATCAGTGTTATCGCTACAACTACTGAATTAAATAATAATTTGTCAATAACATCATCAAACAATAATCCCAAAACAATCGCAGGAATTACCGCAATTACTATTTTTATCCACATTTGAATAATATCCATTTTCTGACTTTTACTAAGCCCTTTTGCAAATGGGAAAATTCTTTTCCAATAATACACAACTACTGATAAAATCGCCCCCAACTGTATAATTATCTTAAATGCATTTGCAAATTCCTCATTTTTTGATAATTGTAAAAATTGATCTACAAGTATCATATGACCTGTACTGCTGACAGGTATAAACTCTGTAAGTCCTTCTACTAGACTTAATATAAAAACTTTTATAATTTCTAACATAATTTTTCCTTTCTTAAAATTCTTTTCTTTTTTGAATTTATTTAAAGATATTTATAAAATTTTCTAACAAAACCTATTCATCTGCCAAATCTTCAGTTTTATCACTTTTATTTCCACGAGTATAACCAAAAACATAATCTAAATTGATATTCCTCATAGAATTGAAGACACTTTGTTTTACGCCTGGATGTTTTTCTTCTAAAGCTGCTAACAGATCTTTTACTTCTCTTCTTTTGCTTGACGTTTTTCCAGCTTCTATTGTACATCCGCAGTTCATTGCTCTAATTCCATTTGTTTTTGTGTAATCAATTATATCGGCTTCTTTCACGTAAATTAATGGTCTTATTAACTCCAATTTCCCTGAGGTTGATGATACTTTTGGTGTCATTGTTTTGACTGTTCCTGCATAAAGCATATTTATTAGTGTTGTTTCGATTACGTCATCAAAATGATGTCCTAATGTCAATTTATTAAACCCAAATTCTTCAACTTTTCTATATAGAATTCCTCTTCTCATTTTTGCGCATAAAAAACATGGATAATCTTTTGCTTTTTCATTTGCAATTTCCCAAATATTTGTGTCAATTATTTCGCAATCAATATTCAAATTCTTTAAATTTTGCTTAAACTGATTCAAATCGCTATCCCTAAATCCAGGATTTAAGCTAACCGCCTTAAATTCAAAATTTCTTCTTTTATCCTTTTTTAATTCGTGAAACAGTTTCACTAAAAGCAAACTGTCTTTTCCACCAGACACTCCTATCGCTATTTTATCGCCATCTTGTACAAGATCAAAATCATTTATTGCTTTTAAAAATTTAGATAAAATTGATTTTTTGTACTTTGTTCTCAGGCTATCTTCAATTTCAGTGACCTCTTTCATAGGCCCGTCAGGTATTATCGCATCACATAATAAATTTACCATTTTTCCTCCTTTTTAATTTTAAAATTACTTTTAAATTTTCTATATTTTTTTAATTTCCTAACAAATAAAAACGAGCTTTCACCAGCTCGATTTTAAATTTTTTACACTTTTCATACTATATTTTTTACTTTTGAAATTGCAAATAACCCCATAATTAATGAGCCTTTTCACTCCCAGTATTATTCTTACATTTTTCCTCAAGATATTCGATTTTTTCTATCAACCCTTCATCTCTTGAATCAATTTCATACGCGGCTTTATACTCTTTCAATGCCTCTTTATGTCTTCCCATATGCTCATATTTTCTCGCAAAGTCAATATGTGCTATATACATGTCAAAATCAAGAAATATCGCCAATTCATAACAATTTACTGCTGTTGATATTTTCCCTTTCCTCGCATAAACATTCCCTAAAAGAAACATCACAAATGGTTCCGAAATATTATCCAAAACTTCTTCAAAGTATTTTTCTGCATTATCTAAATCTTCACTTTCATAATACAAATATCCCAAAAATGCCCTAATTGTATGATTTTCTGGTTTTAACTTAACTAATTTTTCGTATATTTCTATTGCTTTGTCATTTTCTTTTAGCGCGTGATAAATCGAAGCTAACGTTTGCAAAACTTCTATATTATCTGGATTTTCAGCAATTTTTTTCAAATTTTCTTTAAGAAGTTGCTCATTATTTTCATTATATCTAATCTCTCTAAATATCATTGTCTCTAGCATTATATCTTTTTGCTACTTCTACTAATTATTTTTTTCATTCTAAATTTTTTTAATTTCAAATCTAAAATTAGTCAATCAATATTTTAAGTAGCCTCTCCTTTCATTAGTTTTACTTTTTTAGCATTTCCTATTTCTACAGACAATTTGACTGTATCTTATTTACTAAAACCGTTTATATTCAAGACCCCTCAAAAAATAATCATTTATTCCTTTTTTGAAGTCATATTATCATATTTTTTACACTTTATTTTATCATAAATGGGTATTTTAGTAAACTATAAAATAAAAATTTTTAAATTGAAATTTAGAGAAAAAAAGAGCAGAAAAAATTTTCTACTCTTACAATAATATTCTATTTTTCTAATTTTTCTTGCCAATCAGCTGGATAAATCACATACAAGAATCTTGCAAATTTTGGTGCACTGAATTGGATTTTTGAACCTTTTGGAATTAAAATTGCTTCACCTTTATTTCCAACAACTTTTCTTCCATCTACGATTATTTCTAAAGTTCCTTCTATTACATAATCAATTTCATCATAATTCAATGTCCAATCAAATGCTGATTCTTCCATTTCCATTACTCCGCAACTCAATCTTTTGCTTTCATCAATTGTGAAAACATCAGTTAAATATACTTTGTCATTTGGATTTCCTGTATCGAATTTTTTTGGTTTAACAGTTGGTATTTTTACAACTCCAACTCCGCTTGGATCCATATATTTTTCAAAACTATCTCCAGCTTTTCTGCTTAATTCTTCTGCTACTACTTTTCTCAATAACTTTTCTAAAGTTTCTCTATCTAAATCTTGTAATCCCATTTTGTCATCTCTCCTCTTATCTCAAAATTGAGAATGTATCTACTTTTGATACTAATTGATTATGTCATTCCTAATTTTTAGGAACTAATAATCCTGTTTGTTCATTTCTTGTTTGAATTAAAGCTCTCTTATCTTTTGCAACATTATCTAATTTCCCTTTTCGTTTCATAAGAAGCAAAACTTTTGTTCCTTTGTATTCTGTAAGCATATTTTCATCTCCACCACTATCTCCTGCTACTAAAATAGGGTCTTTTCCACCATGTTTTGGTTTCAAAAATTTATTTATTGTTTCTACTTTTCCTTTTGTTTGAGTTTGTGGGTAACCTTTCTTATATTGAGATAAATATTTATCTTTATTCATTTCCAATCTCATTCCGTACACATTTTCTGGTTTTAAATTATATCCGTATGATTTATCACTTGCAAAAACTTTTACAATATCTTCAAGAGATGCAGAAACTATGTAAACTTCAATACCATTTTTTTGAAGTTCATGGAACAGATTTGCTATTTCAGGCTGAGTTCTTAATCCACTTTTATATTCATACACTATTTTCCCAGCTTCACCTAATAACTTATCACTAGATTCAAGAGTATATTTACCTAATTTATTTCCAATTCCGTAGTCATTAGCCTCTTTCGCCAATTTTTGAACTTCATCTTTTGTCATTCCATGAAATAAGTATAATACCCATGGATAAGCTATATCATGTGAAAAAGTTCCCCCTATAGCTTCATATAAAAATGCCAATTTCCCTCTAAAATCTTTAAATTCTTCAGTTTTTTGAATTTCTGCTAAACTCATTTTTTTATTTTTTATATAATTTTCATACAAAAATTCATATCTTTTGTCTAAATCATTTCCAATTTTTGTAATATTAATTTTTTCTCCTTTAGCATTTTCATAACCTTTTGCGAAATCATCTAAAGGAATATCTTTTCTAATCGCTTTAGCAAACTCTTTTGGAGTCATATCAAATTTAAGATTATCAATCTGGTATCTAAATAAATTTTCTTGTGTATCTTGATAAATCGACGTATAATCCCAGTCAAATACTGCATAATTTCCTTGATTTTTATTCTCATCAATTAATTTTGATAAAATTTCTCTATTTTCAGGAACCCATCTTCCTTCATCAAGATTAGCCGCTAATCCGTTTAAAGAAATTGCTATCAAAAATATCATTACTAACTTTTTAAACATAAAAATTCCTCCAAGCTGTTGATTTTTAAAATATGTTTTAAAATTTTTAATTTATGGATATTTTGGTAGTTTCTAAATGCTTCTAATTAAGCAGATTTTTCTTTTTTACAAAATAATACTTTAGCCACAAAAATTGCTGTCACTCCTGCTACTAATTTTCCAACTATCATTGGGAAAATCATTTGAGTATATTTTCCACCTGAAAATCCTGCTGTAAATCCTAAGTGATCACCAAATACAAATGCCGCACTTACTGCGAAAGCAATATTCATTACTTTTCCATTTGCATCCATATCCTTTAAAATTCCAAACATTGGAATATTATTAGCTAAAGTTGCTACTAATCCTGCTGCTCCTGCTTCATTCATTCCAAGCCCTTTTCCTAATACTTCCAATGGTTTCCCAAAAACTTTAGTGATAAAATGTACCAATGGATATGCTCCTGCCAATACTATTGCGATTGCTCCAACTGTTCCTAATCCGTCAGCTATTGGTGCCATACCTGGAATTACTACAAATCCTGTCAATGCTTCAATTATTGCCGCTACTAATCCAATTGTAATTATTATTACTACTGCTTGTCCAAATATTGCAAATCCTTTTGTCATTTTTTCTGGTATAAAAATTAATCCTAAAATGATTAAAGCTGCAACAATTATTATTGGTATTAAATTAACTAAAATCAATCCTATTGGAAATCCTGCTACTAATCCACCTGCAAATACTCCTAATGGGATTGTTGTTATTCCTGCTAAAATTCCTTTTGCTAAATAAGGATTATCATCTTTTTCAATAATTCCTAATGCTACTGGAATTGTAAATACGATTGTTGGTCCTAACATAGAACCTAATATAAATGCTGCTAATTCTCCTGCTTGTGGATTTTTAGCCATTCCTAATGCAAGAGGCGCTCCTCCCATATCATTCGCAAGCAATGTTGTCGCAAACATTGCTGGATCTGCTCCTAATGCTGAATAAACTGGCCCTACTATTGGTGTTAATAATTTACCCAAAACTGGTGCCAAAGAAATAATTCCTACCATTGCAACTGCAAGTGATCCCATAGCCATTATTCCTTCTTCAAACTTTTCTCCATATCCTAGTTTGTTTCCAAAAATTTTATCAATTCCACCTATTGCCATGAAGATTGTCATTATTATTATTATTATTTTGTCTATACCCATTTTGAATCCCTCCGTTTTTTTATGAGAACTCAATCGCCGCTCTCAAACTCTGCTTTTTAAAATTCCTAATTTTTTATAATTTCACAGTCCATAGAAAAATATAGAATTGCCTTATTTAAAGGGAATTTTGTAAATTTAGCGGAATTTGCATAAATTTTAAGGCAATTCTATAATTAAAATTCTTTTTTAGAATTATCAATTAATCTAATGGTTTTTCTGCAACCGATTTAACTGCATCGGCAAATGCTTCACATGCAGCTTGACATGCGGCTTGGCTTCCAGTTAATAGACCTCCACCAAAGTTTGTTTCTGAAGGTGGTCCGTAGAATGTTACTAACTGAACATCTGCTGATTTAAGTGCTATATCTAAAGCATACATTGCTTCCAATGGGGGTGCAATTAAATATGCAATTGCTTCTCCTTCTTTTATTCCACAAGCTTCTGACAAATAGCTTCCTGTTCTTGAAATACAATGAGCATAATATGCAATTGAATCATCATCATTTGCACTTATAAATGCAGCTTCATTTTCAATAAAATCTACTGCTGCATCAAGTCCGCTTTTTACTTCAGCTGGAGTTGGTCCTGATAAAATTCCAATTACTTCTCCTGCTAATTTTGTATTTGCATTTGCAGCACCACCATAAAATGATTTCGCATAAGCAACTTCTACAACGGCTTTTTTAGTCGCATCATCCAACGCTGTATATGTTACATCATCACAATCAGCTGTCAAAATTGCAATACTTCTATGACCTTCTGACAATCCTAATTCTTTTGCCATTCCGCTGTCTACATTTGGTATTAATCTCGTAGCTAATACACTAGCTTTCAATCTATCACCTTTCATATTTTCCTCCTGATTTTTATGATCAAATTTTTACAACTTTTTTTATTTTCAAAAAATTATCGAAAAATTTATTTCATTATATATTTTCAAAATTTTTATAATTTCAAATCTTGTCCAGATGCTTTAGCATCTAATATTTTCTTAATTAATGTAGCAATGTGAGCTCCTGCTTCTGCTGAAGGTGTACCATCTCTGTGAATATTTGATACAACTGTTCTCTTTGATTCTGGAATTCCCACATATGCTTTATAAGTTATGTAAGCACTCATACTTTCAGCTGTTGTCAATCCAGGTCTTTCACCAATCAAGATACATACAACATCGGCATTTACTAATTCCGCTACATGGTCTCCTGCTCCAACTCTTCCATATTTTACAAAGAATGTAGTTCCTGTATCAATTCCATATCCTTTCAATCCATTTTCCAATGCTGGTAAAATGTTTTTAGCATTAGCTTCAATTGCTGTAGAACTCAATCCATCTGACACAATAATTTGTACTTTTGGATTTTTTTTGCATTTTTCATTTATTATTTTTATACCTTCATCACTAATTTTTCTTCCTAAATCAGGTCTTGTTATGTATTGGTCACGACTTTCACATTGTGTAGTCACTTCAAACAATCCTATTTCATCTAAAAATTCTTTTGGAACATCGTTAAACACAGCATCTTGAGCAGCAGCATGGTCAGCTCTAAATCTTAACAAAATATCTGTTTTAAATCTAGTTCCAGCTCTTCCAATTCCTAATCTTGCTGATGTTCTTTGTTTCAATTTCATATATTCATCTCTATCTTCAGGATTTTCAACTAATAATTGGTCTTTTATATTGATTTTTCCTATATCTTTCAATTCCCCATCTTCAATATCGCTACCAACTTTTTCAGAAACTTTAGCGGCTACTTCTGCTACTTTACTTTCTGACATATTTCCTGTTTCTTTAACCACTTTTTCTATTAATTCCATTAACTCTTTATCCGATAACATTGTTTTTCCTCCCTATTTTAAGAAAATTGAAGCATCTCCAGCTCTTTCTGTAAGTTTACCATCTTTCATTATTCCCATTTTTTCTAACCATTTTTCAAATGGTTTGATAGGTCTTGCATTAGTTAAGTTTCTTAATGCTGCATCATCATGATATGATGTTGTTTGATAATTTAACATTATGTCATCCCCTGCTGGAATTGCCATGAAATAGTTAACTCCTGCAATTGATAATAACATTTCTAAGTTTTCAATATCGTTTTGATCCGCTTTCATATGGTTTGTATAACAAGCGTCAACTCCCATTGAGATTCCTGTCAATTTACCCATAAAATGATCTTCTAAACCAGCTCTTATAACTTGTTTGCTGTCATATAAATATTCTGGCCCAATAAATCCAACTACTGTATTTACAATAAATGGATCAAATCTTTTTGCGAATCCATAACATCTAGCTTCCAATGTTACTTGGTCTGCTCCGTGATGTGCTTCTGATGATAATTCTGAACCTTGTCCTGTTTCAAAATACATTACATTTGGTCCTGTTGCTGTTCCATGTTTCAAAGCTAATTGTCTAGCTTCTTCAATCATTTTTCCATCAATTCCAAACGCTTCATTTCCTTTTTGTGAACCTGCAATACTTTGGAAGATCAAATCTGTTGGTGCTCCTCTTCTTACAGCTTCCATTTGTGTTGTTACGTGTGCCAATACACAAATTTGTGTTGGTATATCCCATTTTGTTTTAATTTCATGGAATCTTTGTAAAACTCTCATAACACTGTCAACACTGTCATCTACTGGGTTCAATCCTAACAACGCATCTCCAACTCCGTAGCTCAATCCTTCATAAACTGATAACATTATTCCATCCGGATCATCTGTTGTATGGTTTGGTTGTAATCTCGCTGCCAAAATTCCTTCTCCACCAATTTCTGTGTTACAGAATTTTTTAACTTTAATTTTTTTTGCTGCCACAACTAAATCCATATTACTCATTAATTTAGCAACAGCTGCAACCATTTCACTTGTCAAACCTTTACTAACTCTTTTAATTTTATCTCCTGTAGTTTTCAAATCTAATATCCATTCTCTAAATTCACTAACTGTCCAATTTTTTATTTCATCATAAATTTTTTCATTTACATCGTCTTGAATGATTCTTGTAACTTCATCTTCTTCATATGGTATAATTGGATTATTTCTTAAATCTGATAATTTTAATTCTGCTAAAACAGCTTTTGCTGCTACTCTTTCTTCAGCAGTTGCTGCTGCCACTCCCGCTAGTTCATCTCCTGATTTATATTCATTCGCTTTTGCTAGAACTTCTTTTACACTTTTAAATTCGTAACTATGTCCAAATAATCTTGTTTTTAATATCATTACTGCCACCTCTCAAAAAATATCAATTTTTCAATCTTAATAACTAAAGACTAATGTTTTTACTACAACGGGTAAAACATTTCCACTTCCTAAAGGCTCTCCAATATCGATATAATCTCCGTCACGCACCTTTACGCTATCGATACAAATTATATCTCTACCAGCTAATTCCAATTTCATACACTGTCCTAAAACTTTTGCCATATCATTTTCAACAATAATTATTATTGGATATTTAGAATTTATCTCACTTTTTGCAATGTTAGAAAAAACTTTTGCCAACTCCATTATTTCTAAATAGTCCATATTATGCTTTCCTCTTAGCCCAATTGCAACATTTTTATCCTCTTTTTTCAAATTGAACCACTCTAATTTTCTCCTAATAATCTCTTCTAACTCGATTCCTTTTGCATTTTCATCTTCTTCGGTTAATTTTAATACAGGGATATTTTTAATTGGGAAAATTCCTTCTGAATAAGTTATTGTACTTCCACTTATTTCAGTCGTATGATTTCCAGCTCCAACAACAGTCGCACCAATTGTTTCACTCAATTGTTTCAAATTAATTTGATTTTCTTCAATTATTTTCAAGATTTCTTCTCCTAAAATGACCCCGATGTCATTATATTTGAATTTATCTTCTTCTTTTCTTCCGTATATAAAATCAGCTACTCCACCTGTAAACGAATAGTATTTTATATCTTTAATATTTTTTCTAAAATCTTTATCTGTCACAATTTTTCTGTACAACTCTGTTTTCGGAAAAATCCCAACACTTTCAAATATCAATTGTCCCATTCTTTTTGTAATTTTTCTTAATTTGGCTTCATCTGCATAATCGCCTATTTTTATATTTTCATTCACATCATCTGCAATTGCATGCATTTTCTCAAAAATATATTTAATCTTACGATTTTCATCAAATTTTATAAGTCTTCCACCAATATCAAGGCAAGTCGTATCTTCAACTTCACCTCTATTAAAAATTACATTATTTGTCGTACCACCACCTACATCAAAATTTACAATACTTGTATTTTTTTCTTCAGAAAATGTATATGCTCCAGAACCTTTTCCTGCAATAATACTTTCTAAATCAGGTCCAGCAGTAGCTACAACAAAATCTCCAGCCATTCCACTCAATGTTTCCAAAACTTCTTTCGCATTTTCTTTTCTAGCTGTATCTCCTGTTATAATAACAGCTCCTGTCGACACATCTTCATATTTAATATTTGCTTTTTTATATTCATTTTCAATTATTTTTTTTACATTTTTGGTATCTATCACTGTTTCCGATATCAAAGGAGTTTCATAAATTTCACTTCTATAAACTACTTCTTTTCCAACTATTTTTATTTGAGGAACAGTAAAAGATGAACCTCTATTTTCTATATAAATTTTAGAAAATATAAGCTGTAATGTAGATGTCCCTATATCTATTCCTACACTCAATATCTCTTCAGTCATTTTCGTACCTTTTCTTTCTAGCTCTGATCTAATTTTACATCAAAACTTATATTTGTTCCATTATTATCCGATTTTATATTTAGGTTACCATCAAGTTTATCTTTTACAAGACTTTTTACAATTTGTAATCCTAAATTATTTCTCTTTATCTTTCTATTTTCCATTCCTATTCCGTTATCAACAACAGAAATATTTGCTTTTTCTCCTTCGTTTTTTATTCCTACTATAATTGTCCCACATTTTTTATTTTTGAAGGCATGTTTTACAGAATTTTCTATTAATTCGTTAATAATTAATGCAATTGTTGTTGCTTTATCAGAATTTATCTGAAAATCATCGCCTTCGATACTTATTTTTAAATTCAAATTTTCATTTATATTTTCTCTAACTGAATTTCTCAGAATTTTTTTTATAACTTCCTGAATTTTCAAATTATCAAATCCATTTTGAGCCAACATTTCGTGAGTTATTGAAATACTCAAAATTCTATTTATGCTATCATTTAAAATCTTTTTCACTGATTCGTCTTCCACTTTTCGTGCCTGCATCCTAAGCAAACTCGCTATCGTCTGTAAATTATTTTTTATTCGATGATGAATTTCCTTTATCGCAACAGATTTTAACATCAGCTCTTTTTCTTTTATTTTTATATCTGTTATATCTTTCAAAAACAAAACCAAATTTTCTTTCGCTTCATGTTTCATGAAAAAATATTCTAACCTCAAGACTTTATCCGCAATAAAAATTTCTGTATTCCATCCTTCTTTCTTAGTTACAAGATCAGAAAATTTTATACTATCAGGTACTATATTATCAAAATGTTCTCCTAAAATAGACGTTTTGTAATTAATTTCTTTAAAAAGTTCTTTTATTTTCACATTTTGATAAATGCAAATTCCCTTGGCATTAAAAATAATTATTCCATCTTTTACATAATTTATAATTTTTCTTTCTTGCGACATTTTCAATGAATTTAACAATATTTCCTTTGTCGTATCAGTCAAAAACTTTATTTCACTAGTTTGATTTTCATTCATTTTTTCTTCCACAATTAGTGATGCTATTATCTTTTTGTTTTCATCATCTATAATTGGAACGACATTTTGAGTGACATATTTACTTTCTTGTGTCAAAGCCTTGTAATCTCTCGAAGGATGACCAGTTTCCAGCGTCCTTATCACTGCAGGTTCATTTTTTCGATAAGCATATTCTCCAACTACGCTTTTCGTATAATTAGAAGTATGCTCAGGATTTGCTTCCGCTATAACAATCGCTCTATCGCTATCCACTAAACAGTCAATAAAAATGTCTGTTTCCAATAACTCACTCAAAACTGGTAACCCTTCTGAGATTTTTTCCAACTTTCTGATACTACTTTCTGGTAAATTTGTAAACTTTTCGCATATTTCTCTAATCATTATTTTCTCCAGTTAATATAATGATATCTGCTATTTTCCCCATATCAGTTCTTTTGTTCATACTCAAATTTCTAATATATTCGTATGCTTCATTTTCTGATAGATTCTGGTTTCTCATTAAAATACTTTTTGCTATATCAATTTTCCTTCTATCTTCCAATTTTTGTGCTGTTTTTAAATATTTCTTTTCTAATTTTTCAAATTCTTCCTGTTTACTAAAGATGATTTCAAGATTTGGAATAAATGATTTTTCATCAATCGGTTTTATTATATAACCTATTATTCCTATTTTTTTTGCCTCTTCGATAAACTCTTTGTTTGAATAAGCAGTCAATAAAACAACACCTCTTGATAATTTTTTTTCATTTATTACTTTTGCAGCTTTTAAACCATCTAAAAGTGGCATTTTTACATCCATTATTACAAAATCTGGTTTATACTGTTCACATTTTTCTATCGCTTCATAGCCATCTTTTGCTTCTCCAACCACATTGTAATTTGCTTCTTTAAGTATTTCGGAAATATCCATTCTTGTTATTGGTTCATCATCTACAACTAATATTCTCTCCATCTTCATCTTTCCTTTAAATTGAAAACTCAATCTATGTAGTTTTCATTTTAATTTTTCTTACCATTTATTATTTCCAAATTTATAAATTAATTTTAATAAACTTCTTCAAGAAGTTCTTTAATTTCTGCATAACTAAATTTTCTAGGATTGTATTCCGTACACATATCATTTTCGATATCACTTATAATTTTATCAATTTGTTTGAAATATTCGTCTTTTGGTATTCCTAAATCTCTTAATCTTTTTGGAATTCCCATTTTTGCGTTTCTCATTTCAATCCCTTTTATTAAGATTTCTACTCCTTCTTGTTCAGTTTTTGGAATAAAATCTAATGCTCTAGCTATTTCACAGTACGCCTTTCTTGCAGCAGGATTTTTAGCATTAAATGCTATAATTTTTGGCATTAAAACTGCATTTAATCTTCCGTGAGGTTTGTGGAATAGTGCTCCAACTGAATGTGCCACACTGTGATTAATTCCTAATGATGAAGTACTAAAAGCCACTCCTGCCATACAAGACGCTATTTGCATATTTGTTCGTTCTTTTTCTAATGATGGATTTTCATAATTTTTCACTAAATCAGAAAATACTGTTTTTATTGCTCCAATTGCTAATGTTCTTGAAAATAAGTTTGGATTGGCTGAAACATATGCTTCAATTGCATGAGTTAAAACATCCATTCCCGTATCTCCAATAACTGATGGTGGCAATGTTTCTGTAAATACTGGATTTAATATCGCTATATCTGGCAACATTTCCACATCACTCAAAGGTATTTTTTTATTACCTGATGTAACTACTGAATAAGTTGTTACTTCTGATCCTGTTCCACTCGTAGTTGGTATTGCAATAAAAGTTAACTTTTCAGTTTCATTCATTGCTTTTTTAATTTTTTTCACAAAATAAAGTATTCCTTTACAAGCATCAATTGGAGAACCTCCTCCCAATGCTATTACACAATCTGGATCAAAAGAAACAAAATCCAACATTCCTTTTATTATTTCTTCATCTTTCGGATCTGGATTTACATCCGAATAAACTTCAATTTCAATATTTCTTTCCTTCAAAATATCTGTAATATTATTGATAACTCCTAATTTTACCATTGTCTTATCAGTTACGATAAAAACTTTTTTCATTTCCAAAGTTCTCAATATATCCAAGGAGTCTGATCCGTAATATATTTTTGGTTTTATATGAAATAAACTCATCTAAACACCACTCCTCTTTTTTCGATTACTGTTTTTTGATTTTTAATTTATTTAATACTTTCTTTGACCTTTTCAAGTATTACTTTTACTCTTTCTATATCCGTGATATTAAATTTTTTCAAAAGAATTTCGATAATTTTTTTCTCTAATTCTTCATTACTTTTTATCTCGTTTCTGTTTCCCTCACAACCATTTTTTTTGCAAGTTCCTTCATTTTTATTTTCATGAGCAACGCAACATTTTTCTTTTTCGTAAATTGTTTCTAAATTTGCTGCTCTTATCTTATCTTTTGCACCTGGAGTAATAATCATATCACTTGTTACAATAAACTTACCGTCACACACATAGTCCAAGTAATTTTTTATTGTTATTAATTTTTTTTTCATTTTTTACTCCTCTTCTATTTCTTAGTCGATTGACTAGTTAATTAAAACCTTGATTTATCTGACTTTTATTTAGTTTCAAGCTCATCAATAATTCCAACAATTGTTGAATCTACTGGCGTTTCTGCATCAAATACTCGTCTTGCTGAACTGCCTGTAACAATAATTACTCTATCACCAATCCCAGCTCCAATATAATCTGCCGCAACAATCGTTTTCTTTTCACCCTCAATTGCCACTACCATAAGTTTCAGACCACTTAATTTTTCATCTTTTCTTGTCGCCCAAATATTATCAATAATTGTTCCTATTAGCATTTTCTCCCTCTTTCATTCTATTCATACTCTAATTGTATATTATTTGATTTAATGTACTCATCTGCAAGTGATGTTATTTTACTACCTTTTTTCACAACAATTTTTTTATTTTCAGCCGATAACTTTTGTAATTTATCTTTTGTAATCACACCATTGATAGAAAATTCTTCTCGTTTTGTAAACATTTTTGAAATCTCCACTCTTTTAAGCACTTTCACTCCAAAATCCTTTAAGTTCTGAAGATAACCATCATACACTTTTATCAGCGTTTCTGGTTTCTGATATTTCTTATACTCCAATCCTTCTTCCACCAAGAACACTTCCTTTGAATTTAAAAGAAATTCTGTTACGATATTTTTTCTACCTTGAGATAAGTCTACTAATTCATCAATACTTAAATTAGATATAACCAATTTTTCTGAATCTGCCTTTTCTAAACTTTCAAAAAATGTTTTAAAATCAATGTTATCATTTATTTTCGCATAAGTTTTTAATTCATCCTTCAAAAGATTATCATTTCCCAAAAAACTAACTTTTAGCAGCTTTTCTTCTTGATTTTTTCTAGAACTTATATCTATTCCTTTTCTTGAAAGTTCCTCCAATACTTTTTTTAAAATAATTTCGAGCATTTCTTCATTGAGCATACACATCACCGCCTACTCTTTGATAATAGTTCCTGTCACTCCAGAAACATACCCAGCCGCATTAGCTTCATCATAATCAATGTGCATAGCCAATCTAAAACTGTCTTTAACTCTTATTAACACATCATCGAAAATCACAGGTCTTTCACTATTTATTTTCACTTTTACAATTTCTTTATCTTTTACATTAAATCGTCTTGCATCTTCTGGTGTCATATGAATATGTCTTTTCGCAACGATAACTCCTTCATCTAACTGCAAGTATTTATCTCCAACACCTATTAAGATTCCAGGAGTTCCCTTAATATCTCCACTTTCACGAATAACACCTTTTACTCCAATATCTCTACAATCCGTCAACGATAATTCTACTTGAGTAAAATCTCTACAAGGACCTAAAATAACAACATTTGAAAATTCACCTCTAGGTCCTATCACTCTAACTCTCTCTTTAGCTGCATATTGATTCGGTTGAGACAAATCCTTCACTTTTGTCAATTCATACCCTTTTCCAAACAAAAACTCAAGATTTTTCTTAGACAAATGAACATGTCTTCCCGATGCCTCAACCATAAATGAATTATCTTTTTTTTCTGAAACAGATTGCTCGCTAGAATTTTCCATTATTTCTTTCAATTTTTCTTTAATAATTTTCTCTAATTCCGCTCTTTCCATATTTTGCTCCTGTTCCTATTTATAATCTCCATTGTTCGCTTTTAACATCATTAAATAGAAAATACTACTCAATCTATTCAAAGCCTTTAATATATCCAATCTTTCCGTTTTCCCTTCGTGATAAAAAGCATCCACAGCTACAATTTCACATTCCCTAGACAACGCTCTCAAACAGTTTATATCAATAACCTTTTCGTCATATTCCACATTTATTTCAAACAAATGCCCTGTTTTATAATATTTATGCGTATTGTGCGTAATTTCCTTTAATGTGTCAATATCATATCCTAAAACATCTCTTTCTTTAAATTCCGAATCAACCATTTCACTAATAAATAAATCTCTTATAAATCTATACGCTTGTGCAAAATCAGCTTCCAACTTTTTATTTTTCTCATATTTCTTCCAGAATTTAATAGTTTGAGCCTGTAAAGTGTCAAATTTACCACGCAAAATTATTCTTTTATGATTTTTAACAACTAGATTATCTCCAAATATCTGAGTCATAAATTCAGGTTTTTTATCATAAATCGCACCTGTTACATAATCTCGATATTGTCTTTTCGGTTTTGCTTCCTCCATTGCTAATTTTTTATCATCTTTTTTCTGAATTTCCAATTTCTCTTCTTTTTCTTCTTTTTTATCTCTATTTCGATCATAAGAAATTCTTTTTTTATTTAAAAATTCTCTTGCTGACGGTGTGAGAATATCTTTTTCTTCAATAACCAATTGGTCTAAAACGCCATCTTTTTCAAGTTTTCTTAACTTTTCCTCAGTTATTACTGGCATATTTATCACACCCTATCTATTTTTGATAGATTTTATCTAACACTTGTTTTATAATATCTTCAATTTCATTTGCATTTGTTACATCTACATCATTACTTGCCAAATTTGTTGCTTCTTTTACAGCATTCCCCACAACATCTGACAATTCACTTACACATGGCTTTTTAACTAAGTCTTCCAATTCTTTTTGTCCATATGCAACTGTTCTAATATTTATTAAATTTTTTGGTCCAATGTTATCAGAAGTTGAACTTCCTCCAACTGCTCCACATCCTAATGTTAATGCTGGTAACAAGTTAGTTGTAGCTCCTACTCCACCTAATGTAGCTGGTGTATTTACCAACAATCTTGAAACTGGTTTTTTCAAGGCAAATTCTCTAATTACATTAACATTATTTGAGTGCATAGACATTGTATGTCCGATTCCTTCATTTTTCAATATTTCAATACATCTTTCACAAGCTTTTTCCCAATTTTCTTCGCAATAGAATCCTAATACTGGACACAATTTTTCTCTCGAATATGGATTAAAATGTGATACTTCTGTTTCTTCTGAAACCAAAATTTTTGTATTTGTAGGAACTGTTATTCCTGCCATTGAAGCTATGTAAAGTGCTGTTCTTCCAACGATTTTTGGATTCATTGTATTGTTAGCTCTCATCAAGATTGCTCCAACTTTATCTCTTTCTTCTCTATTTAAGAAATAAGCTCCTTGTGCCTTTAATTCTTCAATAACTTTATCTTTTACTTCTCTTTCCACAACAATTGATTGTTCAGAAGCACAAATTACTCCATTATCAAAAGTTTTACTTTGAACTATTCTTTTTATTGCCTTTTTGATGTCGGCAGTTTTTTCAATAAATGCAGGTCCGTTTCCTGGTCCAACTCCAATTGCTGGTGTTCCAGAACTGTATGCTGCTCTAACCATTGCTTCTCCACCTGTTGCCAAAATCAATGATGTCAATTTATGTTTCATCAATTCATTTGTAGCTTGCATTGTAGGTGTTTTAATAACTCCTATCAATCCTTTTGGGGCACCTTTTCTTTCAGCCGCTTCAATCAAATATTCAACTGTTTTAATAATACTGTTTTTCGCATTTGGGTGAGGACTTACTACAACCCCATTTCCTGCTTTCAATGAAATTAATACTTTATAAATAGCAGTCGAAGTTGGATTTGTAGAAGGTATCAAAGCTGCAATAACTCCCATTGGAACACCAATTTCAATTATTCCTTCATCTTTGTATTCATTCAAAATTCCAACTGTTTTTTCATTTTTGAAAGATTCGTAAACATCTATTGCTGCTAATTTGTTTTTAATTACTTTATCTTCCCAATTTCCAAACCCTGTTTCTTCGCAGGCCATTTTTGCCAATTCTGTAACATGTTTTCTTGCTTCTTCACTCACTTCTTTTACTATTTCATCAACTTGTTCTTGAGAAAATCCAGCATATATTTCTTGAGCTTGACTTGCCGCTACTAGCAAATCTCTTGCTTCTTGTATTGATTGTAAATCTTTGTCCATTTTTATTTCCTCTCTAAAACAATTTAAATTCATTCCTACTGTTAATTTATTTTGTTAATTTTTATTTTTTTTCTATCTAAACTTTTATTCAGCTGTTGGAACTTTTGGCAAAATTCCTTCGATTTCATCATGTGGTCTTGGAATTACATGTACAGAAATTAATTCTCCTACTCTTTCTGCTGCTGCTGCTCCTGCATCTGTTGCTGATTTAACTGCACCAACATCTCCTCTAACCATTACAGTTACTAATCCTCCACCAATGTGTTCTTTTCCAACTAAAGTTACATTTGCTGCTTTTACCATTGCATCTGCTGCTTCAATCGCTCCTACTAATCCTTTTGTTTCAATCATTCCTAACGCATTTAAAGTTGCCATAGTTCTTACCTCCATTATTTTTTCTTTATAATTTAACTAAAATGTTCTATCAATACATTTATCAATTTTTTCTTAGTCATTCCCTTAATTTGAGAAGGACTATAATCTAATTTTAGTTTTTCTACTTTTTCTTTAAGTTCAGATACCTTCATTTTTTGGTATTTTTTTTTTAAATCTTCTATTTTAGTTTTAGAATCCAATTTTTTTTCTTCATGTTCTGAATATTCGATTTTCTTAACCGTATTTTCATCCAAAGGTTCTTGATCAACATTTTCAATTAATTTTTGTGCTGATTCAGTTTCTTCTACTAATTTAGATTCTTCTTGTATTTCCTCTGTATTTGAGCTTTCTTCAGTTTTTTCAGCTTCTGAAACTTTTTCTAAATCATCATTTAAATTTAAATCTCTTTCAACATTTTCAATTTTTGAAATTTCTTCTAAGTCATTTTTTAAAATTGAATTATCTTCAATACTTTCTCCATTCAAATTTTCTTCAGTTTTTTCTTCTGTTTCTGATTTTTCCTCAACTTCAGACGAATTTTTATAATTCTGGTTAGTTCCTTTTGGAGATTCGGTATTCACAAGAATTTTTTTCGTTTCATTGTCGACTCTCGCTATTACATTACTCGTTAGGAACGCTCCCATTCTTTTTGCTACTTCAACTCCAGCATCTACTGCGGCAATTACAGCTGCTACATCTCCTGAAAATTCGATTGTAACTATTCCACCTTTTACAAAATAACGATTTTTCAATGTTACGTTTGCTGCCTTTAAGCCTTCATCAGCTGCTGTTATAGCTGCTACATAACCGTATGTTTCTATATAACCATATGAGTCCATTTTCTATTATCACCTTCTCACTCGAGTAAAATCATAACTAATTTCTTAAAAATCTAGAGCTTCTTCAAAATCTTTTTATCAATCTGATTTTAAATATTCTGAAAGTTCATCCACTCCTGTGTTTTCATACGAACTTACTACAAATATTTTTGTCGCTCCTGCTTGCTCTAACATTTTTTTGGTTCTCTCGACATCTCCACTAAGATCCACTTTTGTAACTATTCCGATAACTGGCTTGTTAAATGCTGAGGAGAAACCTGGTGGAAATTGATTTCTCTCATCATCATTTGCTTGAACCATTCCAATAACATCACAATCATACGAACTAACAATTAAAGCACTGTATCGATTTCTATTTTCCAAATATTCTCCTGGTGTATCAAAAGCGTCGTTTTCATAAGTTATTGTTTGTGTTTTTCTATATTCCAACTTTAATCCATTCATTCTTTGAAGCAAAGTTGTTTTTCCACAACCTGATCTTCCAACTAACAGTATTTTCTTCATTTTAAGACCTCGTTATTTCTGTTACACTAAATCTCAAAACGTTTTTGAAATAGTCTACAATATCACTTATTGCCGCTTCAACGCTTGATACATCACCATTTAAAATTACAGAACCACTAAATCTGTCAACAAATCCTATTTCAATTGCTGCACTTTTAGTAGCCAAATCACCTGCAATTATAGCTGCTTCTCCAGGAGTTATTGTCAATATCCCAATAGCGTCCACTTTTTCATTTGTAAGACCTACTTTTCTTGCCAATTCATCTTGTGGATTTGCAATCACATGAGCTAACGTTACTTGTCGCCCAGGAACATACTCTTGTATCATCCTTTGTTTTGCTTCTTCCATATTAACAAATCCTTTTTCTTAAATTTTTTATTCAGCTGTTGGAACTTTTGGCAAAATTCCTTCGATTTCATCATGTGGTCTTGGAATTACATGTACAGAAATTAATTCTCCTACTCTTTCTGCTGCTGCTGCTCCTGCATCTGTTGCTGATTTAACTGCACCAACATCTCCTCTAACCATTACAGTTACTAATCCTCCACCAATGTGTTCTTTTCCAACTAAAGTTACATTTGCTGCTTTTACCATTGCATCTGCTGCTTCAATCGCTCCTACTAATCCTCTAGTTTCAATCATTCCTAACGCATTTAAAGTTGCCATAGTCTTTTCCTCCTAAAATTTATTTTATTTATATTTTTAAATTTAAAAAACATATTTATATTAATGTAACGCTCTAATTTCATAGATTATAATAAAACTTTTCGCTTTATTTGTTACGATTATATTTTTGTTACAGTTATATTTTACCTCGATATTTAATTATATCAAGTGCTTAATTACAAAAAATATTTATAAAATTATTTTTTTAACTCCATTTTAACTAATATTTTTGACTTTTTTTATTCTACAACGAATTTTTATTTCTCTAAATTTTTTATCAATAAATTCATATAATAAAAATTCTTATCTTATTGAAAAACTTCCACTCAAAACACATCTTCTACGTCTTGCAAAATCTTTCGCACTCACAATTCCTTCTCCAGTTCTTCCTGCAATCGTAAATCCGACGTATCCTTCTCCTTTAAATCCTAACCCAACATATGACGGAGCATTTTTTACAAAAATCGTCGTTTTTATTTTTTTTGCGGCTTCACTTAATCTTGAAACATTTTGCGAATGAATAATCGCTGTGTGATTTCGCTTTCCTTCCACTTGAATCGCATTTTTCAACGCCGTATCAAAATCCTTTTGTCGCACAATCGGAACTACTGGCATCAACAATTCCTCCTGCACAAACGGATGTAAAATATCAGTTTCTACAATTATCAACCTTGGATTACCCTCAAATTGTATCCCAGCATTTTTTAAAATCACAGCTGGACTTTTTCCAATATAATTCTCATTTGGCTTTCCGTCCTTTAAAATACAATTTTTCAATTTTTCAATGTCGCTCATATTTTCAATTTGAATTGCACCTTCTTTTTGCATACAAAATGTCAAATAATCAGTCACATCATCAATCACTAATACTGATTTTTCTGACACGCTCAACAAATTGTTATCAAATGAAGCTCCACTCACAATATCCTTTGCCGCTTTTGCGATATTCGCTGATTCATCAACTATAACTGGTGGATTCCCTGCTCCTGCTCCAATGACCTTTTTCCCACTTTTCAAAGCCTTGTTCACAATTTCTGTTCCACCCGTTACAACCAACAAATCCACATCTGTATGATTAAACAACTCTTCAACATCATCTTTTCCAGAATTATTTGAAATTGTTACCAAATTTTTAGGATAATCCTTCAAATCTTCAATAATCTTATTAATCATTCGCACCAAGTATTTTGATACTTTCAAAGTCTTCAGATGAGGCGAAAAAACGATCGAGTTTCCAGCAGCCAAAGCACTCAATGTATTATTTATTATAATTTCAGTAGGATTTGTAATTGGAGTTATACTTCCAACTACTCCAAATGCCGATAACTCAATAAGTGTCAACCCATTATCACCAGTAAAAGCCTGAGTCGACAAATCTTCAACTCCCGGAGTTTTTTCAATTGCCAACAAATTTGTTTTAATTTTATCTTTCACTTTTCCAATTCCAGTTTCATTAACTGTTATTTCTGAAATCTCTTCCACAAAATTACTTAACTCTCTTCTCAAATGATTAATCAATTTTTCTCTTTGATTTAAACTATATTTTTCATAATGTTTTTGAGCATTTGAAGCTTTTTCGATAGCAATTTTTATATTACTGCAAACTCCTAAGCCTAATTCTTCTGTTTTGGCTGTTTTTTGTTCAGTTTCTAATTTTGCTAGAACTTTTTTTACTATGTTTTCAATATTTTTTCTATCCATAACCAAACCTTTCTTCATTTTAAGAGCTAAATTACCACTCTTAAACTCAGTTTGTGCTTCAAAATTTTCTTTTTAAAATTTCTAATGCCTCTTTTATTGTATTTATCTATATATTACTATTTTTTTAGTAACAACTAAGCTTTTCAACTAAACCCTTCACAGTTTTCTTTGCTATTTCATTATCATCTAACGAACTTCCACCACTAACCCCCAAGGCTCCTATTAATCTACCTTCATACACTATCGGATAACCTCCACCAAAAGTGATAAGTTTTTCTTTAAAAATCCTATCCAATCCTGGAAATTCAACTAAATCTACTTTAGAGGTTGGACTATTTAAAAGTAATGCAGTGTATGCCTTTTTCATCGAAACATCTATACTTGCAATAATCGCACCGTTCATTCTCTTAAAAAGTACTAAATTTCCACCTTTATCGACAACTGATACACTCACATTTAGTGATTTTTCTCTTGCATATTTTGATGCTTCTTCCACAAATTTTTCTGCTAGTTCAAGATTCACATCTTCATAATTCTTTTTACTAGCTGTTTTTTCTTCTTTTTCTAGATATTTTTTTAATTCTTTTTCGATCAAGTCATATATTTTTTCTTTTTCAAAGTTATCCATTTTTATTCCTCTTTAATTACTATACTTACAATGAATTAAGTAAGGTTTTCTTTAGGGGAATTCCCTTCACTATTCTAGCGATATTACTTCCGTAAACTCTCAATTCCTCTTTCTCCATATCTTCAACATTATTTATCACAAACAACGGTTCATCTGCCTTCAATTTAGAAAAATGAAAAATTGCTCTACTTTCACAGATAGCAATTCCTATAGATAATTTAGATTTTGTAGCTTCCTTATATGCCTTTTCCACAATATTTTTCTCATCTAAAGCATCCATAGTTTCTATCATATACGGTATTTGCTCCTCTTCAATCCCATACGATATTTCTTTCGCTATTCTTATATTTTTTTGCACTGTTACTATTTTTATATTTGGAAATTCACTAGCCAATTTAATCACCACTATTTCTCACTAAATCGAGAACCAATCCAGTAGCCACAGCATTTCTAGGCCCTTCAGTGCTTCTAATGTTTCCTCTTCCAGCGACAATCGAATATTGTGACAATTTATCTGTAACAAATTCTGGAACTTCAAAATCTAAAGCAGATCCTCCAACCAAAATTACAAACTGAATATCCCGAATATTCCCTGTCAAGCTGACTGAATTTAATGCTCTAATTGTATTTTCTACAAAAATTCTTTTTTTCGCACTTCTTCTAGTTGCTCTGATTTTTTCCAAAGATTTCTCAATTGGAATAGCATACATTCCTTCTGGCTTCAAGACAACAACCCTAGAAAAAATCTCAGGTGGCAACGGTTTTTCAAAAAACTGAACAGTTCCATCTTCATGCCGTATATGAAACAGGCTTTCCACTTTTGCCAAAGGATATTTTTTTATTTCTTCTGCCAAACTCGTGTCTTCAAGTCCTAATTCTTCATTTATCAACATCGTAACCATATTTCCAGCTCCAGCTAAATGTACAGAACGAATATTCCCATTTTTATCCATAATCGAAGCATCTGTAGACCCCGCTCCCATATCTACAATCGCCAAAGGAAGTGTAGTCCCAGGTGTCGTCAGTGATCCTAAAATCGCCATATCAGCCTCAACACCACCAATCTCAACTTTTATTCCTAATTCTCGTTCCAATTCCTCAGCAATAATTTTCATCTGCAATCTATCTGACTTAACCATCGATGCAATTCCAACCGCATTTTCCATCGAAAATTCATTCGCCAAGCCACCTTTCACTTTCACTGGACTAAAAGTATCAACCGCCAACAAATCTTGAATACAAATATCTGAAATTTTCTTTTTTGTCAAATTTGCCATTGTTTGTCGGACCTTTTCGAGCATTCCACCTACATTTGTCCCAGCTTCACCTCTAATATCCTCTATCTTCTTAATTTTAGAAATCGTCTGCATAATTTTCTCAGCACCATCTTCAATGTTCACAAAAATTTCTTTTCCATCTCCACTAATAATTATCTTTCCAGCTGGAATTGTTCTTTCCTTCACATCTCCTTCTGGTGTTTTAATTACTACTGCAGATCTATTTCCCATCAAAGCTCGTGAAATTGGAACTACTTTTTTCGTTTCCTCAGGTGTTAAATTAAATATACTTGCAATTCCATACGGATTTGATAATTCTTCGATAACTTTCCCTTGTTCAGCTACTTCCACACCACATTCTACTCCCAAAGGAATTTTCTCAATCATCTCAACTTCATCAATTATCGGAATCCTAAAATTTAACCGATTTTGCACCAAAACTGCATCATCCTTCTGTAAAATTGCACCTTTTATTTTAACACCTTTACTATTCGCCTCATTAAACGCATTCGCAACATCTTCAAAATCATATTCTCTTGAAACAATAACAATTACGTCATCATCTTTTTCAAAATTAGGACTCAAAATATCCTTGAAATCCATAGTTTTTCCAGAACACAATCCAATTCCACTCGGTGTTTTCGGATTATGCCCAATCATTGTTGACTCAGTTATTATTGTTTCTGTTATTGTTTCCATTGCTACATCACCGATTACTGGTGCCGCTTCATTTATCCTAATCAAATCAATATCTTTTGTTGTCAAGCTCGCTTTTTTCAATAATTGATTTATAACCGAATGTATACCGTATTTATTTTGCGAAGTCCCTTTTATTCCAGTCGTATTCACAATAGCACTCGCCAAAAATATTGCCTTTTCATTAGCATCTATATTAGCCAATGCTCCTTCTGTTGTTGAATTTCCAATATCTATTCCTACAACATATTTCATAACTGCTCCTCTTATCGATAAATACTAATCTTCTCTCAATTTTTTTCTTTTTTCATAAACTTCAGCTGCCTCTCGAATAAAAGCCGCATTTACTTTTGCATCATACTTACTCTCAATTTCACTTGCAATATCCAACAATTCAGATTTTGTTGATCTAAACGGTCTTAACGCATTATATATTTCCAAAATTCTCGCATCTGGTATTTTTGTTAACTCCCCTGCTCTTCTAAAATTTCTTGCCAAAGTTGGTCTTCCCGCTGATTCAGCCACCTGTGCCTGCAATTCTAGAACTTCTGGAGTTATCTTCACATCATCTATCGTAATTGTTCCATCCATAACACTTTCAAGCGTAATGTCGTCCAAAGTCTTATTAGTCGGTGTTCTCAACAAATCTTTTCTATTTTTACCCAAAGGATATTGAGAGGCATCTACTTTTGTACCATTTTTAGAAGATTTCTTTTGATTTTCTATACTTTCCAATACTTCTTTAACTAATTGTTCTAATGTTTGTTGGTTCATAATTCTAACCTCCATCTAATATTTCGCTTCTAATTCTCGTGGTTTCGCCTGATGAATTACATGCTCTGTTTCTTTTATATGCAAAATTGCTGCCAATGCCTGAAATCTCGGTCTTACCATTTGATCATTTTTCACTGGAACCGGATTAGGTACTTCACCTTTCGCATATTTTGCTGCATTTTTACCAATCGCTCTATAAGTTTCCAAATCAAGCAACGGACATTGTGGAAACAATTCCAAATTACTCAAAGGCGGTAAATCAGCCTGATGAATAACGGTAGTCCCTTTCGATTGAATCCCAATTCCAATTTTTGAACCACTCAATTTAGCCGCATCATTCGCCAAAATCGAAACATCTGATGTTCTCAAAATCCGAACAAATCTAGCTTTTAAACCTTCTTCTTCAATTCCTGCCACCAATTCTCTAATAATCTTGTAATGTGGCACTTTCGTTATCGATTCTTTTTGATAAATCCCAAAAGCTGGTGCAACTCCGATTACAACTTCATCTGAAGATGATCCTTTTTTCGCTTCACCAATATCTGTCAAAACCAATCGATTCAATTCTGCTTCATGAAATGCTGGATCTTCCACATTTTTACTTTCTGTCTTACATTCTTCTGAAACATGTTTTCCATTTTTCTTATCTTCAATTTCCTGTAACACCTTGTTTATCAACACTTTTAATTCTTGATCACTAATGTTCATGGTCTTACCCTCCTAAACCAATAAATTATATTTTACTTGGATCTATAGCTGCTGGAATTTTTTTGATTTCATCCCATCTTTCATCGCTCATTTGATATCCTGTTCCTGGTCCTGCATAGTCGTTTACATCGTTTACCGCACTAATTACATTGAAATCCTTATCAACCACAGCCGAAGTATGCAAATAATCCCCAGCTACTCTTTGTTTCAACATATTTAATATTTTTTGTGCTTCTTCCTTGTAACCTGATCTGTAAAGCGCCTTAACTACATCAATACCTGTAATTCCACGTTTCATCATATCTTCAGCACCCTTCAAATCTTCAACTACATTTCTTGGTGGCATATCTTTACTTCCGTTAGCATAAGTTGCTGCAGTAACTTCTTCATCAGTAATTTCAGGTAATCCCAATTCCTTAAATACTGCTTGCAAAACCCTAGCTGCCTTATTTCTAGCCACAACAACATTTTCTTCCAAAACAGGTCTTAATCCCGCATCAATTTTCAAATCTCTTTGAATTACATTCCAGTCATCAAAATCTTCTGCATCCCAGTTTGATCCAGCAAACATATTATCGTAGTTTGGAGTCGCACTATATCCTGAGCAGATAAAATCAGTTCCTGGTGCCATTTGCATCAACGATCTAACCGATCTTCTCAAATCCGAATGAGTAAAAGTTTGGTCATTACTAGAAGCACATTCCAAATCTAACATCGCTGCCAATAAGTTTTCTGCTAAAACGGCTCTAATTCCACCTGGTACAGCTGATGGAATACCGATACAACTTACCGAACCATTTTGTATACCTTGAACTCCAGCTCCCTTTGTAATGTACAAACATCTAGCTTCCAAGTACAACATTGATTTACCTTCAGCATAACCCATTTGCACTTCTGAACCAGTTCCTGATGTAAAACGCATTTTTAAACCTCTTGATGCATATGCCGATGCTAAAAATCCTTTTGACCAAGGAGTGTCATCTCCATCAGTAAACACATCTTCTGTCCCATACACCGAAATTGTTTCTGCATAACAAGTCAATCCTCTCATTCCCAACGCCAATTCAGTCGCTTCTTCCAACGAACATTGAGTCAAAACTCCACCACGACCAACTTGTGAACCAATCAACAAGCTCAAAGCATTAAATGGTGCATATCTCGCAATTCCTACCGTAGTTTCTTGTTCAGGAAATCCTCTCAAAGCTGCTTCTGCTCCATCTGCTGCAATTTGTGCTGGATTATCCTTTATATTCGTAACGTGACATTGATTCATCGGTGTTTTTCTAGCACGCATTTTTTGCATTGCCATCATCATTTCAACGACATTCATGTACCCCAAAACTTGAACTGCTTTTGCAGGTGTCATGGCAGTCGTCAATTGAACCAATTCTTTTCTCGAAACATTCGGATCGCAAAGCATGTTTGCTATTTTCTTAGAATCCATCGCCATTACTTCATTCGCCTTTTCAATGTTAATACCATAATTCGCTATAAAAGTATCAATCGAATCGAATTCCTCTCTCTTTTTACCATCTAACTCAACAATTTTTCCATCTTCAATTTTTATACTTGGTTTCGGGTCTTGCGAACTGTTCATCGCAATAAATCCTACTTCTTCCCATTCCAAGACAAATCCATCTTTATTTATCGGTCTATTTCTCAAAGCCTCAAATCTTTTTGATTTCATACAATTTCCTCCTACGTATATTTAAGGGCTCTCAAAATCACCAAGTCTTTTTCACTTTTTTGCCCCTAAATTCTCATTTCGTTACAAAATATACGGTTTCGTAGTACTTTCTGGTCTATCTCCCATCGCTGCCAAAAGTTCAATTCCAACTTCTCTAGCCGAAATAATCGCTTGTTTAACAGCTCCTGAATCTCCACTTATTCCCAAAATTACTTCATTACTGTAACTTGTTCCATGACCAGGTGAAGAATATGCTCTCACTTCAACGGCTGCTGCTTTCACTGCTATATCTGCTAAAATTACACCAATTGCTGCTGGACTGGCTACTGTTATCCCAAAAGCCTTACCTTTTTCTGCTCCCAATCCTTTAACCAAAGCCTGACTAGCCCTAGCTGAATATTGAAATTCCAAATGTCCCGCATCATTTCCATAAACATCACCAAATGTTCTTTCCAAATCAGCTAAACAAATTTCCACAGCTTTTCTCACATCAGACACATCATCAGCACCGAAAATTATTAACGAACCATGTCCTCCTCCACCTTTAGTGTCTCTCGGTAGTTCAATTGATAAAATCTCTGAATTAGTCGATTTCACAGCCTCATCTGCCGCAAAAATATGTGGTCCAGCTCCCGTTCGAGCACCAACAATCCCAATTGAATTATATCTAGTGCCAATATTCATCTTCTCCTTCAATTGCGAATCAATATTGGCAATAACTAACCCAATTGTATCCCCTAATCTGTTAGTTCCTACAAACTCCGTTACCATTACAATCATCTCCTCATCCAATGATTTCAACTAATTTAATCTAAAAAATATCTACCCAAACCCAAGATTTTTTCCATTTTATTAGTCCGATTTTAAATGAGTTTAAGTACAAAATAAAAAAAGACACTTAAAAAAAAATAACATTTATACATATACAACTTGTATAACCTGTTTTCTATCTTCAAGCCTCTTTGCTCACCTTTATTCTTTTAAAATTTTTAAATTAAATATGCTTACCCCATTGTAAATATATCTATGTTTCTCTATAAATATTACCACAATTTTTTTATTTGTCAAGGTTCTGAAACAAAAGAAATTAAAAAAAAGGATAATCTAATAAATTAAATCATAAAAAACTAAATTAAAAATATTTTCAAAACATAAACTATCCCCCTAAAAAATTAAGAATCTACAAACTCTCTACTGGTACCTTAAACACTAACTTTCTCACTTTCCCAGTCTCTTCTCTTTTCAATCCCGATTTATGAACATCTTCTGGAAAAAGAATTAGCACATCTCCACTTTTCATTACCACATTAAACATCATTTCTCCAGAATGAATTATCAAATCTCTATCTTTATCAATTTTATCCACTTTCATATTATGAATATTATTAACTGCAATTCCTTCTCCACCAGACAAAGTAATTTGAACATCCACATTTTTCAAATGCGTCTCAGAAATATTCCCTTCTCCATCTCCAGTTTCATACGAAAGAATATTCATTTTTATTCCACTCCCAATATCGTAACTCCCACATTCATCAGTCAATAATTTCTCAAAATTCTCTTTCGTATAATTTATACATTTCTGCAAATTTTCTGGCAAAATTTTATTTTGCAAATCATCCTTCAAATTCGTAAATATCATTATTTTCATCTCCTATATTATTTAAATTATATTTCAAAAACTAGCACAACTTCGATTAAAGTATAACTCATTTTTCCCATTTTTCAAAGAATATGTTTTTAATTTTTTCAAAGCATTTTAAAACTTAAAAAAAATGTGATATACTACAGCATAAGATATAATAGATATGAAAGAAATGAAAAATAGGGAGGAATTTTTATGAAGAAAAAATTATATTGTTCAACAAAAGATAAAAAGATTTTAGGAGTTTGTGGAGGAATAGCAGAATATTTTGACATGGACCCTACTATAGTTAGAATTATTGTAGCTATTGCCATTATTCTATTTGCTGGAATTCCAGGTCTAATCATATATTTTGTTTTAGCTTTTATTATCCCAAAAGATACTGAAAAGCCTTATGATGATTCTTTAAAAAAAAACAATAACAGCAATGATTACGACGATATAAAAGAAGTTGAAAAAATCGACAGAGAATAAAAAAAGAGCCAAAATGAACTGAACTTTCAAATTTTTAAAGTCAATTCAAATTGGCTTTTATTTTTTATATTTCCACTTTTACAAAACTTCCCTCGCTCCTATCCATTTCAAGAAATTTCTTCCATCCCTTTAAAACTTTCTCAAATTCCTTAAATCTACAAGACCATTTTGAATATTCCTCACATTCTCCAAAAATCGTATGCGTCATTTCGACTCTTGAAAGCGTAATTTCATACTGAAATGCCTGTCCATCCCACTCTAATTTTTTTCGCTTTCCAGCCTTCAATTCCTTCAAATTTTCCAAAAAATCCTCGATTAATTCATAATACTGAAAATCTTCCATTATCCCAGTAATCAAATATTTTGTATAATCTTGTTTTTTCGCTGTTTCTTCTTCTGATTCATCAGAACTTTTTCCATCTTCTGAAAATAAAATCTCTGGATATTCTGTCAATCCAAAATCCTCGTCGTCATAATAACCAAATTTTATAATCATTATCTATCACCTTCAAATACTGGATAAGCCGTAATTCTAGGCGATTTATATCCACGAATCAAAACTCCACTTTTACTAATTCCTTGCCACATATTAGAATCTCTTCCTTTTAGATCTTTTCTGTTTTCCCAAGCAGAATTTATCTCATCAATAACTTTCGCTTCATCCCAATCTTCTGGAAACATCGTATTTATGCCACCATTACTAGTTTTTGCTTGCCAATTTCCATCTGGAGTTCTCACTTCAATACTAGCTTTGTAGACACCACTTTTTGAAGGTTTCCCATATTTTTTTACGATTCTCACATCGCCTTTTAATAACGTATGTCCTCCTGTCACTTTCCCAGACTTATAATTAATATCTCCACCTAACACATGGTCATAATCAATATTATACTTTCTATCGCCTGTCATTCCTTGATTTTTCTTGGACTTATCAAATTTATCCTGTGAATTTCTAGCTTTTTTTAATGTTTTTCTATCATTATCCTTCGTGTTTTGAGCCTCTTCCAAAGCCTTTTCTTTTTCAATCTTTTTACTACTAGTCCCACTTACTGCTGCAATCAATTCATTTTTCGCAACACCTTTATCCATATAAAATTTTGCTGCAAACAAAACTATAATCACAGCTAATACCATTTTTAAAATTTTTGATATATTCATATTTTTCATTTTCTTTTTTCCAATCATCTTAATTTTTTTCAATTTTTAAATATCATAAAATCACGACAAATTTAAAATTCGCCGTGAACTTAAACTTTTCTTGTAATAATCAATAAAAATCTTAACCATTTGCACAAATATCAAAAAAATTGAATAAAATACTTCTAATATTTACATTATTCCGTATGCTATTCTTCAAATTAATCAACTTTTTTAACTCTTCGCTATCTAAAATATTTCTAGAATTAACTACTATTTTCGACAACAAATCTAAAAGAATATCCTTCTCATCCTTAAATTCCTCAATTATTTCATTTATCAAAAAATAGACCTCTTCTGTATCGAAAAAACAAATTTTTTTACATAAAAAATCTATACTTTTATTGTATCCCACAACTGAATTCAACGAATTTTCAATTCTATTCTCTTTGTCTTCCCCATTTTTTTTAGAGCTCAAAAATTTTTTCATTTCAACAAAATAATAAAGGACATCGTCTATCGTTTCCACTCTATTTTCATATTCTTCCAGCGAAATCCCTTTTTCTTTAAATTCCTTTATATCCTTTTCATCTCCATCAAAAAAATAGTAAATCTCTTTACTAACTCCCAACTCTTCATTCGATGGACTTTTTAAATGAAATTTTATTGTTCGAGATTTTATCGTTGAAATAATATTCAAACTTCTTGATAGTAAAATAAAATAGACATTTTTAGGTGGTTCTTCCAAAATTTTTAATAATGCGTTTGAAGATTCTTTTCTCAAATTTTCTGTCCCACATAAAATAAATATTTTTTTTCTCGAATTAAAAGTCGACTCCACCGAAGAAAAAATAATTTCCCGCACTTCATCAATTTTAATATTTTCATTATGCTGATTGATCACTTCAATATCAGGATGCTGTAATCTATCTATTAATACCTTTTCCCTTTCAATTTCAAGTGGATCAATCATATTTCTAGTCATAACAATTTTTGAAAATTCCAAAGCATAAGAGAGCAAGTCAACTCTTTTATCTCCATAAAAAAGGTAACTTGCACTTTCTTTTCCTAATTCTATTTCATTTTCAAATCTATTTAATATCTCATTATTTCCCATAATTTCAATTATTAATTTTCTCTCATTTGTAATGTTCTCAATAATTTTTTATTATCAAAAGCGGCTCCTCCACCTAACACTACAGAATCTAATGGATTCGGTGATAAGTGTACTTTTATGCTAATTTCTTTTTCCATCATATCAATAAATTCTCTAATTAACGAACCTCCACCAGTCATAACAATTCCATTATCTAAAATATCTGCTGCTAATTCAGGCGGACATTTTTCCAACACTTCTTTTGTCGCAGCAACAATTTTGAATAATGAATCTTCAATCGCTTCATAAATTTCATTAGAATTAATTTCAACTGTTTGTGGTATTCCTGATTCCAGATCTCTACCTTTAATTTCAAGAACTTCTGGATTTTGTACTTTTAATGCAGTTGCCAATTCTTTTTTAATTTTTTCAGCTGTTCTGTCTCCAATTAACAAATTATATTTTCTTTTAACATATTTTACGATATCTTCATCAAATTTATTCCCAGCAACTCTAATTGATTTACTAGCAATAATTTCATCTAATGACAATATTGCGATATCAGTAGAACCTCCACCTATATCGATTACCATGCTTCCTTCTGGTTGTGAAATATCTACTCCAGAACCGATAATTGCAGCTCTTCCTTCTTCGATAATGTATGTTTTTTTTGCACCTTTTACCGCATCAAACAATGCTTTTCTTTCAACACTTGTTACTTCAATTGGTACACAAATCATTACTTCTGGCTTGAACAATGAATTTCCATAAATTTTGTGAATGAAATGACTTATCATTTCTGTTGTAGAATCAATATCAGCGATTACTCCATCTTGCAATGGTTTTATAGCTTCAATACTAGCAGGTGTTTTCCCCAACATTTCTCTTGCTTCTTTACCAACTGCTATTATTTTTCTAGTCTTTCTGTCTCTCGCCACTACTGAAGGCTCATTTAAAACAATTTTTTTTCTTTGCTTGTCATAAATTAGTATGTTTGCTGTTCCTAAGTCTATAGATATACTTTTATTTACCCTGAATATTCTAAAAGCATCAAATACTCCCATTTTTCCTCCTAATTTTTTTATTATTTTCATTTTTTCTTTTTTATTAAAAAATTTATTTATTTATAATTATATCATAATTTTTCATAAAAACTACTATAAATTTTATTATTTTTAATTTTTTTTTACTTTTATTCTATTTCAAAACTCGTTAGCCCATCTTTATTGTCCTTTATCACAACTCCAAGTTTCTTCAATTCATCACGAATCTCATCTGACAATTTGAAATTTTTCTCTCTTCTTGCATCGCTTCTCAATTTCAACAACAATTCTATCAAATTATTTGTTAATTCGCTACTATTATCTAATTTTTTCTCAATTACTAAATCAATTCCAAACACATTTTCCAATTTCATTTTCAATGAATCGTAAGATTTTTTCAATGCTTCCATATCTTCAAATGTAACTTTACCATTTTTAAATACTTCATCCACAAATTTATTTGTCTCACGAATCTGATTAAAAATTGTCGACAACGCTTGTGGTGTATTCATATCCTCATCCATTGCACTCGCAAATTTTTTATCAAAATCATTTACACTTTGAACAAATTTTTCAATTTCCGAAGAAACTTCTCCTTTTTTCTCACTTCCAGAAAATTTCTCAATAGTTTCTTCAAATTTATTAATCGAATTAACCACATTTTGCAAAGTTTTTTTCGTATCTTCCATATTCTCAAATGAAAAATTAATTGGCTTTCTGTAATGCGTACTCAAAATAAATAATCTCACAACATTCCCAGAAAATTTCTCCAAAACTTCTCTTAGTAAAAAGAAGTTTCCCAAAGATTTAGACATTTTATCTCCATCAACTTGAACAAACCCATTATGAAGCCAATATCTTGCAAATTCTCCATGATATGCACATCTACTCTGAGCAATCTCATTTTCATGATGTGGAAAAATTAAATCTTGTCCTCCACCATGAATATCAAACGTGTTTCCCAAATATTTTTTTGACATTGCACTACACTCAATGTGCCATCCAGGTCTTCCCTGCCCCCAAGGTGAATCCCAATAAATCTCTCCATCCTTCTTCTTTTTCCACAACGCAAAATCCAATGGATCATCCTTATCTTCCGCAATCGAAACCCTAATTCCTGTTTCCAACTCATCAATTTTCTGATTTGATAACTTTCCATAGTCTTCGTATTTTTTCACTTTAAAAAATACATTTCCATCTTTCTCATACGCAAAACCGTTCTCAATCAATTTCTTAATAATATCAATGATTTCATCCATATTTTCCGTTACTTTCGGTCTTTTCACATCTTTCAGTATATTCAATGCTTCTGTATCCTCAAAAAATCCATTAATATACTTAAGCGTCAGTTCTTCAGGTGTAATCCCTTCTTCATTTGCCCGATTTATAATCTTATCATCCACATCCGTAAAATTTTGCACAAAATCGACTTCTAACCCCTTATACTTAAAATACCTCGCCAGTGTATCAAATACTACAATTGGACGTGCATTTCCTAAATGTATGTAATTATAAACCGTAGGCCCACAAACATACATTTTTACTTTATTCTCTTCTATCGTCTTAAATTCTTCTAATTTATTTGTCATTGTATTGTAAAGTTTCATTTTTTATTCTCCCTGTTTCTGAAAACTTTTATTTATATTTTATCGCTTATTATTTTATCATAAAATCTATTTCTAAAATACTAAAATTTTTATTTCAAAATTTCAATATTCTCTATCAAAAATTCCTTCAATGTTGGAAATTCATCAAAATATTTTATAATTTCTATTTTCTCTTCTTCTTTCAAATTTTTAGAAATATTTATTATCTGATTTATATAAACTTTTCTATAATCACATAATTTTCTTTCATTTAAATTCAAAATTTCAATTGTTTTTATAGCTTTTTTATATTCTAATCCGTTATCTATCTTAGGTATTATTTCGCCTGTTCTTAATCTGTAAGAAAAATATTCTTGTGGATTTTCCATAACTGGATTGATAAATAATCTGTCCCACTTATTACCTTTTGCTTGCCCACAAGTTTTTTTATCCACACATCCAACTATAAAATTTTCATAATTAGAAAATAATTCTGGAAATTTATCTTTCGGTTTCAAATGTTCTATCTGACTATTTTCCAATAAAATTTTTAATTCACAATATGGACAATATTTCTCTTTTCCAATTTTCTGTTCATTTTCCAACATATATTCTTTCAATTCATTTTTTAGCCTAAAATCAAAATCTCCCCAATTTTTAGGTTTCTCTTTCTTTTTAAACTTTGAAAAAAACTCCGGTTCCTCTTTTTTATTTATTTTCAACATTTTTAGAGCCTCTTTTTTTCCTAATTTGAATATCCATATCCATCAAAAGTAAATCTTCATCTTTACTTCCTAACATTTCCCTCAACTCATTATATTTATTTTTAAATTTTTCACTTTCATATTCATTCTTATCTATCAATTCCTCAGCTTCTTCCAATAATTTAAATATTTTTGGATTACGAGTGCTTTCCAATCCCATAATGTCCTTCAACACTCTATCTGTCGGCTGTCCATAAGAATCATATAAATCTTCATCAGTCTTAATCATAATTTTGCCATCATCGCTTCTATCTAATAAGATAATATTTTCTTTTTTTACACTCCCCAAAATATGCGGAGAATGTGTTGCAATAATTATCTGGTTATTCTTCCCAATTTTTTTATAAACATCGACAATTTGTTGCTGCCACTTCGGATGTAACGAAAGCTCAGGTTCATCAATCAAAATAATTGAATTTTCAGGATTCACCATTTTTATTGCCAATGTTCGTAAAAACAACTGTTTTTCCCCAGAAGAAAGTTCATTTATGTCAAACTTTTCTCCTGCTGAATTTTTAAAAATTGGTATATTTCTACCATCTTGTGAAATATCTTCAACTTTCACATTTATCTCCAAAATTTCAAATATTTCATTTATCTCATCAAAAACCTTTTTCTGCACATCTCCAACTTTTTCATTTTTGTTTTGAAATATCGCAGTAATTATTTTTGTAGCAATGAAAGAAGGAATGTCTTTTATCAAATTTGTGTCTACAATATTAATAAATCTATATTTTTGAACTAAAGTTGTCGATGCTGTATCCATTTTTTGGAAATTTATTTCAGTCGGAACATAAATTATTTTAGGAAGTACTTCTAATTTTTCTTTCAACATTTTTCCTTTTTCAAAAAAATCATCCTTTTTATAGTTATCTCCCAGCACAAAAGGTTCTACTTTCTTCCAGTTATACCTGTTCAATACTTTAAAAAACATTTCTAAATCAAAACTATCATTAAAACATTTTTTCTCATTTTCTTGAAAATAAATATCCAATTGATTTTTGTCTTCTCTATAATTAGAATTTATATAATTTTCAAAACAATTGAGTATACACTCCAGTATACGAGTTTTTCCACTTCCATTCGATCCAGTCAAGACAACTAAATCTAAAATCTTATTATCTTTCTTAAAATCCATTTCCAAATTTTTCAAATTTTTATAATTAGAAATATAAATTTTCTCAATTTTCATATATTTTAATCATCCCTTTATTCCTAAATTCTAAAAAATTATTTCAAAGTAGCCACTGTACACCCAATTCCACCTTCATTTTGATTGGCATCTTTAAATTCTGTTACATATTTTGAAGTTCTTAAATATTCGTGTATTTTTTTTCTCAAAACCATTGTTCCTTTTCCATGAATGATATAAACCTCATGATATCCAGTTAACATCGCTCTATCCAAATATGTTTCCAAATCAGCAATCGCTTCATCAGCTGTCATTCCACGTAAATCAATTTCTCCTCGAACTTGTGAAGTTCGTTTCAATGAAGCAAAATTCTTAAATTTATTAACCTTTTTCTTCTTAATCTTCAAAATATCTTCAATAGGAACAACTAATTTTAAAATTCCCGCTTGAACTTGAACATTTCCAGCATCAGCCATTACACGAAGTACTTTTCCATTTTGATTCAATGATTTTACCAGCACTTCTTCTCCTTCATGAATATCGATGTCTTTAGAAAACACTTTTTTCTCTTTAACATTTTTCTTCTTATCCTCAATGAACGAATTTCTAAGCATATTCAGACTTCTTTGCGTACTCTTCGCTTCTTCCTTCTTCAACTCGTCCTTACTAATTTTATCAACCAGACTTCTAGCCTTTGCCTGAACATTTTTCAAATATTCATCAGCTTCTTCATATGCCTTTTTAATTACGTTATTTTTCTCATTTTCCAACTGCGTCAATTTTTGATTATAATCTGATTTTTGCTCTTCCAATTCTCTTTTAGAATTTTCCAATTCAGCTTTCAAAGTTTCTAGCTCATCGTTTTTCTCTTTAATCGACTTAATCATTTCCTCTACTTTTTGATTTTCCTCACTTATGTAAGTTTTCGCATTTTCAATGATTTCATCACTAATCCCATATTTTCTTGCAATAATCAACGCATTACTTTCTCCAGGAATTCCCTCCAATAATCTATACGTAGGCGACAACGTTTCCACATCAAATTCCATCGAAGCACTTTTTATCCCAGTCGAATTAAACGCATGAGCCTTGACTTCACTATAATGTGTCGTAATTATCGAAGTTACGTGTTTCTTATTCAAATAATCAATAATCGACATTGCAAACGCAGCTCCTTCCATCGGATCAGTCCCACTTCCAAGCTCATCCATCAACACAAGCGATTTACTGCTTGCATGCTCCATAATATCCTTAATTTTGCTAACATGTCCTGAAAATGACGACAAATTTTGCTCCAAACTCTGCTCATCTCCAATATCAGCCAATACATTTTGAAAATGTCCAATTTCTGTCTTTTCTCCAGCAGGAATAGGTATCCCGGAAAGCGCCATTATCGTCAACAACCCCGCAACTTTTAGTGTAACCGTTTTCCCTCCAGTATTCGGACCTGTAATAAGCATTATACTCTCAGGATTTCCAAGCTCAAAATTAATTGGCACAACCACATTTTCATCAATCAGTGGATGTCGAGCTTCAACCAATTTTAAATATTCTTTATTAATAATTTTAGGAATTATTGCCTTTTTAGAAATTCCATAATTCGTTTTTGCATCAATAAAATCTAATTTTTCCAAAATTTCCTTTATTTCTAAAATTTCCTCTTTTCTACCACGAATCAACTCTGTCAACCTAAGTAAAATTTTCCTAATTTCTTCTCTTTCTCTCGCCTCATACTCTCTCAACTTATTATTCAACGAAACAACATTCAATGGCTCAATGTAAACAGTACTCCCCGTAGCTGATCTATCATGCTCAATCCCTTTAATCAAACCTTTAAAATCAGTTTTCACCGCAATTACAAATCTATCATTTCTTTGAGTAATAATTCTCTCTGAAACCGCCTTTTGCGTATCTTTCCCATTCATTAAGTCATCAAATTTTTCTTTAATATTCGCATTTATATTTTGCTTTTGTCTACGAACATCTCTCAATCCAAGTGATGCATCATCCTTCAATGTCCCATCTTCTCTAACCGCATCATCAATAAATTGCTCAATATCCTTAACTTCCTCAACATTTGCAAACAATTGCCAAATATTCTTATATTTATCACGCACATTTTTAGCTCGACTTTTTGAAACCCTAAAAATTGTCAAATTTCTCTTCAAATTTGCTAAATCTTCAGAACTCAAGTATGATCCAATCACTTCAACATTTCTCATAAATCTTTGAATATCCGATAATCCAGACAGTTCAAAACCATCATCATACTTGTAAAAATCTATCATTTCTCCCATTAACATCAACTCTTTATCCAAAGTTGATTTTTCTTTAATGATATCTATATCTAAAAATTTTTCCTTCGTATTTTCCAATCTTGATAAATCGATAAGCTCATTAACTATTTTGTAAAATTCTAAAACATCGTATCTTTTTTCCATTTTTACTTCCTTTTCTAAAAAATTATCAATTTATTTATTCATTTTTTATTTTCTTAAAATTCTATTTTATTTAAGATTATATCATACTTTTTCATATTTTTATAAAATTTTTTGAAATCTGATAAAAGTATATCTTTATTTTACTTATTTTACAAAAAAATTATTATTTTTTTAAAAAATATTTCAATAATCAAATATTTTTACTTTACAAATAAAAAAATAACAAGTATAATTATAACAACAAAAAATAGGAGGATTTTTATGAAAAAAATAGGAATTTTATTATTATTAGGAGCACTAATTGCAGTAAGCTGTGGTAAAAATGGGGAAACAAAAGATAACGGAAAAGCAGATTCATCTGTTTCGCAGCAATCACAAAAAAATGGAAAAGTAGATCTAAGTAAAGAAACTACTGAGTATAAAAAATTTGTGGAAGATCAAATAGATATGCTTTTAAAGGATACCGAAAATTTCGCACAACTTTTGAAAGAAGGAAAATTGGAAGAAGCTAAAAAAGTATATCCGTTAATTCGTATGTCTTATGAAAGATCAGAACCTATTGCTGAAAGTTTTGGGGAATCAGATGTTAACATAGATTTCCGTTTAGTTGATTTTAAAGAAGAAAAGAAAACTGAAGAAGGATGGAGAGGTTTTCATAGAATTGAAAGAATATTATGGGAGCAAAATACAACAAAAGGGACAGAAAAATATGCTGATCAGTTAGTAAAAGATATTAAGGAATTAAAAGCAAAAATTGCTACTGTAGAAGTTACTCCAGATTTAATGGTTACAGGTGCTATTGATTTACTTAACGAAGTATCAACTTCAAAAATAACAGGGGAAGAAGAAGTTTATTCTCACACCGATTTATATGATTTCAGAGCAAACATTGAAGGAGCACAAAAAATATTTGAATTATTTAGACCTAAACTTGAAAAAAAAGATGCTAAACTTGTAGCAACTTTAGATTCAGAATTTAAAGCTGTAAATGATCTATTAAATAAATACATGACTGATGACAAACATTACAAATTATACACAGAACTTACAAAAGAAGATACAAAAGCTCTTGCTGAAGCTGTAACTAAATTAGGTGAACCTTTATCACAAATGGGTATCATTATGGATGTAAGTGGAAAATAATTAAATAAAGAGGTAAAAATAATGAGTAACGAAAATGATAAAAAATGGTTTGAAAAAAAAATATCTCGTCGAGATTTTCTAAAAAAAGCTGGTATAGCTGGAGCAGGAGTTGCTATCGGAGCTAGTGGTGCTAGTGGAGTTTTAGCAAAAATGATAAATGGTACATCTGGACAACTTGTTGGAAATGAAGAAATTTCATTTTATGGGGAACACCAATCTGGAATTGCAACTCCAGTTCAAAAAAACGTTTATTTTGCAGTACTTGATTTACGTTCTATTGAATTAGAAGAAGTCAAGCAAATGTTTAAGAACTGGACTGATTACACAGAAAAACTTATGAGTGGAGAACTAGTTGCACCTGAACTTAAAAATCATCTGCTTCCACCTGCAGACACGGGAGAAACCGTTGGATTAAATCCTTATAGATTAACAGTAACTTTTGGAATAAGTCCTACTTTTCTTGATAAATTAAAACTAGACAGTAAAAAATTACCTGAATTTAAAGATTTACCACATTTTCCAAGAGATCAAATAAAAGATAAATATAAAGGTGGGGACATTTGTATTCAAGCGTGTGCAGATGATGCTCAAGTAGCTTTTCATGCTGTAAGAAACCTTGTACGTAAAGGACGTTCATTAATTGATTTAAAATGGACACAATCTGGATTTCTTCCAATTGGAAATGGAAAAGAAACTCCAAGAAATTTATTTGGATTTAAAGATGGTACAGAAAACCCCAAAAATGAAAATGATTTCAAAAATGTCGTTTGGTATGATAAAGATAACTGGTTAAAAAATGGTACATACCTTATCGTTAGACGTATTCAAATGCACTTGGAAACTTGGGATCGTACAAACTTGCAAGAACAGGAAAATACTTTTGGGAGATATAAAGAAAGTGGAGCTCCATTTGGAGAAAAAGACGAATTTGCTACAATTGATATAGAGAAAAAAGGTTCAGACGGAAAACCTGTAATTCCTATTGATTCTCATGTATATCTTGCCAAAAAAGCTGGTACCAAAATATGTCGTCGTGCTTTCTCATATTCAAATGGAATTGATGAAATAAGTGGTCAATTTGATGCTGGGCTTTTATTCTTATGTTTCCAAAAAGATCCTGAACAATTTATTAAAATCCAAAATAGTCTTGGAAATGAAGATAAATTAAACGAATACATTACTCACGTTGGAACAGGAATTTTTGCGTGCTTTGGAGGAGTAAAGAAAGGAGAGTACATTGGTCAAAAATTATTTGAATAAAATATCATTAATGATTATTCTATGCCTTATTCTTTCATTTACAACAATTATTGCGAAAGAAAGTTATAGTGAAATTTATATAAAAATAACTGATGCTACAACTGCATTAAAAAATAATAATCAAAATGAAGCTAAAAAAATTTTTTCCGAAGTAAAGAATGAATTTGAAAAAGTAAAAAATTCTAACTCGCCACAAGGAAAGAAAGTAAAAGAACTTTTAGAAAAAAATAAGGTTACACTTTCAGAAAATGATCTAAAAGAAGTAACTTCTGCTCTTCTTGCATTTGAAAAAGAGCAAAATCCAGTCAATGGAGAAGAAGAAAAACAAAATTTTAAATCTAAAATGTATCCAGCACTTGAAGTACTTGAAAAATCTATTAAAACAAAAAATGTAGAACTTATGAAAAAAGAATACTTAAAATATAATAGTGTATGGACTAGAAATGAAAGTTTTATTAGAAATAAAGATATTGCTTACTATGGAAAAGTGGAAACTGCAATGTCATTTCTTAGAAGCGCTATGGAAGTAGAACCTTTCAACTATGAAAATACAATAAATTCTTTTAATGAGTTAAAATCAAGTATTCAAGATTATTTGGATGGGAAAAAAATAGAAAATAATGTTTCTGAAACTGTTACACTTAAAGATGCCGTGAATATGTTAAAAGATGCTCTTAAATCTTTTAAAAACAGTGATAAAGCTACAGGACAATCTAAAGTTAAACAATTTATACAAGTTTGGCCAACAGTTGAAGGAGATGTAAGCACTCGTAATTCAGCGCTTTATACAAAAGTAGAAACACAAACACCAATTATTATGGTAAAAGGAACTGAAAAACAGTATCAAGATCAACTTCAAAATCTTATAACTGAACTGTCACAAATTGACACAAAAGCTCATTATACCTTTTTAGATGCAATGTTTATTCTTCTACGTGAAGGTATGGAAGCATTACTTATAGTTTTAGCACTTGTAAGTAGCCTAAAAGCTGCAAATCAGAAAAAAGGTCTTAGATGGGTCTACGCTGGAGCAACTGCTGGTATACTAGCAAGCGTCATTATAGCATTTGTCCTTCAAGCATTATTCCCAACTGTATCTTCTGGAACAAACCGTGAAATTTTAGAAGGTTTCGTAGGAATTTTTGCTGTATTAATGATGATAGGAATTGGTTTTTGGCTACACAGTAAATCTTCTTTAAAATCATGGAAAAACTATATTGACAAAAAAATGAATATCGTTTTAAGTACCGGAAGTTTTGTATCAATGTTTATTTTGAGTTTTTTAGCAGTCTTTAGAGAAGGAGCTGAAACAATTCTATTTTATGTGGGAATTTTACCATTGATTTCATTACAAAATTTGATAATTGGTATTCTTAGCGCTATTATTATACTGGTTATAATTGCATTTGTACTTATATATGCTTCATCTAAAATAAAAATACACCAAGTATTTTTCGTACTTACATGGACAATTTATTTCCTTGCATTCAAGATGCTTGGTACAAGTATTCACATGTTACAAGTTGTAGGAATTTTACCATTACATGTAATACATTTTGTTCCAACTATAGAAATGCTAGGAATATATGCAAATGTTGAAGTCTTTGTCAGTCAATTAATATTAATTGTTGTAATAGTTATAGCTACATTGAAAAAAATAACAAAAAACAAATAAGATGCAAGAAAAATATTCAAAAAAGGAGGAAAACAATGCAAAATATTAAAGATCAAACCCTAGTAGAACATCTAACTGAATTTAGAAAAAGATTTATATTTACAATAATATTTTTTATTCTAACTTTCATAATAAGTCTTACCTTCTGTTCAGATATATACAAAATGTTAACTTCCTCCTTTAATCAAAAATTAGTTGTTTTAGGGCCTGATGATATTTTAGGAATTTATCTAACTATTGCAGGAATCTGTGCCTTTAGTGTGACTTTACCCTTTGCAAGCTATCAAATATGGGCATTTGTTCGTCCAGCACTTGAAGACAAAGAAGCCAAAATAATACTTTCCTATGTACCAGCAACCTTTGTACTGTTTATCACAGGACTTGCATTTGGATTTTTCTTCATAACACCTGTACTTTTAAATATGCTACTTTCTCTTGGAGAAAATCTATTTAACGTACAATTAACTGCAGATAGCTATCTTGCATTTGTGTTACATACTTCACTCCCTCTAGGAGTAATATTTGAACTTCCCGTTATTGTAGCTTTCTTAACATCACTACACATTATAACGCCAAAATTTCTTATAAAAAACAGACGATACGGATATTTTCTACTACTCGTTTTAGCAGTTGTCCTAACTCCAGCTGATTTTATAAGTGATTTGACAATGACGGCACCGTTGATTCTATTATATGAAGTAAGTGTTCTTATTAGTAAATATATTTATAATAAAAGGAGATAAAAATGGGAATTTTTAGAGATATTGGAGCACCTGGTGTTATTATTCTAATTCTCGGTGCATTATTAATTTTTGGACCTAAAAGACTTCCTGAATTAGGGGAAGCCATTGGTAAAATGATACGTGAATTTAAAAAATCTGTATCTGATATAGAAAACAAAATTGATAAAAAAGATGAAAAAAACGAAAATGATAAAGAAGAAAAGAATAACTAAAAATTTATTTTTTTTAAGGGACTGTCTTAATAAGTTAATAAATTACTATATAAAAAAAATTATAGCTATAAAATTTTGGACTTATTAGACAGTTCCATTTTTTTATAAATCTTCTTTAAATAATAAAATCTAATAATTATTTATAATATTTTATTTTATAATTGAAATCTAGTTAATAAAAATTTCTTTATCTAATCATTAATAACATATATACTCAATTATAAATTTATAATTTTTTAAAAATAGTGCTAGAAAAATATCTCGTTTTATTCTATAATAAATTATAGAATTTCAATGTATACTCGACCTCTTTTAAAATCAAACAAATAAATTTTCAAAAAATACTGGAGTTTGAGGCTAATAGTCATAATTCTCAGTTTGATTACTTAAGCGGTATGACTATATATTTGTATCAAAATTACAAATTATACTTTGAAAAATAAATTTATTCAGAAGGTGGTTAATATTTATGAGTTACCAAAATTTACCTGTAACACCCTTACTCTCGGTTAATCGAGATGAAAGGCAAGAAACTTTATTAGAACACAACAGATTACTAGGTGGTCTTTTAGGTGAAACTATTTTTTCATATGCAGGACTGCATATTTATCAAGTTACAGAAGCGTTAAAAAATGCTTCAGTCGAATTTTATAAAAATCAAACTCAAGAAAGCCGTAAAAATCTTTCTAAATTGTGTTCTGAGCTTTCTGATTCTGAAATTTTACGTGTAATCAGAAGCTTTTCACATTTTTCATTATTAGCAAATATTGCCGAAGATGTTTACCAAACTCAAGAACAACGTGCAATAAAATTTTCCAATAAATTGCAATTAGGAACTTTAGAAAAATCTCTAAATAATTTAAAAGCAAAAGGAATTAATAGAGAAAAAATGGCTAAAGCAATGGAAAATGTTTCGATTGTACCCGTGTTAACTGCACATCCAACACAAGTACAAAGAAAAAGTATTCTTGATTTGAATAAAAAAATTACTGATTTGTTAGACCAACACGATAATGTTAGAAATTTTCAAATTGATGAAGTTGAATGGATTGAAGATTTAAACAGAAAAATCCAAATACTTTGGCAAACTTCTATGTTAAGAACTTCAAAATTAAGAGTTACTGACGAAATAAATAATGCTTTAAGCTATTATGATATCACTTTTTTCAATGAAATTCCTAAATTAACAAACAAATTTCATGAATTATCAAAAAAATTAGGAACTGACCCTGAAAAATCTGAAACATTAACACCATTAACAATGGGAATGTGGATTGGTGGAGATAGAGATGGAAACCCTTACGTTACTGTAGAAACATTGGAAAAATCAGCTCAAGCTCAAGCATTAAAATTATTCCAACATTACTTAGCTGAAATCCAACTTCTTTATCGTGATTTATCAATGTCTATCACAATGACAAATGTTTCTGAAGAAGTAAAAGAATTAGCTGAAGCTTCAGGAGAAGTATCTCCTCACCGTACAAACGAACCTTACCGTCGTGCCTTAACAACAATCAAAGACAGACTTTTAGCAACAGCTTACAATTTGTGTGAAAATACAGAATTTTTACCACCAAAAAGAGAAAATGCTTCAAATAATCCATATAAATATTCAGAAGAATTCACAAAAGATTTACAAATCATAGCGGATTCTTTGGCAAAAAATAATAGTAGCCTTTTAGTTAAAGGAAAATTACTTAACTTAATAACTGCTACAAAAATATTTGGATTCCATTTAGCAACTATCGATTTAAGACAAGATTCAAGCATACATGAAATTTGTGTTGCTGAATTACTAAAAAATGCCAACATTATTGACAATTATTTAGAATTATCTGAAGGAGAACGTTGCGAAGTATTAATCAGAGAATTAGAACAAGATCCTCGTCCATTAAGCGACGAAAATATTCCAAAAAGCGAATTATTAGCATCTGAACTCGCTATTTATAAAAAAGCTAAATCATTGAAAGACAGATTTGGTAGTAAAATTATTGAAAAGAATTTGATTTCTCATGCAATGAATGTTTCTGACATGCTTGAAATCGCAATTCTGTTGAAAGAAGCAAACTTAGCTAGAGGAACTGCTGGAAATGAATTTTGTGATTTGCAAATTGTTCCTTTATTTGAAACAGTTGAAGATTTAGAAGCCGCTCCTGAAGTTTTGAAAAAATGGTTCTCACTACCATTAATTAGAAAATGGATGGCAAAAAGTGGTAGAAAACAAGAAGTTATGCTTGGTTACTCAGACAGTAACAAAGATGGTGGATATTTAAGTTCAAGCTGGTCTTTATACAAAGCACAAAAAGAATTAACAGCTGTCGGAAAAGAATTTGATGTTCAAATTTCATTCTTCCACGGTAGAGGGGGAACTGTTGGTCGTGGTGGAGGACCTAGCTACGAAGCCATTTTAGCACAACCAGAAGGAAGTGCTGACGGAACTATCCGTTTAACAGAACAAGGAGAAGTAATAGGTGCCAAATACGGAAATCCTGATTTAGGGTTCAAAAACTTAGAAGCTCTAGTTTCAGCTGCTTTAGAATCAAGTGCTTTAACTACTGCCGATGCAAGTTTGGAACCTTATGAAAAAATTGTTGCTGAAATATCTGATTTAAGTTACGATTCTTACCGTGATTTAGTTTATAATACAAATGGTTTCTCAGAATTCTTCTTTGAAGTTACACCAATAAACTTCATCGCAGGATTAAACATTGGTTCTAGACCTTCTTCTCGTAAGAAAACACAAACATTAGAAAGTTTAAGAGCAATCCCTTGGGTATTCTCATGGTCACAAGCTCGTATCATGTTACCAGGTTGGTACGGTGTCGGAACTGCATTCACAAAATGGATCAACAACGACGAAAACAGACTTGAAACATTGAAAAAAATGTACAACGAATGGCCATTCTTTAAATCAACAATTTCAAATGTTGATATGGTACTTTCAAAATCAGATTTAGGAATTTTCTCTGAATATGTAAAATTAGCTTCAAACCAAGAAGTAGCACAACACATTTTCAAAGAAATTGTAAAAGAATGGGAATTAACAATTGATGTCTTGAAAAAAATCACAGGAAACGACGTTCTTTTAGCTGATAACCCTGAATTGGCAAGCAGCCTTTCAAACCGTTTAGCTTACTTCGATTCAATGAATTACTTACAAATCGAATTAATCAAAAGAGCGAGAGGTGGAGATACATCAGAAGATCTACAAAAAGCAATCCACATCTCAATAAACGGACTGGCAACAGGTCTTCGTAATAGCGGATAATTGCTCAATATACAATAAAATTTGTTTTGAAATCAAACTCAAAAATTTTAGTTATTTACTTAAAATCTAAATTTAAACAATTTTAAAAAGTTTGATTTACCTTAAATAGATTGAGTATAAACACCGAAGTAACTACATCAATAGTTAAACATAACTATTGATTCAACATTCAAAATAATACAGTTAAAATAATACGGTGTCTCATAATTTGAAAATGATTTTTACACCACAAATATTTTGTAAAAATTAAAAAAACATTGTTTAATTAATTTACAAAATATAACATGTGCGACTTATACTTAAAATACATTTTCTCGTTATGAAACACCATTTTTTATAAAAATCCTGATTATGCATAAAATAAAAAAATTTACAATACTAATATAGTAAAACTGCTTTAAAACTAAACTCAAAAACTACAAACATTTACTCAAACCTTCACTTTATACAATTTCAGTAGTTTGATTTTTAAACAGATTTGAGCATAGTTTAAATATAATATCATCATTTCCTAAATTTTTCTGATATTTACCATCAAACTATACTCCCTATTATCTTCAATATTTTTCATCAAATACTTTCCATTTTTATAACTCTTTTTTATCCATCTAGTATAAATTCGATATTTTCTACAGATTTTTTCAAATTTTTTTCATATTTTCTTGTAATAATTCAAAAAATATGTTAAAATATAAACCGATATTTGAAGTGAAGTTAACTACATTTAATCGTTTAAAAAATGATACTCACAAAATAATCAAAACTAAAATTATAGTTAATTATTTGTAATTTAATGTAGTAAATTCATATACACTAATTATATAGTTAAAAACACATAGCAAAAGCTAAATAAATTAAAAAGGAAAGGAGACTACTTAATTTTTTAGTTTAAGTAGGACGTAGAATATTATGCAAAGATGTGAAATTTTTGGAACTAAAGTGAGTCACGGAAATAATGTAAGTCACTCTAAAAGAGCTACTAAAAGAATTTGGAGACCTAATCTTCAAGCTATGAAATTAAATATCAATGGTGAAGAAGTTAAAGTAAGAGTTTCTACAAAAGCAATGAAAACTTTAAAAGGTAAAAATGACGATCAAATTAAAAAAATATTATTAGCTAACAAAGAAAATTTAAGCCCAAGAGTAGCTAAAGCATTATTTTCAGTTAAGTAAGTTTTTTTGTAAAACTTACTTTTTTTATTCTCTTCAAACAATGAGAACATAAAAATTTTTGAATACCTTTCTTAAATTATTTCGCTCCTACAATCAATTCTCTATCTATAAAAATTTTTTAAAAATTACTAATTTCATAAATTCATTTGCCAAATAATATCATAAATAATCTATCTACCAGAGAATTAATCTCAATGCCATCATATTAACTCAATACTTTATAAACTTTTTTCTAATCTCTAATACAATTATGATATAACAACTTTTATATTTCCAAAAATTTCTCTTAATTCTACAAAATCTAAAATCTTTCAAAACATTTATTACATATATTCAATTATTCTTTTTTCTCATAAATATTAATTTTACTATACAAATTTTTTCTCTTATGATACAATAATACTAAATAAATATTTGAACAATAAATTATCAAAAATAAAATAAAACAAAGGAGTGATTTTATGTCAAATTTATGGAAAACACTAGAAACATTAAAAAATCATCAATGGATTGAATTATCACATGAATTATCAAATGAAAGCCCTTATTGGCAAGGAATGCCGAAAGGTGTTTTAGAACTTAATAAAACCGTTATAGATTTTTCAGAAATGAATTTAAGAATACAAACTTTCAAATTTCCAGGGCAATTTGGTACTCACATTGATTATCCAGGACACTTCATACAAAATGCCCGTTTAGCAAAAGATTTTAATATTTCTGATACTATTTTACCTCTTGTTGTTATTGATCTTAGTGAAAAAGTAAAAGAGAATAATGATTACGAAATTAGTATCGAAGATATTTTAGAATTTGAAAAAAAATATGGAAAAATTCCAGAAAATTCTTTTGTAGCATTTAGAAGTGATTGGAGCAAACGATGGCCTGATTTAAAAGCATTAGAAAATGCCGATGAAAATGGAAATGCACATACACCTGGATGGCCAATTTCTACCCTAGAATTTTTATTCGATAACCGAAATATTGCTGGAGTTGGACACGAAACATTTGATACAGATGCTGCCGTTACATGTGCTAAAAATGGAGATTTAGCAGGTGAAAGATACATTTTAGGAAGAGATAAATTCCAAGTTGAAGTATTAAATAATTTAGATAAATTACCACCAATAGGAGCAATTATATTCATAGCTGCACCTAGAATTAGTGATGCAAACGGATTACCAGTAAGAGTTTGGGCAATTATATAATTAACTTCTCAAAAAATTTGATAAATACAATTTATTAATAACCTAAATAAATAAGGATTGATTCTTGCTATATAAAAAAACAAAAATCAATCCTTATTTTTATAGTAAAACTATTTTTATGGTAAAACTTCTTTAAAACCAATTAGGTTAACTTTTAATTTCTTCCTGAAACTATCCTATATCATATAAATAAAAAAAATGGCGTCCCCAGTTGGACTCGAACCAACGACCCTCTGATTAACAGTCAGATGCTCTAACCAGCTGA
>CAURGH010000007.1:0-90900 GCA_963524305.1 uncultured Leptotrichia sp. | reverse complement strand
CACTTCCGTAAAAACTTTTGAAAAAATCAATTGCTTCTTCATAGTAGCCTTTTACATAGGAATCTATTATTGGTTGGTCGTATTCGTCTATTAGAATGACTACTTTTTTTCCATAATATTCATACAAATACTTCGTCAAGTTTAATAATGAATTTCTCCAATTTCCTTTATCTGATTCTCTTCTGATCGAATTAAATTTTTCAATTTCAATCTCATCCATTTTTTCAATCAAAAATTTATGTTCAGTATATAAATCTCCGATTATTTGTTTTATTATCTTAAACCCATTCTCCCAGTCTTTCTCCCCATAATTTCTAAACGAAATCGAAATTACCGGATAGTTACCCTGTTTTTCAAAATATTTACTTTTAGAAATATTCAAATTTTCAAATAATTTTCGATTTTCTTCTTTATTTTCAATATTAAAAAAATAGTTTAACATTGATATATTTAAGGTTTTTCCAAATCTTCTTGGACGAGTGAATAATTCTACTTTGAAACCTTCTTCTAAAATGCTCTCAATAAAATTAGTTTTATCAACGTAGTAGTAGTTATTTTCGATTATTTCTTTAAAATTCGATATTCCAATCGGTAATTTTTTTCTCTCATTTTTTCCCATAAAAAATCCCCCTCAATTTTTTTCTATTTTCTACGGCCTCTTAGCATTCCACCACCTAACCCAGGGAATCCGCCACTATTAAACATTTTCATCATTTGTTTCATTTGCTCAAACTGTTTGATTAATTTGTTTATTTCGTTTACTGTAACTCCGCTTCCTTTGGCAATTCTAGCTTTTCTGCTTCCATTTTTCAAAATTTTTGGATCTCTTCTTTCTTGAACAGTCATAGAGCAAATAATTGCTTCGACTTTTTTCATTTCTTTTTCAGCCATTCCCATATCAATCATGCTTGTATCAACACCTGGTATCATCTTCATAATTCCAGCAATTGATCCCATTTTTCTAATCATTTTAAATTGTTTCAAGAAATCTTCAAAATCAAATTGATTTTTTCTAAATTTTTCTTCCATCTTTTTAGCTTCTTTTTCGTCAATTGCTTCTTGTGCTTTTTCAACCAAAGAAACAACATCTCCCATTCCTAAAATTCTTGAAGCCAATCTATCTGGATGGAATGGTGCGATATCATCTAATTTTTCACCTTCACTTATGAATTTTATTGGTTTTCCAGCAACTTCTTTTACTGATAATGCAGCTCCACCACGAGTATCTCCATCTAATTTTGTAAGAACAACTCCCGTTATTTCCAATTCTTCATTAAATGATTTTGCCACATTTACAGCATCTTGCCCAGTCATTCCATCTACAACTAACAATATTTCATTCGGTTTAACTTCCGATTTAATTTGTTGTAATTCCTTCATCAATTCTTCATCAATGTGTAATCTCCCAGCTGTATCCAAAATTACATAAGTTGCATGTTCTTCTTTCGCCGCTTCAATCCCTTTTCTACAAATTTCTAATGCATCTGTACTATCTTCAATCGTAAACGAAGGCACTTTTATCTGATCAGCCAACACTTTCAATTGTTTTTTTGCTGCAGGTCTGTAAACATCGGCTCCAATCAAAAACGGTTTTTCTCCTTTTGATTTCAAATGTTTTGCTAATTTTCCTGAGAAAGTAGTTTTCCCGGCTCCTTGAAGTCCAGAAAGCATAATAATCGTAGGATTTTTATCAGCCTTAGCAATTGCTACATTCGTTCCACCTAAAACTTCTACTAATTCATCATTTACTATTTTTATAAATTGCTGAGTTGGATTTACACCGTTAATTACTTCTTCTCCCAGCGCTTTTTCTCTAATTTTTGCAACAAAACTTTTAGCAACAGTATAGTTTACATCCGCTTCCAATAAAGCCAATCTTACTTCCCGAAGTGCATCTTTCATATTTCCTTCAGTTAATTTCCCTTGACCACTTACCTTTTTAAATATATCTTTAAAACGATCTCCTAATCCATTAAACATTAATTCACCTCATCATATCCAAAATCTTTTATTATTTTCTCTAAATTTCCTTTTGTAAAATTATTTTTTAAATTTTCTAATCTTTTTTTCAATTCTTTTTCTCTCTCAAATATTTTCAGCTTGCTCTCATATTCCTCAAGCTGCTTAAAACCTCTTTTTATATTATCAAAAACTGCCTGTCTTGTAACTCCATACTTCTCCGCAATTTCCGTAAACGAACTATTTTCCTCCAAATATAACTCCAAATATTGCTTCTGTTTCTTTGAAAAAAGCTCACCATAATACAAAAAAAGCACCGAGTATCTCAAAAAATCTTCTAATTTGTCCATAATACCCTCATTATACAAGAAATCCATATCTATTGTCAATTTTACATTTTGCATTATTTACTTTTCAGTTAGTTACAAAAAATATATACCCATTAAAAATTCTTATCTCGTATTATCTCTAGTTGATGGTATTCTTTTCGGGATTATCCACTCACTTTCTTTTCCTTGCGTATAATTTTTTATAAATTCATCTTTAAATTCCTTAAATCTACCTTCTTTTATAGCTTCTCTCGAATCATTCATCAATTTTATCAAAAAGTGTAAATTATGATACGTTGCCAATCTCTGTCCTAAAATTTCCTTCGCTTTGAATAAATGTCTAATATATCCTCTCGTATAATTTTTACAAGCATAGCAGTCACATCCCTCATCCAAAGGTCTGTCATCCAATTCATAAGCCTTATTTTTTATAACTAAACGTCCATATTTTGTAAATACTGTCCCGTGTCTTCCAATTCTTGTCGGTTGCACACAATCCATCATATCAATCCCAGATTCAACTGCCTCAAGCATATCCAACGGCTCTCCAACTCCCATCAAATATCTTGGTTTATTCTCAGGTAATTTTGGCGTAATATACTCTAAAATTCTATACATATCTTCTCGTGGCTCTCCAACTGCAAGCCCTCCCAAAGCATATCCTGCAAAATCCTCATCATATCGAGAAAGTTCCTCAAAACTTTTATCCCTCAAATCCTCGTAAATTCCACCTTGAACTATTGCAAATAATCCTTGTCTGTCCTTATTTTTATTCGCATCAATACATCTTTTAGCCCATCTTGTAGTTCTCTCAATCGAAGGAATCAAATATTCTCTCGAAGACATTCCTGGAGGGCACTCATCCAACACCATCATGATGTCACTTCCTAAATTATTCTGAATTGAAATTGATTTTTCAGGCGACAAAAAATGTTTCGATCCATCCAAATGCGATCTAAAATGCACTCCCTCTTCCTTTATTCTTCTCAACGAACCCAAACTAAATACCTGGAATCCTCCACTGTCAGTCAATATTGGTCTATCCCATCTCATAAATTTGTGTAAGCCTCCAAAATCATCTACTAAATCATCTCCTGGATTCAAATACAAATGATAAGTGTTTCCTAAAATTATTTGTGAGTTAATCTCCTCTAACTCTTCTTTTGTCATTGCTTTTACTGTCGCTTGCGTTCCAACTGGCATAAATACAGGCGTTTCAATTTTCCCATGTGGTGTCTCAATTACACCTGCTCTAGCATTGCCCTCTTTTACTTCAAGCGTATATTTTATTGGTTTATTCATATTTTTCCTCTCTTGCTTATTTATTTTTTCTTTTTGTAATGATAAAAAAAGTTGTAATTACAAAGGTTTTTTTGCTGGAATCCCAGTTTTTCTAGGGTATTTCTCATGCGTCTTCTTATTCTTCACAATTTCCAAAATTATTCTCTCATCACCACATTTTGGCAAATTAAATTTATGAATTTCTTCAATTGTCGATCCCAAAAGTTTCAACGCATTTCCAGACTCTTCAACCTCATTCAAATTCAATTTTTGTGGTAAAAATCTTCCATTAATTTTAATAAACGGAATCATGTACTCTAAAATTATTCTCAAATTAGCAACTCCTCTACAAAGTGCCACATCAAATGTCTCTCTTTTACCTTTTATCAATTCTTCAGCTCTCTCAAAACTAGTTTTCACATTTTCCAATTCTAATTTTTCAATAATTTCATTTATAAATTCAATTTTTTTTCTAACAGAATCCACTAACAAAAAGCTTTTTTCTGGATAAAAAATCGCAAGAACCAATCCTGGAAATCCAGCTCCCGTTCCAACATCAATAAATGACTTTTCCTCATCTTTAATAACTTTTGTCAACAATAACGAATCTATAAAATGTTTCTCAATCATTCCTTCTTTATCCCTAATTGCCGTCAGATTCATAACTTGATTTTTTTCATACAACAATTCCAAAAAACTCAACATTTTACTTTTTGCTTCATCATTCACTTCAATACTTGATTTTGTAAGTAATTCCTCAAAATATTTTTTTTCATTTTCCATAATTTTTCTCTTCAATTTCTCTTTTCTTTTATTTTTATATATTTTTTTAATCTAAACTATTTTAAATAAATATAATTTATTTTCTATTTACACAAAATTTTTACTATATTTATTTGTCTTTTTCCAATCAAAAACTTCTTAAAAATTCCTATTTCAAAACTCCATCCAAATACATCAGTAAAACCGAAATATCTGCTGGCGTTACTCCAGACATTCTCGACGCCTGACCAACATTGTAAGGTCTACCTTCCTTCAATCTTTGTTTAGCCTCACGCGTAATCCCTTTCATCGAATCATAATCAAAATCTTTTGGAATTTGTTTATCATCAAGTTTTTTATGTTTTTCCATCACTTGCATAGCCTTCGCAATGTAACCTTCATATTTAACTTGCACCTCAATTTGATATTCAGTTTCCGCATCAAATGTCAACTGAGGCCCATTTTCAATAATTTCTGCAATATATTTAATGTCTTCATAAGTTACTTTCGGTCTTCTCAAAATTTCCTTCAAAGTAGTTCCACTTTTCAATGATTCACCATATTTTTCCAAAACCTCAACCAATCTTTTATTACTAGTTCCCAATTTCGTATCTTCCAGTTTTATGATTGTTTCTTCAACATTTTTCTTTTTCTCCAAAACTTTATCATAATATTTTTTATCCAACAATCCAATTTTATAACCTTTTTCTGACAATCGAATATCCGCATTGTCCTCACGTAAAATCAAACGATACTCAGATCTTGCTGTAAACATTCTATATGGCTCAAATAATTCTTTATTAATTAAATCATCAATCATTGTCCCAATATACGAAGTTTCTCTATCCAAAATCAACGGTTCCTCACCTTTTACCTTCAAAGCCGCATTTATTCCAGCGATAATACCTTGTGCAGCAGCTTCTTCATATCCACTTGTTCCATTAACTTGCCCTGCTAAAAAAAGCCCTTTAACTTTTCGTGTTTCAAGCGTATAATCAAGCTCACTAGGATCAACAATATCATATTCAACTGCATATCCGTATCTCATAATATGTGCATTTTCCAAACCTTCAATCGTATTCACAATTTTTTGCTGATATTCTGCAGGATAGCTTGTAGAAAGTCCACTAATATACACTTCCGTAGTCTCAAACCCTTCTGGCTCTAAAAACAAATGATGACTATCCTTATCATTAAATTTTACAACTTTATCTTCAATCGAAGGACAATATCTCGGACCAGTACTCGAAATACTTCCATTATACATCGGTGCCTTATCTAAATTCCCCAATATTATTTCATGCGTCTTAGCATTCGTTCTAGTCAAATAGCAAGATAATTGTGGCTTTTCAGTAACTTCCTCATCAGAAGTTCTCATTGAAAATTTCAATGGAATCCCAGTAATTCCAGGCTGTTCCTCCAATTTTTCCAAGTCCAATGTACGAATATCCAATCTAGGCGGTGTCCCTGTTTTGAATCTTCCCATTTTAAATCCTAATTTTTCCAGCGAACCTGTCAAATCATCAGCCGACAATTCTCCCATTCTTCCACCTTTTACTCTCTTATCTCCAATATACAATAATCCTCTCAAAAATGTCCCCGAAGCAATTACAACGGCCTTTGCCAAAAATTCCATTCCCGTTTTCGTTTTAATCCCTCGAATTTCTCCATCTTCGACAACTAATTCCGTTACAATATCTTGAACTGTATCCAAGTTTTCTTGTGCTTCAACAGTTTTCTTCATTTCCCTCGCATAAATTTTTCTATCAGCCTGTGCCCGTAAAGACCTTACCGCTGGACCCTTCTTCGTATTCAAAATTCTCATTTGAACAAAACTTTTGTCCATATTTCTTCCCATTTCTCCACCAAGAGCATCCACTTCCTTCGCCAAATGACTTTTCGCCGGACCTCCAACTGACGGATTACAAGACATCACACCAATATTATCAAGTGTTATTGTAAAAATAGCTGTTTTCAATCCTAATCTCGCTGAAGCCAAAGCCGCCTCTATGCCAGCATGTCCTGCACCAACGACAATAACATCATAATTTCTCATTTTCTCTCCTCTCTAAATTTTCTCTATTTATAAAAATCGTATTTATTTTTTATAATTTATTACATTATAAACTATTATATCATATAATCAAAAAAATTGACAAAACAATTCAATGTCTTGCCAACTTTTCCTATTCTTCAAATTTTATTTTTCAAAATCCAAGAAATTTATTATTTATTAACTTCTAAATCTTTAAAGTTAAATTCTCCACCAATTGCTACAAATCCAAGTCCTTTTACTTTAGGATTTACTAAATAATTTTTTTGTCTTTGGAATAATACAACTACTGGTGTTTGTTCAGAAATTATTTTTTCCATTTTAATCATAGCTGGAACTCTAACTGCTGGATCAGCTGTAGATTTAGCTTTTTTAGACAACGCATCATATTCAGCATTTGAGAAATCTCCACGGTTTGCACCTTTATTAGTTGATTCAAAAATATCTAAATATGTAATTGGATCTTTGAAATCTCCTGTCCAGTTAGCGATTGCAATTTGGTAATTTCTTTGTTTAGATCTACTAATTCTTTCTTTTCCTGTTACAACTTGTAAATTCAATTTAATTCCTAAATTTTTACTCAAATTTTCTTGAATGTATTGAGCAATCATTTTAGTACTTCCTGTATCAGCAAAAATTACTTCTAATTCTGGCATTTTAGTCATTCCTTCTTCTTTCAATCCTTCAGCCAATAATTGTTTAGCTTTTGCTACATTAAATTCTGGTATTTTTGTAGGAACTTCTTCAGCAAAATCTCCTTTTAACCCTTTAATTCCAACTCCACTTGGAGTAAATGTATTTGTATTTTTTTCTGAACCTTCTAATACTGTAGAAATCAATTCTTGTCTATTTATCGCATATTGTAATGCTTGTCTTACTTTCGTATTATTCAAAGGTTTTACTTTATTATTTAACAATAAGTACCACATTCCACCATCTGCAGCATTTACTAATTCAGGTTTACCTTTATACGCTTTAGCTTGTTGGTAAGTTACTTTTGTTACATCTAATTCTTTATTTTTAAACGCATTAAACGCTGCTGTTGTATCTTCAGTCAATTTCAATGTGATAGCATCAGTTTTTACATTTTTAGCATCCCAATAATTAGGATTTTTTTCAAATTTCAAATCTGAATCTTGAGTCCATTTTTTCAAAACATATGGACCTGATGAAATTGTGTTATCTGGTGTTTCTGCAAAATATTTATCTCCTTTTGCTTTAAAGAATTTTTCATTCAAAGGCATGTACGCTTTAAATGTTACCAAATCATCAAAATATGGTGTTGGTGTTTTCAATTCTACTACTAAAGTTTTAGGATCTACAACTTTGATTCCCACTTGATCAGCTGTTGCTTTTCCACTATTAAATTCTTCTGCATTTTTAATCATAAATAACAAATAAGCATTTTCAGCTCCTGTTTTAGGATCTAACGCTCTTAACCAACCTGCTTTAAAATCATTTGCTGTGATAGGATCCCCATTTGACCATTTTGCATCTCTTAAATGGAATGTCCATTTTAATCCATCTGGAGTTGATTCCCATTTTTCTGCAATTCCTGGCACTGATTTCCCATCTTTATCTTTTCTCAATAATCCTTCCATTAACAAATCATCTACTGTACCACCTGCGATATCAGTAGTAATTTGCGGATCAATTGAAGTTGGTGCTGTCCCTAGATTCAATACTAGTTCTTTACCTTTATTTCCATGTCCGCCACATGATAAAACAAACATTAGCACTAATGCTAATAATACCGACATTTTTTTCATTCTACTTTCTCCTTCTTTTTAAATTTAATAATATACTTTATTATACCTTATTTTTTAATATTTTTCTATTGTTATTAATGATATTTTTTTTTAATTATTTAATATATTACATATATAAATGATTTATCCCATTTTTCCCTATTTTTTATGGTAAACTATGGAACAAAAAAATTGGTAAAACAAATTTTGCTTTACCAACTTTTTCTAAATTATTTCATTGATAAATTTTTAAAGTAAAATTCTCCACCGATTGCAGTAAATTTCAACCCTTGAACTTTTGTATCTCTCAAGTAAGGTTTTTTTCTTTGATATAATACTGCTACTGGAGTATCATCAGCTATTATTTTTTCTAATGCAATCATTGCTGGTACTCTTACATTAGGATCAGCTGTTGATTTTATTTTCTTAACTAATGCATCATATTGAGGATTTGAGTAAGAACCTCTATTTTGTCCTCCACCTGTTACAAACAAGTCTAAATATGTAACTGGATCTTTAAAGTCTCCTGACCATCCTGCTAATACTAAATCAAAATCTTTTGAAGCCATTCTCGAAACTCTTTCTTGGAATGTAACTGCTTTTACATTAAGATTTAAACCTAAATTTTTTCTTACAGATTCTTGAACAAATTCAGCAACTGATTTGTTATTTCCTGAATCATTTATAAGTACTTCTAATGTTGGTGCACTTGTCATTCCTAATTCTTTCAATCCTTCAGCGAATAATTGTTTAGCTTTTTGTGGATTGTATTTTTCAATTGAAGTTGGAACTTCTTCTGGGAAATCTTTTGAAATACCTTTTATTCCAATTCCTGATGGAACAAATGTTCTCGCACTTTCTCCAGTTCCATTTAATACTGATTTTACTAATTCATCTCTATCAACTGCTAACAAAATTGCTTTTCTGATTTTTGAATTACTTAAGAATTTATTTTTTAAATTTGGTAAAATATACCAAACTGAACCATCTTTTGATTTTACCAATTCTGGTTTACCTTCATATTCTCTCGCTTGTTCTGCAGTAATTTGAGTTACTTGAACTTCTTTATTTTTAAATGCATTTAATGCAGCTGAATTATCAGGTATTATTTTATATATAATGTTATCAACTTTTACATTATCTTTATTCCAATAATTTGGATTTTTTTCAAATTTCATTTCTGAATCATGAACCCATTTTTTCATTACATATGGTCCTGATGATATTGTTTGATTAGCTTCTGTATCAAATTTTTCTCCTGCTTCTTTTAAGAATTTTTCATTAATTGGAGAATAAGTTTTAAATGTTACTAAATCTGCAAAATATGGTGTTGGTGCTTCCAATGTTACTTCTAATGTTTTTGGATCTACAACTTTAATTCCTACTTTGTCAGCTGTTACTTTTCCTTTATTAAATAATTCTCCATTTTTTATTGGATATAACATGTACGCATATTCTGATGCTACTTTTGGATCCAATCCTCTTATCCACGCTGCTTTAAAGTCATTTGCTGTAATAGGATCTCCATTTGACCATTTGGCATCTCTTAAATGGAATGTCCATTTCAAACCATCTGGTGAAACTTCCCATTTTTCTGCAATTCCTGGATCTGGTTTACCATCTGGTGTTCTTTTTAATAATCCTTCCGAAAGTAATTCGTTTACTGTTCCTCCTGCTATATCTGTTGATAATTGAGGGTCAATTGATTTTGGTTCTGCTCCTAAATTTAATGAAAAGGTACTTCCTTTAGAACCTTTTGCACCACATGCAAAGAACATCATCGCCATCGCTAAAATTAACAATACTTTTTTCATTGTTCTTCTTCCTTTCTATTAATAAATCTTATATTACATAGTATACCTTGAAAATTTAAAAATTTCAATTAATTTTACAAAAATAATTATATAAAAAATAAAATTTATTTATGATTTTTTTATATTTATCTATAAAATCAAAAAAGAACTATCTTAAAAATTAAGATAATTCTTTTTCATCATATATATTTAAAATTTTCTAAATATTAGAACCATCACTATTTTCCAATAGTAGTTTTTCCTAAATAATAATCAATTCCAATTGGGTGGAATACAATTCCTTTTACTCTAGGATTGATTAATTTATTATTTGCTCTATAGTAAAGCAACCCTACTGGCATATCGTCAGCAATCATCTTTTCTAATTCAATCATCGCTTTAACTCTTGTCGGTTTATCCATAGAATTTTTAGCAATTTTCAATGTTGCATCATATTTAGGATTTACATATTGAGAATAGTTGTTTCCATCTTTTGAATCGAATCTTTCCAAATAAGTTACTGCATCTGGATAATCTCCATTAAACCCTGCCAATGCAATTTCATAATCTTTTGATTCCATTCTTGCTAATCTTTCTTTAAATGTAATACCAGTTACTTTAAAGTCAATTCCCAAATTCTTTTTCATACTTTCTTGAATAAATTCAGCAATCGCTTTATTACTTCCTGTTGTATTAAATATCATTTCCAATGTTGGTAATTTTTGTAATCCCAATTCTTTCAATCCTTCAGCTAACAATTGTCTTGCTTTTTGTGGATTATAAGCTGGGAATATTTTTCCTGCTTCTTCAGAGAAATCTTTACTTACTCCATAAATTCCAACACCTTTTGTTGTATAAGTATAAGCTGCTTCTCCTTTATTATCTAAAACTCCTGTTATCAATTTTTCTCTATCTATAGCCAACGATAACGCTTGTCTAATTTTTTTGTTTGCTAAAACTTTATTTTTCATATTGTAAGTCATATACCAAACGGATCCATCTTTTGCCACTCTAAGTCTTTTATCTTTAGCGTACTCTTTAGCTTGTTCTGTTGTAATGTTAGTTACATCAATTTCATTATTTTTAAACGCATTTAACGCAGCTTCATCTGCTATAAATTTAATTTTAACTGCTTCTAAAGGTATATTGTCTTTGTTCCAGTAATTAGGATTTTTTTCAAATACTATTTCAGAATCTTTTGTCCAAGACTTAATAACATATGCTCCAGAAGAAATTGAATCTTTAGGACTTGTCATATATTTATCTCCAACTTCTTTTAAAAATTTAGTATTAACTGGCAAATATGTATACAATCTAACCGCTGAATCAAAATATGGTAACGGTGCTCCCAATGTTACTTTCAATGTGTAATTATCTACAGCTTGAATTCCAACTGCATCTTCTTTTACTTGCCCTTTATTATACGCTTCTGCATTTTTTATTGGGAATAATTTTGAAGCATATTCTGCTGCTGTATTAGGATTCAATGCTCTTAACCATCCAGCTTTAAAATCATTTGCTGTAATTGGATCTCCATTTGACCATTTTGCATTTTTTCTTAAGTGGAATGTCCAAACTAATCCATCTTTTGAAACTTCCCATTTTTCAGCAACTCCTGGAACTCCTTGTCCATTTTCACCTTCTCTAATCAATGTCTCCCCTATCAACGAATCAACTATTTCTGCTGTCGAATCATTTGCCAATTGTGGGTCATAAGATTTTCCTTCTTCTTTTAAGTTTAATAATAATGTATGACTATTAGAAGATTTTCCGCACGATAAGGCAAATGCTAAAATTAAACTCATTACTAATAAAATTTTCTTCATTCAACACACTTCCTTTCAAATTTTAAATTAATAATATTTTATACAAAATAATTCATATATAAAATTTATACAAAATATAAAATCTATAATTTTTTAAAATTTTTCTATACAAATATATATTCTTTTTTTAGGAGTTACCTCGAAAAACATTTTTTATTTTTCTTAAATAACTCCTCTGTCTTAATATTATTTTTTATATTTTACTATTTTTTCCATCAAATTTCAAGATATTTTTTAAAAAATATTTTGATTTACTAATTAATCTTTATATGCTGCATAGAAGTCAATAGGATTTCCTACTGCTCTTATAACAACACCTTTTAAATGTGGATTTTGTAAGTATGTAGCCACTTCATAGTAAAGTCCTGTATAACGGAAATCATCCATTAAGATTTTTTCAGCTTTTTTCATAGCGTCCATTCTAGCTTTATTATCTTGTTCCTTTTTAGCAAACTCAACTAATTTGTCATATTCAGGATCTGAAAATTTCGCAACATTAATTTGTCCAGCTGATGTTTGGAAAATTTCTAAATAAGTCATCGGATCAGCATAATCAGGTCCCCAAGCATATCTTACTATTTGGAAATCTCCTGATTTCGCTCTAGATAATCTTTCTTTATACGTAATAGTTTCGACATTTACATCTAATCCTAATTTTTCTTTCCATTGAGATTGATAAAATTCTCCTTCTTTTTTTCCACTTCCTTTTTCATCAACTGTCAAAGTCAATTTCAATTTATCTGGAGTCAATCCTTCTTCTTTCAATCCTTCATCAAATAAAGCCTTAACATTAACATTTTTGTATTGTGTATAAAGATCTCCAACTTCTTTTCTGAAATCTTCATTTTCTCCTTTTGTCCCCTCAGAAACAACTCCTGAAGCTACAATTCCTGAACCGTTCAATACATTGCTAACCAAAGTTTTTCTATCTATAGCCAATGATAATGCTTGTCTAATTTTCTTATTCTTTAGTCCTGGCGCCTTTGTATTAAATGCTAAATAATAAACTCTTCCATCTGGAACTTCTTTTAATTCAGGTTTTCCTACATAAGAAGCTTTTTTCTCAAGCGAAATTTTTGTTAAATCTAACTCTTTATTTTCAAAATAATTTGTTGCCGCATTAAAGTCTGAAACCATTAATGCTTTCAAACTATCAAATTTAATATTTGCTGCATTCCAATAATTAGGATTTTTCTTCAAAATAACTTCGTTATCGTGAGTCCATTTTTCGATTGTATAAGGTCCACTGTAAATAGATTTATTAGCTTCTGTCGCATATTTATCTTTAAATTGATCCAATGCTTTCGCATTTATCGGATAATAAACTGGCATAACTAATGTTTTATCAAAGAATGGTGCTGGTTTTGATAAAGTAAATTCGATAGTATAATCATCTTTAGCTTTTATCCCAACTTGATTGAAATCTTTAATTTTCCCAGCGTTATAATCTTCTGCTCCTTTAATATAAAACATCAAAAATGCATATTCAGACGCTGTTGCAGGTTCCAATCCTCTCTTCATCCCATTTACATAATCTTTAGCTGTCAAAGCATCACCATTTGACCATTTCATTCCTTTTCTTAATTTAAATGTCCAAACTGTTCCATCTTTTGATTTTTCCCAACTTTCTGCTCCTGCTGGTACAACTTCATTTTTTTCATTCAATCTAACAAGTCCTTCATAAGTAAGTCCTGTAATCATAAATCCACCCATATCAGTTAAAAGTTGTGGATCTAAAGATGATGGCTCTGCTTCCATGTTAAATGTAGCTGTTTTTCCGTTTCCTCCAGCTTTTCCACACGACAAAACAAACATCAATAATGTTAAAATTACTAAAATTTTTTTCATAATTTTCTCTCTTTCTAAAACTATAAGTTTATATTAATTTATTTTCCTTCAAAAAAGAAGTTTCTACAAAATGTCCTGGCTCATATTCTGTCAATTCTGGCACTTCAGGAATTTTATTAATTTCTGAGACATCTCCCATTGGACTTCTTAAATATGATTCGTCTACTCCAACTTTTTCGTGTTTTTTTGCAGTTGGATCAGCTATTGGTACCGCTGAAATTAATGATTTCGTATAGCTGTGAATTGGATTATTATACACTTCTTCAGGCGTTCCTAATTCTACAACTTTTCCACGATACATAACAGCTACTCTGTCTGAAATGTATTTTACCATTGACAAATCATGTGCTATAAATAACAATGTTAAATTTCTTTCTTTTTGTAAATCCTTTAATAAATTTACTACTTGTGCTTGAATCGACACATCTAGCGCTGAAATCGGCTCATCACACACTAACACTTCTGGATCCACTGCCAAAGCTCTCGCAATCCCAATTCTTTGTCTTTGACCTCCTGAAAATTCATGTGGAAATCTATTCGCATGTTCTCTATTCAATCCAACAATTTCCAATAAGCTATAAACTTTTTCCATTCTTTCTTTTTTAGTTTTAGCCAATTTATGAATATCGATTCCTTCAGCAATAATATCTCCCACTGTCATTCTTGGATTTAACGACGCTTGTGGATCTTGGAAAATCATCTGAACTTTTTTCGTAAATTCTTTTATACTATATTTTTCAACAGGTTTTCCACCAAATAATATATCTCCATTCGTTTTATGATACAATCTACTAACTGTTCTTCCCAAAGTTGTTTTCCCTGAACCTGATTCTCCAACCAAACTCAAGATTTCTCCTTTATGAATATCCATCGTTACATTGTCAACCGCTTTTAAAACTTGTTTTTGTTTCATAGGGAAATATTTTTTTAAATTTTTCATTTCAATTAACTTTTCATTACTTGGCATTCTTACTCATCTCCCTTTTTATCAACATTTTTATTCGCAAAAGGCGATTCAACTTTTGGTGCTCCATCAACATAAAGCCATGATTTTACCAAATGACCATTTCCTAAATCGATCATTGGCGGTTTTCTTTCGTAATCTATTTTCATCGCATACTCTGATCTAGCTGCAAACGGATCTCCAGCTGGTGGTTTTAATAAATCTGGCGGAGTCCCTGGAATCGATATTAATTTTTCTCCATTTTTCATATCCAATCTCGGCAATGACTTCAATAATCCCCAAGTATATGGATGTTTTGGATTTTTGAATAATTCAACTACAGGTGCTTCCTCTAATTTTTCTCCAGCATAAAGAACTACAACCTTATCAGCTGTTTCTGCAACAACTCCCAAATCATGCGTAATCAAAATTACTGCAATATTCAATTCTTTCTTTAATTTATTTATCAATTCTAATATTTGTGCCTGTATTGTAACATCTAATGCTGTTGTAGGCTCATCACAAATCAGTAAATCTGGTTCACAAGAAAGTGCGATTGCAATAACCGCTCTTTGTCTCATCCCACCAGAAAATTCATGTGGATATTGATTAAATCTTTCTTCAGGTTTAGGTATTCCAACTTTTCTAAGCATTTCAATTGCTTGTGCCTTAGCTTCAGCCTTACTTATTTTTTTGTGAATTAAAATACCTTCCATAATTTGTTTTCCTACTTTAATTGTAGGATTTAACGAAGTCATTGGATCTTGGAAAATCATTCCAATTCTTATTCCTCTTAACTCCATCATTCTTTTATCCGAAACTTTTACTAGATCTTCTCCATCAAAAAATATTTCTCCACCTTTTATTTCACCTGGAGGCATCGGAATTAATTTCATAATTGTTTGAACAGTAACTGATTTACCAGACCCTGATTCTCCAACTATTGCAAGTGTTTCACCTCTATCTACAGAGAAACTAACTCCTCTTAACGCCTGAACTTCTCCAGCATAAGTATTAAACGAAACAGTTAAATTATTAACTTCTAATAGTTTTTTGCTCATTTTCTATTTCTCCCAATTTTAATTTTCAGCTTATTTAAGTCGTTTTTTACGATCTCAATTTAGGATTCAATGCATCATTTAACGCATCTCCTACAATATTAAACGCCAATGTAATCAATGAAATTACAACTGCCGGAATTATAAATAAGTAAGGATACGAATCCATATTTATAAACCCATCAAACACTAAGTTTCCTAGTGAAGCTTGAGGAATTGGTACTCCCAATCCGATAAAACTTAAGAATGCTTCTGTAAAAATAATATTTGGTATATCAGTTGTCAATCTAATTATTATAACACTTAGTGTATTTGGTATTAAATGTTTCAATGTTATCCAAAGAAAGTTTCCACCAAGTGATTTTGATGCTAACACAAATTCACTTTCCTTAATTTTTAAAACTTCCCCTCTTACTAACAACGAATATCCTAACCATCTAGTCAAAGACATCGCTATAATAATTGTTTTTACACTATTTCCCATTACAACCATTAATAAAATTATGTAAATCATTGAAGGAATTATCATTAAAATTTCTACAATTCTTGTCATAATCGTGTCAATTATTCCACCAAAATATGCAGAAATCGCACCATAAACTGTACCAAAAATAACACAAATAATTGCTGTTACAATTGATAATTCCATTGAAATTCTAATTCCTTGAGAAAGTCTTGCGAATAAATCTCTTCCTAAATTATCCGTCCCTAAATAATGTCCTGTTTTCATACCTTGAGATGGACTCAAAAATTTTTGTGTTAAATCCTGTGCTCTATACGAATATTTTGTTATATGTTGCCCAAAAATTGCTAAAAATACGAAAAATAATGTTAATCCTAAAAATGATAATGCTAATTTATTTTTCTTAAATCTTCTCCAACCATCTTGCCAAAATGTTAAACTTGGTTTGTAAATTACCTCATTTTGAGTCGTATCTGGTCCAACTATCTTAAAGTCTTCTGCTGTTGGAATATATTTTTCATTTGTACTATTTGACATATTTACGCCTCATCTCCTTTTCCAAGTTTAATTTTAGGATCTACCAACGCATACACAATATCCATAAGAATCATCATTATAATCAAGAATATCGCATAAAATACTGTTACTCCTAATACCATCGTATAATCTCTATCATTTATACTTTGAACGAAATATTTCCCTAATCCAGGAATTGTAAAGATTTGCTCAATTACAAATGAACCTGTCAATAATGCTGCTATTGTTGGTCCCATTATTGTAATTATTGGTAAAATTGCATTTCTTAATGCGTGTTTCAATACTATATCTTTAGGTCTTACACCTTTTGCTATTGCTAATCTAATGTAATCTTGTCCCATTACCTCAATCATTTTATCTCTGAGTAATCTCGCTATCAACGCTACTGTATACAATCCTAACGCAATTACTGGCAATATTTTTTTCGTTGGATCATCCCAACCTGATAATAAAATTCTAAACAGCGGTAAATGCAGCTTATCAATCAAAATTCCATTATGAAAATCAACTGCATATTTCTGCATCAATCCCGCCAGGACGAAACTCGGGACCGATATCCCAATAATTGCTATTACCATTGATATCTTATCCTGATACTTTCCTCTCTTCAATGCAGCAACTATTCCTAAAGGTATTCCCACTGCCAATGCAAATATAATTGCTCTAGCTCCTAAATCTGCTGATACAGGAAAACTATCTACAATTACATCATTTACCGTTCTCCCTCTAACTTTCATTGACATTCCTAAATCACCTTTTGAAATGCTCTTTAAATATTCTACATATTGAACGCCTAAAGGTTTATCTAAGTGATATTTTGCCATTAGGTTTTCTTTTATCTTCGGTGGTATCGCTTTTTCACTTTGAAATGGATCACCAGGTAATAAATGTAATAAAAAGAACGTAATTGTAATTACTAACCATAAAGTTACAAATCCCATTAAAATTCTTTTTATTAAAAATCTTAATACATTTTTCATCTATTTTCTCTTCCTTTCTTTGATAAATAACAAACGTTATGCGTCAATTATACCACATCTTATTTTATTTTTGCAATTTGTTTTTATCACGAATTGAAGTAAATTTTTTATTATAGCAAAATTTTTTATAATTATTTTTACGTATTAGAATTATTTTTAGTTCTAAAATTATTAATTTTTTGTAAATAAATTTTATTTTTTAATCTTTTTTTGACGAAAAATATAAAATTTGTTATAATTTATTTGAATTTTTAAAAAAATTTAGAATTTATTAATTAGAATTTATTAAGGAGATGATTATGAAAGAAATAGAAAGATATTTGAAAAATGTTTTGAAAAGGAAACAAAAATATACAAAAGCACTTCTAATCACATTTTTGATGACAGGTGGACTTGCAGTGGCAACACCTATAACTCCAAATGCTAATGGTGAGTATATTGTAAATTCTAGTACAGGAGATGGAGAAGTTAATATTCCCGGTAATACTAGAAAAATTTTTAAAGTTGATGATGGTAAAAAACTTACTTTTACAGGAGATGGAGAAGTTTTTTCAACAACGGCTACAACACCTTTTACAGCAAGACCATTATTAACAATTTCTGGTGCAAATTCTTCATTTGAAGGAACAGGAACAAATTCTTCGGAATCAACAAAGTTTAATAGTGAGGAAGCTGTTATTCGTTATTCGACAACTGATGCCTTAGGAAATTTTGTTAATGGGATAAATCCAAAAATAACACTAAATAATATAAGTGTTTCTAGTACAAACTTTATAAATAAACCTTTGATAACAGTAGAAGCTAGAAATGGTTATAATATTAAAGGAGCTGTTCTTAATCTAATTGGTCATTTAGATAGCAATGATTTTTTATTAAGTCACATTTCGGAAACTCAAAATTGGTTAATAGAAGTAGAAGGAGATATTTCAAATAATAATTATTCAGAATTAACCGTTAATGCAACAGATTTTGATTTAAGCGGACTAATGCACAAAGAAGGAAAATCTGTTTTAAATGTTAATTTAAAAGGAAATTCTATGTGGACATTTAATGAAAATAGTTCAAATAATTCAACAACAGCAACAATAAATAATTTAAATATTGATAAAAATGCTGAATTAATGGTAACTTTTTCTCCAACAGAAGCTGATGGAGAAACTGGTAAATACACTTTAAAATTAACTTCTGATGGAATTAATAATGACGGGACATTAACAAATGCAGGAGAAATAAATCTTTACAATGGTTCTTACAAAGATGTTTTCACAATTGAAGGAAATTATCATGGAAATAATGGAAACATAATAATGAATACTCTTTGGAATGCTCCAGGAGGAGAAAATGGAGAAAATTCTGAATCAGATTTAGTCTACATCACTGGAAATGCATCAGGAAGTACTAGAGTCTCTCCTTCTTCTTTTGATGATGAAGAAGATTACAATGTTATAGATGGAACTATTCAGCAACTTTCTACAAGATTAAACAGTGTTCCTGTTGTAAAAGTTGCTGGAAATTCTACACCAACTACATTTATTGGAACTGCAAGAACAGCTGGAGCAGCTGAAGCACAACTTACTAGTAGACAAGTTAATGGAATTTGGGAATATTACTGGACAATCTCGCCACTTGGAAGCTCTGGGGCAACTACTGGAATAATTGGGGGAACAACTGGTGGATCTTCTGGTTATAGCCGTCCAATTTACATTATGGCACAACCTGTTTCTGCATATGTATTGATGCCGAAAGTTAATATGGAAATGGGATACTCAACTGTTGGAACTTTACACGAAAGAAGAGGAGAAAATAGAATTCTTGATTTAGAAAATATGTCAGCTGATAAAGGGCAAATTTGGACAAGAATTTATGGAAGTGGATTAAATGAAAATGGAACAGACAGATTCCAGTATGAAGGAAATCTTTACGGGGTACAAATTGGACACGATTTTAAAATTAATAAGGATAAAAATGGAAATGATCATTTGCTAGGTGGATATATTTCGTATAACAGAGCAAGTACGGACTTTTTTGATGAATACCGTGCTGAAAATGGAAAAATTTCTGATAGCAAGTATACAGGAAAAGGAAAATCTGAAAGTATTTCATTAGGAATTACAAAAACTAAATATACTCCCAAAGGTTCATATTACGATTTAGTAGGACAAGTTTCTTACTTACAAAATAAATATAATTCAAGAGATGATTACAGTGCAAAACAAAACGGCTTTGGGTTACTACTTTCAGGAGAAGCCGGAAAATCTTTTAATATCTCAAAAAATGGAAATTGGTCAGTTGAACCACAAGCTCAATTAATTTACCAATATCTGAACACAAAATCGTTTAATGATGGATTAAGAAATGTTAACCAAGATAACAGAAACGGACTTCGTGGAAGAGCTGGCGTAAGATTAGCATACAATGGTGACAATGGTAATAGTAGAACAAACTCATATTACGCAGTCGCAAATGTGTGGCACGACTTCACAAAATACGATAGCAAATACACAAACATTGGTTCAGACAAAATAACTGAAAAACTTGATACAACTTGGGGAGAAATTGGACTAGGTGCCCAAGCTCCTTTAGGACAAAAAAGTAATCTTTACGTTGATACAAGATATGAACACTCTTTCAATAATTCCAATCGTTCAGGATACAAAGGAACGATTTTATTTAAACATACATTTAAATAAAATGGTAATAATTAAGGCTGGAATTTTCCAGTCTTTTTTTATTTTAAAAGTAAATTATTTGAAATCCAAATAAAAACTTTTACTTGCCTAATCCAGTTAAAATGAGGTATACTCCTAGTGAAAAGAATTACAAATTAAAAATATTTACAGTTCTGTAATACTAAAAATGTTTTTGCATTTGGCAGAAAAATTTTATAAATTTAGGGAGGAAAAATGAAAATTAGCTTAAATTATGCAAATTTTAATAAGGCTTTGGATGCTTTAAAAAAAGAATATGAAATTCATGCACCTGTAGAAGTTCCTAGCATTGGGAATTTCTCTGATACATCTGTTATTAGATATCACAAAATTGATAAAATTGAAGACATTTGTTTTGATAGAAAATCAAATTTTTCAGCTAAGGAAGTTATGCTACCAATTACTCAAACAATGTTTTATTTTACCGAAGATAATGTTAAAGTTCCTGAAGAAAAAAATAAAAAATATTTAATTTTTTTAAGAAGTTGTGACTTACATTCTGTGAAAAGGGTTGATGAAATTTATTTGAATAATAAATTTTTGGATATTTACTATAAAAAAGTTAGAGAAAATGTTAAATTTGTAGTTTTTGGATGTCCTAATAGTTTTGAAAACTGTTTCTGTGTGGATATGGGAACTAACAAAACTGATGATTACAATATTGGAATTAAAGTTACTGATTCAGAAATATTTTTAGATATTAAAGATGAAGAATTTATAAGCTATTTTGCAAATGATAGATTAAATTATAGAAAACAGGAATTTGAAATGGAATTTGTTGAAGATAATGAAATTCACGTTGATATTCCTGATAATATTGAGTTGGAAGATGTTATAAACTTGGATTTATGGCGTGAATATGATAAAAGATGTATCGCTTGTGGAAAATGTAACTTTGTGTGTCCTACTTGTACTTGTACTTCTACACAAGATATTTTTTACAGCGAAACAGAAAATGTTGGAGAAAGAAGAAGAGTTTGGGCTTCTTGCCATGTTCAAGGATTTACTGATATGGCTGGTGGACACTCATTTAGACAAAAACATGGAGATAGAATGAGATTTAAAGTAATGCACAAAATCTCTGATTTCAAAAAAAGATTTGGATACAATATGTGTACAGGATGTGGAAGATGTGATGATGCTTGTCCTGAATATATCTCTTTCTCAAATTGTATTAATAAATTGAGTGCTGAATTAAAAAGAATTTCTAAAGAAAAAAAGGAGGCTGCTATAAATGAATAATTCTAATTACGCTGAAAGTGCTTTACCTCTTGTGAAAAAAGCAATTGAAGAAAATTTTAACTCTTATTACACTGAAAATGTGTATTTACCAACTGTACATAGATTATTAAAAGTAGAAAAAGTTACTCACTTGGAATGGCTTTTTAGAGTACAATACAAGGGAAAAGTTAGTGCTGGACAATTCATGCAAGTTTCATTGCCTCGTGTTGGAGAAGTTCCTATTTCCATTGCTAATTTTAACGAAGAAGAAGGATGGCTTGACTTTTTAATAAGAAAAGTTGGAAAAGTTACTGATGAAATTTTTAAATTAAAAGAAAATGATAGAATTTTTTTGAGAGGACCTTATGGGAATGGGTTTCCAATTGATAAATATAAAAATAAAAATGTGATTTTGATTGTTGGAGGAAGTGGAATTGCACCTGTAAGACCAATAATTGAATATTTTTATGCTCATCCTGAAGAAGTTAAATCGTTGAAAATCATTGTTGGATTTAAAAATATTGAAGGATTGATTTTTAAAGATGAATTTGATAGATGGAAAGAAAAATTTGATGTATTGATTACTTTGGATAACAATGAAGGCGCAAAAGATATGAATCAAGGAATGGTTACTAAATATATTCCTGATTTATTCTTACCTGAAGATACTTCTGATTATGAATTTGTAGTTGTTGGGCCTCCAATTATGATGCATTTCACTTGCTTAGAAGTATTAAAAAGAAATATTCCTAAAGAGCAAATTTGGGTGTCATTTGAAAGAAGAATGTCTTGTGCTGTTGGAAAATGTGGACACTGTAAAATTGATGAAACATACATTTGTTTAGAAGGGCCTGTATTTAATTACAGCTTTGCACAAAAATTGCTTGATTAATAAATATAATTTGAAAGTGGCGACTGAGCTTTTAGTAAAAAATGATGGAGGAAAAATCAATGAGTATGGATATAAATAGAAAAGTTGTTACGAAAAACGCTTTTAGAATAACAAAAGATAGACATAAAACTGCTTTGAGAGTCAGAGTTCCTGGTGGAAGCATCACTACTGATGTAATGGAAATGGTTAATGATATTGCAAATACTTATGGAGATGGTAGAATTCATATCACAACTAGACAAGGATTTGAAATATTAGGGATTGATTGGAAAGATATTGAAAAAGTTAATAAAATGGTTCAACCTATTATGGAAAAATTGGAAATTAATTACAAAGGAGAAAACGAAGGGTATCAATCAGCTGGTACTAGAAATGTGGCAGCTTGTATCGGAAACAAAGTTTGTCCAAAAGGTCAATACAATACAACTGAATTAGCTAAAAAAATTGAAAAAGTTATTTTCCCAAATGATTTACATTTTAAAGTGGCTTTGACTGGTTGTGCGAATGATTGTCAAAAAGTTAGAATGCACGATTTTGGAATTATTGGAATGGCTAAACCTGTTTTTGATGCACAAAGATGTGTTTCTTGTGGAATGTGTGAAAGAAAATGTACAAAATTGTCGACAGGTGCAATAAAAATGGTTAATTATAAACCTGTTAGAGACCATGACAGATGTATCGGTTGTGGAGAATGTGTGTTAAACTGTCCGATGAATGCTTGGACAAGAGATTCTAAAAAATATTACAAATTAACAATAATGGGAAGAACTGGTAAAAAGAACCCTAGACTTGCTGAAGATTGGTTATTGTGGGCTGATGAAGAATCAATCATCAAAATCTTAAAAAATACATACGAATATGTAGAAGAATATATCGACAGAAGTTTGCCAAAAGAACATATCGGTTATATTGTTGACAGAACAGGATTTGAAGAATTTAAAAAATGGGCATTGAGAGATGTTAATTTAGAAGAAATTGCTGTTATGAAAGACAATGTTAACTGGGGTGGAGTAAAATATCCAGGAATATTATAGGATATTTTAAAATTTAAAATTAAGAATGTGAACTTATCTCCAAAAATGGTTTTAAATTCACATTCTTTTTTATTTATTCAATTAATTTATTCTAAATCAATTTTCTTTGAATGAATATAATTTATCAAGAAAAACGAACCAACATTTAACAGTATCAATGCAATCATCAATATTATTCCATGGACACTTAATACATTAAATACCTGTATTTCAGAAAATTCTGATCCTTCAATCTTCGATAAACTGACAATTCCTGAAATCATTAAAGTTATTGAAATTATCATAACAATTACATTACAAATGAAAAAAGTTATTATTCCAACAGCGATCTTATTTAATTTCATCAAATTTGCAAAAGTAACACTTAGCATGTAGTACCAAGAATATAGTAAAATATACAAAATGTAACAAATTATCGCTATTATAATTAAAGCTATAATTTTTGACATATGTGGATAAGTTGCCATTCTTTTGAAAAGTTCTACTTTTACTTCATTAAGTTGATCGAACAACTCTTTTCTTTCATATTTATTCACATTTGAAAATAATCCTGCAAAATAGAAAATTGAGTAAAATATACCTGAAACAAATGTCCAGAATAAAAAGTTAAAATATTTTGCTAAAATTAATTTCTTTGATTCTATTGGCAATGAATTTATTAAATAACCTTCGTTTCCATAAACTGAATTATGAAAATTTGAGATTAATATAAAAATTGTCAATATCGAAATATATGAACTCAGTATAAAAAATGAGAATGACAACAAGCCTTTTAAAATTGTCAATATCACAAATGTTACTTCTTGAGCCTTTGAAGTATAATCTCCACTTAGCATATTCGATAATATGACTGAACATATGACATTGATAACTCCGATTACTATTCCAACTAGATACAACGGTATCAATCTTCTACTTATCGCTCTAAAATCGTACTTAAATAACTTTAACATTATTTGAACACCTCCCTAAAGTATTCGTCAATACTTTTATTTTCATTTTTCGATTTAATGTTTTCAACTGTATCATGAAGTAAAATATCACCATTATTTACAAATACCACTTCATCCAAAATTTTCTCAACATCATTTATTAAGTGAGTTGAAATTAATAAAGTTGCATCTTTATTGTAATTTTTAATAATCGTATTCAAAATATAATCCCTCGTAACTGGATCCACTCCTGCTATCGGCTCATCCAATAAATACAATTTAGCTTCTCGACTCATAGCCAAAATCAATTGAACCTTTTCTCTGTTACCTTTCGACAACGCTTTAAATTTTTTCGTCGTATCAATTTTCAAATCTTGAAACATTTGCAACGCTGTCTGTTTATTAAAATCAGGATAAAAATCCTCAAATAATTTAATCAATGAATCCACATTTTGATTTTTGTCCAAATAATCTCTATCAGGAAGATATGAAATTATCTCTTTTGTTTCCACACCAATTGGTTTCCCATCTATCAAGATTTCTCCCGATGTCGGTTTCAATAATCCAACCGCCAACTTAATTAAAGTCGTCTTCCCGCTCCCATTCGGTCCTAACAAACCAACAATTTTATTGCCTTTTATCGAAAGATCAATATCATTCAATGCATTATTAAGTTTGTAAGATTTTCTCAATTTTTTACATTCTAAAATTACTTTTTCTTCCATTCTCTGCACTTCCTTTCTTTTATTTCATTCTATAAATTTTTTTTGCATTTTCCGTAGTTACTCTTATAACTTCTTCCACTGAAATTTCCTTAATTCTAGCAATTTCTTCCGCCACATATTTTGTATAAATCGGCTCATTTCGTTTCCCTCTAAAAGGAACTGGTGTCAAATATGGGCAATCTGTTTCTAGGACAATTTTTTCCAAAGGAAGTTCTCTCACAAGTTCTTTCGTCTTTTTATTATTTTTAAATGTCAAAGTCCCACCAACTCCAATATAATATCTATCTAAAAGCGGTTTTGCCGCCTCAAGTGATCCCGGATAACAATGCAAAATCCCACCAACATTCGGATATTCCTTCAAAACATTAATCGTATCCTGCAACGCTTCCCTCGTATGAATCACAACAGGCTTTTTAACCCTTTCAGCAAGTTCCATCTGCTTTTTAAACACAGCAATTTGCACATCTTTCGGATCTTCCATCCAATGATAATCCAGTCCAATTTCCCCAATTGCAACAACCTTTTCCTCATTCAAAGCCAGTCGCTCCAATTCTTTTTCCACTTCATCATTATACTTCTTAATATCCACAGGATGAACTCCAATCACTGCATAAATAAACGGATATTTATTCGCAAGAGCCACACTCGTAAGCGAAGTTTCCAAATCACACCCAATAACAACAGCACTTTCCAATTGCTCCTCAATTCGTTCCACAACTTCATCAAAATCTTCTGCAAATTGCTCGTCGTAAATGTGTGTATGTGTGTCTATTATTTTTGCCATTTCAATCCTTCCTTTGTTACAAAAAATTTTTAATTTTTATATTAAAAAATTCTAATTTTATTAATTTTATAAAATTTTCTATTTTAAATTATTCATTATAATATTCCATTTTCCATTAATTTTTGTTGCTTCGACAGTTCCTTCTTTTTCATCAAATTCTTTTATATCCTTAATTTTATCTGAAACCGTTTTTGATATTATATCTATCAAGGTTGGCATCCATTTCTTTTGAAAATCTTCTCCTGAAACATTTGACAAATATTTTATTGATTTTCCAGTTTTTTGCTCAAATGTTTTATTTATTTTTTCTTGGTCTTCAGCTCCCAAAAGAGAATTAAAATTTAATTTTGGTGCTTTTAAAACAAATTTTAAATCTGCACTTGAACTAGAATTATAATTTATCTCCTTAATACGATATTCCATATTTCTCATATATTCTTTCAAAATTTCACCAAAAAATCTTGCTCCTAATTCATCTTTTTGTTCTGCAATCTGATTGTCAACTTCTTTTATGCTTTCAGAAGTATCTCGTTTTGTATTTTCCAAAAAAACTTTTTCAATTTCCAAATTATTCTTTTCAATTTCTGACTGTTGAATTTTCACATTAGGCTTAACTTCAACCTTGTAATTTGCTGAAAATCCAAGACTTGTTGTTAGTAAAAATAACATTAACATCTTCTTCATTTACTCATACCTCATCCTCATTTATTCAAATTATTTTCCAAATTTTCAAACATAGAATCAAAAATATCAAGTCCATCAGTTTCTAATGTCTCTTCATCTTTATATTCCCATCCTTTTTTCTTTCTTTCCAAAATCATCTTATTTTTATTAGTCATGTACTCAAACTGATTATTATCCAATATCTTTATCATTTCATTTTGATATTCAGACAAAATTATTGCATTTGCTTTCATTCTTTCTTCATTGGATAATTTTTGAATTTTTTCCTTATCCAATTTATATCCCAATTCTTTTGAAACTTTATCTTCCAGTTTTTTATTAAATTCTTCAGAAAACATAATTTTAAAAATATTCGGTAATTTTTCAGTATAAATTACTTCCACTTTATTTTTTGAAATAAAGTTAATCTTTTCAATTTCATAAATTGTTTTTTCATAGACTTTATTATTCATCAAAACATCAGGTACATTCGCTTTAAAAATTTTCCACCCAGTTATAAAATTAGTATTTTCTGAATATTCAATTCCCTTATTTTGACTTTCTATTCTATCTAAAATTTCTTTATTAAAAACTTCAACAACTTTTTCACTTTGATTTTTCATTTCCTCTTCTGATAATTTTAAACTCTTATTTTTCATAATTTCAAAATTTTCTTTCTTTAATTCAAATGAAAAACTTAACGAAAAAATAACCAAAAATAAAATCAGTATTTTTTTCATAAATCTCCTTTTTTATATTAAATTTTTAAATTAAATTTTATTCAACTTCAATTCCACATCAAAATCTTCTGCAAGTTACTCGTCGTAAATGTGTGTATGTGTGTCTATTATTTTTGCCATTTTCTAAAATAAATTATTTTAAAATTTAAAACAATTTATCCTTTCTCTATTATTCATCAAAATTATTCTATAAAACTTCAAAAGAGTTTATCAACTATAATTTTTATACTCCTAACGTTTCCAATGCATCACTTGCTTGTTCTCTTCCTTTCGAAATCATATCATAATCAATTTGTTTTTTTATCATCATATTATATTCTATTTCATATTTTTCTTTATAATCTCTTATATAATTTTTACTTGTGAGTTTTGATAATTTTATTAATTTTTCTATTTTAGAAGCATTATTTAAATTTTCTTTTATTTTATTACTATCTCTATCTCCACATTCAAATTTAGCAAAACAATCTATTGCATAATATGAAATTGGTGTTCTACGGTTTTCATCTTCTTTTTTTTCTTCCTCTAATTTTTTATATAGTAAATATAAATTCAATATAACATCATTCGTTACTTTTTGCATAAATTCTACAGCTCTATTATACTCTGGTGTATCTAATTTCAACATATTTCCTTTTTTAGTATACGCAATATAACCACCTTCTACAAAAGCATTTATTACTTGCAACAATTTATCCAAATCAATATGCATATCTGCCAATTTTTTTATCTCTTTCAATTTAAATTTTTTGATATTTTGATCATTTAATTTCTTTAATCCCGAAATTGATTTATACTTGTCTTTAAATTTCTGTTTGTCACTTTGTTTAATTAAAAGTAAAAATCCTTTATCTTCAAACTCACCTTGCAATCTTTCAAATAATTTATTATTTGCTACAAAATTTTTTTCATTAATAGAATTTTGTGAATTATTATACTTCACAATATTATTATACAATTCTTCTTCTTCATTGTTATTTCTATCAATTTCTAAAATTTTTACCATTACAAATGTATCTTCATACTCTTTCTCAACTTTTGTTTCATCACTATTTTTTAAAGCTTCGTATATTGAATTTACTGTTTGACATCCATTTACTATTTGTGGATTTTCTATTTCTATACTTGGCGAAAATTTATCATTTTTAGTATTCTTTACTGATTTAATTTTATTTATTTTATCACAAATTATTGTTATTCCATTGTTATAATAAAAGAAATTATTTCTATCTTCTTTATTTAAAAGTGTTTGATAAATTTGTTTATTAATTCCTCTATTTCCTAAATACTCTCTTATATTTTTATCGAATATTGGGTATCCCTCTTTTTTAGATTTTTTATATATTTCAAATATAGTTGAAACAGGTGTTAATACGTATTTTGCATCTATAATATTTTTTAAATTATATGCTTCTGTGTTTATATTTAATACTGTACCTCTATTTACAGTATCAATTCGTACTTTTAGTTGCTTTCTGTTTTGCTCACCTTCTCCGTAATATTTTTCTTTTATATCCTTTAAATAATATATTTTAGCAATATATTTAGGATTTTTTTTATTAAATTCCTTTATACACTCTTCAATTTCTTTTGATTCTAAATCATTTGTTATATACAATTCTAAGTATACTGTAAATTTGGGATCATTTTTATATTTATTGAATATTCCTTGTAACTCTTCTGATCGGTTATACGTTCCTCTTTCCAAAGCTGTAACTCCTCTTAATAAAAAATCATTTTTTATATAATTTGTATCCAGTTTAGCATTTTCTGAATAATATTTATTTTGTATTAAAAAAAGTTCTTTTGTATCTTCATAAAATTCATAAGCATCTATTCCCATATCATTGTAATCTATTATTTTACTTTCAATCAGTTCTTCTTCTTCATAAAAAAGTTTATCTAATACCCAATAATTAAATGCCCATTCATCTTTTTTTATATTGTCAATATAATATAAATTCTCTTGGTATCTTTCTATGTCTTCTTCAATTTGTTTCTTAAAATTACTATCCATTACTTCTCTCCTCATTTTTTCCTATTTATTTCAATTTTTCATATCTTTTTGATAACTCAATCGCTCTATCTTTAGTTGATTCTACTAATGATTGAGTGTACGCCAAACCATAACCAGTTCCACAAAGTCTTTCTCCATTTACAGTTCCACAAAATTCATTGGCTATTTCTTTTGCCTTATTATCTCTACTTTTTATCCATAATTTTTCTTCATTTATAAGTTTTATCTGCCCACTTTTTGATAATTTCTTCATTAATAACTTATAAACTTTATTCAATTCACTATCCCACCCCTTCAAAATAACCAATTTACAATTTGATTTTTTTTTAATTTTATTTACTCTCTAAATAAGAAGTATTGACTCTTGCTAAGATAAAAATTTATAATAATCTATTATGCAACATAAGATATGCCTAAAAACTATCAAATAAATTATTCAATATATTTTAGAACACATCCAAATGTTTATATTCTATTCAGGATAAACCAAATTCGCTTCTGTCAAATTCTCCAAAGTTTCTTCCAAAAATCTTTTCGATTCAAAATTAGCCATTGCCAAGTTTTGATCTAAATAGTTTCCACATTCGATTGCAGTTGCTCCTGGGATTTCTCCTTTAAATTCTGCCATAAATTTGTAAAGTTCTTTCATTAAGTCAATGATGTCCTTTGATTCTAATTTTCCTTTCAAAATTACATAAAATCCTGTTCTGCAACCCATTGGTCCAAAATATACAACTTCATCTTTCCAAGTTGGATGATTTCTTAAAAATGTTGCTCCTAAATGTTCCATTGTGTGAAGTTCTGCAATATTTATAACTGGTTCTCTATTTGGCAGCTTCATTCTCACATCAAAAGTTGTGATGTAATTCCCGTTAATTTCGTCAATTCTTGACACATAAATTCCTCTGTTTAATTTTTTATGATCTACTGTAAAACTTGCTATTCTTTCCATATTTTCCTCCATATTTTGATATATTAGTTTATCTTTCTACTTTTAATGAAGATTCAATTAATAAATCTAATGTTTCTGAGTAGCTATATCCTTTTGAAGCTGTACTTTTTGGCAATAAACTTGCAGCTGTCATTCCTGGTGATGTGTTTACTTCCATGAAATATGGTGTTTCTTCGTTTACTACCATAAAGTCAATTCTTGCGAATCCTTCACATTTTAATCCATAATAGCTATCTTGTGCAAATTTGTTAATTTCAGCTTGTACTTTTTCTGGGAATTCAAACACGTATTCTTTTGCTCCACCTTTTGCATATTTTGATTCATAGTCAAAGTAATCTCCAGCAAGAGCTTCGATTCTTATTGTTGGGAAAACTTTTCCACCAATTACTGGCACACTTATTTCCACTCCATGTAATACTTCTTCAATTAAAGCCTCTTTATCCATTCCAAATACAAGTTCTAATCCTTTTTTCAATTCTTCTTCAGTTTCCACAAAACTTACTCCAATACTTGAACCACCATTATTTGGTTTTACTATAAGATGATCTCCTAGTTCTTTTTTTACTGTTTCAAAATCAACTGTTTCTCCTACACGAACACTTTTCCATTTTGCAATTCTAACTCCGTATTCAGACACAATTCTTTTTGAAAATTCCTTATCCATACAAACTGCACTTGACATTACTCCAGGCCCACTGTAAGCGATTCCAAAACTTTGTAAAATTGCTTGTACTCTTCCATCTTCTCCAAACACACCGTGTAAAGCAATGTAAGCAAAATCTAGATTCAAGTCTTTTATTTTTTCATAAACTTCCTTTTCAGTATCAATTACAATATCAAAAACTTCATATTTATCTCTATTTAAATTTGCTACAATTTCACTTCCTGTTTTTAACGACACTTCTCTTTCAGTCGAAACTCCCCCACGTATTACACCTACTCTTAATTTTGACATTTTTTTCATCTCCTTATTAGTTTATAATTTTATTTATTTTTTATCATTTCAAAATAACTCACAACTTTTTATTTTTCTCAAAAATTAATTTTATTCAAAATCCTCTTTTGTAAATTCATATTTTTTTCTACAAAAATGACATTCCACTTGAATTTTTCCTTCTTCTTCCAAAATCTCGTTAATTTGTTCATCTCCAAGTGTTTTCACTGCTGACAAATATTTTTCTTTTGAACAATTACATTTGTACTCAATATCACTTTCTTCCAAAATTTCATAATCTTCCACATAAGTTTTTTTATGTGCTCCGTCAACATCAGTTTCCTCTTCAAAAACCGTAATATCCTCGTACAACAATTCTACAATTTGCTCCAAGCTCATTCCACCGTTTAATAATTCAGTAATACTTCTAATTTGTCTTAATTTATCTTCCAATTTATCAATAAATCCATCTTCTACTCCTGGAAGTAACTGAACCATATATCCACCAACTTTTTGAATTTCACCATTTTCATCTATTTGAACGCCTAAGGCTACCACTGATTTTATTTGTTCCGAAAGCAAGAAATAGTATGCTATATTGTCAGCGATTTCCTCACTTTCTAATTTTATTACGCCAGAAAACGGATCTTTCAATCCAATATCTTTTATTACTTGTAATGTTCCTTCACCGATAAATCTGATTTTTCCATTTTCATCAGTTATGAAATTCCCATTTTCGTCTATTATTTTAAAAATATCTTCAGATGGATTTCCGCTTACATATCCTTTTACCTCTCCATTTTTCCCTGAAGTCGCTAACATATTTCCAAACGGTCCATCTCCATTTATTTTTACAGTAATTAAATCATTTTCTCCTTTTAAATCTTTTCCCATCATCACAGTCGCTGTCAATAATTCTCCAAAAATTCTCGCTGGTATTGGATCCAAATCGTGAATTTTTTTAGCTTCTTTAACTAACTCTGTCGTATCACAAACGAAAAAACGTGCACATTTACTCGTTCCTCTTATTATTCTTGACTTTTTTTCCATTATCTTACCTTTTCTTTCTATAATTTTTTCTTTTTCACTTTTAAAACATAATTTATTATACAATATTCGAGAAAAATAAAAAAGTCTTTTTTTATTAATTCCTTTTTTTGCATAAAAAAACTGCCTTGCAAATTTTACAAGACAGTTAATTGAATTTATTTTTTTGTTATACCGCTTATTTCACCATTTGGAGAAACTTGAGTCGGAGCTACATTTGGACCAGATTTTGGCAATTGAGCGTTGCTTGAATTTGGTTCAGTTGATGATTGTTGTGAATCATTTTCTCCTAATTTATTCAAATTTCTAAATGTCGTATTGAATTTTCCTAATAATACATCGATATTTTCTGCTGTTACATCAATTTTGTAACCATTGCTTGTTTTCTTAACAATAAATTGTGTTTCATTTTTTGATTTTGGAACATCTTTAGATTCCAATTCTTCTTTGAAACTGTCTTCTACAGATTTAGCATTTCCGCTAGAAAATGTGCTATCTAACATATTTTTATAAACTTTCAAAAATACTTTTTCAACATCTACATTTTCTACAGATACTGTAACAATTGATGTTTCATCATCTTGTTTATGTACTTTCTCAATTTTATAATCTATATTTTTGAATAATGTTTCAAAAAATAATTGTTGAAATTTGTTGTTGTATTCTAATTTTAAATCATTTTCTGATTTATTGTCTAACGCATATTTTTTATACGTTTCTTCAATTTTTTGACGTTTAATACCATCAATAAATTTTGAAACTGTTGATTCTGGTTTTTGACTACAACTAACTGCGAAAATTAGCAATAACATTCCTAATAATATTTTTTTCATACCGCACTCCTATCTTTTATTTAAATTTTAATTAATTTATTAATATCTTATATTTTTATGTAATCATTTGATTCTTATAATAATTTATTTTAGCATAAAATATTATTTTTTACAATAGGAATACAAATTTTTCTTATTAAAGTAATTACTAATTTTATTTTTTCAATTCTTCAATTTCCTTTTTCAATTTTCTTACAGTTTTTAATAATTCAGGAACTTTTCCCATCGACATTTTCACTCTCAAATCGTCCATATGATCTCTCAAAGGATATCCAGACATTTGTTTTCCATCAGGAACATCATTTGTAACACCTGATTTTGCAGCAATTACAACATTATTTCCAATTTTTAAGTGTCCAGCCACTCCAACTTGTCCTGCAAGCGTAGTATTATCTCCAACTTCCACGCTTCCAGAAATTCCCACTTGTGCGATAATAAAGCAATTAGAACCAATCACATCATTATGAGCAATATGAACCAAATTATCAATTTTCGTACCTTTTTTTATAATCGTATCTCCAATTGCTCCTCTATCAACGCAAGTATTTGCTCCAATTTCCACTTCATCTTCCAAGATAACATGTCCGATTTGCTCAATTTTCACATTATTACCTTTCACTTTTATATATCCAAATCCATCAGACCCAATAACTGCACCTGGCTGAAAAATACATTTTTTCCCAATCTTAGAAAACTCTCTAATCGTAACATTCGAGTAAACAATTGTCCCATCTCCAATTTCTGTTCCTTCAAAAATTGAAACATTTGGATAAATTACAACATTTTTCCCGATTTTTACATTATGTCCAATATATGTGTTAATTTTTGAAACATTAGCCGTTTCATCAATTATTGCCGAATCTTCTATCGGTTTTTCAAACGGTTTCACTTTCGGTTTAAAAAAGTTAAGCAAAATTGGCATCAATTCTCTCGGATTTTTTTCAACCACAATATACGTTCTATCCTTCGGCAAATTTTCCAACGGTGGAACAATTATTGCACCAGCAGTACATTTATCAATGTTTTTCAACATTTTTTCATCTGCTGCAAAAGTCAACTCATCTTCTGTCGCATAAAAAAATGGAGCTAATCTTTTAAAAATCAAATTTTCATTTCCAACTATTTTTCCACTAATTAATTGTGCAACTTCTTTTATATTATACATGTGTATCCCTCTTTTCTTGTCTGTTAATCACTATTTATTAATCATAAAAAATTACTAAATAAAATTTACTTTTTTATACCAAATTTTTGATTTTAAATTTCTCATAAAAAACTTTATTGTGAACTACTCCCGCTTTTAGAAACGGGAGCTTCTTGGGAAGTATCTGCTTCTGTTAGCCAAATATATTTACCAAGCTCTTCGGGCAGTCCCTGCCCTGTTTTTTTATTTCCTAATATTTCAACATTTCTTTTCCAATGTTTTTTATATTCAATGCCGCATTGTAATCTCTATCAATTTCAATCCCACAGCACTCACATTTATAACTTCTTTCTGATAATTTCAGCTCCTCTTTAATATTTCCACATTTACTGCAAGTTTTCGATGACGGAAACCACTTATCTATTTTTAAAAATTGTTTTCCTAAAAACATCAACTTATACTCAAGCATCCTCAAAAACATTCCCCATCCATTATCTCCTACACTTTTCCCAAAATTTAATGCCTGGCTCATCCCTTTCATATTCAAATCCTCAACAACTACAGCATTATATGCTTCAGACAATTTTTTTGATAATTTATGCAAAAAATCTCTTCGACAATTTTTAATATACTCATGTAATCTTGATATTTTTTCTTTTTGCTTATACCAATTTTTAGAAAATTTTACTTTTCTTGATAATGATTTTTGTAATTTTTTTAATTTTTTCTCCAACATCCTAAAATATTTTGGATAATCAGCCCTTTGGTTTTCAGAACTGACAAATAATTCAGACATTGAAAAATCAAGTCCAATTACTTTATCATTACTTGGTATTTTTTGAATTTCTGTTTCAAATTCTGTCAAAACAGAAACATAGTAATTTCCATTACTGTTTGTTAGTGTTACTGACTTTATCTTGTAATCCTTCGGTATTTCTCTATGATATTTTAATTTAACTTTTTTCAATTTTGGCAAAACCAAATATTTGTTTTCCTCTATTCGTATCGAATTACTCACACAATTTGTCGTATAACTTTTAGCACTATTCTTTTTAGATTTGAACCTTGGAAACTTTGTCCTCTTCTGAAAAAAATTCGTAAACGATAGTTTTACATTCAATTGAGCATTTGAAAGTGCCAAACTGTCTACTTCTTTTAAAAATTGATTTTCACTTTTCAAACTGGCAGGTGTAATTATTTTATTTTTCCCAGTTTCTTCATAAAATTTATTCGCAGCATACAAAATCGTATTGTAAACAAAACGAACACATCCAAAAGTCTTGTTTATCAACAATTCCTGCTCTTTATTTGGATAAATTCTGTATCTGAATGCTAAATTATATTTCATGAAATTACACCTCCTTTTGATTTTGAATATTATTTTTAATTATTTTTTTAGAAATTTTATTATTAATGATTTTTCTTTGATATTTTATATAAAAATTGTATCATGGATATGTCCTTTTTTCAATTTTTTTTACAAAAAAAGCAATTCATCTCCCACTTGTAGAAGTCGGAGACTTCTTGCTATCTTTTTGTTAAAAAATTAACAGGGAAATAAATTCCCTGTTTGATATTATATTAGAATGATTGTCCAAAGCTAAAGTAGAATTTACCTTTATCTTTTTTCTTACCTGGTTTTTCAGGATCCATTGGCCAACCGTAATCAAATCTTAACGGACCAACTGGTGTATTTATTCTAAGTCCTACTCCATATCCTTTTTTCAAATCTTTGAAATCATGTGCACTTTTTCTATCTGGCGAATATGTTCTTCTTCCTGCAGCATTTACGCTTTCTTTTTGCCAAGCATTCCCTATATCAAAGAACGCAACAAATTGAACGTTACCATCTTTACCAAATCTTGTTCTATTTTCAATACTTGCATAAAATTGATCATATCCATCGAATGCTCCATATTCATATCCACGAACTGATTCTGCTCCACCAACACTAAATCTCATAGAATCTGGAGTTCCACTTCCTGTTGATCCCCAAACTGCTCTATATGCCATTATATTTTTCTTACCTATTACTGGGTGGAATGCTCTTAAATCAGCTTCAAATCTATCGTATTTTCTACGATCACCTAATAATTTCCCTTTTTCATATGTCAAATCAGCATAAAGTCCTTTTGTTGGATCGCTTATATTATCTCTAGTATCATAAATAAATTCTGGAGTTATTGCTAATAAGTTATAATTATCTTTAACATCTCCACCAGAATAGATTTCTTTTTTATGATCTAATCTAGCTGAAGCTCTTACATAAATATCTTTGTTTAATCCTTTACCTAATGTCCATCTTGTACCAATAGTTTTTACTTTTTCTAATTCATCCCAGTCAGCATCGTCATCTTTAGATTCTCTCCAGTAAGCTGAACCTCCTGCTTGGACTCTTTCAGTATTTTTAATCCAAGGATCAAACCAATCAATTGAGAATGTTTTATCCCCTTTGTTTGATGCTTCTAAGTTAATAGCTGCTTGTTGATCTCTTCCTAAGAAATTATCATCAGATAACTTAAGTCCTCCAACTAATCCAACTGCAGTTCCATAAGAAATACTTCCATTAATTGTAGTTGTTGGTCTTTCTTCGATTAAGAACTCTACATTTCTTGCATTTGGATCTGTTTCACTTCCTGTTATGTTAGGCTCTATTCTATTAAAGATACCAGTTCTATACATTTCCTTCATTGTTGTTTCAATATTTTTACCTTCTAAAACTTCTCCAGGTTTTACTTCCAAATATCTTTCAAGAACATATGGTTTTGTTCTTAAATTAGCTCTTTTTGGATTTGCTCTTTCATCATCTGTTTTACTTGAAGCTTTAGAGAATGTTACATTTTGAACAACCCCTTCAGTCATTCCTATTTTTATTTTCCCATCTTCTCCAACATTGATAGATTCGATTCTTGCTGTTGAATAGCCATTTTTTTCATATAATTTTATAATTCCATTGTTATCAGGATTCAATAAATTACCATTTAAAATTTGTCCTTCTTTGATTCCTAATGCTTGTCTTAATTGAGCTTCGGTAAATAATGTATTTCCTGTAATTTCAATACCTGTTACATTTGGATTTTCTTTCACTTCATATGTGATAACAACTGTATTATCTGCTTTTCTATCTATTTTTGGTTCAACAGTTGCGAAATAACCTGTATTAAAGATTCTTTGAGCTTCATTAAGTGCTTCTTTAGGTACAAATTGTTGTCCTTCTTTAATTTTCATCCCACTTAATAATTCTTCTTTAGAAATAGTTTTAGCTCCAACTATATCAATTTTAGAAATAACAAAATCTGTTTTTTGACTTAATGCCTTGTCTCTTTCTTCACTTTGAAGAGTAGCTGAAGCATTTGCTGACTCACTTACTTCTACTCTTAAATTAACTGTGTCCCCATTTATTTCTGGAATAACACTAACATTATCAACATAATTCAATTTTTTCAATGCTAGATAAATGTCACTCATACTTTTATTTGAATAATCATCACCTGATTTTACTGGTATTTTTGATAACAGGTAATCTTCTGGCAACTCTTTTAAATGTGAAAACTCTATTTTACCTACTTTCAAATTTTGTTGTTCTGCTGCACTTGAAATGTTATTTATCGAAACAAATAAAGTAACAGCTACAATAAATGCGTAAATTTTATTTTTCATTCTTCCTCCTATTTTTTTAATGTTTCCAATTTCTTTTTCTTAAACATTCTTTTTAAAATTTCTCCTAAGGAATGACCCCTTGTTGAGAAATCAACTCCAATATAGTAATTTCCTTTTGTACCTGATTTCATATTTGCATTGGTACTCTTTTGATTTATAGTTTCCCCTCCAACTTTAAACTCTAATGATTTATTAAAATTATAGTTTAACCATGCATTATAGCCAACTGGAAGTGAACTACTATTTCCTCCGTTACTGTCTTTAGTTACTTGGAATGGAAATTTAACTTCTAAATTCCAGAATAATTTGTCTTTATATAAATTATCTTGAACATATAAAGTAGTCGCTGCTCTATATTGTCCAGTTTTTGATTTATCAACATCTGTTGAAATTGAAAAATTTGATAAACCTAAGCTCTCTCCAATTTTACCAGTTACTGACGAAAAAATCAACTCATTTAATGCAGTATTTACTAAAGAACCTACCACAACTACTCCATCTTCTGTATCATTTTTATGATTTAATGATGTATCATCGTGATTATTACTGTTTTTTCCTACTACTGTCTTAAATGCTAGTAATGATAAAATTTCTTCTTTACTTTTTCCTGATGAAGAGCTAAATGCCATTTGTGGATTACTTAAATTTCCGCTTACATCCACTTCAATTTTCTCTCCTTTTACGGTAGTTGAAGCTATAATTATTACAAACGGATCACTTAATAATGTAACTCCATCTTTTGAAACAAATCTTATTTCCCCACTATCAATTTTGAATCTGTTACCATTTAAGTAAAATTTACTATCTCTAAGCGAGAATGTTCCATCCATTCCAATTGCTCCATTTTCATATTTAATTTTTGCTCCACCATCAACTTTACCTTTAATATTTTTCACTAAACTCATACTTGGAATATCAATTTTTACATCTCTTCCCATTTGTACATCTAAATCAACAGTATACTGTTTTAATATTTTATCAATTACTCCCTCAATTATTCCCTCTACAATTGTTTTATCTTTTAATTTTTGCTCTTTTTGGCTTTCAGTTAAATTACTTTCTTCATTTCCACTAAAATTTGGAATTCCTCTAATATCTGCACTATCAACTTTTAAATTTCCTGATAGGAAATCTTCTGTAAGATTAACTTTTCCTGTCAGTGCATAATCTATATCATTTCCGTATTTCAATCCCAATTTATCCAAATTTGCATCTATATCAATTTTTCCTAGCTCTATCCGTTTTGTCTTCACAAAATCAGTAGGAATTGTTGGTATATCCATATTTCCATCAACAATGAATGTTCCACCATTAAATCCACCATCAAGACGATTAATTTGTAATTTGTTATTAGCTACATCAATTTTAGCGTTTATGTTTTGAGCATTTGTCAAACCATCTTTAGTTATGTAACTAAAGTTTGTAAGATCTATTTTACCTGATGTTGATGCATTTGTCAAAGTCATATCCATGTTAAGTATACCTTCTGCTGTCTTGATATTTGGATCTAGCCCTAAGAATGATAAATTAAAGTTTTCTGCATTTGCATGTAAATTATATTTCATTGGTTCATATTGAACATATCCATTTATTATTAGTGGATTATCTTCGTATTCTAACGAAATTTGCCCAATATTCAACAATTTATTACTAGCCGACGCATCGATGACAAGATCTTTTACACGGAATCCACTTAGTGTAACTTTATCTGCACCTATTCCAAGTATTGCATTGAAATTATTAGGTTTTCCTGTAAGTGAGAAATTTACGTTTATATCTCCACTATATCCTTTATTTTTCAAGTCTTCCACCGAATCCAATGAAAATTTTTGATTTTCTAATTTATAATTAAAGTGCGTATTCGCTAAATCAACTTTTGTATTTGTTTGGAATAAAGTTTCTTGATTATCCCCAATAAATCTAAAGTCTTTTATATCTAACGTTCCGTAATTCAATAATTTATCAATATTACCGTCTGCATATTCTATAATTGTTTTAACACCTGGTACATTATAACCTTTGTAATTTACATTGTTCAAATCAATAAATCCTGCTAAATTAAATTTATTTAAGTCTCCTTTTAACTTCAACTTAGAAATCGCTCCAAATTTCAAGTCTGGTACATCAATTAGGTACGGAACATTTTCCTCGTCCAAATTCAACACCATATCTGCAATTCCTGTTTTTAAATTATATGTTCCTGTTAAATTATTTTTTCTCAATCTAACATCTGTCAAATTAATAACACTATTTTTAATATCTGCATATATTTGTGTTTCACCAATATTTTTATCATTTATTGTTGTTCTAGAATCTGGTACGATTATTTTTCCAGATAAATTGTCCATTTTTCCATTTAAAATTAAATTTGCATTATTTATATAAAGATTTAACTCTGGTTTTACAGTGTTATATACAACATAATTATTTAATTTTGAATTAATATGCATGTTACCAGTTTTCAAATTATATTTTCCATTTGCCACTAATTGTCTGTCATTACCTAATTTTTCAATATTTACAACATTGTCTTTTATCACTAAATGTGTCGAAACTTCTTTAAATCTTTGATATTTTACCCACAATTCTTTCATTTTTGCATTCATATCCAAATCCATTTTTTGTAAATCATGAATTTTGCCTTTTGCATGAAGTTCCTCATACTCAACAATAAATCGACCGTATGCACTTGAAATTTCATAATTTCCAGAAATTTTGTTACTATCCCCAAAAATATTCAATTTAATCAGTTTTATCGGTAATCTTGCAGTTTCCAATCCTTTAATGTCAACTTTATAATTTTTCAATAATTTTGCAACATCTAGAATTTTATTTTTATCCTTCAATTCAACTGTATAATTATGTTTCATGTCGCTAGTTGTTTTTCCAGCAACTCTAAATACTTCGCCTCCTGTTGCTACAAGTGCATTTATATCATAATTTCCATTATGCACTATCACATCAGCATTTATATTGTCAACATATTTATTTTGTATTTTTAAATCTGTTTTAATTCTTCCAGATTGTAAAATATTTTTATTTTTAAACGCCAATTTTAAATTTTCTATTTTGGGCTTCAAAGTATATTTCTGTTTTTGGTAAATAACATCAAAATTTTTATTACTTTTTGCGTTAACAACCATTTCCATTAATTTTGGATTTATTCTAAAATTTCCTGATACTTCTTTTGAATTAAAATTACTTGTTATGATATTTTCACTATTGATTATTGCTGTTCCTGCAATTTCTTTTATACTAAAATCTGATCCTCTATTCGTCAAAATATAATTTCCTGAACCAATTTTAGTATTCGTATTATACGTAAATTTTGGAATTACAGCATCAGCTTTAACCTTAAACCCAGAAATTTTTTCATCAAAATTAAATTTTGTATTATCTAAAATCACAATTTTTTCTTTTGTGTCTAATTTCATTTTAGTTTTCACATTTCTAAAATTATAATTTGCAAGTTTAATATTTTCTGAAGAAAAAATACCATTTAATAACGCATTTTTTGTTTTCAAATCGACATCAATATCAAGATCTGCAGTCACATTTCCAACCGCATCAACCTTAAATTCTTTAATAATCTTATAACGATTAATTTCTGAATACGGTAATTTATCCGTTATTAATTTTATTTTCAATTTTTCTTTTGGTCTATCTTGAATCAATTTGAAAGTTACTGGTCGATTTTTCAATTTTGTTTTCGCATCAACTGTATTTTTGTTTTTTGATAAAATTACAGTCGCATCAACATTTTTAATGTCACCTTCAACATCTTCATACCAAACAGTACCATTAGTTATCTTCAAATTCCCCACTGGAATTGTCTCTTTTTTGGGATTTTTGTTAGATAGAAATAATCTCCCATCCAAAATTCCTGATTTAGCTTTAATCATTTCCAAAGGAACATACTGACCTAATAATTCTGTTATTTTTATATTTTTAAAATCTAGTGTAATTTCAAAATGTTTCTCTTTTTCATCATTATTTTTTTTCTTATTAAAAATTGACCAAAAATTTTGGACTCTTTTTATTGGATTTTTTAATTTTATACCCAAAACTTCGTCGCCATTACTTCCTTTTGCTTCCAGAGTAAAACCACGTGATTTTGCAGACTCCAAAAAACCGTTAACTTTGTTCAATGTTTTTTCTATTTTTTTTGCATAACTTATATCCGAATAATTTACAGTAGCATTGTGAATATATAATTTCCCCAATCTGCTCGCTCTGTCAATAGAATTTTTCTTATCCGAAGGCTTTATAATATCAAAAACATTCATATGATTATTTTTCTTTCTCTCAATATTAACAATTGCATCATAAACATCTATCCTGTTCAATCTCGATGGAACTAACAAATTTATATTTGCAGTTGTTTTTTTTGAATTAACAAAAACATTACCGTGAATATCCCTTACAATCAAATTATCAATTTTTAATTTATTAAAGCCTTGCAACTCAACTTTTTCAAAAGTAACATTTAACCCTGAACTTTTTAAGATATTTGTCAATAAATCACGAAAATTATTCGTAGAAATATACGCTCTTAAAGCAAATAGACATAATAAAAGTGGAATAAAAATATATAATCCTCTTCGTACGTACTTCAATCTAACCTCCTTTCCAAAACTATTTTATTTTTTAGAAAGAAATTTCCATTAATTCTATTATTCTTTTTAATTCCTCATAATCTGAAAAATCTATTTGTATTTTACCACTTGAATCTAAATTGCCTATTATTTTTACTTGTGTTTCAAAAAATTCTCTTAATTTATCCTCGATAAATTCTTTTTCAGAATTTTCATGTTCTATTTTACCACATTTTTCCTTATTATTATATTTTTTTTTATTATTTTTTTGTGAAAGATTTCTTATTATTCTTTCTAATTCTCTTACAGACACCTTCTCATTCTTAACTTTCTTAGCCATTTCTTCAATTTGAGATTCATCTCTAAGCCCCAAAAGTGTTCTCGAATGCCCAAAAGAAATTTCTCCTGCTCTAACCATTTCCTTCACAGAAAACGGTAATTTCAAAATTCTTAACTTATTAGAAACAGATGACCGAGTTTTACCTAGCTTCTCTGACAATTTTTCTTGATTATACCCATAAACTTCCATTAACATCAAATACGATTCAGCTTCTTCAATCGGATTTAAATTTTCTCGTTGAATATTCTCTAAAACAGAAAATTCATAACTTTTTGAATCATTTGCCTGTACTTCCAATGCTGAAATCTCACTCATTCCCAATTCCTTACAAGCTCGATACCGTCTTTCCCCAGCAATAATCTCATATTTATTACTATTCAATTTTCTAACAACTATAGGCTGAATCAATCCATTATTTTTTATCGAATTTTTTAATTCTTCTAATTTTTCAATATCAAAATTTTTTCTCGGTTGATTTTTATTCCTAACAATTTTATCTATTTTCAAATTTAATAATTTCATTACTTTCCTTTCTTTTCAAAATATTTAATTTTTATAAAAAATAATGTATTAAAAAATATGCAAAAAATATAACCAAAGCTATTCCAAATAACTTTTTTGTTATATTAAAAAGAATTTTAAATATAAATAATGCTATCACAATTTCAAAAATAACTTTAAAATCTACACTTTCCCCTATTGAATGATAATAAAGCAATCCAATAAAAATTATTATAATCCATAATGTTTTCTTCATTTTTTCATCCCCCTGTTCCCTTTTTTATTTTTTTAAAATATCTAAAACATCTTTCATTGATAATAAGTTATTTGCAAGTCTGTCGAAATCATCTCTTTTTCTTATCATAATTCCAAAATGTAAAAGAACATATCTATTTCCATTTTCTCTTGTTTGGTTTGTATTTACGTTTACTAATTCCATTTTATATTCATTTAATATTCGGATTATGTCTAGTAAAATTCCATTTCTTTCAATTGCTTTTACTGTGAAATTATACTGATATTTTGTAGCATTTGAGTTTATTACTTCTTCATCCCAGTAAACTTCGATTTCACGGCCAGGTTCTCGTTCTACAAGTGTTTGATAATTTTGACAATCTGAACGGTGAATTGCAATTCCACGTCCACGTGTTACATAGCCTCGTATATTATCTCCTGGCAATGGACTACAACATTTTGCAAAACGATACATCGTATTTTCTGTTCCAGAAATTTTAATTCCACCATGACTTTTTTCTTTTCGTTTATTTCCTTTTTCTGTTTCTTCTTCCAAAACTTGGTTCAAATTTTTCTCTTCTTTTGTTTCAAATTTATTCAAAAATCCATCAAGCGACAAATCTCCAACCGCAAATTTGTAATAAAGCAAATCCATTGTAGAAATATTAAATTTCTTCATGTAAAGGAACACTCTTTCATCCTCTTCCAAATCCTTTAACTTAATACCTAATTTATCAAATTCTCTTTCAAGTAATTGTTCACCTTCTTTAATTTTTTGCTCAAATTCCTTATCTTTAAACCATTTTCTGATTTTAGTTTTTGAACTGTGGTTATTTACCATATTAATCCAGTCTTTTCCTGGTCCTTTGGCATTTTTAGAAGTCATTATTTCAACTTTATCTCCATTTTCCAAAACTTGGTCAAGCTGAACAATTCTGTCATTTACTTTCGCTCCAATTGTTCTGTACCCAATTTGTGTATGAACTTGAAACGCAAAATCCAAAGCTGTTGAATTAATTGGCAATTCCATTACATCTTCTTTTGGCGTAAAGATAAAAATTGTTTGATTTAATACTGCCTGTGCGTAATTTTTTGGATTGTCGGCATTTGTTTGAATCATTTGTTTTACAGCCGCATAATATTGTTCATTTTTGTCTTTTGTTTTTTTCTCTTTATATTTCCAGTGTGCCGCAATCCCTTCTTCTGCAATTCTGTGCATTTGAGCTGTTCTTATTTGTATTTCTACATTTTGATCATCAGGCCCTTTAACTGTTGTGTGAATCGATTGATATCCATTTGTTTTTGGAACAGCGATATAATCCTTAAATCTTCCTGAAACAGGAATATACAAATTATGAATAATTCCTAAAACATTGTAGCACTCGTCTTCCTTATCGACAATTATCCGAATCGCAATCAGATCATTTAAATCAGCAAATTTCTTTTCCTTCTCATACATTTTCTTATAAATACTATACAAATGTTTTGGTCTTCCAGTAACTTCACCTTTTAACTTATGTCTTTTTAACTCAGCCGTAATTTCCTCAATAACTCGATTTGTATACTCTTCCCGCTCTTTTCTTTTTGTATTTACCAGTTCCCGAATTTCTTGATATTTTTCTGGTTCCAAATATCTAAAACTAATATCCTCAAGTTCCGATATAAAAAGTCTATAAAAACCAAAATAAACTTTTATTATGTTGATTATCACTAATTCAACTTTCTGTTTCATAAAGTTCTCGTCGAATAAAATTGACAAGTTTGTATAACTCTCCACAGACTTAAATTCCCGCATATCGAACGGTATTTTATACATTGTTATTATAATTTGCTTAAATTAATACTTGCATTGTAATCTCTATCTATTTCAAGACCACAGCAATCACATTTATATATTCTATCTTTCAATGTTAAATCTTTTTTTATGTTTCCGCAGTTAGAACATTTTTTACTACTTGGAAAAAATGTATCTGCTAACATAAATTCAATATTTCTTAATTTACATTTATATTCAAGTTGTCTTCTAAATTCATAAAATCCACTTTCAGATATTGCTTTTGATAATCTTTTATTTTTAAGTATATTAGAAACCCTCAAATACTCAACAACTATTTTACTTGGCTTGGTTTTCACCAAATACGAAGTTGCTTGATGTATATGATTATTTCTGATATTTTTTTGTCTTCTAAACAATCGCCTAAGCTGTTTTAAAACTTTAATTCTATTAAAACTATTTTTTAAACACTTTGTGAGTTTTCTTTGGTATCTTTTTATTTTCTTGTAAAGTTTTTTCATTGTCAAAGTCTTATTTATATTTGGTATGATTTCATTTTGTGATGTTACTGAAAAATGCTTTATTCCTAAATCAATTCCAAGTGTAAAATCATTTAATTGCTCTTTTATACACTCTGTTTCAATAGAAAATGTTAGATACCAGTATTTATTGTCATATACAATATACGGATTATAATATTGTTTGGCTTCAGGTAATGGTTCGCTAGTTTTTATTTCTCCTAATTTTTCAGCTTTAAATCCTAAATTTGTTTTTTTCAAGCTCTCATAATTCACATAGAAACGGTCATTTTTGAATTTCTTTTTAAATTTAGGTTTTCCTCTTAACTTTTTGAAATAATCGGAGTATGCTTTCCCACAGTTTTTTATTGCCTGTTTAGGGATATTAGCACTAACTTCTTTTAACCAGCTGTAATTTTCTTGCTTTTTTAACCACGTAACATATTTTCGCACATCACTCTCTTTAATAAACTTTTGGGAACTATTATTTAAACTAATCATTAGATTATAAGAAAATCTTGCAACACCTGCACATTTTCTAAATAATGTTTCTAGTTCAGGAGTTGTTTTTATTCTGATTTTTTTACCTATCAGCATTTTCTTTTACGCTCTTTATCAAATTAATTGTTTTCTTGCTTCTTGCTCCATACAGTTTGTTTGCAAAAACAGTTATAATTTGTATTAAATCTTCTGTTAGTTCCTGTTCCTTAGAAATAGTAGAATTATCTACTATTTCTATTTTAGTATCATTAAGTTTGCAAATGTATTCAATTAAATCATAGCCAAATCTTATTAGTCTGTCTTTATATAAGACAATTATTCTGTCAACTTCTCCACATTCAACTAAATTTATCATTTTTAAAAGACCTTCTTTTTTATAATTTATTCCACTTCCAATATCAGTTATTATTTCAAAAGAATATCCTTTGCTATAAGCATATTGCTTTAGATTATCAATTTGTCTATTTAAATCATCTTTTTGATTCTTAGTAGACACTCTTGCATATAATATATTTTTTTTCTTTATTTTATTAACATTTTTGATATTTCTAAATTTATTTAGTAAATCTTCGGAATAGTATCTATATCCATTTTCTGTAACATAAGTAGGTTTTAATTTCCCTTCCTTATCCCAGTTTCTTAGAGTTTGAATACTCACTCCTAAAGATTTTGCAAATTTTCCTATACTTAACATCTTTTATCACTCCTTGATATTAGCATAGCATAACAATATACAAAAATCAACATTTTATTGTTTATTTTATATTTTATTATAGACTTTTTATGCATTCACCTTGATACGCAACTATCAAAGCAGTCTTTCCATTGCTGGTAGACTTCTAATATTTTCATATTAGCGTAGACTATTTGTTCAACCTTAAAAAATTAAGGCTGTGAATATTTTTCTTCTGTCATTGATATAAAGCCGTGTCAATATATCTGCTTACAGTTTTACTTTCCTAGTTTTTTTTCTAGTTATCTTTTTTTAAAAGGGTGGCTCAACCACCTAGTCGTTGAACCTTCATCATAACTTAACTATCCTTAGATGATTGGTAACTAAACACCCATTGTAATAGTTAAATACTATGTTATTGATTTTTTATATTTAACGTAACCTTAGGACTATATAAATAATCAGATGTCACATCTCAATAACTGATTAAATATATAGCTTTTATTTCACCATAGTTCATATTTAGATATTTTTTCTGCTTTCGCAACGTTCACACTTACCGTTTCCAGTTATGTTGTAGTTATCTAATTCTTTAGGGTTTCCTAGTTTTAAATTCAAGCTATCTCAGCATTGCTACTGAAATAGGGGTTTTCTATACAATTATTAATATATATTTTTGTTTTTTATATACTTTTAATAACAGTTATCTATCCCATTTTATCTTCGCCATCCCAATTCTATGAGCAATCGGTGCGTAAATTTCTATAGTTTCCTTTGATTTCTCAATTTGCTTTTCAGGTTTCATATATTTCAAAGTCCGCATATTATGCAGTCTATCAGCTAATTTTATAATTACAACCCGAATATCTTCAGCCATTGCAACGACCATTTTTCTAATATTTTCAATTCTCTTACTATCAGTTCTTGGCAAATTTCTTAATTTTGTAACTCCATCAACCAGTTTTCTTACATCAACACCAAAGATATACTCAATGTCAGGCAATGTAATCAACGTATCTTCAACAACATCATGCAAAATTCCAGCAATAATAGTATCCGTATCCATTCTCATATCAACCAGTATTTCTGCTACCTCAATCGGATGCAAAATATAGTCTTCTCCACTTTTCCGTTTTTGCCCAATATGAGATTCATTCGCCAAAATAAACGCTTGTGAAATTCTTTCAATATCAACATCTAAATTATTTTCTTTTATTCTATCAATTAATTGTTGTAATAATTTTTCTTCAGTCATAATTTACCTCCTGCAATTTAATTAAGGATATTTCTTAATGAAAAAATATTATTTTTATTGATAAATATATTTTATAAAACTTTCTCATTATCAAAATAACCTAATATATTCTCAAAAAAGGGAATTTAAAATAAGAATCTCTTATTAAAAATCCCCTGTTCCTTCTAATATTTTAATTGCGAATAAACTTTATTTCCGTGTAACAATTCTCTTCCTTTTAAATCTTCTAATTCAATCATAAACGCTAATTCGTATATTTCAGCACTTAAATCTTCAATTAATTTTACCATCGCTGCTGCAGTTCCTCCTGTCGCTAGCAAATCATCTACGATTAAAACTTTTGCTCCCTTTTCGATAGCGTCTTTGTGAACTTCGATACTATTTTTCCCATATTCCAATTCATATTCCACTTTTACAGTGTCAGCTGGCAATTTACCAGGTTTTCTAGCTGGAACAAATCCTGCATTAATATTATACGCAATCGCCGCTCCAAAAATAAATCCTCTCGCATCTGCACCTAAAACGTAATCAATCCCTTGATCTTTATATCTTTCTGTAAAATCTTTTATAACAATTTGCAATCCTTTTTTATCTTTTAAAACAGTCGTTATATCTCTAAAAATAACTCCTTTTTCTGGAAAATCCTCTATGGTTCTTAATAATTTTGATACTTCTTGTAATTCTTGAGTAGTCATTTATCCTCCTAATTCTTATTTATCCCATAATAATCCCAAATACGGAATTACTGGTTCATTATTTAATAACTTTATTAATTGACCTTTTATATTCGGATATAATTGAATATTTTCAATTTCATCTTTTTCAACAAATTTTAAATCTGTCAAAACTGCTTCGTCCCCTAGATGTAATTCACTTTTAGTATTTTCTGCTCTTTTTATTTTGAAATATAAATTTATAACGTGTCTATTTTTATCAGGTGCTATTGTTTCTGATAAAAACAGAAAACTTTCTACTTCTATATCCAAATTTGTCTCTTCCTTGTACTCCCTAATTAATGCTTCTGAAGTACTTTCTCCCCAGTCTACACCACCACCAGGTATTAGCCAGTATTTTTTATTTTCCTTATGATGTTGTATCAAAAGTATCTTTCCATTTTCAATCAATACACCTGCTACTCTCACTCTAGGCCTAATCTCTTCCATCTTCGTTCTCCTCATCATCTTTTCCAGTGATTACTATTCTAATTTTCTCAACTCTCATATTATCAACTTCCATAACTTTCAAAATATATCCTTCTCCTGTTATGTGATCAGAGATTTCAGCGACTTTTCCTAATTTATCTTGAAAATATCCGGAAATCGTATCATACTCTTCTGAAAGTGGTATATTTACTGATAATTCCGAATTAATCTCCTCAATCAAAGTATCACCTTTCAAATCATAAATTTTATCTGTCACCTGTTGAATGTTCTCTTCTTCCTGGTCAAATTCATCACGAATCTCTCCAACAATTTCTTCCAAAAGGTCTTCAATCGTAACAATTCCTAATGTTCCACCATACTCATCAATTATTACGGCCATGTGAGATTGTTTCTCTCTAAATTCCTCTAGCAATTCAAGCAACGTTTTTGTCGCAGGAACAAAATAGACATCTTTCATCAAATCTTTCATTTTCAAATGTAGGTTTTGATCTTTTATATATTCCAATAAATCCTTTATATGAACAATTCCTACAATTTTATCAATGGTTTCACTGTAAATTGGTATTCTTGAAAATTCTTGCTCAAAAATCTCATCTATCACTTCTCCAAGCTCTTTTTCAGCCTCTATAGCAAATATATCTCTTCTTGGTGTCAAAATTTCCTTTACTGCTGTGTCAGAAAACTCAAAAATGCTATGTAACATTTCTTCTTCGCCTTCTTCAATCGCTCCACTTTCAGTACCTTCTTTAATATAAGTAATTATATCATCTTCCGTTATTTTAAATATTTGAGAACTAGTATTTATTTTAAATAGTTTCATCATTCCTTTTGAAATCTGAATAAAAATTAATATTAATGGTCTTAATATCACTCTTAGAGTATTCAACGGAACTATTGTAAATTTTGAAATTTTGTAAACCTTACTTTTAGCTATTGCTCTCGAAAATAATTCAACAAATAAAACTACTACTGTACATATCAATGCAAACGCAATTGAATAATATATCTTTTTCGACATATTTAATTCATATATTTTATATACATCTTTAGAAATTCTTATCATTGTTCCAATTAAAAGCAAATACGCTATTGTCTTACAAAGCAAAAGTGTCGTCAAAAGCTCATTTGGATTTTTTATCCAAATATTCAATAATTCTTCTGTATCTTTTTGACTTTTTGAAGTTTCATTGCCTTTCATATGGATTTTTTTTAACGAACTTAATGCTGTTTCAGCTGCTACTAAAAATGCTGATAAAAATAGCATAACAACTAATAAGATGATTTCCATCCAAATCCTCTTTTCTTCCAACTCACAAATCTCCTTCCTCAATTATCCAATAATCGCTATTGTCTGACCTTTTTTAATTGCATCTCCATTTTTTACAAATATCTTTTTCACTTTTCCATTTACTGTAGATTTTACTTCATTCATTAATTTCATTGCTTCAACAATACAAATTGTTTGACCTTCTGTAACAGTATCTCCCTCTTTAATAAATGGTTCTGATGTAGGTGATGCTGAATCATAAAAAGTTCCAACCATTGGCGAAACAATTTCAGTTCCAGTAATTTCTTCTGCTGGTGATGATGCTGCCTCATTAACAGTTTCTTCACTTTCAACTTCTTGTTGTACAGATGCTGCTTGAGAATACTGTACTGGTGCAACTCCTCCACCATTAACAATTATATTTCTCTCTTTTTTCTTTTTACTTAATTGAATTTCAAAACTTGCCTCTTCATATTTTACAGTTTCAATCTTATTTTCATTCATGCTTTCTGCTAACTCTTTTATAAATTTAATTTTATCTTTCACTATATTTTTCCTCCTAAAAATTATTTATATTACTTTTTGTTAGCCACAAAAAGAAACAAAAAAGGCTTTGTTTAAAAATTTTAATAAATTTTTCTTTGATAAGAAATAAACGTATTTTTTATCAAACTTGCTATCGTCATTGGTCCCACTCCTCCAGGAACTGGCGTGATATAAGATGCTTTTGATGCTACGTCTTCATAATCAACATCTCCACACAATTTCCCATCTACTCTATTTATACCAACATCAATAACAACAACATTTTCTTTAACATCATCAGCTTTTATCATTCTTGGAACACCAACTGCTACCACTATTATATCAGCTTTTTTCAATTTTTTACTCAAATCTTTTGTTCTCGAATTACAAACTTGAACTGTTGCACCTTTTTGAATCAACATTATTGCCATTGGTTTTCCAACAATATTACTTCTTCCAACAACAACAACATCTTTTCCATCCACATCAATGTCATAACCTTCCAATAACTGCATAATTCCATAAGGTGTACACGATAAAAATCCACTTTCATCTCCAATAACCATTTTTCCAACATTTACGTTGCTGAATCCATCTACATCTTTTTCTGGTTTAATAGAATTAATTACCTTTAACTCATCAATATGTTTTGGCAATGGAAGTTGCACTAATATTCCGTCTATTTTATCATTTTCATTCAATTCTTCAATTTTTTTAATCAAATCATTTTCTGAAATATTTTCTTCCAATTTTATAGTTTCTGAATAGAATCCCACTTTTTCACAAGTTCTAGTTTTATTTCTCACATAAACTTGAGAAGCTGGATTTTCTCCAACAATAATAACAGCCAATCCCGCTGGTCTTACATTTTTTCTCTCTACAATTTCTTTTTGCTCGTTAGAAATTTCTTCTAAAATCTTTTTTGAAAATTCTTTTCCATCAATTATTATCATTCAGTCTCCTCTTCAATATTTATAGAATTTAAAATTCTCCAAAAGTTTAATTCTTGCAATTTTGCAGATATATCCATATTTATAACGGTTATATTATCATCAACTTCTAATTTATATGTTGTCATATTTAAGATCGCCTTTATCCCATTTTTAATAAGGTTATTTGCCGCTATTTGAGCTTGTTCCTTTACAACTGCCAAAATAGCTGTTTCTACTTTTAAAGTTGTATTTTTCAAGAATTCGCCTATATTTTCCACATCTTGTACTACCAAGTTATCTGACACTTCTTTCCCAATTTTATTTGGATCCTTATCAAAAATTCCTACAATTTTGAATCCTTTCCCTAAGACTCTACCATTTGAAGCAATCATTTCTCCCATTTTTCCATGCCCAACTACAATAATATTGTTTACTACATTTATTCCCAAAATTCCTTCGATTATCTCGATTAATTTACTTACATCATAGCCTCTTCCTCTAACTCCAAACTCTCCAAAAGTCGACAAATCTTTTCTCACTTGCGCTGATGTAGTGTTCATAATTTTCGATAATTCTATAGAATTTATTTCATTATCACTCTTGCTAACTTCTTTTAATATTGACAAATATTCTGTCAATCTTTGAACGACTCTGTCTGATATATCCAATTTTTTTAATTTTAGTCCCATTTTCCCTCCTAAAATACTTAATTTTTTTACTTTAGGTATTTCTTTTTATATTTTTTCTAAAATAATTTTTAGAATAATTTCTCTCCTACTGCCATTTTTCTACCATTTACAACATCTGCTCCACTTTGAAGTTTTTTCCCTTCAAATTTTATTTCTAACAATCTTAATCCACCATTAGCCACTTTTATAACAGGCCCTTTTTTCGTCATTTCCACAACTGTCCCATTTTCTCCATCATATTCTTTTTCAAGTTTCTCACTCTTATATATTTTTATATTTTCATTTTTTTCATTATGAGTGTATGCTCCTGGAAAAGGATTCAACCCTCTAATTTGATTAAAAATCACTTCTTTTGTGCTATTCCAATCAATTTTTGCCTGTTCTTTCGTAATTGGTCTGACAAAAGTCGCTTTTGAATCATCTTGTTTTTCTGCTTTCACTTCTTCCGCTTCAATCAATTTTAAAGCCTTTTCCAATCCAATTGCACCTAATTCCTTTAATCTATCGTGCAAAGTACCAAGCGTATCATCTTCTGTAATCTCACAAGTTTCCTTCAAAATCACATCTCCAGAATCCAAGCCTTCCTCGATATACATAATACTTACTCCAGACTCCTTATCTCCATTCAAAATCGCAGAATGAATCGGTGAAGCACCTCTATATTTTGGTAACAACGAAGAATGCACATTTATAATCCCATATTTAGGAATATCAATAATTTCTTTTGGTAAAATTTTCCCATATGCCACAACTATTATTAAATCTGGGTTTATCTCTTTTATTTTAGCAATCACTTCTTCATCTTTCATTCTTTTAGGCTGAATAACTTCGATATCATTATCCAATCCAAACTGTTTTACAGGTGAATAAATAATTTTGTTGCCTCTTGCATTACGCTTGTCTTCCTTTGTAAAAATTAATTTTAAATCTGTATTTTGGAAAACTACTTTTAAGCTTGGTATTGCAAATTCTGGGGTTCCCATAAATATTGTTTTCAAAAAATCTCCTCCTTTTTAACTTCTTTCCTTTTGTCATCACAAAAAGAAACCAAAAAGACTTTTAATAAATTTTATCTTTTTACTAATTATGATATTATAAAAATTCTATTCTAATCATTTTTCATCAAAAAATTATTCAATAACATCTTCTCTATAAATTTTTCCTTTTAGAAAATTCTTTTTCAATGTTTCCAGTTTTTTTGCAATTAATCTTTTGCTTAGTGGCGAGACTCTGTCTACGAATAGAATTCCATCTAAATGATCTAATTCGTGCTGGAAGGCTCTAGCCCACATTTCTTCTAATTCTTCTGTGATTACTTCTCCTTTTTCATTTTGATATTTTACTTTAATTTTTTCTGGTCTAACTACTTTTTTGAAAACATTTGGTATGCTTAAGCAACCTTCTTCGTAGTCAATTTCTTCTTCACTGCTTTCTAAAATTTCTGGATTTATCACTTTTTTTACAACTCCATCAATTTCCAAAACAAAAAATCTTTTATCAACATCTACTTGATTTGCTGCAAGGCCTACTCCATTAGCCTCTCTCATTTTATCAACCATTTGACTTAAAGTTTCTTTTACTTCATCATTTATTTCTGTTACTTCTGTTGACACTTTTCTTAAAGTTGGGTGTCCGTATAAAACTATTTTCATATATTCTCCTTATCCCTTTTGTTGTATTATAACATATTTATCGGATCAACATCTATATTTATTCTAATTTTTCTGTGCTCAAAATTAAAAAGCACTCTTCTAATAATATTTTTTACTTTATTTATGTGTTCTCTGCTAAATTTTATGAAGATTTGTTTCCGATAATGCCCTTTTATTTTGTAAATTGGAGCATTGAATGGTTCAGAAATAAATTCATTCATTGTTATATCCAGAGTTTCTTTTATTTTATTTTCTAATTCATTATATAATAATTTTGAGTTCTCTTCCAGTAATTTCTCATCTGTTGATGATAAATTTAAAATAATTAATCGTCCAAAAGGTGGATAATTAAAGGTTTTTCTCAAAATTAACTCATTTTCATAATATCCTTCATAATCATTTTCTACTGTTTTTTTTATGACATCATTTTCCTCATTAAATGTCTGAATAACAACTTCTCCTTCTTTTTCACCACGACCTGCACGACCTGCAGATTGCACTAGCAGCTGAAATGTTTTTTCACTCGCTCGAAAATCAGGAAAATTCATTATTACGTCAGCATTCAAAATCCCTACAAGCGTTACATTAGGAAAATGAAGTCCTTTCGCAATAATTTGTGTCCCTAACATTATATCATATTTTTGGTTCTTAAAGTCATTATAAATTTTTTCGTAATGCTCTTTTGATTTTATGCTTTCGGAATCCACTCTTACAATTTTACTAGAAGAAAATATTTCTTGTAATTCTTCCTCAATTTTCTCAGTTCCCGAACCAATTAGCATCATTCTTTCACTTCCACATTCATCACATTTTTTATCAAAAAATCTTTCATATCCACAATAATGGCATTTTAATTTATTCCCCTTTTTATAATAATTCAAGGAAATACTGCAATTTGGACATTTTGGTACATTTCCACAGTCTTTGCATCTCACTTGCGTAGAAAACGATTTTCTGTTCAAAATTAAAATTACTTGCTCTTTTTTCTTCAAAGTCAATGAAATTTTTTCCAATAATTTATCAGAAAAATTTTCAGTAACTTCATTCAAATTTATAATTTCATATTTTGGTAATTTAGCTTCTTTATATCTTTTTTTTAATTCAATTAATTCGATATCACCTTGTTTCGCTTGATAAAAGGATTCAAATGATGGAGTTGCTGACCCTAAAATCACTTTTACATCATTTTTTTCCAGCAATGCCCGTTTTATCGCAACATTTTTTGTATGATATCTTGGATTATTCTCTTGTTTGTATGTATTTTCGTGTTCCTCATCAACTACAATATACTTCAAATTTTGCACTGGTGCAAACACAGCTGACCTTGCCCCTACCACAATTTTTTTCTCGCCTTTTCGGATATAAGTCCATTCTTGTCTTTTCTCCTGCTCTGTCAATTTACTATGAAGAATTGCCACCGAATTTAAAAATTGTTCTTCCAATCTTTGTATCATCTGCGTAGTCAACGAAATTTCTGGGACAAGAAAAATGCTCCCTTCCCCTTTTTCAAGTGCCTCTTTTATTAAATTTATATAAATTTCTGTCTTTCCAGAACCAGTCACACCTTTTAACAAAAAAAACTGTTTTTGGCTCCCTTTTATTTCATTTACTGCTTTTTGTTGTTCTTCATTTAAAATAATATTTTTTTCTATCAATTCACTTTTTTCTTTTTGAGCTATTTTTCTTTTTGAATTTAAATTTATCTTTTTTTCAACCTTAATAGCTTTATCTTTAATCGCCTTATTAATAATATTTTGCGGAAAATGTTTTTTCAATGTTGCTTCTGTAATTTCTTGCTTTTCTCGCATATACTCATTAAATTTTTCAACAATTTTAGAATTCATTCTTTTTGATTCTTCCAAATCTTCCAAATAAATCGCTTTTTTTGAATAACTTAACTTCAAAGCCCCTGGATATGCAGTTTTTATAACATGATAATAATCACTCAAATAATATTTTGCCATCCAATCTATTAAATTCATTATTGGATTTGGAATAGATAAAATAGGAGCTTTAGATATTATTGGCTTTAATTTTGAAAGATCAAATGTAATTTTATCTTCAGAAACCTCAAAAAGCACCAATCCCGCTTTATTACGATTAATAAAATTTATAATGCACCATTCACCTATCTCATATTTTGTTTCAGATTTATAGGTAAAAGAACCTTTTTGATCTTCGACATAAATTTCATAATAATACATAACCCCTCCCTTTTATCTTTCTTCTTACTTAAACACAACATTTAAAGTCGTATTTCTATTTATTTTTGTTTCAGCTTTCGGAAATTGATCCACTACAGCTCCACTTCCATTAATTTTAAGATTTGGATACTTCTCTCGCGGAAAAACGTCCAAAAATTCTCTCAAACTTAAATTTTTAAGATTTGGCATTATTCCTTTGTCAAATTGTTCTTTCACTACTTTTATATCCACTTTTTTTACTGCAACTTTTTTTTCATCATTTTCATCATCTTTTTTTCCACCGACTTCACCGTTTGGACTAATTCTCTTATACTCAATTAATTTCGACAAAATATTTTTTACAGAAGGCAACGCAACTGTCGCTCCATAGTAATTTCCAGTTCTCTTTGGCTCATTTATCGTTACTAATATTGCATATTTTGGATTATTAGCTGGAAAAAATGCGAAGAATGAACTGAAATAACGACCTTTCTGATATCCTCCAATTCCTGATTTTTGTGCCGTACCAGTTTTCCCACCAATTCTGTAACCTTTTATTTGAGCAGCTTGTCCAGTTCCTCGAGTTACAACAGCTTCCATGAATCTTCTATTTGCTTTAGATACTTCATCACTAAATACCTTTTTTATAACAGTCGGCTGATTCTTTTTAATTATTTTTCCATCAGAATCTTCTATTCTATCCACCAAATATGGTTTCATTAATTTCCCATTATTTATAACCGTATTCAATGCCATCAACATTTGCATTTGCGTCATCGCAATTCCTTGTCCAAACGCCACATTCGATTTTTTTACCTCTGTCAAACTTTTAAATGGAAATAGCTTTTGGGTCATTTCAGAATAAGTGTCTATCCCTGTTTTCGACCCCAATCCGATTTTCATTAAATAATTATAAAATATTTTATTCTTTATCATTTGTGCAATTTTTACCATTGCAACGTTTCCCGATTTTGCAATAATTGTTTCCAAACTTCCTGAAATTGGTATTCCATCATGATCTTTAATAGTTCTATCGGCAACTCTTATAGAACCTGATGAATAAATTTGTGTATTTGGAGAAATTGCTTTTGTTTCAAGTCCTATCGAAGCTGTAACTGGCTTAAATATTGATCCCGGCTCAAATAAATCGGTTATCGGTCTATTTTTTACTTTTGTATTCGTATCAGCTTTCGGATAAGATGACATTGCCAATACTTTTCCTGTTTCAACCTCGATTAAAATTCCCATTGTCGAAGATGCATTATAATAATTATAAGTATTTTTCAATTCCTCATCCATTGCATATTGAAGAACACTATCAAGCGTCAAAATTACACTATTACCATTTTTAGGTTCAACCAATCTTTCACTTTTATCTAGACTCGCCATTGTCGAATTATTTTTATTAAAAAGCCTTATAACTCCTTCAGTCCCTTTAAGTTGAGAATCATAAAATTTCTCAATCCCATAAAGTCCTTCTTTTTCATTATTTATAAACCCTACTGTTTCTTGAAATGCTCTATTATCAATATAAGTTCTAGTAAAAATATTTTCAAAAGTAACACCTTTTTTCACATCTTTATTTCCATCATCATTTAATTCTTTTTCAATAGCTTTCTTTTGATCATATCCAAAAATCTCTTTTATTTTCATATATCGAGCATTTCGTTTACTTTTAGCATCTAATTCCTTCATATATTTTTCGGAGTCAATTTCTGGAATATATTTTTTCAATATTAAAAATAATTTTTCAACTCTTCTAGCAGCATCTATTTTTTCTTGAGCCTCTTTTTCTAATTCTTCCTCTTTTTTACTACCTTTATCTTTAGCTTTTGGAACAATCTGTTTTTGAACAATCGATGGATCCAAGATAATCGCATAATTTTCCTTATCATAAGCTAACACTTCACCGTCATCAGTTGCAATTTTTCCTCTTTTTACCTTTATTTTGTTTATACTTGTATACTGCGCTTCTCCAATCTTTTCCCATCTATTATCAATAATTTGAAGGTAATAGACTCTCCCAATCACTGTAATTAATGCAATAGACATAAGGCTCAACGCAATACTTAATCTCCCACTAAATGTATTAAAAAAATTTTCTGTCTCTTTATTACTTTTAAATTTTTTCCCACTTTTTTGAGAACCTGATTCTTTTTTTCCTTTTATATTTTTTCCTTCAAAAAATTTCATTTCTTTCCCCCAAAAATTCTAGCTTAATCTAGCTAAAATCATTTCATTAATCATTTGAGGATTAGCCTTACCTTTAGACAATCTCATTGCTTGTCCAACAAGATATTTCAAGGCATTGCTCTTACCATTTTTGTAATCTTCCACCGATTGTGCATTTTCAGCCAACACTTGATCAACAATTTTCTCAATCGCACTGTCATCAGTAATTTGAACCAATCCTTTTTCTTTTACGATAATTTCAGGATCTTTATCTTCTGTCAATAAAATTTCAAATACATCTTTCGCTATTTTTGAGCTAATTGTTTTCGCTTGAATCAACTTAATCAATTTCCCTAAATTTTTTGGTGTTACATTAAATTCTGAAATCAAAATATTCTTTTCCTTTAACACTCTTAAAACTTCTGTCAACACCCAGTTTGCCGCAAGTCTTGGCTCTTTTGTATCATTCACAATTTCTTCGTAATATTCAGCTAATTCTTGTTCTGAAGAAAGTGTTGCAGCTTCCATTTCATGCAATTTGTATTCATTTACAAATCTTCTCGCTTTTTCATCAGCAAATTCTGGCATTTCACCTTTTACTTTTTCCAATCTTTCGTCAGAAATTACAAGTGTTGGCAAATCTGGCTCAGGGAAATATCTATAATCCATAGCTTCCTCTTTACTTCTCATTGGCTTAGTTACAGCATTTTCCTCATCCCAAAGTCTAGTTTCCTGAACAACTCTTCCACCATTTTCAATCACTTCAATTTGTCTATTTGTTTCATATTCAATAGCTCTCATAACCGCTTTAAACGAGTTTAAGTTCTTAGTTTCCGTTCTAGTCCCCAATTTTTTTTCGCCTTTTTTTCTAACAGAAACATTCGCATCACATCTAAGCGATCCCAATTCCATACTTACATCACTAACTTTAGTATATTTCAATCTATCCTTCAATGTATTCAAGTAAGCATAAGCCTCTTCAGCATTTTTAATTTCTGGCTTAGAAATAATCTCGATTAACGGTACAGACGCCCTATTGTAATTTAACAATGTTTCAGAAGTTGTGTGAATACTTTTCGCCGTATCTTCCTCAATTTGAATTCTCTCAATCCCGACAACTGCCTCTTTTCCAGAATTTGTCGTAATTTTCAAAGTCCCATTTTCCGCATAAGGTTTAAAATATTGTGTAATTTGATAATTTTTTGGAGAATCTGGATAAAAATAATTTTTTCTATCAAATTGACTCTCCTCATTTATTTCACATCCTAAAGCAAGTGCCGCTTTTATCGCATAATCAAGCACTTTTTCATTCAATTTTGGCAATGCTCCTGGTTGACCAGTACACACTGGACACGCCGATGTATTCGGATGTTTGTTATCATAATCGGCATCACACGAACACCATACTTTTGTATTTGTTTTTAATTGACAATGCACTTCCAGTCCGATGACTGTTTCATATTCCATACTCATTTTCTAATATTTTTCCTTTCTTCTTCAAATCTTTCATTTCCACTTTATTTAACAAAAAATTCGCTATTCTTAAATATTTTTCTTTTTTATCTTTTATTATTTTAAAAAATTTTTATATCTATTTTTAAAACTCAGGATATTCAATTTCCCCACGAACACCTTCAAATTTATGAGAAATATTAAACAATAAATCTTCTCTAAAATAATTTCCAATTAACTGAATTCCAACTGGCAATCCATCGACAAACCCCGCAGGTACTGAAATTGCAGGAAGTCCAGCCATGTTTACTGAAACTGTGTAAATGTCTGCTAAATACATTTGCACTGGATCTGTGTTTTTTTCTCCTTTTTTGAATGCTGTTGTTGGAGAAACTGGTGTTAATAAAACATCTACTTCTTTTAATGCTTTTGAAAAATCGTCTCTAATAAGTCTTCTAACTTGCGAAGCTTTTTTGTAATAAGCATCGTAAAATCCAGAACTTAACACATAGTTTCCAATCATAATTCTTCTTTTTACTTCATCTCCAAAACCTTTTGTTCTTGATTCGACATACATTTTTTCCACATCTTCATTGCTTTCTCTCACACCATATCTTACTCCGTCGTATCTTGACAAGTTTGAAGCAGCTTCAGCCGATGAAATTATGTAATAAGTAGAAATCGCATATTTTGAATATGGAAGTGATACTTCTTTAATTTCAGCACCTAATTCCTTCAATTTTTCCACCGAATCCATTATTACTTTTTTAATATTTTCATCTAATCCTTCTGCAAAATATTCTTTTGGAATCCCTATTTTCAAGCCTTTCAAGTCATTATTCAAATTTTCCAAATAGTTAGGCACTTCCACATTTACACTTGTCGCATCTTTTTCATCATACCCCGCAATTATTTGTAAAAGTCTAGCCAAATCCTCAGTTGATTTTGCCAAAGCTCCAATTTGATCAAGCGAAGATCCAAACGCCATAAGTCCATATCTTGAAACTCTTCCATAAGTTGGCTTAATCCCAACAGTTCCAGTCAAACAAGCAGGTTGTCTAATACTTCCACCAGTATCTGAACCAAGTGCAATCGGTGCTTGTCCCGCTGCAACCATCGCTGCCGAACCTCCACTGCTTCCACCAGGAACTCTTGTCAAATCCCAAGGATTAGAAACTGATTTTATCGACGAATTCTCATTTGAAGACCCCATCGCAAACTCATCCATATTAGCTTTCCCAATTATTGGTGTCCCAGCCTTTTTCAATTTTTCCACAACTGTCGCATCATAAACTCCCACATAATTTCTAAGAATTTTCGATGCAGCCGTAGTCAAATCTCCTTTTGATACAATATTATCCTTCAAAGCCACAGGCACTCCAAACAACAACTCATTATCATAATTTTTTCTAGCTTCTTCATTATTTTCAGAATCATATTTTTTTGCCTCATCTAAAGCCTTTTCAGGAAACACATTAGAAAATGCTCCTATTTTTTCTTCTGTTTTATCAATTCTATCCAAAAAAGATTTTGTCACTTCTTCAGAAGTAATTTCTTTATTTTTTATCATTTCAGCTATTTCACTAGCCGTTTTTTTATATAAACTCATTTTTCCACCTTTCTAAATTTTTTCTAAAATGTATCTAAAAATCTCAATTTTTCAAAAAATTTTTTCTCTTCCAATTTTCAAACTTCCATTTTTCAAAAATTCTACCAATCAAAAATTTTTCAATACATCCTAGTTATCCGCATTTTCTCCAACAACTTTTGGAACAATTATAAATTCCTCATCGCTATTTGGTGCATTTTCCAAGATCTCTTTCTTAATTCCACTATCCTTAACAACATCTTTTCTCAATACATCCTTCAAATCAAGCACATTAAAAAGTGGCTCAACCTCATTCGTATCCACACTATTCAACTCTTCCATATGATCAAAAATTTTATTCAAATCCACTCTAAATTTTTCAATTTCATTTTCTGAAAATTCCAGCTTTGAAAGTGCTGCTATTTTCAGTACATCTTCTTTGCTTAACATTCGTTATTTTCCTCCTCTTTTTATCTTATTTATTACTTCTCAATTTTTTTTAGAAATCAAACAATTCTTTAATAAATTTTTCCACAAAAGGATATTCTTTTCTATTTTTTTCGATGATATCTATCAATTTTTTATCTCCTAAAATATTAAACATTCTTGCCATTCCTTCCTTAATTTGATTTGTATTTTCTCCAGAAGATATAAATGATATTTTATTCCCATCTTTTAAATTTTTCTCATTTTTTTCATTTTCAATTAAATTAAAAATTCCATTAGAAGAAAATGAAGGTTCTGAAATTTTTTTATTAATCTCTTTTACACTAACTGAATTAAATTTCCTTTTATCCAACATTTTATTTACTAAATAACAAATTACTTCTGGATAAATCATATCTTCTATTTCGTGATTATCATTGTTATTCTTCGTACCAACTTTAGAATTTCCCAAAAAGTTTTTTATTAAAACAAGTTCTACTTCAATATATTTATACGCTTCTTTATTATATTTTTTTTCTATTTTTCTATATTGTTCTCTTCCAGCATTATCATTATCAAATAAAATCTTTACTTTAGGCATATAATTGCTAACATTATTTCTATAGTATGCATTATAAAAATTTAGATATTTTTCTATATTAGAAACTCCATATAATGGAATAATATTTGGAATTTCTAGTCCAAAATAATTACTAAATTCTTCAAGATACTTTTTATCACATTCCCCTTCAACTAAAATATTTTTTTTCTTTAATATTTCATAGTTGTTCTTTTCAATTCCTAAATTTTCACAAATTTTATCATAACCTTCATCTGTATTAAGATGAACATATTTAGTTTTTATTACATCTATAATTTTATTATTTTTTCTTGCCACTGGTTTTTTCTCAATTTCTACATCTAGCAAATGAACATTTCTTAATAAATAAGAATCTATAAAAATTTTTGAATGTGTAGTATAAAAAATTTGAACACTTTGAGAATTTTCTTCAAAAAATTTTTTTAATTTTTTTTGTAATCCCTCATGTAAGTATATATCTGGTTCGTCAATACATATTATATGATTTTTATTTTTTATCCGTTTCAAAATTTCAAAATTTAATAAAATTACAGCTAATCTTTGTAATCCTGAGCCTTTTTGTTTTGTATTGAAACCTCCTCTATCATCTATTCTCAGTTCAACATCATTTGAAATAAGGTCTCTAAATGTTTGAACAGAAGAAGGAACATGGAATTTTATATCCCATTCAGATTTAAAATCATTAAAAGTTTCTGAAATTTTATCAGAAAAAATATCTAATATTTCTTGTAATCCTTCCGTATATTTTTTATAAGCATCGGATAACTCCTTTTTACTATTTGATAGCCTACTTTTATCATATTCCACATCTATTATATTTTCTGTTAATTCTTCTATTAATTTTGGAATATTAATATTGATTGATTCTATATAGCGAAATCTTATTTTATTTAGTAAACTAGAAATTTCATCATTTTTCAATTCAACATTTGATATTTTTTTTGTATTCTTTTTTTTATATTTGCAACCTTTTAGCCCACTAAACTGTTTATTTTCTTCATATTTTTTTAAGTTTCGAGAAATTTCATAATAAAAATCATTATTTGAATTAAAAAAAGTAAGGGTAATATTAGGGTCTATGCTTCCCCCACGTTGAGCCTCTTTCAATATTGGCCTATCTAAGGTTACATCATAGTCTTCTGGATAAAAAAACAAATTTATTGCTCTAAGTATATTTGTTTTTCCTACATTATTTTGACCACAAATCGAAACCAAATTATAAGATATATCAACATTTAATTCTAAGTTTAATATTGAACGAAATCTTTCAATTTTTATTTTTTCTATACTAATCATTAACTTCTCACTTTCTAAATACAAATAAATATTCATGTGCAATCAATAAAAAATTATATTTTACACTATTTGTTTTCCAAAATCCTGTTGCTCTACAATTATGCTGTTCTTTTATTATTATTTCTTTTGTTCTAAATCCTGCTTTTTCAAAAATTTTCATAACTTCAAAACTCATAGGTATTATATGACCTTTTTGTCTCGTATCTCCCATCAAAATAGCACAAAACTTATCTTTTTTCAACACTCTATAACTTTCCAAAGCAACTTTTTCCATCTCAATCAAAAAATCTTTTACTTTTAACTGTGATAAATCATTTTCTATATTTTCACTATATTTAATAATATTTGCATAAGGCGGATGAGTACATATAAAATCAATGTTTTCATCAGGAATAAAACTTAAGTTTCTTGCATCACCTTCATAAAAGTATACTTCCCCAGAATTTTCATATTCAAAATTACACTTTTCTCTACATCTATTAAGAGATTCATTATTAACATCAACCCCTATTATATTTCTATTTAGCAGTTTTGCTTCAACCAATGTAGTACCTCCACCTACAAATTGATCTAAAACTAAATCACCTTCATGCGAATATCTTAACAAAAGATTTCTTGGAATATAAGGAGACCAGTTACCACGATATTTTGCATCATGTGTTGCCCATTTTCCTCTTTCTGGAAAACTCCACACTGTATTCATTTCAAGTTCAAAATTTTCAGGTCTCCATATTTTTATTTTTTTTACCATTTTCCCCCACACCTCAATTTATTTTATTATTTTATTTATAATTCCATTTTCCAAATCATTAATGCTATAAATATGCTCCAATATATCAAATGTTTCTTCAAGATTATTTCTAGCACTTTCCCATCCTTTACCATCAGTAAACCACACAAATGTAACCCTTTCAATGGTTTCAACTTCTTTTGTGATAGTCTTATAACTTCTTGCTGTTTCATTTAATTTTGAACCATTTGAGGCATAAAAATTTGTTTCTATAACATATATCTGATTATCTGTTTTTATTACAAAATCAAATCTTTTTTCTGTTTTACCTGTATTTGAAATTGCAGATAAATCAACATTCCAACTATTTTCAATTTCGTTAATTGTCATTTCTGTAAAATAATCTCTATCTCTCTTTAATTCAGAACCCTGTATAAAACTTTCGACTAGATCTTCTTCTATAAATATTCCTTTCAAATAAATCAGACTAATCCATTGCCCTTTAAACTTTGATATAGCATTGCTCTTCCACTATAATTCCAATAGGTTACATCTTGTTCTAAAAACAGCCATTTTACAAGTTTTAGAATTCCTTCTATCTCAATTCCAATCGCAAAATATATATTTGAATATTCCTCTTCATTCACAAATTCACAATTATACAATTTATTCAATATTTTTTTTACTTTTTCATATTCGCAAAAATTTTCTAGCTGTTTTTGTTTCAAATCATCTATAATATTTGAATGACTAGGCATATCTCTAGCTGGTCCTTGTAGACGAAATTGTGTATTTTCAAGATGAACTGTGAAATCCATTCCATAATTTAAAGTAGCTGGTCTATTTAAATAAATTTTTTCCCCGTTTTTTAAAATTTCAACATAGTATCTATATTTTGAGGCCAATTCTCCTTTTCCTGTACCTGCTTCTTCTTTTAAAAATTCTAGAATTAAACTTTTTCTCCATTCTTTTCTTGATGAAAAATTAAAATTGTAAAGTTTTATTTCATTCATAACTTTCGCTCCTAACTGTATATTTGATATCAGTACCTCAGTTACTTTCCCTCTTTTTTCACCTTTACTATTAATTGCTCTACTCGCTTCAATCCTTTTTATATCAAATCCTTTATACAAATCATCAAAAAATTGATCATTGATGTCTACATTTTTAGGATCAGAATTACTAAGTAGTAACTTAGCACCTTTTTTATTTAATAATTTAAAATATTCAGAAAGCTCAATCTGTTCCTTATCTTCAAATGTATATTCTGTATATGATGTAAATGATGAAGTCTGATTAAGTGGTCGATATGGTGGATCAAAATAAACAAATGTATTTTCATCAATAAAATCATAAGATTTTCTATAATCACCATAAATAACTTCAACATTTCCTAACTTATTTGATACATTAATCAAATTTTCTTCATCACATATTTTAGGATTTTTATAATCACCCATTGGAACATTAAATAATCCTTTTTTATTTACTCTATAAAGTCCATTAAAGCAAGTTCTATTTAAAAATATCATTAATGCTGCTCTATTGATTTTTTCATTATTATTTTCTAATTTTAATTTATTAAATTTTTCTCTTTTTTCATAATAATAAATTTTTCTATCTTCTTTTTCCCTAGCTAGAAATTCATCTTCAATTCTTCTTAACTTTTTTATTAATTCATGAACATTTTCTTTTATAACTCTATAACAATTTATTAACTCTATATTGACATCACTGATGTATATTTTTTCCAGTTCAAACTTATTCAAAATATCAAATAAAACTGCACCACCACCAATAAATGGCTCTGCATATTTATTAATCTTTTTATCAAACGGATAAAATTTTTCAATTTCATCAATTAACTGTCCTTTCCCTCCTGCCCATTTAAGAAATGGTTTTACAGTTCCTTTTTTTATTATTGTCACCTCCTAAAATTAATTTCTATCTTCCATAATTAATATATCCCTTTTTCAATCGCCTCTTTTTGCTTTCTCTGTATAATCAAATCCTGCAATTCAATATAAAAATCAATATCTTTCTTATTTTCTGTTCTCTCTAACAATGTATTAAAATCTTTATAACTTATCGTTTCTATCAATTTTTTCAAGTCCATATTTTCAATATCTTGATTTGGAAATAATTCTTTTAATTTCATAATTTCTCACTTCTCTCAAAATTTTTCACAATTTTTCCTTTCACAAACAAAAACTCTTTCAACGATTTCTCCTCAAATTCCCCATAATTTTTTCTCAGTTCACAAACCGCATTTTTAAGAATTTCCCCTTTTCTCACTCTTTTCGATATTCCCCAAAAAACTCTATCCAAAAAATCCAAATTTTTATACTTAGCCAAAACTTTTTCTCTCTTCAACCAGTCAAAAAAATTTTTAAAATCACTTGGAAAAAATTCATCATATTTTTCAATATTTTTAATTATTTTTCTTTCAACTTTTTCCACATTTTCAAAATCAGAATTTTTACAAAATATATCCTCAAAATTTTTACACAAAAAATGGTCAACATACATATCTGACACAATCCCCTTAAAAATCCCAAATTTTTTTCGCAAAAGTCCATTCAAAAAATTTTCTTCTCTATCAGAAATTTTATCAATCAATCTATGCAAAATTATCCCGCTTTTCAGATTTTCTTGTAATTCGATTTTCTCAATCTTCCCTTTATAAAAATCTCCGGTAAAATTGCCGTAAAGCGTATTTCCATTTATTTTTTTATCAATTTCAAGTGATATAACCGAATGAGCTAAATAATTCATTTTGACTCCTGTTTTTTCAAATAGTCCAAAATCTCATCAAAATTCTCAAACTCAAAAAAATCAATCTCATTTTCTTCACAAAACTTAATCGCTCGAGTCCCTTTTCTAACAAAAGAAAAATCCGCCACTTCAATCGCTCTGTAATCCGAAGGTCCATCCCCAACGAAATAAACCGTATAACCTTCATCTTTATATTTTTGAACAGCCTCTTTTTTGTCAACACCGTAATATTGCTCTTTATCTAAGTAAGGAAATGAAACAGTAATTTTATTCCCATCAAATTTAATATCATTTGATATAATTTCATCTTCATTCAGGTCAATTCCATAATTTCTAAGAACACCTGATATATTTAATTTTGTCCCAGCACTTACAATCTTAAATTCAATGCCACTTTTCACAAAATCTACAAATGTTTCGTCAATTCCAACTAATTTCAATGTTTCCAAAAATTCCTCTTTCGTAATATTCAAGCTCTCAATCCCAGTCTGCAAATATTCCTTCATCGTAATTTCGCCACTTCGATATTTTCTCCTAATATCCTCCTTTAATTCTGGCTGATACACTGAAAGTAGCGTATCTGTCGAATCTTTTTTACTAATTGTAATATCAAAATCTATTAAAAATATTAATTTTTTGCTCACAATTTCTCCTTCTATTTTATTTTTTTTAACTTCTCGCTACATCTCATCCTAATTAAAGATTTTTCAAATATTCCACTTCTTCCCGCGTTAATTCTCTATAATCTCCAACTTGCAAATGTCCCAAAGTCAACTCGCCAATTTTAACTCTCTTCAATGAATCCACATTATACCCTAATGTTTCAAACATTTTTCTTATCTGTCTATTTCTTCCTTCAAAAATTGCAATTCTAATTTCTCTTTTCCCAAGCCTTTTCACTTTCGCAGGTGCTGTTCTTTTCCCTTCAATCACAACACCATATTGTAATGCTTCTAGATCCTTTTCTTCAAGCTCTCTATTAATTTTTGCAATATAGCTCTTATAAAGTTTTTTTCTCGGATGCATAACATGATTATAAATATCACCATCATTACTGATAATAATCAATCCTTCTGTCATATAATCTAATCTTCCATATGTAAACAATCTTTTTTTAGACTTAATATAATCAATTGCTAATCTTCTATCAAATTTATCTTCATTTGAACAAAGAACTCTTTTAGGTTTATTCAACATATAGTATTCAAATTTTGTATTTACCTTAATTCTCTCTCCGTCAACTCTTACTACATCTTCTGGCTTGATTTCCATCCCAATAATCGCTTCTTGTTTATTTACTGTTACTCTTCCTTCTTTTATCAATTCATCGGCTTTTCTTCTAGAGCAAACTCCAGATTCTGCTATAAATTTATTTAATCTCATTTTTACCTCTATTTTCCTTTTTATTTTAAATTTCTTCCTCGTTTTCTTCTATTTCCTCATTCTCTAGCATTTGTATTTCTCTAAATTGCTCGTAACCAGGCATCTCATCTCTTCCTTTTATTCCTAAATAACTGTAAAAATCATCAGTCACTTGATACAAATTTGGTGTACCAATTGTTTTTCTTTTCCCAGAAATATACACGAGATTTTTTTCCAAAAGATTTGCCATTGCCTTTTCGACATTAACACCTCTTATTTGTTCTATTTCTGTTCTTGTGATAGGCCCTTTATATGCAATAATTGCCAAAGTTTCCATTGTTGATTTCGTTAATTTTCTTATTCTCAATTCTGGATTAAAAAACTTTTTCACATCTTCTCCAAACATCGGATTTGACACCAACGAAATAATTCCATTTTCTATTCTCAAATTAATTCCAGTTTTTTTTCTATTTTCAGCTAAACTTTTTACTGCCTCTTCTATCTCAAATTTCTCCATTTTATAGAATTTCGCAAGATCATCAACCGTCAGCAATTCTTTTGAAAGAAACAATAACGTTTCTATTTTCTCTTCAATATTTTCTATTTTAATTTTCTTTTCTATATTTTCCATTTTTCTCTTTTCTTTTTTGAAAATTTTTTAAGCTAAAATTATAACAAAGTGTGAGAGCAAAATGCTCTCACAATCAATTTGTATTTCATACTCTAAAAACTTTAGTTTAAATTAATAAACCATTACTAAAAATATCTAATTTCATTTTATTAAATATTCTCATTTTCAAATTCAATTTATTAATATTCTGAATTTGGAGAAATTATAATATTTTTATAAGAAGGGAAGTCTTCTAAAATTTTAGCAATTCCATTTACAACCGCATGAATCGCATCATCTCCCACAGTTACTTTCAATTTCAATTCTTCTTCAATTCTTTCTTTCAAGATTCTAATTCCAGCTCCTCCACCAGATAAATAAATTCCTGTTTCATAAATATCTGCTGCAACTTCTGGCTCAATTTCTTCCATTGTAATTCTTATTTCATCAATTATTGAATTAATATGTTTCAAAATAGCTTCATCTATTTCAGACGCCACTATTTCAATACTTTTTGGCAATCCAACTCCAATTTCTCTTCCTCTAATTTCAAATGAACGAGTGTCATCAAATTCACTAATTGTATTTATTTTCAATGTTTCTGCTGTTCTTTCTCCAATTAACAAACTATGATTATCTCTTACATAGTTGATAATATCCTCATTCAAATGATCTCCTGCAATTTTTACAGATTTAGAAATAGCTGCTCCACCTGAAACAATAAATGCAATTTCAGTAGTTCCACCACCTATATCAACAATTAAGTGTCCTTTTGGTTCAAATAAATCAATTCCAACTCCAATAGCTGCTGCAATTGGTTCTTCAATCAAATAAACTTCTTTAGCTCCAGCATCTTTTACTACTTCTACCACAGCTCTTCTTTCTACTTGTGTAACTCCACTTGGAACACAAATAATTACTCTTGAACTTTGAACTTTATCTTTTCTAATCTTTCTTAAAAATTCCTCTAACATTTTTTCAGTTACTTCATAATCTGAAATAACTCCATTTTTTAATGGTCTAATTATTTCTGTATGTTTGGCCGTTCTTCCAATAATTTCTTTTGCTTTTTCTCCAATATGTTCCACTTCTTCTGTTTTTATATTTATAGCAACATATGTCGGCTCATCTATTAGAATTCCTTCCCCTTTAACATACACTACTGTATTTGCTGTCCCTAAATCAATCGCTATATCTCTTGTTGATCTTGAGCTATGTGTTGCTCCTCTCATGCTTCTTTTAAAAAAATCGAAAAATCCCATAAAACTTTATCTCCTTAATATTTTGTTTTTTTATTTACAATTTAATTTAATAACTTTTTTTATACTACACTTCTTCAAAATCATTCATCACAATTTGATTATTGTCATCAATAATTCCATTTTCTTTTAATTGCTCATAAATTTTTGATGCTCTTGGAAATCCTATACTTAACTTTCTTTGCAATAATGAAATTGATACTCTATTTTCTTGTCTTACAATATCAACCGCATTCTCAAAGAACGAATCCAATGAACTAAGTGTATTTTCATCATGTTCAACTAAAATATCATCTCTATACTGTACTTTTGAATTCATTTTTAACGTATTCGCTAAATCATTAACTTCCTCGTCTGAAATGAATGCTCCTTGTATTCTTTCTAATTTTGAAGATCCATTTGCTAACAGTAGCATATCTCCTTTTCCTAACAATTTTTCCGCTCCCATCACATCCAATATCGTTCTCGAATCTACTTGCGATCTTAATGCAAACGAAATTCTACTAGGTAAATTAGCTTTTATCAATCCTGTTACAATATCTGTTGACGGTCTTTGAGTAGCAACAACTAGATGAATTCCCACAGCCCTTGCTTTTTGAGCTATTCTAACTATTGATTCCTCTACACCACCAGAAACAGTCATCATCAAATCAGCCAACTCATCAATAATAATAACAATAAACGGCATTTTTTCTACAAAGTTTAACTTATTATAACTTGTAATATTTCTTACACCATTCTCAACCAACAATTTATATCTATTTTCCATCTCGTTAACTGCCCATTTTAACGCCAATGCTGCTTGATGTGGGTCAATAATTACTGGAACTAATAAATGTGGTATTCCATTATATGGCATCAATTCTACCATCTTCGGATCAACCATAATAAATTTAACTTCTTTTTCTGACTTTTTAGAAATTAATGTAGAAATTAACGTATTTATTGCTACTGATTTCCCTGAACCAGTTTGACCAGCAATTAACAAATGCGGTGTCTTGGCAATATCAATTATTTTATCACGTCCAACTACATCTTTTCCTAAAATTACATTTAAATCTCCCTTTTCTAATTCTTTATTTTTTATTATATTAGAAAAATAAACAGGCTCTTTTATTTTATTCGGTGTTTCTATACCAATTGTATTTTTCCCTGGAATCGGTGCTTCTATCCTAATGCTTTCCGCTGCCAAATTCATAGCAATATCATCTGAAAGATTCGTAACTTTACTTACTTTCGTCCCAGTAGGTATTGTTATTTCGTATCTTGTTATTGTCGGTCCATATTCATAATTCACAACTTTTGCATCTACTCCAAATTCCTTCAACACATTTTCCAAATGCGACACATTTTCCACGATACTTTTTTCAATTTTATCTTTCGTTTCATTATCCATCGGCTTTTCTTTAAAAATAGCACCGATTGCTTTTTTTACTAATTCATTATAACCTCTACCATTTTCCAGCTCTTGATTAATCTTCTCTATTTTTTCATCAATCTTTTTCTGATTTTCAATTGTATCAATATTCTCAAAAGCTTCTATTTTAGGAAATTCTGGCAACTCTTCTTCCACCGTTTTTTTCTCTTTTTTATTCTTTTTATCATCAACTATAATTTCCAATTTTGTTTTCTCAACTTTTTCATTTTCAATAGTAGCTTCCTTATTAATTTCTTCAGTCTTTTCAACTTTCAAATTTTCTTTATTATCAGCTTTTACAGGTTCTTCTTCTTTCGACACCACTTTATCCTCTGATAATTTTTTCTTCACATCGTCTTTAGATAATGCTCTTTTTTCAGAAACTTCTTTCCATTCCTTTTCTTTTATTTTCATTTCTTCAGGCGTATAAACTTCCGTCTTTTGTAAGAAATTTCCCTTCGGCTTTTTCGATAATTCAAAACTCAATTTTTCTTTTCTCGATTGTATGATTTTTTCTTTCAATTTCTCTTTTTGATATAATTTATAATTAGTTCTCTTTAATTTTTCTGTTTCTCTTTTTGCTCTTAACAATGCTTTTTTCTCTTTATACTCATCACTTTTATGATATTTCAAGATCCCTACGATTATTTCATAACCTAATTCTATGTAATCCTTAAATACCAAATAAATCGAAACTATCAACAGACAAGTCAGTAAAAATCCCATTGTCATTGAATACATAATTTTATACAGCGGCATCGAAACTATCGCACCTAGAACTCCACCATTTTTACCATTAAATCCTATTTCTAATAATTTCTGCCCTGCCACAGTAAAATTATCTCCAGCTAATGACCCCGTCAACTCCTTTCTTATAAGTAACATTGACCAACTCAAAAACCATCCTATAAATCCAATAATCTTTATTCTTGTAAATTGAAAATCACCTCTATATGCGATAATTCCTCCAATGACCAGAATTGAAACAGTAATAAACCACGCTAACTTACCAAAAAGTAAAGTTAACATCTTTAGAAAAAATATTAAAAGATTTTTATCAGAACTACCATTACCTTGTATACTCGCCTTATTGGACAACAATACCAATAAAAATAATCCTAAAAGAATCCAAAAAAATCCCTCTATTCTTTTTTTATTCATTCCTCATTCCTTCCTTATTTTAAATTTGTATATTAGAGTTTTTAGATAAATATTAAAACTCACAACAGTTCCAATTATCAAAACATTTTCTGTATAACTAATATTTTTATATTATCTTCTCACTATTATACATTATTTTTCTTATTTTGTCATTGGTTATAAGCAATTTTTAACAATTTTTTCTGTAAATTTGTTATAATTTTAAATTTTTAATATCTATTTAATATTTCTTTTATTCTTTCTTGCTCTAATTCATACATTCTTTTTACTGGTTTTGGCTCCAATCCATGCTCTAATATCGCCTTTTCAAACCACATGACATCTAGCCATTTCCCAAACTTGTATCCAGCTTTAGTAAAGACTCCATTTTTCTTAAATCCTAAATAATTATGTAATTTCTCGCTATTTTCATTTGGAAAAGTAACACATCCATAAACATTTATCACATTTTGCAATTTCAAAATATCAATTAAAATATTGTACAATTTCTTTCCAAAACCATTTCCAACATAATCCTTATCTGTATAAACCGACAATTCAGCATCCCATTGATAAGCAGCTCTCTCCCAAACTTTATGTGCATACGCATACGCCACAATCTTATTATCTACCAAACAAACAATATACGGATATTCCCCTTCAATATACTCTATTCTTTTCTGAAATTCTTTTATCGTTGGCACATCATACTCAAATGTAATCGTCGTATTCTCAATGTAATATCTATATATTTCTAATATCTCTTTCGCATCTTCCTTTGTCGCAAGCCTAAACACAGCATTTTTTTTCATTTTCACAAACCTCCCTTTACTTAAAACTTTTATTCTCTAAGTATATCATAATTTTAGAAAAAATAAAAAATAAATTTTATTTCCAAAAAAATTTTTCTATCTACTTTACTTTCAAAATTTATGATATAATATATTGGTTAATTCACAAGTTTTAAGAAAGGATTAAAAATGGAAAAAGGTATTTTAGTCACAAGTTTCGGTACTTCTCATTCTGACACAAGAAAAAAAACTATCGAAGCTATCGAAAATCTAGTAATTGAAAAATATGGAAAAGAGTGTTTTGAAAGAGCATTTACATCAAATATTATAAGAAAAATTATTCAAAAAAATGAAAATTTAAAAATTTATAATCAAAAAGAAGGTCTTGAAGCCTTAAAGGAAAGAGGATTTTCAGAAGTAATCACAATGTCTTTACATATTTTAGCTGGAATCGAGTATTCAAAATTAGATGATACTTATGGAAAAATCACAGAGCCACTTTTGGCAACTGACTCTGATTATGAAAAAATTGTTCAAAATAATGAATTTAATGATTTAGAAAATAATGATGCAATAGTTTTTATGGGACACGGTTCTGATCATGAAGAAGATTTGATTTATAAAACTCTACAAGAAAAATATAATTCTTCTGGAAAAAATAATATTTTCATTGCTACTGTTGAAGGTAAGATCACTTTAGAAAATGTTTTAGAAAAATTATCAAAAACAAATTTTAAAAATATTTTGTTAAAACCTTTAATGATTGTTGCTGGAGACCACGCTAAAAATGATATGGCTTCTGACAAAGATGATTCGTGGAAATCTATCCTTAAAAAAAATGGATACAATGTTACAGTTTCACTAAAAGGAATGGGTGAATACGATTTCATTCAAAAAATGTTTATGAAAAAGTTAGAAAAAGTTTTATAAATTTTTAATTTTTATAAAATTTAGTTTGAATATTCGAGTTTTTGTGATATAATATCAATACGATAAATGTGGGAATGTTTTGGTTTCGACAGGATAAAAAGCTTATTACTAGCAGGTAGACGGGAGTCTTTAAATCCAACTTTAAATTAATCGGAAACGATAATTACGCTTTAGCTGCCTAATTACGCGGCTCGTCTCCATTTGAATTTGCCATTGTTGATTTGGAAGACGTCATTTTAAATGGCTTACTCTAATGTATGATTATGTCATTTGAGGACAACTTATAATCTCGCTTTTAGACTTTTGTTCATTTAATATCTAAAAGTTAAAGCGTTAAATGAACTAAACTTGTAGAAAGTAGTGAGGACTTTCTATTTTGGACACGGGTTCGATTCCCGTCATTTCCACCAAAAAAATTCAAATTAATGTTATAAATAAATTATTTACTAAAAGAGATTTTCTAAACATTATTAGATTTTCTCTTTTTTATTTTTGAAATTATATTTTGGATTTTTCTCTAAATAATTTTTCTAAACATTAAAAAAAATTAATTCTAGAAAAATCTTAAAAAAATTGTTATAATGTGCTAAAGAAAATTAAAATTAATTATACCTTCTATAATTTACATTTTAATTTATCTTTTACAAATCTAAAATAATACTAGGAGGTATTTATGAAAAAAGGAATTTTTAAAATTTTGATGGCTTTAGTAATTCTTATGCTTGCTATAAGTTGTGGAAAAAAGAATGATGCAATTAACATAGTATTTTTACCAAATGAATCAAATGATTCTCTAAAAGCTTCTCGTGAAGAATTTGCTAAAATCATTGAAAAAGCTACAGGTAAAAAGGCGAATATTGTTACAACGACTGACTACAATATCGCTATGGAAAACATTATTTCAGGGCAAGCTCAAATCGCTTATATTGGGGCCGAAGGTATTTTAACCGCTGACAAAAAAACAAAAGATGTACAAGCAATTGTTACAAATGCTGGAAAAAGTGGTACAAACGCAGATGCTCTTTATTACAGTTTTATAGCTGTACCTAGTGACGCTGCTAACAATTACAAAGTTGGAAATACTTATGATTTGAAAAAATTAAAAGGTAAAAAAGTTTCTTTTGTAACAAATAGTTCCACATCAGGGTTTGTTGTTCCTGGGGAAGTTTTAGTTAAAGAATTTGGATTGAAAAATACTGATGAATTACTTCAAGAAGGAAAAGTATTCTCTAAAGTTATTTTCGGAAATTCACATCCTGGAACACAAGTAAATTTATTGAAAAAAGATGTAGATGTAGCTACATTTGCTATTCCTAAATCTTTTACAACTTATGAATTAGTATCAGGAGAAGAAAATAAAACTGGGGCTACATACAAAGTTAAGGCTGGAGCACCTTCACCATTTGGAGAATACGCTGGAAAAAGTTTTACAGTTATAAAATCTATTCCTGTACCTAATGGAGCAATTGTATTCAATGTAAAATCACTTAATAAAGATGACCAAGCAAAAATAAAAGCAGCTTTATTATCTAAAGAAACTTATGAAAATCCTGCAATCTTTAGTGCTAAAACAAGTAAAATTAGAGGATTATTCTTAAAAGAAAGTAACAAAGTAGGATTTGTTGAAGTTAACAATAAATGGTATGAAGATATAATGAAAGAAAAATAATTTTTTAATATTTTGAGTTATTTTAAAGAGTAACTATAAATAAAGCTTTTGTAATTTCTAAATGATATTATGAGAGCTTTTTTATTTTTTTAAACTATTATTTTTATAAAATATATGATAAAATTGTATATGAAAATTTTCTAAAAAACTTTTCAGGAATATCTTAATAAATAAAATTTTTCATAAATATTTTATTCTATTTTCATAATTTTTATGAAAATAAATTCTTATTTTTATTGATAGATTCTGATAGAAAGGAAAAAAATATGATTTTAAGTTTAAAAAATGTATCCAAAATTTATAAAAATAAAACTGTTGCTCTCTCAAATATTTCATTTGATGTAGAGAAACAACAGTTTATATCTATTATTGGACCTTCTGGGGCAGGAAAATCTACTTTGCTTAGAAGTATTAACAGAATGATTGATATTTCAAGTGGTAGTATTATTTTTGAAGGAAAAAAAATTGAAACATTGAATAAAAAGGAAACAAAGCTAGTTAGAAGGCAAATTGGTATGATTTTCCAAAATTATAATTTAGTTGAACGTTTGACTGTTATTGAGAATGTTTTACATGGAAGACTTGGCTATAAATCAGTTTTAGCTGGTGCTTTGGGTATTTATACAGAAAAGGAAAAGGAAGAAGCTTTCAGATTATTAGAAAAAGTTGATTTAGAAAAGTATGCTTATCAAAAATGTAGTGATTTAAGCGGAGGACAAAAACAAAGAGTTGGAATCGCACGTGCTTTGATACAAAAACCAACTTTACTGTTATGTGACGAGCCTATTGCCTCGCTTGACCCAAAATCATCTGAAAAAGTTATGGAATACCTTCTTAAAATAGTTAAAGATATGGGCGTTACTTGCATTGTTAATCTTCACCAAGTTGATATAGCTTTAAAATATTCTGACAGAATAATAGCTTTAAATAAAGGAAAAAAAGTATTCGATAACTCTGTTGATAAATTATCAAAAGAAGAAATTGAAAAAATTTATAAAAATGAAGAAAGTGAAGAATATTAATAGGAAAGGAGTATCACAAAAATGTCAAAATCACAAAAAATAAATAGCGATATTTTTAAAAAAAGAAAAAATAGTAAAATCTTTTTTGTATTAATAGTTTTTATTTTATATTTTTTTTCTAGCATTATTTCTGGCTTTAAAAATACTGCTGCTTTTTTATCAATTCCAAGTGGGATAATTTGGCTTTTCCAAAAATTTATTCCAACATCAGAATCTTTGCAGTATTTGCCAATTATTTTTAAAACAGCAATTGAAACTATTTTATTAGCAGTTTCTTCAACAATTGTATCATCTATTTTTGCATTATTTTTAGCATTAATTGGTTCTGAAGCAACTGGAATAAATCTTTTTACAAAAATATTAGTAAAAATTATTGCTTCATTTTTTAGAAATATTCCTCTTGTTGCTTGGTCTTTAGTTCTTCTATTTTCATTCAAACAAAGCCAGTTTACAGGATTTTTAGCACTATTTTTAGTCACTCTTGGATATTTAACAAGAACTTTCATTGAGACAATAGATGAAGCATCAGAAAATATTATCGAAGCTCTAAAAACAACAGGTGCATCATATTTCCAAATAATTTTTCAAGGAGTTGTTCCAAGCGTTTTGCCACAACTAATATCTTGGTTATTATTTTTTATAGAAAATGGAATTAGGGAAGCAACTTTAATTGGATTACTTACAGGTACTGGAATTGGATTTATTTTTAACCTCTACTATCGAAGTTTCCGTTATGATGCAGCTGGAATGGTTATATTGTTCGTAATAATAATTATTATCAGCATTGAATTACTATCTAACAAAATAAGAAAAGAATTAATGTAGGAGGAGGTCATACAATGAATTCAAAATATATTGAAAAAACAAAAAATAATAAAATAATAATACGAAAATTTACAAAATCTAGAATTTATTTGTGGTCTACATTAAGTATTTTATCTTTAATCACAATTTTTACACTATCTACAATTGATATGGGTGGTGTCAAGTTTTCTTCTGCTTTCTTAGAATTTTTAAAAGATTTAAAAATTATGTTTTTGGAAGCACGATTATCAGATAGGTACACATTTCTAGAGGTATTTAATAGTCTTTTAATTACGATTGCACTTGCTATACTGACAACATTAATTGGATCTTTTGTAGCATTATTTTTATCATTTTTTGCTGCAAAAAATCTTTCAAACGAAAGAACATCAAAAATAATCAAAATTATTGTATCATTCATACGAGCAATCCCAACAATACTTTGGGTTTTAGTCTTTTCAGTTGTTGCAAACATTGGTGTAGAATCTGCTATTATTGGAATGTCTTTTCACAGTGTTGCTTATTTAATAAAAGCATATTCAGAAAGCATAGAAGAAATCGACACAGGCACTATCGATGCTCTTAAAGCCACAGGTGCTTCTTGGTGGCAAATTATATTCCAAGCTGTTTTACCATCTACAATTACTTCCATCCTCTCGTGGACTTTTGTAAGATTTGAAATCAATTTTACAAATGCTGTAGCAGTTGGTGCTGCATCAGGAGCAGGTGGAATAGGATATGATATGTTTATGTCTGGAACCATGTATTTTGATATTCGAGAAATCGGAGTATTTGTATACTTAATATTCATCGTAGCCATCATATTAGAATTTATTTCTTATTTATTAAAAAATAAATATCTAAAAAATTAAATTTATATTTTATAGTCATATAACAATATTTAATAATATTTGATTTAGCTATTCGTAAAACTAAACTCAAAAGTTATGGCTACTTACTTAAAACCTAAATTTATATAACTATAGTAATTTGATTTTAAATAGATTCAAATATAAAATAAAAAATCTCTTAAAAAGAAGTCATTCTTAATCAGAGATTTTTTTATTATATTTTTATTTATTTTTTCTACTTATAAAACCTTTCATTTGTTTAACAGCCAAATATGAATCAATTTGTAATAATAATTCAACTGCTGTTCCAACTAAGATCAATAAGCTTGTTCCTCCAAGTAATACAGGTATATGAAGAACATATCCAAACCATATATTAGGCAATATTCCTAATATTGATAAGAAAATAGCACTTCCAAAAGTAACTCTTGTAACAACCTTTTCTAAATAATCAGCTGTTTCTGCACCTGCTCTTACAGTAGGTATTGTTCCTCCACTTTGTTTCAAATCTTCTGATACTTTATCTGGATCAAAAGCTATTGTTAACGTATAAAAGAACGAAAATACTGTAATTAATACAGCAAATAATAATAGATACAATACTCCTGTTTGTGAAAACCAAGTTGTCAATCTATTTTTCCAAACACCTGGTTTCATTAATGTAACTAAAAATGGTGGTGCCGCCATTAGCACTGAAGCAAAGATTATTGGCATTACTCCAGACATATTTATTTTTAATGGTAAATATGTTCTTCTACCAACTGCACTTTGTCCTCCACCAAATCCTAAACTTCCTTTTCCAGCATATTGAATTGGTATTCTTCTTTCAGCAAGTTGCACTAAAACCATTAAAGCAATAAATACAACAAAAACTATTATTGATATAAACATTAAGATTATACCTGTTCCGCTTCCTTTTAAACTTGAATATGCTTGTGTTAAAACACTAGGTAATCCTGCAACAATATTTAAAAAGATTAACATTGAAGTACCATTTCCAATACCTTTTATAGAAATTCTTTCAGAAATCCACATTAAAAATGCAGTTCCTCCAGTCATTAATACAACTGTTCTTATAATAAATTTAAAACTTGTATCTTCTAGAACAAATCCTTGATTAGCAAGCATTACTGCTATCCCAAATGATTGTCCTAAAGCTAACACTATAGTCAAATATCTTGTCCATTGCGTTATTTTATCTCTTTCTTTTCCACCTTCTTTTTGCATTTCATCTATTTTAGGGAAAATAACTCCTAATAATTGAAATACAATAGAAGAGTTAATATAAGGAATTATTCCTAATGAAAAGATCGAAGCTCTTTCTACGGCTCCTCCAGAAAACAGATTTAAAAATCCTGCAATTGCATTATTATGCGAAAGACTCTTAAATACATTTGTATCTACTCCTGGAACAACTATATGTATACCTACTCTAGCTACTAGTATCATCAATAGTGTAAACGTTATTCTTTTTTCCAATTCTGGAATATTAAAGATAGCTTTTACTCTACTTACTATTGCTTCAGTTAAAGTCAATACAACCACTCCTTATATATGAAGAAAAAGCAAGATATTAAATCTTACTTATTCTCTTCTTCTTTTTTGTTATTTCCTGCTTTAGCTGAATACGATTTAATTTCAAGTAATTCTACTGATCCACCAGCTTGTTCAATTAATGCTTTAGCAGTTCCTGAAACTTTATGAGCTTTAATTGTTAATTTTTTAGAAACTTCTGCATTTCCAATTACTTTTAATAAACTTGTAAATTCTTTTTCTTTAACATATGATTCAACATTTTCAGCTAAATATTTTTTTACTGCTTTTTTACCTTTTACTTCTCTTAAAGCTGCATCTGAATATTTAGATATAAATTTAGGGTTTTTAACAATCCCATTTTCAACTAATGTTTGTAAACTTACAACATCACCATCATTGAAATTATCTACTATATCTGATAATGTAATTACTACAAAATCTTTTTTGAATGCTGAATTAGAGAATCCTCTTTTAGGAACTCTTCTAACTATTGGCATTTGTCCACCTTCAAATATAGGTGATACATATGAACCTGATCTTTGTTTTTGTCCATTGTGCCCTTTACCAGCTGTTTTACCCCAACCAGTTCCGTGACCTCTTCCTACTCTTTTTCTTTGTCTTTTTGATCCTTCAGCAGGTTTTAATTCATTAAGATTCATTTATTCTTAAACCTCCTCTACTTTAAGTAAATAAGAAACTAATTTTATTTTTCCTTCTATATCTGCAGTTTTATTATGTACTGCACTTTGACTGATTTTTCTTAATCCAAGTGATTTCACAGTCGCAATATGATTAGGTTTTCTTCCATTAATTCCCTTAACAAGTGTTACTTTTACTTTAGACATTAATTTTACCTCCTAACCTAATTATCCTAAAATTTCTTCTACTGTTTTTCCTCTTAATCTTGCTACTTCTTCAATAGATCTTAATTGTCTCAATCCTTCTAATGTAGCTCTTGCAACGTTACTTTTATTTTTTGAACCTCTAATTTTAGTAAGTACGTCTGTTACACCAGCTAATTCTAATAATTCCCTAGCTGCTGACCCAGCGATAACTCCTGTCCCTTTTGAAGCTGGTTTCAATAATACACTTGTAGAATTGTATTTACCAATTTGTTCATGTGGTAAAGTTCCACCTTTTAAAGATACAGTTACTAAATTTTTCTTAGCGTTAGCAATTGCTTTTCTAATAGCATCTGGTACACCATTTGCTTTTCCTAAACCAATACCAACTTTACCTTTTTCGTCTCCAACTGCTGCTAAAACTGAGAATGACATTCTTCTTCCCCCTTTAACAGTTTTAGAAACTCTATTTATTCTTAAAAGACTTTCTTTAAATTCACTTGCTTTTTCATTTCTTTCTCTATCTCTGGCCAAAATAAGTCCTCCTTCTCCTTAGAATTTTAATCCTGCTTCTCTTGCTGCATCAGCTATTGCTTTGATTCTTCCAGTGTAAACATATCCACCTCTATCAAATACAACTGTTGTTATTCCTTTTTCTAATGCTTTTTTCGCAATTCTTTCACCAATTTGTTTAGCTGCTTCAATATTTGAACCATTTTCGATTTTTGCACCTTTTTCAATTGTAGATGCTGATACTAAAGTATTTCCAGTAGTATCATCAATAATTTGAACAAATACATTTTGTAAACTTCTGTAAACAGAAAGTCTAGGTCTTTCAGCAGTTCCAACGATTCTTCTTCTTATACTTTTATGTTTTCTAGCTCTTACTTTTTTTCTATCTAGTTTTTTTATCACTAAAATCTACCTCCTATCCTTTCTTACCTTCTTTTCTTCTAATTACTTCATCAGCATATTTAACTCCTTTTCCTTTGTAAGGTTCAGGCGGTCTCTTAGCTCTGATATTTGCAGCAATTTGTCCAACTAATTGTTTATCAATTCCTTCAATAGAAATTTTTGTATTACCTTCTACTTTGAAAGTTATTCCTTCAATAGCTTCAATTTCAACAGGGTGAGAATATCCTAAAGCTAAAGTTAAACCTTTTCCGTTAGCTTGTACTCTATATCCAACCCCTACTAATTCTAATTTTTTTTCAAAACCTTGACTAACACCAATAATCAAATTATTAACATTTGCTCTAGTTGTTCCATGAAGAGCTCTAATGCTTGGTAAGTCATTAGGTCTTTCAAAAGTTATTTCAGTGCCATCAATATTTACTTTAATTTCATCGCTTAATTTTCTTTCTAATTGTCCTTTAGGTCCTTTAGCGATAAATTTATTACCATCTAATTTAACTTCTACACCAGCTGGTATAGTTATAGGTTTATTACCTATTCTTGACATGACTATCCTCCTATTTTATAAAATGCGTAAATTACCACACGTAGCAAAGAACCTCTCCACCAACGCTATGCTTTCTGCATTCTTTGTCTGTTATAACACCTTTTGGTGTTGAGACAATGGCAATTCCTAATCCACCTAATACTTTAGGTAAACTTTCTACAGATGTATATACTCTTCTTCCAGGTTTAGAAATTCTTTTCAACCCTTTAATTACAGCATCTCCATCCATATATTTTAATGTTACTACTATATCTTTTTTTGTACCTTCTTCTTTTACTTCGTAACTAACTATATATCCTTCATTTTTTAATATATTCGCTATACTTTCTTTAATTTTTGAAAATGGTATTTTAACTTCAGCATGTTTTGCCATATTTCCATTTCTAATTCTAGTAAGCATATCAGCAATAGGATCTGTTAAATGCATTTACTTATTCCTCCTCTCGAACTTCTTCTTACCAACTTGATTTTCTTACTCCTGGGATTGCACCCTCTCCTGCTAATTTTCTAAACATTACTCTAGAAATTCCAAATTCTCTCATGAATCCTCTTGGTCTTCCATTAATTTGACATCTATTTCTCAATCTAGTAGGTGACGCATTTCTTGGTAACTTAGCCAATTCAGCTATTGCTTCTCTATCACCTTTTTTAGCTTTTGCTTTTAATTCTGCTCTTTTTTCTGCATATTTATCAACTATTCTTTCTCTTCTTAAGTTTCTTTCAACCATTGCTTTTTTAGCCATTTATTGAATTACACCTCCTTCAAATTATAACCTATTTTGCAAACGGCATTCCGAATGCTTTTAATAATGCTCTTCCTTCTTCGTCAGTTCTTGCAGTTGAAACTATTGTAATTCCTACTCCAAATGTTTTATCAACTTTATCAATTTCAATTTCAGGGAAAACGATTTGTTCTCTAATACCTAAAGTATAGTTTCCTCTTCCATCGAACCCTTTAGGTGAAACTCCTTCAAAGTCTCTAACTCTTGGCAAAGTAATACTAATTAATCTATCTAAAAATTCGTACATTTTTTCTTTTCTTAATGTTACTTTTGCTCCAATTTTTTGTCCTTCTCTTAATTTAAATCCTGCTTCTGATTTTTTAGCCGCTCTAGCTACAGGCTGTTGTCCTGTAATTTGCCCTAATTCTTTCATTGCAGTATCAATTAATTTAGGATTGTTTACTGCTTCACCAATCCCCATATTAACTACTATTTTTTCAATTTTAGGTACTTGCATAACATTAGTAATGTTTAATTCTTTCATTAATGATGCAACTATTTCTTCTTTATATAACTTTTGTAATCTTGGAATATATTTTTCAGCCACTGAGTCCTCCTCCTTTCTATATTTCGTTACCAGAAACAACTGATATTCTTACTTTTTTTCCATCTTTAATTTCATATCTTACTCTAGTCCCTTTTTTTGCACTTTCATCCCAAAGCATTACTTTAGATGAGAAAATTGGCATTTCTTTTTCTACAACTTCGCCTTGTGGGTTCATTGCATTAGGTTTGATATGTCTTTTTTGAATATTTACACCTTCAACAACTATTTTACCTATTTTAGGGAATACTTTTAATACTTTTCCAACTTTTCCTTTATCTCCAGTTTGACCTTTGTCATTTCTAGATAAGTCTTTCGATCTACCACTAATTACAACAACTGTATCTCCAGTTTTAACATGTAATCTATTAGGTATTGATTTTACTCTTGGTTTAGCCACTTATAAACTCTCCTTCCTATAATACTTCTGGTGCTAGAGACACTATTTTCATAAAGTTTTTAGCTCTTAGTTCTCTTGCTACAGGTCCAAAAATTCTTGTCCCTCTTACTTCTAAGCTTGTATTTAATACAACTGCTGCATTATCATCAAATTTAATATATGAACCATCTGCTCTTTTTAATTCTTTTCTTGTTCTTACTACAACAGCTTTAACTACATCTCCTTTTTTTACGTTTCCATTAGGTATAGCTTCTTTAACAGAGGCTACTACGATGTCACCAATTTTACCGAATCTTCTTCTCGATCCACCTAATACTCTAATAACCATGATTTTTTTCGCTCCTGTGTTATCAGCAACATTAAGTATCGTTTGTTGTTGAACCATTTAAAATTTCCTCCTCTCAAATTTCATTATCTACCATTCTCTATTTAGCTTTTTCTAAAATAGTCACTACTCTCCATCTTTTATCTTTACTTAATGGTCTAGTTTCCATGATTCTTACTCTATCTCCTACACCACATTCATTATTTTCATCATGTGCTTTATATCTTTTAGAAGTTTTTACTCTTTTTTTATAAATTTTATGTAATCTCATTGTTTCTTCAAGAACAACTACTGTTTTATCCATTTTATCAGAAACAACAATACCTTCTCTTACTTTTCTTTCGTTTCTTTTATTCTCCACTCTTGTTCCTCCTATTTAACAGTTTTTTCAGTTGCGATAGTTTTTATTCTTGCTATCGTTCTTTTAACTTCAGTTATTTTAGTAGTGTTTTGTAATTGTCCAAGAGTTTTTTGAAATTTTAAATTAAACAATTCTTGTTTCAATTCTTTAACTTTTGCATCTAATTCTTCTAATGATAATTCTCTTATTTCATTTGCTGTCATTACTTATCACCACCTACTTCTTCTTTTCTTACAAATTTAACTTTGATAGGTAGTTTATGTCCTGCTTTTCTTAATGCTTCTTTAGCTTTTTCTTCTGATACTCCAGCAACTTCAAACATTATTTTTCCTTTTTTAACTACAGCTACCCAACCTTCTGTATTACCTTTACCTTTACCCATTCTTGTTCCTTCTGGTCTTTTTGTATAAGGTTTGTCAGGAAATATTCTAATCCAAATTTTTCCTTCTCTTTTAAATGTTCTGTTGATTGTTACCCTACAAGCTTCTATTTGTCTTGAAGTAATCCAACCAAATTCTTTAGCGGCCAATCCAAATTCACCAAAATCAACTTTGTTTCCTTTAGTTGCTATACCACCCATTTTTCCTCTGAACTGTTTTCTATATTTCGTTCTTTTAGGTATTAACATTAATTATTTCCTCCTTCCTTTTTAGTAGAAAGAACTTCACCATTGAAAATCCATACTTTAATTCCTAAAGCTCCATATGTAGTATGTGCAGTTGCAGTTGCATAATCAACATCTGCTCTTAATGTATGTAATGATACTCTTCCTGAAAGTGTCCATTCACTTCTAGCTATTTCGGCACCATTTAATCTTCCTGATACCATTACTTTAATCCCTTTTACACCTGATTTTTCAGCTCTTTGAATTGCTTGTTGAACAGCTCTTTTATAAGCTACCCTTTTTTCAATAGCAGTCGCTATACTTTCAGCCACTAATTGTGCGTCTTTGTTAGGATTTTTAATTTCTTGTACTTTAACTTGTACTTTTTTATTAGTTAATTTTTCTAAATTATTTTTTAAAGCTTCAATTTCTTGACCTTTTCTACCAATTAAAATTCCAGCTTTTCCAGTTTCTATTATTACAGAAACATCAGTTGGTGATGTTCTTTCAACTTGAACTGTTGAAATTCCTGCATGATAGTAATTCTTTTTAATGTATTCTTTTATTTTTATATCTTCATGAAAATTGTTTAAGTATTCTTTCCCTTCAGCGAACCATTTTGAATCCCAAGTTTTTGTGATTCCAATTCTAATCCCCCTAGGATCTACTTTTTGTCCCACAGACTTACCTCCTTATACTATTCTTAGTTTCTTTCTGAAACTTCTACTGTTATGTGAGCAGTTGGTTTTCTTATAACATCTGCTCTTCCCATTGCTCTTGGACTAATTCTTTTTAATACTGGTCCTTTATCAATTAAAATTTTAGAAATATATAATTTTTCTGGATCCAAATTAAAATTATGTTCCGCATTTGCAATTGCTGATCTTAATGTTTTTTCTATATATTTAGCTGCTTTTTTATTTGTAAACTCTAATACGTTTAAAGCTTGTAAAGCATTTTTTCCTCTAACTATATCAGCTACAAGTCTAGCTTTTTGAGGGCTTAATCTTTGGTAACGTAATTTAGCTACTACTGCCATTAAATGGCCTCCTTCCATTACTAATTTAATATACTAATTAGATTCTATTTATATTTAATTATTTTTTACCTTTTTTTGCATCTTTCCCGTGTCCATAGAAAGTTCTTGTTGGTGCGAATTCACCTAATTTATGTCCTACCATTTCTTCTGTTACGTATACAGGCAAATGTTTTTTACCATTATATACTGCAAAAGTATGTCCAATAAATTGAGGGAATATAGTAGATCTTCTTGACCATGTTTTAATAACTTGTTTTTTTTCTCCTAATGCTTCTACTTTTTTCAATAAATAAGCATCAACAAAAGGTCCTTTTTTTAATGAACGAGCCATTCTTTCCTCCTTATCATCTCATCTTTAAGTTGAAAATGTTAGCTCACACACATAAAAGTGTGTTAAGCAACATTATCATATATCATTTTGTTAACTTGACTATTTTTTTCTTTTTCTAACAATAAATTTATCGCTAAGTTTTTTACCTCTTGTTTTCTTACCAAGAGTAGGTTTACCCCAAGGTGTAACTGGTGATTTTCTACCTATAGGAGATCTACCTTCTCCTCCTCCATGAGGGTGATCTACAGGATTCATTACTGATCCTCTTACATGTGGTTTTCTTCCTAAATGTCTATTTCTTCCAGCTTTACCTAATGATACTAATGAGTGTTCAGAATTTCCTACTGCACCAATTGTTGCCATACATTCTTTATGAATTAATCTTAATTCTCCTGAAGGTAATTCAACGTGGCAATAAGTTCCTTCTTTAGCTACTAATCTCGCAGAAGTTCCTGCAGATCTTGCTAATTGTCCACCTTTTCCAGGCATCAACTCAACATTGTGAATAACTGTCCCGATTGGTAAATCTTTTAATTTCAAAGCATTTCCTGGTTTGATTTCAGCACCTTCACCAGCTAATACTACATCACCTTTTTTTAATCCATTTGGAGCTAAAATATATCTTTTTTCTCCATCAACATAATGTAATAATGCAATGTTTGCAGTTCTGTTTGGATCGTATTCAAGAGTTGCTACTTTTGCAGGAACTCCTAATTTATTTCTTTTCCAATCAATAACTCTATATAATCTTTTATGACCTTTATGTCTATTTCTACCTGTTCTATGACCGTAGTTATCAATTCCATAAGATGAACCTAATGGCTCTACTAATGATTTTTCAGGTCTTACTTTATCTAATTCATTATTAACTAATATCGACATATGCCTTGTCCCACTAGTTATTGGTTTTAACTTTTTAATTGGCATAACTTTTGTTACCTCTCTTCCTTAATTTCATTTTTTCACAACCTGTATATTATATCATTTTTACGAAATAATTCCTATACTAAAAAATATTTTTTGTATATATTTTTTATATCATAAAAAGGATTCTGATAAATCAGAATTATCCTTCATATGCTGCGATTGTTTCACCTTTTTTCAATTTAACCATTGCTTTTTTTATAGCAGATGTTTTATAAACTGACATTCTAAATCTTTTTGCTTTTGGTTTAATATTCAAAGTATTTACGCTTTCAACTTTTACATTGAATAATTTTTCAACAGCTTCTTTGATTTGAATTTTGTTTGCTCTTCTATCAACGATAAACACGTACTCATTATTTTCAAATAAGTTTCTAGCTTTTTCTGTATTCAATACTGGTTTTTTGATTATATCAGTAATATGCATTATGCTAACACCTCCTCGATAGTTGCAAGTGCTTCTTTAGTAACAATTACTTTATCTTGTTTGATTAATGAATAAACATTAATTTCTCTTGAATTTAAAATTGAAACTTTTTTAATGTTTCTAGCTGATAAATACAAGAAGTAATCTCTATCAGAAGTTTCATAAGAATCTTCAGTTACATATAATTGTTTAGTATCAGCAAAATTTAATGCTTTTGCAAATTCAACAAATGTTTTTGTTTTTGGTGCTTCTAATGCAAAGTCATCTAAAACAATTAAGTTCCCTTCAATAATTTTTTGAGCTAATGCTGATCTTAAAGCTAATTTTCTAACTTTTTTATTAACTTTTTTAGCATAGTTTCTAGGTTTTGGTCCGTGAACAACTCCTCCACCTACCATGTGTGGTGCTCTTGTAGAACCTTGTCTAGCTCTTCCTGTTCCTTTTTGTCTAAAAGGTTTTCTTCCTCCACCTCTTACTTCTGCTCTTGTTTTTGTTGAGGCAGAACCTTGTCTTAAAGCCGCTAATTCAGCAACTAAAACTTCGTGCATTACAGATTTATTTGGTTCAATACCAAACACTTCATTGTTTAATTCAACAGTTCCTGCTTGTGAACCATCTAATTTATAAATATTTAAAACTGGCATTTTATCCTCCTCTCTTTCCTATTAGTATTTCTTAACCGATTTTTTAATAACTAAGTAACCATTTTTAGGTCCTGGTATTGCACCTTTTACTAATAAAAGGTTATTTTCTACATCAAATTTAATAACTCTTAAGTTTTGAACTGTTACTTGTTCATTACCTAATCTTCCAGCCATTTTTTTACCTTTAGGTACATTACTGTTTGATGCAGCACCTCCAGCATTTGACCCTCCTAATCTATGGTTTCTAGAAACCCCGTGTGAAGCTCTGTTTCCACCAAAGTTATGTCTTTTCATAACCCCAGCAGTCCCTTTACCTTTTGAAGTTCCTGTGATATCAACAAATTCGATTCCTTCTAATACATCTACTTTAAATTCTTGTCCTAATTCATAAGAAGCTGTATCTGCAACTTTGAATTCCTTTAAGAATTTTTTAGGAGTAATTCCTGCTTTTTTGAATAAACCTGCTTCTGGTTTATTTGTATTTTTTTCTTTTTTTTCATCAAATGCTAATGTAATAGCATTGTATCCTTCTTTTTCATTTGTTTTAATTTGAACTACGAAGTTTGAACCAGCTTCAATAACTGTTACTGGTATTAATTTTTCATCTTCGAAAATTTGAGTCATTCCGATTTTTTTACCTAATATCATTTTATTTATTTATCCTCCTTAATATATTGGTTGACATTGAATTAAGGAAAACTCCTCAATTCAATTGCCAACATGTACTAAGCTTATAATTGCTTAATTTCTATTCCTACACCTGATGGTAAGTTTAATGATCCTAACGCAGCCATTATTTGTTGACTAGAATTTTTAATTTCAACAAATCTTCTGTGTATTCTCATTTCAAATTGTTCTCTTGAATCTTTATTAACATGTACAGATCTTAAAACTGTATATTTTTTAGTTTTAGTTGGTAAAGGTAATGGACCAGCTAATTCTGAACCATTTTTCTTTACTACTTCTGCAATTTTTTTCGCAGATTGATCTAATAATTTATGATCATAAGATTGAAGATATATTCTGATTTTATCCAAAGTTTTTTCCTCCTATAATTTTTGACTATTTAGTAATAGTTGCAACTACTCCTGAAGCTACTGTTCTTCCACCTTCTCT
>CAURGH010000006.1:0-92686 GCA_963524305.1 uncultured Leptotrichia sp. | reverse complement strand
CAAATAGGGTACTGAATATGCAGTATTCACCAATAAGAAAATTAGTTCCTTACATTGATGAAGCTAAAAGGAATGGAGTAAAAGTGTATCAATTACATATTGGACAACCTGATGTAGAAACACCAGATACATTTTTTGAAGGATTAAATAACTATAAAGAAAAAATTGTTAAATATACAAATTCAGCAGGAATAATGGAGCTTAGAGAGTCATTTTCAAAATCTTATGCGAAAGATGATATTAATCTTTTGCCTGAGGAAATTTTGATTACCCAAGGAGGAAGTGAAGCAATTCAAATTACGCTTCAAACTCTTTGTAATCCTGGAGATGAAGTTTTAGTTCCTGAACCATATTATACAAATTATGACAGTTTTTTGAGAATTGCTGATGCAACATTAGTTCCAATTGAGACTTCGATTGAAGATCATTATCATTTACCACCAAGAGAAGAAATTGAGAAATTGATTACTCCAAAAACTAAAGCTATAATGTTTTCTAACCCAAGTAATCCAACAGGAATTGTTTTTAGACCAGAAGAAATGGAATTAATAAAGGAAATTGCAATAAAACATGATTTATATATTGTTACAGATGAAGTTTATAGACAATTTATTTATGATGAGAGAATTGCAAAAACTTATCAATCGTTTATGTCAATTCCAGAAATTGAAGATAGAGTAATTCTTGTGGATAGTATTTCTAAGCATTACAGTGCGACTGGAGCTAGAATTGGTGTTATTGCTTCTAAAAATAGAGACTTTATGGCACAAGCGTTAAAATTTTGTCAAGCAAGGTTATCAGTTTCGACAATTGAGCAATATGCAAGTGCAAACTTGATAAATACTTTAGAAACTTACATTGACAATACAAAATTGGAATATAAAGTTAGAAGAGATATGATTTATAATAATATTCAAAAAATTCCTGGAGTTGTGACATATAAGCCAAGCAGTGCTTTGTATTTGATAGCAGAATTGCCAGTAGATGATATTGAAAAATTCGCAATTTGGTTGTTGACAGAATTTAGATATAAAAATCAAACATTATCGTTTGCACCAGGGCCTGGATTTTACAAAACGCCTGGAAAAGGGACGAAAGAAGCTAGATTTTCATTCTGTACACATAATTTAATTGAAATTGAAAATGGAATGAAAGTCTTAAAAAAAGCATTGGAAGAATATAACAAAATAAACAAATAGATTTCTTTAGACTTGTTTAGTAATTCAAAATTAGTTTTGCAATTATTTGAGCAAGTCTAATTTTTTATAAATCAAAAGTTTAAAAAATGCAGAAATAAAGAGGAGAAAATAATTTTTATGGGAAATAAAGAAAATTTTATTGAAAAAGACATAAAAAATGCAAAAGAAATTTTAGAGAGAATGAATCCAAATCAAAAAATCAATTATCATACAATTTTGACGAAATTAATTTCAGATTGGAAAAGTAAAAATATTCGTCCTAAAATAATGATTCACAGCTGTTGTGCACCTTGTAGCACGTATACTTTGGAGTTTCTTACACAATATGCTGATGTGACAGTGTTATTTGCAAATAATAATATTCATCCTAAAGCTGAATATGAGAAAAGAGCCTTAGTACAAGAGGAGTTTATAAATAAATTTAATGAAAGAACAGGAAATAAAGTCGGATTTATTGAGGATGAGTACAAACCAGCTGATTTTTATAGGGCTGTTAAAGGATTGGAGAACGAAAAAGAAGGTGGAGAAAGATGCACTGTTTGCTTTCAAATGAGATTAGATATTGTTGCAAAAAAGGCCCAGGAATTGGGATTTGATTATTTCGGAAGTGCATTAACATTAAGTCCTCATAAAAATAGCCAATTAATAAACACTCTTGGATTAGAAATTCAAGAAATTTTTGATGTAAATTATTTGCCATCAGATTTTAAGAAAAATAATGGTTACAAGCGTTCAGTCGATATGTGTGCAGAATATGATGTTTATCGTCAATGTTATTGTGGATGTATTTTTGCAGCATTGGATCAAGGGATTGACTTGAATGAGTATAAATAGGATTTTTATAAAATAAATTGTAAAAATCTTTTATTTGAGGTATAATATTAACAAAACTTAAATTATAAATAAAAATTAATTTGAATAATTTGGAAGATGATGAAAAAATGGAACTAAATATAAAAAGAATTAAAGAAGATGATTATCAAAAAATTTTTGTTTTGACGGATATTCATGGAAGATTTGATTTGTTTGAAAAACTAATAGAGAAAATAGACTTGAAAGAAGAAGATTTACTATTGATTCTTGGAGATAGTTGTGATAGAGGGAAATTTTCTTTTGAGTTATATAATTGGTATAAAGATATGATTCATAGAGGATATAATATTATTCACTTAATGGGAAATCACGAAAATATGCTTTTTGAATCAATAAGTGATGAAAATTCTCGTTTAAATTGGTTATATAATGGTGGAAATGTTACTGTAAAATCTTTTTTTGAACATCAAACAGAAGAAAAAACAATAGATGAATATTGGAAAAATAATAAATTCTATGAAGAAAAATGGTTATTTAATTTTATTGAAAAAATGCCACATATCGTTGAGAGTGAAAATCATTTATTTGTTCATGCCGGAATTGATTTTTCTAAAAATTTGGAAGATCAAGAAATTAAATATTTGTTATGGACTCGAGATGATTGGTATAAGAAAAATAATACGGGAAAAATCGTATATTACGGTCATACTCCACAAAACGATATCAGCATTAAAAATAACTGTATAAATTTGGATTCAGGATGTTTTTTTACTGATATTTTAAGATGTGTTGAGGTGAAGGGAAATAAATTATTTGTTTTAAAAAAAGGTAGAATTAAAGTAAAAAGTTATAAAGTTTATAAAATAAAAAAGGACTGGAAAAATAAAATTTTTAATTTAATAAATAGAATAAATACCCCGAAGGGTTGAGGTGTGCAGAAGTGAAATATTAAAACCTATTTAGTTAATCTGTAAACAATATACAAATAACTAATAAAGCAATAATATTATTCATTACCACTACCTCCTCTACAAAAATATAGTGGCTTTTGGGAAGCCAAAATTGTTGTATTAAAAAAGACTAGAAAAATCTAGCCTTTATCCCAAAATTTCTATATTTTTATAAAGTTCCCCAATGGGTATTTACGAATTAATTATATCATAACTAAAAAAAATGTCAATAAAAATCTTAATAAAAAAAGAAGGTAAAATATCTAGAAATAAAAAATTCCCAATTGACATTTTCAAAAAAATAATATAAAATAAAATATATCAAACCCCCTGCAGTATTTTAAATAATACAAGGTTAGTATGCCTACGCAGGGCTTTTTTATAGGAGAAATTATTATAATGACGAAACATAAATTTTTGACATGCAAAGAACAAGTAATGGTTTTTAAAAATAGAGGAATGATTATCGAGGATGAGAAAGATGCAGAGAGAATATTGAATTTTATAAATTACTATAAATTGAAGGAATGTTCGTTGCCTTTTTTAAAGGATGGGAAATATGTTCAAGGAATTACTTTTAATCAAGTTTTAAATAGATTTTATGAGAATAAAAATTTGCGATTATATTTATTAAGGTTAACTGAAAAAATTGAACTGTCTTTAAAAACAAAATTTTCTCATTTGATGGGAAAAAAGTTAGGAGAATATGGTTATCTTGATTTTTTTGAATGGGTTGACAAAGTAGAATGTAATAAAAAAGAACGGATTTTTAGAGAAAAAGATTTAAGAAAAAGAATAGAGAGAAATTTAGAAAGAAGTAATAACAAGCTGTTAGACGTTTACAAGAAGAGTGATGATAAAATAATTAATATACCCATATGGCTTGTAATAGATATTTTAACCTTTGGAGAAGTTTTAAATCTTTACAAAATATTATACAAAAAATATCAAAATCAAATAGCTAAAGATCATAATTTGAAAAGAGAAGTGTATTTGTCTTGGCTGGAAACTATTAATTTGATTAGAAATCTGTCAGCTCACAATTCAAATATTACGGATATGAAATTTATGACAAAACCTAAAATATTAGAAGAATTTAAAAGCAAACTGTATGTTGTTAATGGCAAAGCCTCTGACAGAATAGCAATAGCGATCTTAATATTAGAATATTTAGTTTATGTAATTAATCCCAAATATACAGGTGGAGCTGTTAGGAAAACTTTGAAAAAAATATGCCATAATAGGACGGATAAAGAGGCCCAAAAGTTAGGGTTTAAGGATTTTGAAACTGTTGAAAGCTTGAAAATATAAAGTGATAAATAGGTTGTAATTATTGAATTTTGGGAATTTATATTATAGATAAATCGAAAGTAGACTTTATTAATACAAACTTTATATAAACCATAAAATAAAAGTATAAAAAATTTTTGAAAAATTTGTATTATAATCGACTTGTAAAGTATATATTTTTTATGATATAATATAACACAGTTAATTTAATTAAAATTATTTATAAATAAATAAGGAGATGAATAAAAAAATGAATTTCGTTTATATTTCACCACAATTTCCAAAAACAAACTGGGAATTTTGTGATAGATTGAAAAAAAATGGGGTAAATGTTTTAGGAATTGCAGATATCGAGTATGATCAATTGGATGAAAAATTGAAAAATGCTTTGAAAGAATATTATAAAGTTTCGTCGTTGGAAAGTTATGATGAAGTTTTAAAAGCAATTGGTTTCTTTACTCATAAATATGGGAAAATTGATTGGATTGAATCGAATAATGAATATTGGTTAGCTAATGATGCTAGACTTCGTACAGACTTTAACGTTGTAACTGGTATAAAAAGCGATAAAATCAATAATATTAAAGAAAAATCAAAAATGAAAAAATTCTATAAAAAAGCAGAAATACCTACTGCAGAATATTCTTTAGTAACAACTTTAGCAAAAGCTAAAAAATTTATAAAAGAAGTTGGATATCCTGTAATTACTAAACCAGATAATGGTGTTGGTGCAAGTGATACTCATAAAATTAAAAATGATGAAGAATTAAAAGAATTTTTTGAAACAAAAAATAAAGATATCAAATATATTATGGAACAATTTGTTGATGGAGATTTAGTTTCTTATGATGCAATAATTAATTCAAAAGGAGAGCCTATTTTTGAAACAGGAATTTTTGAACCAACAATAATGGATATTGTAAATGAAGGATTGGACGTTTTCTATTATGTTGAAAAAGAAATGCCTGAAAAATTGTTGGAAGCAGGAAGAAAAACTGTAAAAGCATTTGGTGTTAAAAGTAGATTTATACATTTAGAATTCTTTAAATTAAAAAATGATGTAGAAGGATTAGGTAAAAAAGGAGATTATATCGGACTTGAAACAAATATGAGACCTGCTGGAGGATACACACCAGATATGTATAACTACGCAAATAATACAGATGTTTATCAAATTTGGGCTGATATGGTAGCTTTTGATGAAGTTAGAAATGCAAACTTAAATGACGATTTAGAAAAAAATTATTGTATCTATGTAAGCAGAAGAGATAATCATAATTATGTTCATAGTCATGATGAAATCAAACAAAAATATGGAAAAAGCATTGTAATGGATGAAAGAATGCCAGATATTTTCTCTGGAGCAATGGGAAATTATATGTATACAGCTATTTTCAAAACTGAAGAAGAAATGGAAGAATTTAAGAAAATGGTTCATGAAAAAAGATAAAAATTAAAAAAATATTGAAAGGAAAATTTATGCAAATAGAACATAGAAGAGAGTATAGTCACTTTTTTAATAGAGATATGGAGTACAAAAGATACGGTCATGCAGGAAAACCAGTGCTGGTATTTCCATCACAAGATGGTGATTTCAATCAATATGAGGAATTTGGAATGATTGATGTTTTGGCAGATTATATCGAACAAGGAAGATTGCAATTATTTTGTGTGGGAAGTGTTGACTTGGAAAGCTGGTCATCTAATGGAAATCCTAGACAGAGAATTGAAACACAAGAGAGATGGTTCAATTACATTTCAAATGAATTAGTTCCTAGAATACAAGATATTTCTTGGAGAAGCGATATTTTGGTAACAGGTTGTAGCATGGGAGGAGCTCATGCGGGAATTTTATTCTTCCGTAGACCAGATTTATTTGATTCAATAATTTCATTAAGTGGAGCATTTGATGCGAGAATGTTCTTTGGAGATTATATGGACGACTTGGTTTATAATAACTCAGTTGTAGACTTCTTAAAAAATATACCTTGGAATCATTATTATTTAGATGAATATAGAAAAAAAGATATTATCATTTGTATTGGTCAAGGAGCTTGGGAAGGAGAATTATTACCAAGCAATAGAGAATTAGAAAGAATTCTTTATGAAAAACAAATTCCAGCTTGGGTAGATTACTGGGGATACGATGTAGCACATGATTGGCCTTGGTGGAGAATCCAAATTAGATACTTTATGGATATTCTTTTGAATGCTCATTAAAAAAGTTTGATACAGTTTCAATGAGATTTATAATTGGAGGATTAGTTTCATTTTTACAATTTATAAAAACAATAAATCAGCCAGTTTCTCAAATTGCACAGCAATTAACATCAGTAATTCTAGCATCAGCAGGAGCAGAGAGAGTATTCAAACTGTTAGACGAAGTTTCAGAATTTGATGAAGGATATGTAACTTTAGTAAATGCAAAATTCAATGATAAAAATAAAATTGAAGAAACTCCAGAAAGAACAGGTATTTGGGCTTGGAAACATCCTCATAAGGAACTTATTATCAGCTTTATACAGGTGGATTTGAGAATCAGTAAGATTTTAAAGAAATTTAAACATTCATAGAAATTAAATAAATGTGACGCAAAGGGCTAGATTTTTCTAGTCTTTTTTGTTTACAAAATAAAAAACAATTAGTTGTGGTATTCATTTCTTTAAAAAAATATGGTATCATATAACAGAATATGTAAATAAAAATTTAAGATATGAAATTTGAGAATGTGAGGTTACCTATGGATTTTAAAGATGTAAAAATAAATGAAGAGAAAGCTGTTTTAGAAAATAAAGAGAGAGTAGCTAAAGATTTTTGGAGACAAAAATATCATGTTCAAGGAATTGTTGGATTGATAAATGATCCAAATGGATTTACACAATTTAAAGGTAAATATCATATGTTTTATCAATGGAATCCTTTAGGAGTGGATCACAAAAATAAAACTTGGGGACATAGCGTGAGTGATGATTTGTTGCATTGGGAAAGATGTGAGACAGCGTTAAGACCTGATACTTGGTATTCAAAAAATGGTGTTTATTCTGGAAGTGGAATTGTGATTGATGGGAAATTGTACTTGTTTTATACAGGGAATGTGAAAGATGATGATGGAAACAGAGAGTCTTATCAATGCTTAGCAGTATCAGAAGATGGAGAGTATTTTGAAAGATGGGAACCAAGTATTGTAAATCAGCCAGATGGATACACTAGACATATTAGAGATCCCAAAATTTGGGAAAAAGATGGGAAATATTATGCAGTTCTTGGAATTCAAAGTGAAAAATTGGAAGGAAAAGTTGTACTTTATTCTTCAGAAAATATTAAAGATTGGAAATTTGAAGGAGAAATTGCAGGAGCAAATCATGGCAAATTAAAAGATTTTGGATTTATGTGGGAATGTCCTGACTATTTTCAGTTAAAGGATGGAAAAACTGGAGAAATTGTAGATTTATTGGTAGTGTCACCACAAGGATTGGAGCCAGAAGGAGATTTGTATCAAAATAAATATCAAATTGGATATTTTTTTGGTAAATTAGATTATGAAAAACCAGAATTTGAAATTAGTTCAGATTTTGTAGAAATTGATAGAGGACATGATTTTTATGCGCCACAATCTATGGAAGATGATAAAGGTAGAAGACTTATTGTAGGTTGGATGGGAATTCCAGAAGAAGAAGATTTTCCTATGACAAAAAATGGTTGGATTCATAGCTTGACATTGCCGAGAGAATTGAAAGTGGTTGATGGAAAACTTTATCAATTGCCGATTAAGGAAATGGAAACAATTAGAGGAGAAAAAATTGAATTTTCTTCAAAAGTTAAAGGTACTGAAAAAGTTGGAACTGGAACAACATATGAATTAAATGCGAAATTCAAAAAGATTACAGGAAATGTTGGATTGAAATTGAGAGTTGGAAAAGAAAGTGAAACGATTTTAAAATTGGATTATTCTGACAAGAAATTTGTGCTAGACAGAAGCAAAGGTGAACAAGTTGATAAAAGCTTGAGAAAAGTGGCGATCGATAATGTTAATGAATTGGAATTGACTGTTTTTGTAGATAATTCAAGTGTTGAAGTATTTATAAATGGTGGAAAAGAAGTATTTTCTTCAAAAATTTTACCTAAATTTGGTGCAGATGGAATTGAAGTATTTGCTGATAATGAAACAGATGTTGAAATTGTAAAATGGGAATGGAAATAGAAAATGAAAAAAATCAAAGGAAATGAAAAAACTATAAAATATAATATGAAGCATGATTTAGTCAATTTGTTGGATGAAATTTTAGCTGAAGGAAAGTACAGTAATATCCAATTAAATCATTATTTTAGTACAAAAAATTATACTAGAAAAGAAAAAATGTTTGTTACAAATGTGATAAACGTTGTATTAAAAAATTTGATTTATATTGATTATTTGCTTGAAAAAACGACTAGAAATATTCAAAAACGAAAAATTAAACATTTACTTAGAATATCGGTTGCACAATTGTTTTTTTTGGAATCAGATAATGCAGGAGTCCTATTTGAAGCGGGAGAAATTGCAAAAAAAATTAATAGCCATCAAGTTGGATTTGTTAATGCTGTTTTGCAAAATATTTTGAAAAACAAGGAAGAAATTGATGCACAAATTCCTGAAGATAAAAAGGATGGAATTTTAAATTCATATCCGCAATGGTTCGTCAATAAATTGAAAATTGATTATCCTGAAAATTATTTGGATATAATGAAGTCGTATAAGACGAGAAGTTATTTGTCTGTTCGATACAGTCCAAAAAAATTGACAAAAGAAAAATTTGAAGAGATTTTAAAAAGAATTGGAACGAAAATTTTATTTTCTGTTGATGAGGTTTACTATTTGTCAAATGCTAATATTTTTGAAACAGAGGAGTATTTGAAAGGTGACATCGTTATTCAAGATGCATCTTCATATTTAGCAGTGAAAAATCTTGAAATTACGGAAAATGAAACTGTTCTAGATGCTTGTAGTGCACCTGGTGGTAAATCATTAGCAATCTTGCAAATTTTTAATCCAAAATTATTAGTTGCAACAGATATTCATGAGCATAAAATTAAGATTTTAAACAAATTAAAAAGAAAATATGAATTTAATAACTTTGAGATTATGTTAAATGATGCGACTCAGATAGAAAATTTAAATAAACAATTTGATAAAATATTGTTAGATGTTCCGTGTAGTGGACTAGGAGTTTTGCGTAAAAAGCCTGAAAAAATTTATAATTTGACAGTAAATGACATTAGAAAATTGAAAAAAATACAAAAGAAAATATTTGATAGTGCTTACAAGTCGTTAAAATCAAATGGTGCTATACTTTACAGCACTTGCACATTTTCTAAAAATGAAAACACTAATAATTTAGAGTATTTTTTAGAAAAATACAATGACTTAGAAGTAGAAGAAGTTAAAATTCCAAATAATGTGAAAAATATAAAAGATGAGTTTGGTGGAGTGTATATTTCTTATGAAAATGAATATTTAGATGGATTCTATATCGCTAAATTGCGGAAAAAATAAAACTAAAGAAAGGATATCGGTATGCAATTTAAATTAAACGAGGATGTGAAATACATTTTAGAACAATTGAATAAATATGGAACTGGATTTCTTGTTGGAGGAGCTATTAGAGATATGCTCATTGGCGTGGAACCAGATGATTATGATTTTGCAACCGATATACCTTATAATGATTTAAAGAGAATTTTTTTGAATTGTGATCCCAAGGAAGTTGAGCCACATTTTGGTATTTTAATGATAACACTTAATGGAAAAGAATATGAAATTGCGAAGTATCGTAAAGAAATAGGAATTTTAAATAGCCGTTATCCCAAGACTGTAAAATTTATTCAAAATATTGAAGATGATTTAGCACGAAGAGACTTTACAGTGAATGCGATGGCTTATAATGATGAAAAGGGATTAATTGATTTATTCGATGGTCAAAATGATGCGAGGAAGAAAATAATTCGATTTGTAGGAAAAGCAAAATTACGGATTGAAGAAGATGCATTGAGGATAATGCGTGCATTTCGATTTATTTCAAAGTTTGGTTTTTCGCTTGATAGGAAAACGGCTGAAGCTATTTTTGATAAAAGAAAATTTTTGAATAAGATATCGAAAGAACGAATTTTTGATGAAATTATTAAAATTTTATTAGGACCTTATTCTTCAAAAGCATTGAATGAAATGAAAAAATTGAAAATATTGGAGCATATAATTCCTGAATTCAAGTATACTTACACTCTTGAGCATCCAAAATCTGAAGAGAGTGTTTTTAAGCATACGCTAAAAACGATAGAATTATGTGATGTTGATTTGATAACAAGGTTAGCTGCAATGTTTCATGAGCTTGGTAAGATAAGTACAATGGTAATTGATGCAGATGGAAACAGGTCATTTTACAATTATGAAAAAGAGAGTGCATTAATTGCTGAGGAAAAATTACGTTATTTAAAGGTGCCTAATGAATTGATATTTTCTGTAAAAAAGATAATATTGAATCATTCTCTGATATATAACGATATTCCAGATAAGGCTTTAAAAAAATTGATTATTGATTTAGATGCTAGAAATTTTAAAAGGCTTTTGAACTTGCTGGAAGCTGATATGAATTCAAAAAGGAAATTTGATAAGGGAGAAACAGAAGAGCTATTAAAAAAATTTATTCATCGAATAGAAGAAATTAGAGAGCAAGGAGAAATTCCAAATATTAGAGATTTAGATATTACTGGAATTGACTTAATTAATTTGAAATTTAATTCAGTAGATATTAGTAAAATTAAAAACAAAATTTATGATTTAGTTTTGGAAAATGCTTTGGAAAATAAAAAGGAAGAGATTGTTAAGTATTTACTGAAAAAGTATAAATTGGCGAATAAATTAGAATACGAGAAATCGTGTGGAGCTTTAATTTATAATCCTGAAAGTAAAGAATTTTTGATTGTGAAAATGCATAATGGAAATTGGGGATTTGCGAAAGGGCATACTGAACATGGGGAAAATGAAAAGCAGACGGCGATTAGAGAAGTAAAGGAAGAAACAGGACTTGATATAGAAATAATTTCTGATTTTAAGGCAGAAATAACTTATGTACCTCGTGAGAATACCTTAAAAAAAGTGAGTTTCTTTTTAGGATATTCAAATGGAGAAAATCTTAAAATCGATGATTCTGAAATAGAAGATTATAGTTGGTTAAATTATGAGAATACCTTAAAATTGTTGACTTATCGGTTGCAAAAAGAGGTATTGGAAAAAGCTAAAAAATTTATAAATTTAAAAAATTCTGATTTAAAAAAATAGATTTTTTACAGAATTTGTAGTATAATTAACAAAAATAAATTGAAAGGAAATATAGAAATTATGAAGAAATTAATGACAATTTTTATGTCACTTTTGCTATTGTTTACTGTTCAAGTATCAATATTTGGAAAACAAACTAAAAAAGTTAAAATCAAGACCGCTGCAGTAAAAACAGAGATAAATGCAAAAATTATAACTGATAAAGGTGAAATTAATTTAAAATTATTTCCAGATAAAGCTCCTGTCACAGTTGCAAATTTTGTTAATTTAGCACAACATGGATTCTATAATGGATTAAAATTCCATAGAGTTATTAATAATTTTATGGCACAAGGTGGAGATCCAACTGGAACTGGTATGGGAGGCCCAGGTTATAAATTTGAAGATGAAGTAAACAACGGATTAAACTTTTCATCAGCAGGTAAATTAGCTATGGCAAATGCTGGGCCTGGGACAAATGGAAGTCAGTTTTTCATCACAACAGTTCCAACAGAATGGCTAAATGATAAACATACAATTTTTGGAGAAGTTGTTTCAAAAGAAGATTTTGAAAATGTAAAAAAACTTTCTAATAACGATGTTATGAGAAAAGTTGAAGTTTCTGGTACTGGAATCAAAGAATTTTTAGAAAAATATAATTCACGAATTTCTGAATGGAATAAAGCTTTAGGATATAAGAAATAATAGAAAAAAATCACGGTCTAAAATGATTGTGATTTTTTATTTAAAATATCAAGTTGACAATATCCTTCAAATATGATAAGTTATGATATAACAATTTTATAATAGGAGGACTGAAAATATGAAAGATAAAGTAGTATTAGCGTATTCAGGTGGATTAGATACATCAATAATTATACCTTGGTTAAAAGAAAATTATGATTTAGAGGTAATAGCTTGTTGCGTAGATGTAGGGCAAGATGAAGATATGGAAGCTGTGAAAGTAAAAGCAATTGAATCTGGAGCAACTAAAGTTTATGTGGAAGATAAAAAAGAAGAATTTGTAAAAAATTATGCTTTTAGAGCATTGAGAGCTGGAGCAGTTTATGAAAATAAATATTTATTAGGAACCTCTTTTGCAAGACCAATTATTTCAAAAGCATTGGTTGAAGTTGCTCATAAAGAAGGAGCTAAATATATTTGTCACGGATGTACTGGAAAAGGAAATGACCAAGTAAGATTTGAAACTGGAATTTTCTCTATTGATCCAACAATAAAAATAATTGCACCTTGGAGAATTTGGGATATTAGTTCAAGAGAAGATGCAATTGATTATGCACAAAGATTTGACATTAAAGTAAATGTTACAAAAGAAAAAATTTACTCAAGAGATCAAAATTTATGGCATATTTCTCATGAAGGTGGAGATATTGAAGGATTAGAAAATGAACATAAAGAGGATATAGTTTATGTTATGACTACACCTCCTGAAAAAGCACCTGATAAACCAACTTATGTAGAAATTACTTTTGAAGAAGGATGGCCAACAAAAGTTGATGGAGAAGCATTAGAACCTGTTGATTTATTGAGAAAATTAAATAAAATTGCTGGAGAAAATGGTATTGGTGTAATTGATATCGTGGAAAATAGATTAGTTGGAATGAAATCTAGAGGAGTTTACGAAACACCAGGTGGAACATTGTTGATGGAATCATTAAAAGATTTGGAAACATTGATTTTGGACAAAGATACTTTTGAATTTAAAAAATTGGTTTCAAGAAAATATGCAGATCTTACATATGCTGGACAATGGTTTACGCCATTAAGAGAAGGATTGGATGCATTTGTTGATGAAACTTCTAAAAATGTTACAGGAACAATTAGATTGAAATTGTATAAAGGTAGCATTAAAATTGCTGGAAGATTTACTGATTTTGCTTTATATGATGAAGGAATTTCTTCATTTGGATCTAGTGAATTGTATAGCCATAAAGATGCAGAAGGATTTATTAAATTGTTCTCATTGCCTAATAGAATTAGAGCTTATAAGAAACATAAATAATTATAATAGATTATAATGTAGATAAAAGTACTGAAAAACTGGATGATTTTATAGTTTGAAAGTTTGGAGGTACTTTTTTATTTTAGAATAATTGTAATAAAAAGAATTGAGATTTGTCTTTCGAGAAAATCTACTTGTATATTTTAATAAATTATTATATAATAAAAAGCAATATATATTTAAATCTATCTAATAAAATCATATGAATGAAATGTGATTTATTTTTAACATAAGATTTAAGAATAGTTTAGAAAATTAGTCAAAGTTTTTAGAGTTAGATTTAAGGTGATATGACTATTAATATAAATAATTATTAAGAAATTTATTAAATTTGGAGGAAAAAGATAATATGCTAGATCAAAAAAATAAAAGGAATTTTTCGATAATTGCACATATTGATCATGGAAAATCTACTATTGCGGATAGGTTACTGGAAATGACTGGGACTGTTACGCAAAGAGAAATGGTAGATCAGTTGCTCGATAGTATGGATTTAGAAAGAGAAAAAGGAATTACAATTAAGGCTCAGGCTGTTACTTTGAATTATAAAGCGAAAGATGGAGAAACTTATGAATTAAATTTAATTGATACTCCAGGACATGTTGACTTTATTTATGAAGTTTCTAGATCACTTGCTGCTTGCGATGGAGCCTTGCTTGTTGTTGATGCGGCTCAAGGAATTGAAGCACAAACATTGGCGAATGTTTATTTGGCTTTGGAAAATGATTTGGAAATATTGCCTGTAATAAATAAAATTGATTTACCTTCGGCTGATCCAGATAAGGTTAAATTGGAGATTGAAGATGTTATCGGATTACCAGCTGATGATGCAGTTCTTGTTTCTGGGAAAACTGGATTTGGAATTGATGATTTGCTAGAGGCGATTATTAAATTTATTCCAGCACCTAAAGGAAAAACAGAGAATCCTTTAAAAGCATTGATTTTTGATTCGCATTATGATGATTTTAGAGGGGTTATTACATATATTAGAATTATAGAAGGTAAAATTTCTAAAGGGGATAAAATTAAGATAATGTCTACTGATAAGGAATTTGATGTTTTGGAAGTTGGAGTTTTCTCACCTAAAATGAAAGAAGTTAAGGAATTATCAGCTGGTTCAGTTGGATATATTATTACTGGTATTAAATCGATTAAAGATACGCAAGTTGGAGATACGATTACTCATATACAAAATCCTACAAGTACAGCACTTGAGGGTTATCGTCCAGCATTAAGTATGGTGTTTGCGGGAGTTTATCCTGTTTCTACTGATGATTACGAAGATTTGAGAGAAGCGTTGGAAAAATTACAATTAAATGATGCTTCGTTATCTTATACACCTGAAACATCACTTGCATTAGGATTTGGATTTAGATGTGGATTTTTAGGACTTTTGCATATGGAAATAGTTGTAGAGAGATTACGTCGTGAATTTAATATTGATTTGATTTCAACAGCACCGTCAGTTCAATATCATGTAACACCTGAGCAAGGGGAAATGACTGTAATTGATAATCCAGCAGAATTTCCAGAAGGTAAAAAATATATTGAGGAACCATATGTAAAAGGTACGATTATTGTTCCAAAAGATTTTGTTGGTAATGTTATGGAACTTTGTCAAGAAAAAAGAGGTACATTTATAAATATGAATTATCTTGATGATACTCGTACAATGATTAGTTATGATTTGCCACTAGCAGAGATTGTAATTGATTTTTATGATAAATTGAAATCACGTACGAAAGGGTATGCTTCATTTGAATATGAAATGATTGGTTATAAAGAATCGGACTTGGTAAAAGTGGATATTTTAGTCAGCGGAAATCCTGTGGATGCTTTTTCTTTTATTGCTCATAAGGATAATGCTTACTATAGAGGAAGAGCTATTGTTGAGAAATTGAAAGAGGTTATTCCTAGACAACAATTTGAAATACCGTTACAAGCCGCACTTGGTACGAAGATTATTGCGAGAGAAACAATTAAGGCTCTTAGAAAAAATGTACTTGCTAAATGTTACGGTGGAGATATTACACGTAAGAAAAAATTATTAGAAAAACAAAAAGAAGGTAAAAAACGTATGAAGGCAATAGGAAATGTTGAAATTCCTCAAGAAGCGTTCTTATCAGTTTTAAAACTAAATGACTAATTTTTGTAGGAAAGAGATAAAAAAGTGAATATGAACAAAATAGATAGAAATATAATATTTTTTGATGTTGAAACAAATGGGTTTCAAGGAAGTTCAGTCTTGTCAATGACTGCGATAAAGGTTAATTACAATTCTGAAAAATCGGAAATAGAAAAAGAGAGATGGACAAAATTAGAAGAATTTAATAGATTTTATTTTAGAAATGACGGAGAAGAACTGAATGAAGGTGCTATTAATGTAAATGGCCTGACAGATGATGTTATCCTTAGCGAGAGAAAAAATATAATTCAAAGTACTGGTATTGAATATCCTTTAACTTTTAAGGAAGATATGGATAACTTTTTTATGTTTTGTCAAGATACAAATCATTTTGTAGCACATAATATTAAATTTGATAGAAGTTTTATAGATTTTCCGTTACGAAATCAATTTGATACAATGCTTTCAAATATTGATATTGTTAAAGTTGAAGGTTCTTCACAGGGGAATTATAAATGGCCTAAACTTATGGAATGTGCTGATTTCTATAAGATTCCATTTGAAGAAAGCCAATTACACGGAAGTTATTACGATGTTTTGATAATGTTTAGAATCTTTTTTAAGATGATGAAGAATAAGACTGCGAATAGTAGAATTTGGGATTTTTTGGTAAAAGAATAATCATTTTTGTAAATTTATGTTGTTTTGAGTTTAAATTAAAGGACAAAAAAGAAATTGGAGTGGGAAGTGAAAAAGAATATTTTAATGCGAAAATCGGTTGATAAAAAAAACACGATTTGTTTGGAAAATGAAGAGAAAAAAGGAATTAATAATAGAATTTTAGAAATACCAGAATATAAAGAAAATTTAGAATTTGAGGTTTTGGAGAGTTTTTCAGAGAAAATTAAATGTTTTATTGAATCAAATGACTATCAAAAAGTTATTGAATTTACTGAAAAACAGCTTTATTTCTTGAATTTAATTTCTGATTCTTCCCATTTTTCTAATTTTAATTTTGATGTTAATTATGATAAAAATGATAAAAAAATTGATGACATGGATTTTCATTTTGAGCTACCATTAAAAAGGCAGAATAATGAAATAATCGGAAATATTAATGAACTTATTATTAATGAAAAGCTGCAATTTCGTAATTTTTTTACGTATTTGAAACAAGAATTGTTAAGTTGTAAGAAGTTCTATTTTATTGTGAGTTTTATAAGATATTCTGGGATTCAACTTTTAATTAGTGTTTTGGATGAGCTTGAAGAAAAGGGAGTTTGTGGTGAGATTATAACTTCTGTTTATTTGAATATCACAGATCCTAAGGCATTGAAAAAACTTTTGGAGTATAAGAATATTAAAGTTAAGATTTATAATAATTCAAGTGAAAGTTTTCATACGAAAGCATATTTTTTTGAAAAAGAGAAATATCACAGCGTGATAATTGGGTCGTCGAATATTAGTCAAAGTGCTTTGTATTCTGCAGAAGAATGGAATGTGAAACTAACGAATAGTAGTTTTTTTGATATTTTTGGAAAATCGTTGAAACAGTTTGAGACTTTATGGAAAAGTAATGAAGCGATTGAATTGACTGAGGATTTTGTGAGAGAGTATGAAAACTACAAAAATAGTATTTCTATTCAAGGAACATTTGATTATAGGAAATCGAAAGAAAAGAAAAATCATTTTGAGCCTAACAGTATGCAAAAAAAAGCATTGGAAAAGTTGATAGCTACTAGGGAAAATGGTAATAAAAAAGGCCTTGTAATTGCTGCTACTGGTACGGGGAAAACTTTTCTAGCAGCAATGGATGTTAGAAATTTTTATAATTTTAATAATAAATCAAATATCGAAAATGAAATTTTAGGAAAAAATGAGATTGATGAATTATTTAATAATCGTAAAAAAAATGAAGAAAGTATAAAAAATGGGAAAATTCTATTTATTGCACATCGAGAAGAACTTCTAGAAAATGCAATGAATGTTTTTTCAAAGATTTTGAATATTCATAAACAAAATTTTGGGAGAATTTTTGCGGGAAAGAAGGAATTTGAGAAAAAAATGGTGTTTGCAACAATTCAATCATTACGAAATTGCTACGAAGAATTTGAAAGAGAGCATTTTGATTATGTTGTTGTTGATGAATTTCATCATTCAAGTTCAGATAGCTATGTGAGAGTATTGGAGCATTTTGAGCCACAATTTTTACTTGGTTTGACTGCGACGCCAAAAAGAATGGATGGGAAAGATATTCTAGAATTATGCGATTACAATGTCGTTGAAGAAATTAATATTAAAGAGGCTCTTGAAGAGGACTTGATAGTTCCTTTCCATTATTTTGGAATAAATGATTATTTAGTTGATTATAGTAAAATTCCGTATAAAAATGGAAAATACGATGAAGAAAAATTATTAGAAAATTTAATGTTAAATAGACGAACAGACTATATCGTTGAAAAAATTAAAAAATTTGGATTTGATGGTGATAAATTGAGTGGGGTTGCCTTTTGTCAGAATATTGAACATGCTTTTTTTATGAAAGAAGAATTTAAGAAAAAAGGCTACAAAGCTGATACAATAACGGCTCAAACTCATTCTAATAAAAGAACAGAAATTTTAGAAAAATTCAAAAACAAGGAAATAGAAATTTTATGTGTCGTTGATATTTTAAATGAAGGAATTGATATACCAACGATAAATTTATTATTGTTTTTACGTCCGACAATGTCATCAACAATTTTTATTCAACAAATTGGTAGAGGTCTTAGAAAGTCTAAAAATAAAGACTTTGTGACAATTATTGATTTTATTGGAAATCACAAAAAAGATTATTTATTAATAAATTATTTTTCAAGTGAAGTTGGTAATAAAGATACTTTATTCACAAAAAAAGAAAAAATTATTAATGAAATTAAAAATCAATTTTCAAATATTCCAAAATCTTGTTATGTGGAGCTAGATAGAATTTGTCAAAATCGCATTATTGAAAAAATAGAAAAGATTAATTTTAGTTCAAAAAATATTTTAAAGGAAATGTATTTAGATTATAAAGCTGAAATTGGAAAATCTGAAAATGAGTTTTTGCAAATAGCAGATTTTGATACTAATATTGAGCTATTCCAGGAATTATGCCTAAAAATGCATTCATTTTATAATGCTCAATTACAATTTGAAGATTCTAAAATTTTTAAAAATGAAAATGAGAAAAATCCATTAAATACAACTGAAATTGAATTTTTAGAATATCTAGAAAAGAAAATAACACTTGTTGAGCCATTTACCTTTTTAATTATTGATTATTTAGTAACTGGAAAAGAATATATTAATAATAGTGATTTATTAAACAAATATAAGGGATTTTTTGATATTAAAAGAAATTTCGAAAAACATTATTTATTAAATCGGATATTTGAAGAATTAATAGAAGATGAGATTTTAGAAAAAAATCTTTATGGCTATAAATTTTCAAAAAAATATAAAAATTTATTTTCAAATAAAAAATTAAATGAAAAAAACAATATGAAATCTCAACAAAAAGAAAATAAATTAAATTTCATAAATCGATTGAAACAATTAATTCATCTAGGTTTGAATGAATTTAAAAGAAATGATTTAGATGAATTTAACGAAAATATTCTCATTTCGTATAAAGAATACAAGCGGGTTGAATTGCAAATATTGCTTGATTCTAAGGTGCCAAAAGGCAGCTGGAGAGCTGGTTATGCGAATACTGATAAAGATATCTGCTTATTTGCAACAATTGATAAAACGCACATTTTTCAAGAGAATTTAAAGTATGATAATTCATTATTTGCAGATGATATTATTCAGTGGATAAGTCAACCAAAAACTTCTCATAATTCAAGCGTTGGACAAATGTTTATTCATCATAAAGAAAAAGGCTTCAAAGTTCATATTTTTATACGAAAATATGCTTTTATGAATGGAAATAAGACAAACCCTTTTATCTATCTAGGAAATGCAAAGTATTACAGCAGTCAAGGCGATAAACCAATGAAAATATTATGGAAATTGGATAAAAAGATTCCGCAAAAGTTGATTTATGAATTGTATAAATTTTAAGTAGTGGAATAAGCCTTAAAAATCATGAAAAAATCTATCTAAAGAATGAATAATAATGATAGTAGTAATTTATGAAATGTGTTTGACAATAAAAGTATGCAATAGAGTAGTATTTATGAAAAATGTAGAAATTATCAAGTAAGGAAAACCAGAAGGAGTAGCAGAACAATTAATGTTGTATAAATAAAAATTGAAATAAGGAGTAATTTTTTACAATCAATTTGATATTTACATTATATTTGATTTTAATTTTTATTTTTTTCCAAATAAAATTGATTATCGGACTTTTATTATTGATATTTTCTCATTACAAATTCCAAAATCTTAATTAATAATTAATATATAATAATTGGTAAATGTTAACTAGTTATATTTATTATATTTTATTATTTATTTATCACACATCACATACATATATTTACTCCGTCTTATATGGAGAGATTATTGTTTGTGTTAATGTTAAGATTAATATATTAAATTTATAATATTTTTTGTGTGTAATCTAGTTTAGTTTATTAAAAAATAAACAATGATAATTATAATTATTAATTCTATTAAATATGTAATTTATTCTTTATAATATCTGTTTTAAATTACATCTAGATTATATTTTTTAATGTCCGATAATGTATGTTATGTAAAAAATATAAATAAATAACTTCTTTTTTTATTCTATCTCTAAAAAGAAATTTTTTTGACTTTAAGATTCTTTATTAAATTTAATTTTTGAAAGAATTTTTTCAAAAGTTATTTCTTTGTTATAATAATCTAATTTTTCTAACCATAATTCTAATTCTTTCTTTCTTTTTTTAAAAATTTCCAAATCCTTTTTATTTCCCAATATAATTCCTTCAAAATGCTCGGGCAAATTACATAGTTCATAATAACCACACAAAAAATCATATTTTGAATTATTCTCTAATGAAAGAGACCAATTAAATGGTATTTTGGATTTTTCTACTTCAATAAAAATTTCTGAAATCCATTTTATTTTTTTTTCTTCTATTAAATAATGCAATTCCTTATTATTTTTAAAATAACATATTCCCATTACTAAATAATCTATATTTTTATATCTTATTTTCATATAAACTCCTTATTTATCTTTCAAACTTATATAGCATATTATCGAAAATATTGCTATAATTTAAAACCTCATCATAATATTCTAAAATTTTTTGCCAATTTTTCTTCATTTCATCAGATTGTAGTTTTTTGTATTCCAAAGCTTCTTCTCCTTCCCAATGATATGCAGCATAAATAAGATTTTTTGTCAATTTTTGTGGACCTATAATTATCTTGCACCATTCTTTATTTATTATTTTCCAATGCCAATCAAAAGGTATCCTTCCATCTATAATTTCTAACTCTGTATCAAGAACTTCAAAATTACTATATAATAAAAACAATTTTTTTCGATTATCTAAAATAACAATTCCAAAAACTTCATGAATTGTTCCATTTTCTTTTAATTTTACTTTCATTAGATATTTTCACATCCTATCTTTTTATTCTAATTCAAGTTAAGTATATCATGCAAAATCAAAAAAATCGAGATAAATTTTTCTATTAGATTGAGATAAAAGTATGATATAATTATTTAAGATTCAAAAATAAGGAGATTAAAAAATGCCAGTTTATTATAATGCGGATAAAAAGACATGGTATGCGATGTTTTATGCTAAAGATTACAAGGGTGTAAATAAAAAGTACAAAAAGAGTGGGTTTAAAAAGAAAAAGGAAGCACAGGAATATGAATATGAGTTTAAGAAAAAAATTGCCAAATCTTTAAATATGTCATTTCAATCATTGTATGAACTTTATTTTAAGGATTATAGTAAAAGGCATAAACCGACTGCTATTAATACTGTCCAAACTTTTTTTAAATTACACATATTGCCATTTTTTGGAGATATTGAAGTTAATAAAATCACTTCATATACGATTCGTGAATGGCAAAACGAAATGCTAGATAAAGAGAATGAAAACGGTAAATTATTTAGTGAAAATTCTAAAGCTAATATTTATGCGGCATTAAAAAGTATGTTTAATTGGGCTACTAAATATCAAGGATTAAATGAGAATCCATGCAAAAATATGGGCACTTTTGGAAGTAAGAAAAACCGTACTGAAATGAAAATTTGGTCTGTTGATGATTTTAGTAAATTTATTGAAATTTTAGAATTGGAAAATAATGAAAATAACGAAAAATATTCTGATTTTATAATTGTTTTTAAAATTTTATTTTGGACAGGACTTAGAATTGGTGAAGTTTTAGCCTTGACTGAGGAAGATATTGATTTGCATAACAAATTTATAGATGTGAATAAAACAGTTTCATATGTAAATAAAAAATACCATATAACAACACCTAAAACGATGGGATCAATAAGAAAGGTCACTTTGCCTGAAAACCTTATTTCTGATTTGGAATTATACTTTTCTTCTGATAAATTTTTTAAAAATAAAAACAAAAATATCAAACATTTAGGTGTTTTCAATTTAAAAAGTTCTCAACTTCGATATGTTTTAGAAAAATATAGCTTACAAGCGAATTTACCAAAAATAAGATTGCATGATTTTAGACATTCCCATGCTTCATACTTGTTATTTATTAAAGCTGATATTACTGCAATTAGTAAAAGGCTTGGTCACGATAATTTACAAACAACAATCAATACATACTCTCATTTGTACAAAGATGCGAACGATCAATTAATGAAAAAGTTAAATAATAGTTGAAATATTTTTATATAAATGATACACTACAAGTATGAAAAGATGCTTTTTTAGCATAAATCAAATTAAAAAATATCTCTGAAAATAGAACTTTAATAGAACTTTTTGAAAATTAAAAATATCATGAAATTCATATTTAATAATGGGTTATTAACTTTTTTTGATTTATGTTTCACATAAATAGAAAAATATTTTTTAAATATAATTTTCTATGAAAATATGTTTTGAAATATCGATTAAAATTTTGTTATTTTTTGAAATTGTTGATATAAAGCGTTTTAAAGCTACAAAAAACATTGACGATATTAAAGCTTGGCTTAGTTCATTTTAGGTCCTTAAAAGCTCTCTAAACACGATGTTTTTTATAAGTTGTATTTATTAAAATTAAAACTATATTAATTTTTATTTATTAAAAATATACATTCGTTTTATAAATTAAATAAAAAAGGGTATATAATTTTTACCCTTTTTTTATATGATTTAATCTTTAATTTTATTTTTTTTAATCTAATTTTATAGTAAAACCGCTTTGCTTCAAAACTAGATTTAAAATCTGTGACTATTTTACTCAACTCCTAAATGTACATAATTTTTAATAGCTTAATTTTAAATAAGTTTGAGTATATTTCTCAATTTTCCAAAAACTTTAATTTTTCTAACTTATTAAACTAAAACTCCTTTAGTTGATGGAATCTCATCTTTGTACTTTTCATCAATACTCACTGCTTCTGACAAGGCCCTAGCAACTCCCTTAAAAATTGACTCAATTATATGATGTGAATTTTTTCCTGCCATATTCTTTATATGCAACGTCGCATTCAAATGCCGTGTAAATCCAATAAAAAATTCTTCTACCAATTCAGTATCAAAAGTTCCTACTTTTTCAATCGCAAATTTACATTTACCAAATCCCAAATCCATTAGCTCATAAATATCAGGATTTTCCTCAAGCAGAACATCTCTTCCCACAACTCCAATATTTGCACTTCCCTTTTCAACATAAACCCCAACATCTGACGGTTTTACCAAAAGAAACCTAACATTTTTTTCTCGATTTTCAAAAATCAGTTTCCTGTTATCTTCCTTTATTTCTGAACTTTCATAACCTATTTTTTCAAATAAATCATATACTTTATTCCCTAATCTTCCTTTAGGAAGAGCAATATTTATCATAAAAGCTCCTTTCATTCTTTACATTGATTTTTCATTAATTAAATTTCCGTTTTTAAATAAATATTTTTCATCATAATTAAAAATTTCGCTATCATTTTCTTTTAAATTCTCAATATTTTCAGTTCTCACTCGAAGTCCTTTTTCCTGAAAATCATTTACAATTTCTACCAATTTTTCAAAATCGCTATTGTCATAAGCAATCAATATTTCAAAATAATTTTTATCTTCATCTTTATAATAACCCTTCAAACTATCAGTTAAAATTGCAAATCCAACTGCTCCTGTGTCAACTCCAAATTTTTCAAATAATTTGTCATATCTTCCACCAGTCAAAATCACGTAAAGTAATCATACTTTTTTCATTTATAATATCTAAACTCTTTATTGCAAGATCCACAATTTCAAAATCTAAAAATGTAGATTCTTTCCCAATCAGCTCAATCCCTAGCTGTTCATCTTCATCATATCCCACATATTTTGTCAGATTATATGTATTTTCCTGATAATAAATTTTACTATATTTCAAAGACTGATCCTTAGAAATTTTTTTAGCAACTGACAATGTAATATCGGGCCTTAAAGCTAACAACTTCCCATTCGGACTCATCACAGTCAAAACATTTCTATCAATAAAATCCTTGTTTTCATTATACAAATCATATTCCTCAAAACTAGGAAGTGAAATCCTTTTATACCCATACGAATCATACATTTTACGTATATCCAACAATATTAAATCTTTCCTACTCAAATTTTTTATATAATTCTTCACAATTTACCTCACTTTCCACATGCATTATTTTATTATTTTATCTTGTTATATAATTATCTTACCATATAATAATCACAAAAAAAGGAAGTTTTTAAACTCCCTTTATACTCAAAATCGTTATTTAATGTCGTCATCTAATTCTATAATTTTTAATACTTTAGAATTTTTACTTTCAAAATAAAATTTTCTATTTCCTAAAATTTCACATTTAAAATAACCATAAACAACATCAGAAATCGTATCATGTTTCCTTTTAAAATAAGTAAGTTTACGGCAAAGATGATTCCCTTCTAGTTCTTTAAAAATAATAGTTTCCTCCCCAAAATCCCAATCATCACTCCACTCATCTCTAGACAACTTACCCCAAGAAACAGTACTTAATATAATAAATAAATACAAAATTTTTTTCATAAACTCTCCTTTAAATAAATTCAATAATTACTAAAATCCTATATTACTATCCTTAATATTACAACAATAAAATAGTTTTTTTTACAATAATCATTTTCTTGTATTTTTATAATTTTAGTATATCATGTCTTCATTAAAGAAAAATGAGAAAACTAATCATTTTTCTTTTTAAAACTATAAAATAATATTTCAATAATCTAAATATCTATAATACCGCTTAAATTCCTCATCAGCCTCATCCTTCCCAAACAAAAACCATTCTAATTCAGGCTCATATTCTATCAAACTCATTACATGATTTTTTAAAAAATTTATATTTTCCATCTTCAATTTAGTATTAAATATCAAAATCCTGAAACTTTCCATCTTTTAATATTTTAACACTTTTAAATCCAATTTTTCGTATAATTTCCAAACTCTCATCAAAATAAAAATCAATGTTTTTAGTTTCATGTGCATCAGAAGAAATGGTAATTGGAATATTTTTAGCTAAAATTCTTTCAAGTATAAAAGAACTTGGATAAGGTGTCTGAGTCCATCCACGTGACATTCCTCCTGTATTAATTTCAACAATTGCTCCAGATTTAGCAATTTCATCCAATACATATTCGACTTTATTTTTATACCATTCAGCATTTTCATCAAAATATTTAAAATCTTTATTAAATTTTTTTACCAAATCCAAATGCCCAATAATATCAGGCTTTTGAGTATGCACCATTTCCACAATATTATCAAAATATGCTTCAATAAATGCCTTTTCATCTCCATTTGCATAATTTTTTATTCCGTACTCTAAAATTTCAGGTGTATTATCAACACAGTAATACTCCTCTTTTTCTTTATCCTTTATATAATGAACTGATCCAATTCTAAAATCAAGTCCTAAATTTTCATCAAGTTTTGGATTAAATCCCGAATAGAAATCAGCTTCAATTCCAATATAAACTTGAATCCTATTTTTATATTTCTCTTTCAAATTTTTTAATTCTTTCAAATATTCTAATGTACCTTTTTCAGACATACAATATTCCGTATCAAATTTCGTAAAAGAATGACCTGAAAGGCCAACACTTGTAAATCCTTTCTCTATTGCTGTTAGAATATAATCTTCAGCATTGTTTTTACCATCGCAATAAAATGTATGAGCATGAAGATTTGATGGGAAAATTATTTTTTTAGTTTGCATTTTTGTCAACTCCTTTAATTATTTTTACTTTTCACTACCCATTTTTTCCTGCTTAACTTTATGATCAATAACATGTCTTTTAGCCAGTTCATCTTTCACATCTTGAATAGTAAGCCCTTGCTCAATCATTAAAACCAAAGTGTGATAATATAAATCTGCAATTTCATATCTCAATTCATCATTATCGTTATTTTTAGCCCCTATTATAACTTCTGTACATTCTTCTCCAACTTTTTTCAAAATTTTATCAAGCCCTTTTTAAAACAAATAAGTCGTATAAGATTTTTCGCTCGGATTAATTTTTCTATCTTTTATCAATTCATAAAGTTTTTCAGGCGTAAAACTGCTATAATCTTCTGCTTCAAACAATGAATTAAAAAAGCAGCTCTCAGCACCAGTATGGCAGGCAGGCCCATCTTTTTTTACTTCCACAAGCAAAGCATCTGCATCACAGTCATATTTTACCGAAACAACATGCTGATAATTCCCTGAAGTTTCTTCTTTTAGCCAAAGTTCTTGTCTACTTCTGCTAAAAAAAAGCAAGTTTTCTTATCTCTTAAAGTTATTTCAAGACTTTCTTTATTCATATATGCAAGTGTTTTGTATAATAATCTTGTATTATCGCAGGAACAAGCCCTTTTTCATCAAATTTTATTTGATCTATATTCATTTTTACCTCTTTTCTAAAATTATTTATTTTAATATTTTAATTTTTCTCTCAATAAGTAAATATATTTCAATAAATCTTCCATTTCAAAAACAGAAACTTCATAAATCATTTCTCTTTCTTTTACACATAAATTACACTCCGTAAAATTTCTTCTTTTATTTCATCTTTATATTTCTGAACTTTTGGATTTTTAAATTTATACTCAAACATACTTTCACCAACTAAATCCACTTTTTTTTGAAAAATTTCTTCAAGTCTTTTGTGTAAATTACAAAAATTTTGATACATTCCCTTTTTAAATTCCATTTTTACAAGAATATCAATATCACTATTAGCAGTATCTCTATTTTTAGAAAAACTACCAAAAAGTCCTAATTTTAAAATTGAATATTTCTTTTTATTAATTTCTTTTAATTTTTTTAAAATTTCTTCTTTTTTCATAATAATTCCCTCTTAGTCCATTTTCAAAATTTTTTCTCATTAAATATCAAATTCTCATCTTAACACCGTTACTTTTCAAATATTTTTTCAACTCCATAATTTCCACTTCCTTAAAGTGAAAAATCGAAGCTGCAAGTCTCACATCAATTCCTGGAATTTTAAATAGATCTCTAAAATGTTTCATATTTCCACCAACAACTTGAACAAAAAAAACACTTTTTTCAACCAATTCTTTTCCGTTATGTAAATCTATTGCTGGAAAAATTTCTATCATAGTTATTTTCTCCCTTTTATTATTATAGAAATCATTTTTATTCGCTCTTGCCAACTATGATTTTATAAACCAATTAAAGAACACAATTTTACATTATTTTGTATATATTGTCATTTTAAAATTTATTTCCCCAAAATTTTTTTAGTTTTTCATAACTTTATATTTCACTTTAACTCTTTTTCCAAAAAATGCCATTCCAATATGTACAATTTCTTTTACTCCACATTCCTTTAATAAAACAGGATATTTTTTATTTTCAATTTGACACAATGCTTCTTCTGCTCTTTCTTCAAGCTCTTCTTCAGTTTTAGCCACTTTAAACTCAAATATATATCCAATATCTCTTTTGTTTATCGGATTTAAAGCTAAATCATTCCTTCCGTATCCTGTTTCATTATTCGATAAAACTGTATATTCATTATCAAGATATAGCATCATTCCTAAAATAAAAGTATGATATGGTTTTTCCGTTTTAGAAGTATCGTGATAACTCATTGACACTAAAAGTATATCGTTTAAAAGTTTTTCAAATCTATCAAATTCTAAATTTTTAAACGCTTTTATCATTTCTTTAAATCTGCTAAAACCTCCTAAATTTTGAACGAACATATCTTTAAAAAATGTTTTAACTTCGTAATTTGGTAATTTCAAAGCATATTCATTCATAGCAATTTTTTCTTCAACAGTCAAATACCCTCCAAAAAGTAACAACTGCCATACTTCTTGCGGATCTTTTAATCTATCCATATTTGATGAAGCCATTACCATTTGTTCTGTTGTTCCATTATTAAACAAATCTTTTAACTCTTCAAACAGATCTTTATTAGCATTTTCTATTGCTGAATGAATAAGTCTATTATCTGATGTATTTATCCAATAAACATTGATTTCTTTTTCATCAAGATAGTTAATTATACTCCACGGATTATAAATTTGAATATTCCCGAATTTATAGCCATTATACCATTTTCTCACTTTTTCAATATTTTGCTCTAATCCATAATATTCCAAAGCATTTTTTACTTCTGTTTCAATCAATCCAAAACTTTCTGCATACTTATTATTCAAAACTGTATAAGTTTTCAAATTATTCAAGCCAGAAAAAATCCCTTCCTTTGCTACTCTAAGTATCCCAGTCACAACTGCGAATTGTAAATATTCATTGTCTTTCAATGTATTTGAATAAAAACTTTTAAAAAATTTTCGAGACTTTTCATAGTATCCTTCGTTCCAGGCACTTGTCATTGGAGTGTCATATTCATCTATTAAAATTATAACTTTTTTTTCGTAATATTCATATAAATATCTTGATAAATTCTTTAATGAATTTTCCCAATCTGCATGATCCTTATCTTTAACAATGCTTAAAAAATCTTCCAAATCAAATTCATCCAGTTTTTCTTTAATATATTGAAATTGTTTATACAATGATTTTACAAGATTCTTAATATTAAAAAAACTATCCTCCCAATTTTCTGCTTCTGCATTTCTCATACTTATAAAAATTACTGGATTTTGTCCTTGGTTTTTCATATACTCACTTTTTGAAATATACAAGTCTTCAAATAATTTTCTATTTTCTTCTGCATTTTTTACATCAAAAAAATATTTTAACATCGACAAATTTAGGGTTTTACCAAATCTTCTGGGTCTTGTGAATAATTTTACTTTAGATAAATCTTCCAGTAAATCCTCTATAAATTTTGTTTTATCAATGTAATATCCATTTTGTGTTATTATCTCCTTAAAATCAGAATTTCCAATTGCTAGTCCTTTTTTCTTTTCTTTCATAATTAATCCCTACTTTCCCTTTAATTACTTAAATTATATCAAAAAAAATTTGACATTACAATGAAAATCAATTCTCACTTTTCTTTTTCTTAAAAAAATCTAGAATCGTCTTCTTATGTTCCAATTCCTTTGGCAAAGGTACTCCTATCCAATCATGAAACTCCTTTATTTTAATTTCGATAATATCTGAAGAATTATTGTCATTTTTACATTTTTGTGATAATGCATTTAAATATTTTGTTGATGGAAAAATTTTTGTACCAAAGCCGAGAATGTAACAGCCTTTATCTCATAAAACCTATTACTATCGAAAATCTCTTCAATTTCTAAATCAACTCTTTCACCATTTAAAATAGTAAAAAGTGTATTTTTAACTTTCATAGTTTCAGTTTTTTCAATATTTTCATTTTCAAATAAAGTTAAAGATTCATATTCTAATTCTTTTTCCATTTTTTCTCCTTGTCTATTGCATAATCTCTTTTACTAGTATTCGTTTTATTTCCCAAATTTCAATATTTTGTCTTTTATATATTTTTCTTCTTTATATCTATCGCTTTTTTTATATTATTTATAATATCCTCAAAGTATTCGTTCTGTTTTTTTGTTATTTCAAAAAGTTTTCCAAAATAAATTTTCTCATCTTTTTTATTTTCCAATTCAGAATAAAATAATGCTTCATCTTCCCTAAATTTTAACCATTTTTCTTGAAAATTTTCTAAATTGCTATAATAATGTCTAGGATAGCATGTTTCACCATAATATACATATTCATCTCCCATTAAATCATGTAATTCAGTATACTTATCATTCATTTTTTTATTCTCTGTTTCATATTCTTCTTTTGACTTTCTCAATTGATCAAAAGATAAACTTTTTGTGTTTTTTAATTTTATAGCTAACTCCATTAATTTTTTTATTTCCTTATTATCTTCTTCTCTATAAAATTCATACAAATTCGTATTAAAGCCATATTTTATTTCTAAATCATCAAGAAAAGAAACATTGTCTTTCCAAACAGCATCCCAACTTTCATTATTTTTTTCTAATAATTTGCTACTTTTTTCAGGAAAATTATCAATTATAAATTTTTTTAAGCCAGACCTTTTTGAATTTTCTTCATTCCTATTGTGATATTTAGTAGTCGTATCATTGTTATAAATATCAATTTTTTTTATTTCTTCTAATTTTTCTAGTACATATTTTTTAAAATCATTTTCAGAATTTGTATTTGTAAATGAATTTATTGAGCACAACAAAGAAATCAATCCTACAAACATAATTTTTGTGATTTTCATTAAATTAATTCTCCTTCTTTCTTTCTTTTCAACCCCTTCAAATACCCCTTCTTCTCCAGTGAAATTCTCAAACTTTCTCGAGCCTTCTGTATCGTCTTATTATGCACCCAAACATCTAACCTATTATTTTCTAAATAAATCACCGCATAATCCCACTGTTTCGTAAGTGCAGTTGCAAAAAACCAAGCAATTACCATTTTTACATAATACTCCTCAGAATGAATATTCGCCACCATTTCCAAATATTCCTTTTTAAAGTCTTCATCCAAAAAATGTGTCATCAACATTTCTACACCAAACCTACAAGTATAAGTTTTATCTGATTGAGACCATTCCTTAATTTTTTCAATCAGTTCTTTTTTATTTTTTTTAAAAATCTTCGGAGAAATCGTATCACAAACCGCCCAATTATCAACAAATGGCAAAAAACTATCAAGCAATTCAATGCAGTTCTCAAAATTTTTGCTCTCTGAAATAATTGCTCCATGCAACAAATTCTCATCATAATATTTATGTGGTAACTCTTTCAAAAAATCCTCATATTCGTTATTCTTTACCAATTTTTTAGCCAATTTTCTTATTTCAGGAATTCTCACTCCAATAATTGTATCTTCCGGTACATTTGGCGTCAATTTACTTAAAAATTTCATGTATTTTTTATCTTGAAGTGAAAATAATTCTTTCTGTATTTCCATTTAAATCTCATCCCTTTAAAATTATTGTTTTAAAATCTTAAAATTTATTTTTAATATATTTTATCACATAAGCATAAAAAAAGAAAGTTTTCACACTTTCTTTATTATAACTTATTTCATTGTTTTTTATCCAAGCAATATCAAAAAACCGAATAAAATATTAATCATAAATACTATAAATAAAATTGAACGATTAATAAATTTTAATACACTAGAACCATTAAATGTAATTAGTAAAAACAGATTAACAGCTGCATAAATCGATCCTGCTATCGAAACATTCTTAAAAATGACAAAATATTTTGCAGTTTTCAAAAGTACCAACATTGGTGGTAACAAATATCTAAAAGTATTAAAAAACAGATGTAAAAGAATGACAATAACTTCAAATATTAATATGAAAATTGTAACTCTTTCACAAAATTTTACTTTTTTTGATTCTAAAAATGTAAGCGAAAATATACAATACATTCTGATAAAAATCAATATTATTGTTATAAATGCAAATGTAATAGGCATTTTTTTCTCCCTTTTTCATAATTTAAGTTTTTAAATATAGATATATTATAATAGAAAATTGAAAAAAAATCTAGTAATTTTTGGAAATTTTATAATTTTAAGTTATTAATTGATAAAATACATTGATGTGTCCCTTTTTTCATTTTTTAACAAAAAAAAGCAATTTACCTCCCACTTATGTAAGTAGGAGACTTCTTGCTATCTTTTGTTAAAAATTCTATTCTATTCAAATGCTCCTTGTTTTTCAAGAATCATATTTGCTTCTTCAATTATAATATCAGGATTTAACCCATGAGCTGCAATTCCTTCGCCTAAAGTTTCAGCAGTTGAAATAATACAACCAACACATCCTAAACCGTATCTCATCAAAACTTGTGCTATTATCGGATATTTTTCAACAGCATCCATTATATTCATATCTGCAGTTATTCTTTCCATCTTTTTACACCTCCATATTTATTCTCTAATAATTAGTATATCAAAATATTTTAGAATAGTCAAAATAATTTTTTTGAAAATTGACTTTTTTATTTTATGAAGTATATAAAATTTAATCTCTTTATGAAATAAAAAATGTATCACTCAATATTGGGTAATACATTTTTTAATTTTATTTTTGAACATTGTTATAGCTATTTACTAAATCAGTTTGATCATTAAGATATTTATCAGCTGCTTTTGCAATACTTGTTTTATTATTACTTCTAACTGCTGCAACAAATTCTGATGAATCTTCTGTCAATTTATGTGCTAATTCTCTAAATTTTTCAAATTCTGCAATGTCAATATTATTTTTTGATAAGCTTTCTATTTGAATTTTTGAAATTTTTTCACCATAAAGAATTTTTACTTCATCACTTGCATTTCTTAATCTATCAGCCTCTTTAATTGAATATTTCAAACTATTTTTTTCAAAAGCCAAAGAATTAAATTCTTCTATTTTTTCAACATAACTTTCCATATTTTTTCTAATTTTACCATTACCACTTGGAAGTTTTTCAACATTTTTCTTCTTGCTTTCTGATTTTATTTCTTTTCCAGCATATTCTTCTATTGATTTAACTAACACTTCATAACTTTCCATTCTTTTTTTATAAATCGCTTTATATTTATTATTCAAAGAATCCACAGCTGATAAATTATCCTGTTTATACTTCCCATTTTTATAATAATCTTCAATTTCACTTAAAGTTCTACTTTCCTCAATTAAATTTTGTAATAATGATTGAGCATTTCTATCCAAAACATCCATTTTAGGTGCCGTTTTTAAAACGTTCACAATATCTTTAGAGTAATCTTCTACAAGTTCTTTAGATTTACCAAGTGAGGCCAATGATAAAATGCTATTATCTCCAGGTTCCTTAAAATTTCCATCAACTGTTTTTAATTCTGCAGGATTAATTTCTTTAAACATCATATCCCATTCTTCAGAATTTAATTCATCTTTGATATCTATGAATTTCTTTAATTTTCTTTCCCTATCTCCAGCATCATTATTATTAACAATTTCTACTTCTGGCTTATTAACTGAAGAATCCTTCGCATTATTTTTATCAGATTTATTGCCACAACTCACCGCTAATGCTAAAGTCATAAATCCTAACACAAATTTCTTTTTCAACTCCATCTTAGATTTCTCCTTTTAATTTTATTTTTTATTTATCTTTGATTACACATATTATACAATATTTTTTTAATTTTGAATACTATTTTTTAATAATTTTAAAGAAAATTCTTTCTATTTATAGATAACATTCTTTATCCTAATATATAAAAATTTCGTTTAAATTTAAAAGGCCCTACTTATTAAAGCAAGACCTTTTAATTTGTTGCTCCCCTGCCAAGGAACCAAATTTTATCTCATTTTCTTTACAATGTCAATCAAAATTTATTATTTTTTTACATAAACAAATTTTTTCTTGCTTGACATATCTTTATTAAAAATATATTCATTTAAAGTAATATCTTTCAAATTATTTATATTTGTAATTCGATTTTTTACAATGTAGTTCAAAGTAAAACCACGCATCTTCTTTGAATTAGTACTAATTTGTTTTAATTTCCCATTCGTATTATTCCAAAATTCAAAATCAATTAAATTATCAGATTTTATCAATTTCGAGTATTCTTTTGATGCAAGATTTAAAATAATATCTTCTTCCTCAAAGTATTCATTTATACTACTTTTCCAAACTTCATAGAGAGATTTATTTTCAAAAATTGAATTTGTCATATCAAGCCGATATTCTTTAATATTAGTATACGGTGTTAAAATCCCATACAAAGCTGATAAAATTACTAAATGTGACTCCAAATATTCAAAATCTTCAATATCAAATGTATCAATTCCAATCGATTTGTACGCAACACCTGTATAACTTGCCAAAGCATTACCACTCTTCTCATTTTCATAATTTTGATAAAATTCTAACAATTTTTCTGCCTTATCTTTTTTCAACTTAAATTTTTTCTCAATTTCCTCTACAGAAAACATTTTAATTCGCTCAATAATTTTATTAGTTATTCTCGGATAAAGAATTTCTGGATAAAAATCGTTCTCTTTAATTGAAATATTTTTCAATTCAACTGGTAAATTATTAATTTTTTTAGTTTTACTCGGTGATATTATAATCTTCATAACTAAAATTCCTAAATCAATTCATCTGCATCTTCATCATCAAATTTAAAATCATCATCATGCAAATGAACAACTTCCAACGCTTTTTCATAGTTTGTAGATTTTTTAGAGAAAAAATCATGCTGAGTTGTTTCTACGTTTAATCCATTTAGAACAATTGGATTTACATTTTTTACTTCAAATTCTTCTTCAAATCCTAAATTCATAAGGGCCTTATTTGCATTGTAACGAATATACTCTTTTACATCTCCTGTAAGTCCAACATCTCCATACACTTCATCAGTATATCTGCTCTCATTTTCATACAATTCATAAAGCAACGTATTCAACTCGCTTCTTATTCCTTCTTTAGTTTCTTCATCAAACGAATTATACAATTCTTGGAATAGCAATCCAACAAATACTCCATGAATCGATTCATCTGCAATAATTTTTTTAATTATATCACAACTTGCAACCATTTCTCCTTGTCCTGCAAGCCAAAGTGGTAAAAAGAATCCACTATAAAATAAGTAAGTTTCCAAATAAACTGAAGCTGCCAAAGCCATTGCGATATCTCGTCTTGAAGCCTCAGGATTATTCATCTTTTGATAATAACCATCAATTTTTTTAGCTTTGTATTGTAAATGAGGATTTTCTTGAACCCATTTGAAAGTTTCATTTATCTGTCTAGTCGATGCTACAGTTGTAAATATTGTCGAATAAGATTTTGCATGAATCGACTCCATCATACACATATAAGAAAGTACTGATCTATTTTGCAATGAATCGATATGGTCAATAATTTTAGGCATCCCAGTATGACTTTGCAACGTATCAAGCATTGTAAGCCCTCCAAGTGCATGTAAATAAGCCAATTTCATTTCAGGTTTCAACGCATTCCAGCTATCAATATCCCTCGAAGGAACATACTCCGTATCAATCCAAAATTGTCTTATATTTTGCTCCCAAAAAGTTTCCACATAATCATTTTCAGGGGTATTCCAGTTTACTGCTTCGTATATTTTCTTTTCCATTTTTTGTTTTCCTTTCTTGATAAGTTTGTTTTATCAATTTGCGTTCTCAATTAACCCTCATATTTTATTTAAGATTTAAAATAATTTACTATGACACCTGATGCTAATAAAATCAATATTAATTTATCTTCGACTATCTCATAGATTAATAACCAATTCAGATTAATCCCATTCTTTAATTTCATTATTACTTTTCTTAAACTTCCCTCTATTCTCAATATCATCACAACACAAGAGCATTAAACTCCCTTATCAATCTCAGCGATAAAGATTCATTTGTTTTTATAACTTCCTTCAGAAAATTAAGAGCATATTCCTGCCCCTTCACTTCCTCATGCTCTTTCAAGCTTTTCTCTTTCATCGTAACCCTATATTGAAGAATAATATCCGTTTCTTTCAAAGTAAGAGTGCTATCTTCAATCGCATTTGAATTATAAATAAAAATTTATTTTAAGATTATTTTCCAATTTTGTCAAAATCCCTTTGTTTAAGGGTCTTTCTTTTTCTAAAAAGTTTTTAAAAATTTCAATTTTAGATATTTTAAACCTTTTTTATCTCCCTCCCTCTTTTTTATTTTGTATTCAAAAATGCAAAAAAGCCCTATCAAAATTGAAAGAGCTTTTTCCACAGTCTACAACAACGCACAATTAAGTGGGTTATTCTTGTAGTACGATCACTAAAGTTAGTATACTCTGTATTTTGATTTTTGTCAAATTTTTATAATATATTCTTTTTTATTCCAAATATTATTTTATAGTCATATTTTCTCTAACTTAATTTTATTATCTTGGTTAGAAATTTGTAATTTATTTAATCTGTCTCCTTAACTTTATGTATATTTAATATTATATTCCATTATACAACCACATCATTTTCTCCAATTATTTCTAAAATTATTTCTGTAAATTCAAAAAATTCATTTTTGGGAAGAAACATTATTTCTACTGCCTTTTGTACTATAAATCTAATAAAAATTAACAAAATGACAGTTGATATAACTACAACCAACAACATTATTGAGAAAGCACTGTAAGGATTTATTTTAAAATTTATTTCTGGTTTTTGAATAAAATTAAAAACACCAAAAATAATTGTTATTAAAGGGGGTATTGTAAAAAACACTTTAAATATACCGAAATTAAAAATGGATTCTAACTCTTCTATTTCTTCTCTTAATTTATCTTTTTTATATTTCTTTATATCTTTTCCTATTAAAAATTTAATAAATCTTTTTCTTTCCTTTCTTTCCTTTTTTTGATTACTATAGTAATCTTTATTTCCTTTGAATAATAAATAAAGTGTTATAAAAAATATTAATGATAAAAATAAAATTTTTATAGGATGCATTATATAATTTACATTTTCAAGTGTACTTATGGTATTTCTATCAAAAATATAATACTCATCTTCTATTTTAAATATTTTACCTTTTAAAATATTTCCATTAATAATCTTGTTAATATTTTTTACTTTTTCGTCTTCTTTATAACATTTTTCTATTAATTCAGATGAATTATATTTATTCTCACATTCGTATTCATGTTTTTTTTCATTATTTTCAAATAAAATAAAACTTGAATTTTTCAAATTTATAACTTTGCCTTTTTTAGTACTTTCACAATTATTTTTAGTACAATTCATTATTTTTATTTCATCATTTCCTACATTGACAATAATGTCTTTCTCTTCTATTTTGTTTCTATTTTCAGTTTTTATTCTATTTTCTCTAACTTCTATAGGTATTTCCTCTCCACCTATTAATATTTTACCTTTAGATGTTTCAAAATTTGGTATCTTAATATCAACAACAAAATCTGTGTTTTCTAAATTAATATTTTTATTATTTTTAATTATTGAAAATATTGAAAAATATGCAAAAAACAAAGATACTATACCTACTAATAACCTCATTATTTGATTTATATTTATTTTTATTGAAGTTATTTTTTCTATTCTAAAAATATTTATTAATTTTTGAATATTTAAAATTAAAAATATCAATAATAAAAATAAACCTATTACAAAAATTATTCTTTCAGTTTCTAAATTATTTTCAATAAAATATAAATTTGATAACTTTAATATAATGTCTGTAAAGGCATATATCATTACGCAAAAAAGAGAAAGTAATCCTCCTACAGTAGAAAAAATGTTAAAAATTTCATAAAAAAATTCCCCTAAACTAGTCTTAATATAAAAACACATTGATATAAATGATAATGCAAGATAAATAGTAATTGGCCATATAAAAATTTTTTCAAGTAAAGTTTTAAAAAAAAATATAATAATAAGCTCAACAACAACTATAGATAAAGTAAGGAAAAAGATACTCAATAAATATTGATGATACAGGTATCCCGAAGATTTAATTGTTTTATTTTTTTCCAATACTTTTCTTTTTTCCTTTAATATTTCGCTAAATTTCCAACCTTCCCATATAGAATCAAATATTTTATTACTCCTTAGAAATTTTTCTTTTTTCCCTATTTCTTTGTCTTTATTGTCATCTACTTTTTTCTCAAACTTTTTTCTTAAATCAATACCGTATTTTAACTTTAATAACTCTTTTTCACAATATAATAGTTTATTTTCTGTTATCTCTTCGTTATTAAGTAAATTTTTTAATTCTTCAAATTTATTCGTTAAATTCTCAATAATAATATCAATTTCAACATTTTGATTATTATCGTTATGCCTCATCTTCAATTTCAATAACTTATTTTGTTTTACCTCAATATCTTCTGTACTGTTTTTTATTCTAGTTGCTTTTTTTTCTAATACATCAATTTCTAAAATTAATTTTTTAATTTTTATTTCTTTAAATTGATTTAAATTTCTAATTGCTTTTAATTTTTTGTTTATCTTTTTACTTCTTTGCTGTATCTCAACTGAATTTTCTTGATCTTTTTCCATTAAATCTAATTCAAGTTCAAGCATCTCCTTTTCTTTTCTAATTCTTTCTAAATCCATTCTTTTTTCATTATAAGAAATAATTAAATTTTTTAATACACTTGTTTTATCAAACAAAATATATAACCATTTTTCAAATTTATTCAATATATCACCTCTTTATACACAACCAAACTTTCAATTATTTATACCGAACAACTCACACACTCCTCAATAGTCGCCTTCCTAGTCCGTGTATAATAAAGCGACTTCAACCCCAATCGATGTGCATAAATATAAAGTCTAGCCAAATCCCTAGTGCTATCTGTACTTTTCGTATACAAAATAGTCGAGATTCCTTGATCTACGTGTCTTTGGATTACAGAAATCAGTTTCAAGATATTTTTTTGGTCCATATCATAGGCTGATTTATAGAAGAAGAAGTTGTCATTTGTTAAGTATGGCATTGGGTAGAAAGTTGTACTATCTCCATATTCTCTAACTTCTATTGTGTCAACTACTGGCATTACTGAGGCTGTCGAGTTCATAATGTATGATGTTGATTGGTTTGGAGCTATTGCCATTCGGTAGGCGTTGTAGACTCCGTATTTCATTACTTGCTCTTTTAAATTTGCCCAGTCTTCTTTTGTTGGGATGTAGATTCCTTCAAATAGTGATTTTACTTTTTCTGTTTGAGGCATGTATTCTTTTGTTACATATTTATTGAAGTAGTTTCCGTTAGCGTATTCGGATTTTTCAAAATCTTTAAATGTTTCACCTCTTTCTTTTGCGATTTCCATTGATCTTTCCAATGAATAGAAATTAACCATCATAAAGAATACATTACAAAAATCAAGTGCTTCTTTGCTTTCATACATAATGAAGTTTTTAGCTAAAAATCCATGTAAGTTCATTGCTCCAAGTCCTACAGAATGTAATTCCTCATTTGCTTTTTTAATTGTTGGAACAACGTCGATGTTTGTTAAATCTGAAACCATTGTAAGTGAATCAATTGCAGCTTTTGTAGCTTCTTTTATTTTCTTATTTTCCATAACAGTTGCAATATTTAATGAACCTAAATTACATGATATTCCTCTTCTTATCGTATCTTCTTCATAATAAGCATTAATATCTGAAACTTCTGACAACTGCATTATTTCAGTACACAAATTTGAGAATTTAACCGTTCCAATTCCTTTTAATGCGTGTTCCTTATTTACATTATCTTTAAAGAACAAATAAGGATATCCGCTTTCTTTTTGTGTTTGAGAAATTTTTACAAGAAGTTCTCTTGCGTTTATTTTTTTCTTTTTAACATTTGGATTGTCAACTAATTTTTCGTACATTTCATTCATATCCATTTCATCCAAGTATTGTCCATATTCTAGAAATACTGTGTGTGGATTGAATGTATAGCAAACTTCATCTTCCATTGCTAACTGCATAAATTTATCTGGAATTATAACTCCAATTGATAGTGATTTTATTCTAATTTTTTCGTCTACATTTATTTTTTTACTGTCTAAAAATTCATTAATATCTGAGTGAAATACATTCAAGTAAACTGCCCCAGCTCCAGCTCTTTGCCCCAACTGATTTGCATATGAAAAAATATCCTCTAATATTTTCATAATCGGTAAAACCCCAGAAGCTCTACCTTCCACTCCTTTAATGGATTCCCCTCTTGCTCTAATTTTGGAAAGGTTAATCGAAACTCCTCCTCCAATCGAAGAAAGTTTCATTGAAGAATCAAAAATATACCCGATTCCACTCAAATTATCTCCCATTTCATCTAGAAAGCAAGAAACAAGTTCTCCAGATCTCTTTTTCCCAGAATTTAAAAAAGTAGGAGTAGCTGGTTGATACTCTTGATTTATTAACATCAAAGCATATTCTTTTGCCTTCTCAAAGTTCCCCTGTGCCAAATACAATGAAACTGCCGAAATTCTATCCTCATATCTCTCTAAAAATTTTTCTCCAGTATCATCCATTAACGCATAGCTTTGATAAAATTTGGAAGCACTCATAAATGAAGCGAATCTAAATTTCTTATCATAAACCATTTTAAAAAGCTCTTTAATTTCATCGTGACTATACATTTGATAAAAATCGATATAATAGTCATTTTTTATTAAATATCTCATTTTTTCTTCTAAATTATGAAAAAATACAGTATTTTTATTTACATAATCCACAAAATATGAATAAACAGCTTCTTTATCCTTTTCAAGCTGAAAATCTTCACCTTTTTTAACCATTATTTCATTATTTAAGTATATCCATTTTTTAGCTCTGTTATCAACCATCTTTTACCTATTCTCCTTACTTTTTTAATTTTACTATTTAAATTTTTGTTACATTCTTGAATTCATACTAGTTTTTTTCAACATATTCAATAAAGTGCTCTACTTCAACATGCGTTCCTGACAACTCAAATTTCATGCAAACTGGAATTCCATATTTTTCGCTCATTTTATCAGCTGCCACTGCAAAAAAAACACCCCAGTTCATATTCCCGCTAGAACTTATTGATTTTATATATTTACTATTTTTTTCTAAAAATTCACTCGTTGGAATTGGAGTTTCTCCAATTTTAGTTGTAAATGTTAGTAAATGGCCTTCTTCATTAACTTTCATTTCAGAATCAATCTTCACAAATTTCCAATTAGGTCTTTCTTTTTTCACCTTATTTACAAACCGTTGAACATTTCCAGTTTTTGAATCATAATATATAACCATAATTTATATCATCTCTTTTCGTGAACAATTTATAATTAGCAATTAATCTAATTCTGCCAAAAGTTCATTCAATTCTTCTACTTTAAATCCCATACTTCTTTTAATTTCAGTTTCATCGTCAACTAAAACAACAGTTGGAACTGTTCTCACTCTATATTTCATGGCCATTTCAGGATTGTCAAAAGCATTTACTCTTTCATAACTAACACCCTTTTTATCTAAAAATTCCGATACCATCGCACACGGATTACAATCATTTTTTTCAAATTTAATTAATTTTTTCATCTAAAACACTTCCTTTTACTAAATCTATTAATTTCAACTAAAAAAACACAATATCTTGTGTTTTCTTCAAAATTCTTTTCTCATATGTAGTATACTTCTATTTTAGAATTTTTTCAATTAGAATTTAATTAAAAAAAAGTTAAACAGTATACGAAAAAATTTTTTTGTAGATAAAATAAGGAGTTTTGTATTGGATATATTTTATATATTTGACATCGTTTTTTTTATATTTTTTAGTAATTATTATTATTTATGACTAAATTATTAAAATATATTGTTAAATGTATATACACATGACTATTTTTATGATAAAATAATCCTAATAACTTTAATTTTTAAAAAGGAGAGATTACATTATTTATGTCAAAAGAAAAAAAATATATTGAATCATATAATTTGTTACAACAAGATTTAAAAAATCGAATTCTATTGCTAGACGGAGCAATGGGAACAATGTTACAACAAGAAAATTTGACTGCCGAAGATTTTGGTGGAGAAAAATATGAAGGTTGTAATGATTATCTTGTGTTGCAAAGACCAGAAATTATAAAAAATATACATAAACAATATTTAAAGGCTGGAAGTGATATTATTGAAACTAACACTTTTGGGGCGTTAGATATTGTATTAAAAGATTACGATTTGGAAGATAAAGTTTTTGAAATGAACAAGACTGCAGCTGAAATTGCTAGAAAAGCGATTAATGAGTATAAATCTGAAAATCCAAATGAAACTAGAAATTTATATGTGGCTGGAGCTTTAGGGCCTTCAAATAAATCTATCAGCGTTACAGGTGGAGTTACTTTTGAGGAATTGATACATTCTTATTATACTGCAGTTTCAGGGCTTTTAGCTGGAGGTGTTGATTTAATTTTATTTGAAACAATACAAGATACTAGAAACTTGAAAGCTGCATATTTAGGGTTAGAAAAGGCAATGGATGAAAATTATTATGTTCCATTGATGTTATCGTTTACGATTGAAAGTACTGGAACTACTCTTGCTGGGCAAACGGCAGATGCATTCTATTACGCTGTTCATCATATGAATCCACTTTCTGTAGGATTGAACTGTGCAACTGGACCTGAATTTATGACACAATTTTTGAAAAAATTAAATGAAGTGTCTAATACATATATTTCTGTATATCCTAATGCTGGACTTCCAAACGAAGAAGGTCAATACGAAGAAACTCCAAGCACATTGGCAGCTAAAATAGAACCTTTCTTCCAAAATAAATTTTTAAATATTGTTGGAGGTTGTTGTGGAACTACTCCTGCGTTTATAAAAGCGATTAAAGATAAAAGTATTGGGTATGATCCTAGAGTTATTGATGAAAATAAAAATGAGAATGCTGTTACAGGGTTGATCACTTTGGAAGTGCCAAAAGATAGACCAATTTATGTTGGAGAAAGAACAAATGTTATTGGTTCTCGTATTTTCAAAAATTTAATTGCTAATGAAAAATTTGATGAAGCAACAGAAGTTGCTAGATTGCAAATTAAAGGGGATGCAGATGTAATTGATGTTTGTCTTGCAAATCCTGATAGAGATGAAATTAGCGATATGAAAAATTTCTTGGAAAAAGTTTCAAAATTTGCAAAAGTACCTATAATGTTGGATTCTACGGATATTAATGTAATTCGTGAAGGACTTACTTATCTTCAAGGGAAAGGGATTATAAATTCAATTAACTTAGAAGATGGAGAAAAGAAATTTGAAAAAATGGCAAAATTGATTAAAGATTTTGGAGCAGCTGTCGTTGTTGGATTGATTGATGAGGAAGGAATGGCTGTTTCGCTTGAGAAAAAAATTAAGGTTGCTAGAAGAAGTTATGAGTTATTAACTAAAAAATATGGAATTGATGAAAGAGATATCATATTTGATACGCTTGTATTCCCAGTTGCGACAGGTGATCAAAAATATATTGGATCTGCTACTGCCACAATTGAAGCGATTAGAGAAATAAAAAAAGAAATGCCAAATGTAAAAACTATTTTAGGAGTAAGTAATATTTCATTTGGACTTCCAATTGCAGGTCGTGAAGTGTTGAATACTTATTACATGAATAAGGCTTACGAAGCTGGACTTGATTTTGCGATTGTTAATACTGAGAAAATTATTCCAATGAATGAAATTTCTGATAAAGAAAAAAAATTGTCTGAAGAATTGCTATTTAACACGAATGATGACACAGTTGCTAATTTTGTAGCTTTTTATCGTGAAAAAAAAGGTTCTGTTAAAAAGAATTTAGCTGATGATAAAATGACACCTGAAGAAAAAGTTTCAAATCTTGTTGTCGAGGGAAGTAAAAAGGATTTGAATGCTTTATTGGATATATTGTTACAAAAATATTCCCCATTAGAGATAATTAACGGGCCTTTGATGACTGGAATGGATGAAGTTGGAAAATTATTTAATAATAACGATTTGATTGTTGCTGAAGTGTTACAAAGTGCTGAAGTTATGAAGGCATCTGTTTCGTATTTGGAGCAATTTATGGAAAAAACAGAGTCTTCAAGTAAAGGTAAAGTTATAATGGCAACTGTTAAAGGTGATGTTCATGATATTGGGAAAAACCTTGTTGGAATTATCATCGGAAATAACGGATATGACGTACTTGATTTAGGAATAAATACACCTGCTGAAAAAATTAGAGAAGCTGTGATTAATGAGAAAGCTGACTTTTTAGGACTTTCAGGATTATTAGTAAAATCTGCTGCTGAAATGGTGAATACTGTGGCTGTTTTAAGAGAAGCTGGAATTGATATACCTATATTTGTTGGTGGTGCTGCACTTACTGAAAAATTCACAATTAATAAAATTGAGCCATCATACAAAAACAATATTGTTATTTACTCAAAAGATGCGATGACGGCTCTATCAGATTTAAATAAAATGATTGTTTCTGAAAAATTTGAAGAGTTTAAAGAATATTTGCAAAAGAGAAGGGATTTATTGTTAATTAAAGACAAAAAAGCGTTGGAGAATTTGAAAGTGAAACCTACAGTTAGTGATATTAAAGATAAAGATGGAACTTTTGATTTTTCTAAAGTAAAATTGCCTGAATATGATTTTGAGAAAATTTATAAGCCGACTACTTTGAATAAGCAAATTATTACAAATATTAAGGCTAAAGATGTTTTTAAATATATTAATTTACAAATGTTAATTGGAAAGCATTTGGGAATGAAGTGGATTGTAACTGATATGCTTGAAAAACAGGATCCTAGAGCAGTTAAATTGTATAATGAAATTGTGGATATTATTATTCATGGTGATGATTATTTTGATATTAAAGCAATTTATAAATTCTTTCCTAGTAGAAAGTCTAAAGATGGGAAAATTGAAATTCTTTCAGATGATTTATCAACAGTTTTAGAAACTTTTGATTTCCCAAGACAAAAATGGGGACAATATTTATCATTGAATGATTATGTTTCTCCTGAAGGAATTGATTATATTGGATTTTTTGTGGCAACTGCTGGAGAAAAATCAAGAATCGTTTCAAACGAAATGAAAGAAAAAGGTGAATTTTATAGAGGGCATATTGTAAACTCTATCGGTCTTGAATTAGCTGAAGCTACTTCTGAATACGTGCATCAATTAATGAGAAAAGAAGTTGGAATTATTGATAAAGATATAAATATAGAAGATATTTTGAAAGCACAATATCAAGGAAATCGTTATTCATTTGGATATCCAGCTTGTCCAAATTTGGAAGATCAAGATAAATTATTTAGATTATTAAAACCAGAAAGATTTGGAATTAGATTAACTGAGGAGCATATGATGTATCCAGAAGCTACAGTTAGTGCGATTGTTTTCTCACAACCATTCTGTAAATACTTTAATATGTAAATATATTAAAAAGAGGCTTTAGGGCCTCTTCTTTTATTTTCATATTATTTTATAGTTTTAACTTTAATATTTTTTCAATATGAATTTATTTTTTCACAATAAATAATTTACCATCACCACTATACTCAACAATAAAAAGTTCACTTAAATCGGTAATGTTATATTTTTCCAATTCTTCCTTCAACCAATTATCATCTTTTCCAATATGTTTCAAATTATCCTCTTGTATGTTCCCTTCAGAAACTAATAAATTTGAATAACCATCTTCACCTTTTTTTATAACAATAAGTTGTCCATTTGATTCCATAAAAGCTTCTTCTATATCTGATATTTGCGTAACACCTTTTGTTCTCAACTTTGTGTAAAAATCAGGAATTGAAAGTGTTGCTTGTGCAAAATTTTCTGTTAGCATTTTTCCATCTCTTATTAAGTACACAACTTGTCCATCTATCATTTTTTTTACGCTTTTATTTGTATTTTTTAGAAAATCAGTTATTGTCATTAGAAGTCCCCATATTAAAAGAACTATTAAAAATTGAATTATTGATATACTTGGACTATAAATTACACCACCAATAATTCCCCCAAGGACATAATTACCTATTTGATCTTCTGTTGATGTTGGTGCCAATTGGCTTCGTCCATTTAAATTCATGAATAAAACTAACGCAATAAATCCAATTGTAAGTTTTATTGCAACAAGAATTATAAAATCCAAAATTACATCATCTTCCTTTCTTTTATATTTTTTATTTCTATTCAAATACTATTATTCTTTAAGCATCTTAACTTCATCCACATAAGGAACTGTCATTTGTTCAACTAATATATTGTTTCCCACCCAGTGAATTTGATAAAATTTATCTTTTATCTTATAAACGGTATCCTCTGTTATTTCAGGCGTATTTATAAAAATATCATTTTCATTAACTTTAAATTTTTCAGATAATTTTTTTATAACACTAGCTGAATTTTTATAAACTTTTTCTTGATCAGTTTTAGCAATATAATTATTATAATGGTATAACGCAAATAAAAAAATAAACATCAATCCAAGTAAACTAAGCTGTTTATCTCTTAATGAAATACTTCCTTTAAACCATTTCCAAAATGCAAATAATACAAATGCTATTACTAAAATAATTAAAACAAGAAAAAATTTATCTGTCACAAATTTTTGGTTTTCTAAATAATTAAAATTATAAAATTCCATATTTTAATGTTCTTCTCCTTTCTAATTTTCTATCGAAAACTTATTAATTAACTTTCGTAATTATACAATATTACAAAAATTTTTTCAAACAACTTTTGTAATATTTCTAAACCTTAAATAATAATCTTAAAAGCCCTAAAATCAATAAATGTACAGGATAAAACGAATAATTTAAAATCTTATTCTGTTTCCCTCTTTCTCCATTATAAGTAAGTGTCAATCCAAATCCCAACAAAGCCCAAGGTGTTTTAATAAGCGAAAGATATCCTCCAATAATTGCAAATATCGGATTATTACGAAAAATATAGAAAAAATACCCTATCAGAATTCCGTGCCATTCGTAGTCCAATCCCCAAATCATTGATAACAAACAAGTCCCTGCAACAATTACTATCGAAATAGGATACCAAAATATTTTTGTTGGTACTCTTAATTCATCAATAATCCAAATCATAACTAATGTTAAAGCCAATGTAAACATCACATTATTTGAATATGGCTGAAAAATAACTGCTGATTGACATAAATCAAATGGAATTTCGGAAATAACTCCAAAAACAGTTAAATATAAAAGATATCTAAATCGATTTCTAGTTTTAAAAAATCCTTCCACAAGAAAAAACATAAAAATTGGAAAAGCAATTCTACCTAGAATATCAAACGTATCACTTAAAAAATTTAAAAATCCTTTTCCAGTTAACATAGGATAAATCAAAGCTTTATTTGTATGATCAATTAACATTGATAAAAAAGCAATATACTTCAATTGAGCTCCAGAAAAAATTTTAATATTACGAAATTTATTGTCTTTTCTAAAATTTGAACTTATTCCCATATACATACCTCCTTAAAATTCATAAATAAAATAAATTCTATACACTTGCCATCAAAACTACTTTTAAACTATTCTTCTTAGCATCAAACTCTGGATTAATAATAACTCCCCAAATTAACGTAGCATTCTGATCCCTCACATATGATAAAATATTACTTACAATATTTTTTATCACAACCAACGAAATATCATTACCACCAGTTATATTCAAAAGTATTTTCTTTGAATCTTTTAATTCTCCTTCAAATAAATTATTTTGAAGTAATTGCTCAACAATGGTATTTTCTGCATTTTCACCGTAACTCTCAGCTAATCGAATAACAATATCTTTAGAATTTTCCAAAACAACCTTAATATCACGTAAATCTAAATTCACAAAGCCTACTTTTGTAACAGTATTTATAATGCTTTCAATTCCTTCTTTTATCAAAAAATTAGCTTCATCATACGCTTCTTGCAACGAAAGTTTTTTATCAATATGATTATAGAGCTTTTCATTTGGAACTATTATCAAACTGTTTGTATTTTTATTAATTTTTTCAACACCCATACTCGCTATCTTCAATTTTTCAAACCCTTCTGAGTAAAATGGTTTTGCAATGATTGATATTGTAAAAATTTTCATTTTTTTAGCAATCTCAACGATTGCAGGTGCAATTCCACTTCCTGTAGAACCTCCCATACCAGAAATTATAAATAAAATATCCGTTCCCTTAAGCAATTCTTCAAATTGGTCATAACATTTTAAGGCAGCTTCTTCAGCTTGATTCCAAGTGCAATTCTTTACACCCGTATCCAAAAATATCTTTCGTTCTGCCTTACACCCATTATGTGCTTCAACATCCGTATCAATACTTAAATATTCAACATTGTTAACTTCATTTTCTAAAATATAATTCACAAAATTAATTCCCATTCCACCAACACCAATTGCTTTGATATTTACTTTATTAGAAATATTTTCCATACTTTTGCTGTATTTCTAAAATATTTTTTAGGACAGCTCTCCTTTCTTTAACTTTTAAATCAATTATAAATCAATCTAATCACTAATAAATTTAAATATATTTTATCAAATTCAAACCACTTTTGTAAATACTAATATTCTTTTATTTACTAAAATTTTATAAAATTTCATAAAATTCAAACAAATTAAATATTTTTTTAAATTTGAAAATAATATATTTTTGTATCAAAAAAGATATGTCTTTATCTAGTTTCAATTAGCAAAATAATAATTGCCATATCAAAAAATTCATAAAAACATATCTTTTTTATTTAAAATATTACCTAATTAAACTTTATTTTAATGCTGCTAATCCAGCTAAGTTAATAAAATTCCAAGGTTTATTATAATGTGGTTGGAAGAAAAAGTCCACAAATGCCAAATCATCAATAGTCATATGATTTTGAATACATACTGATAACGTATTAATTGATTGTGTTAAATCAACTTTTGAAGTTAATTGTGCACCCAATACAATTCTCGTATATTTATCAAAAACGACTTTTAAAGTTACTTTTTCATAAGTTGGCATAAATTCAGGTCTGTAATTATCAGTCACAATAACAGTTTCAATTTCAAGATCCAAACTTCTAGCCAATGCTTCAGTCATACCAGTCGCTGCCATATTATTTTCATAAATCTTAATTCCAGAAGTTCCTTGAGTTCCTAGTGATTTAGCCTTATTTTCAACTAAATTCAAACCTGCCAAAGTTCCCATTCTAACTGCATTTGTCGCAAGTGGAATATATCTTTCCATATTCAAAGGATTATAAAATACCGAACAGCAATCTCCAGCCGCCATTACATCTTTATCACTCGTTCTCATATATTCATCAACTTTAATTGCACCATTTGGCAACATTTCCAATTGATTTTTAAATAAAGCTGTATTTGGTACAAATCCAATACACATAATTACCATATCTGTTTCATAATCATTTTTATCTGTAATAATTTTTGATACTTTCCCATTTGTACCTTCAATTTTAACAACTTTTTCTCCAGTTGCAAGAACAATTCCTTTTTCTCTAAATGATTCTTCCGCAACATCAGTAAATTCCTTATCAAAATATTTACTCAAAATTCTATCTTCAGCATCTACTAAAATTACTTCTTTACCATTATCTCTAAACGCCTCAACCAATTCTACCCCAATATATCCTGCTCCAACAACAACAACCCTTTTAACTGATTTACTTCTTTCAATGATCTCATTAGCATGATTATAATTTTTACATAACAACACATTTTCCAAATCAATTCCTTCAATATTTCTAGGAATAATAGGCCATGACCCAGATGTTATAATTAATTTATCAAATGTTTCATCAAAAACTTCTCCAGTTTCTAAATTCTCAACTGTTAATTTTTTCCCTTTTATATCCACACTTTTCACATCATGTTTCATTTTAGTATTTACACCTAATGATTTCAATTCCTCAGGTGACGAATAAAACAATCCTTTAGGATCACTAACAACTCCACCTACATATAATGCAATTCCACAAGATAAAAATGAAATATTATCATTTCTTTCAAAAACTGTTACTTCAGCATTAGGATTTAATGCTCTTAAATTTTTAATTGCAGCCGTTCCAGCATGCGTACATCCAATTACTACTACTTTCATGAAAACCTCTCCTGTTAAGTTATTTTTTTCTTTTGATTAAATACAATTAATTTATGTTATAATAATCTATATAATTTTAAGATTAACTAAATATCTGGAATATGATTATCACTATTTTGCCATTATTAATCATAATAGGACTAAAATAATAACAATCATAATTTCCCAATAAAATTATTTATATCTATTCTCACTAATATTGAAATTTTTAAATTGTTGTAATATTCATAATAGAAAAATACTATTTAATTTATAATCTTTACAATATTAAATTATTTCCATATATATTATACCTGTAAAATACAAAAAAGAAAAGTTAAAATTTTTAGATATTTTCAATATTTTCCATAAGTTTCATTAATGTTTTAGAATTAGCTTTTGGATGATTTATTTCTCTCTTCCAAAATTTACTTCCTCTAACTCCATGAAATAAGCCTTGCGTATGCATCAAAAACAAATGTGGTCTAATTCCGTTCTCTTCTAATTTTTTGCTATACTCGATTATTTTTTCAATAATTTCTTTACGAGAAATATTTATAGAATTACCATAATATTTACCAAATTCAGTTAAAATCATTGGATTATCATAAATTTCTCTTCCAAGCATAACCGAATCCACATGTTGCAAATGTTCATCAATTTGTTCAATAGTTTTTATCCCACCATTAATTTCTATATGTAAATTAGGTTTTTCCTTCTTTAACCTATAAACTTCCTCATATCTTAATGGTGGAATTTCACGATTTTGTTTTGGATCTAATCCCGCTAAAATTGCTATTCTAGAATGCACAATAAATTTATTAACTCCTGCTTTTTCTGTTACATTTACGAAATTAAGCATATCTTCATATTTATCAATTAATGTCCTTTCAAAACTATCAGGTAATACTTTTTTCCCATCAATTCCAATTCTGTGCTTTATCGAAATTGGCTTCTTTGTAGCTTTTTTCATCGCAATAATAATGTCTCCAACCAATTCAGGAAATGCCATTAAATAAGCTCCCATCATATTTCCAGAAACTCTATCAGAGGGACAACCCACGTTTAAATTAATTTCATCATAATCATATTCTTCTGCTCTTTTTACAGCCTCAAAGGCTTCCTCTGGATTAGTAGCCGCTATCTGCAACACAATCGGATGTTGAATATCTTCAAATCCCAATAAATATTCTAAATCTCCATTAATAATCGCTTGTGCAGTAATCATCTCTGTATAAAGTTGGACATCTTTATTTATCATTCTCACAAAATTTCTAAAGTGTCTATCCGTTTTATCCACCATCGGTGCAACACTTATAACATTTTTCAAACTTATCACTCCATTTTTATATTTCTATTTTTTATAATACTTCATAGCTTCTGGTAAATATTTTTTCAATGCTTCAATACGTTTTTCTGTATTAGGATGTGTTGATAGAATTTCAACTGGTCTTCCACCTTTTTCAGCAGCTAACATTCTTTCCTCAGCTTTTATTGCATCTTCAGGATTATACCCTGCCATAGCCATAAAAATCATTCCGTATTTATCTGCTTCGTATTCTTGAGTTCTATTAAATTTTAAAAGCCCAATAGATAATCCATCACTTACAATTGACGAAATAACATTCCCACCAGTAAACACATCTGTTATAGTTGAAGCAACTCCAGCAGCAAGTCTTCCACTTTCTCCCTCAGCATGATGTCCACCAATCACATGACCTATTTCGTGTCCCATTACAAACGCAATTCCAGAATCAGTTTGTAGCACTGGCATAATTCCCGTATAAAAAGCTATTTTTCCACCAGGCATTGCAAATGCATTAATTTCATTGCTTTTTATCAAGTTAAACTCCCATTGAAGACTGTCAAGCTTTTTAGATAGTCCATTCTCTCTTAAATAAGTTTCAACTGCAGTCGCCATTCTGTTTCCAATATTTTTCAATCTTCTTCCATCTGTTGTATTATTAACGATTAAACCTTTATTATTAGCTTCATTAATAAATTGTCTATACTGACTAACTGATGAATCTACAACACTTTCATCACTTACCAATTTTAATTGTCTTCTCCCTGTTAAAGGTGCCACTGTACAACTTGAAAGTACTAATGCTCCCACTAAAATTATCAATAATTTTTTAGATTTTTTCATTTATATTTACCTCCAATAAATTTTAAATTTTAAAGTTATTTAGGTTGTTATTATAACATACTTTTTTTAGAATTTTATCAGAAATTTAGAATTATTGTATTATCTAATTTTATATTTATTATGTATATTATTAATTTAATTTGTAAAATGGATATTTTAAGTTTTTATTAAATTTTTTCTTTTTATAGGTCCGATAATGTTTAAATGTATTTATAAAAGTTTGTTTTATTCTTTTGAAATGCCTTCTATTTATTTCAAAATATTTATGAAAAAAATCTTCTTTTCTTTAAAATTTTCAATTGTAATATTTTACTTTTTTTGGTAAAATTAATATGTAAAAAATTAATTTTAAAGGAAAGGATTTGAAATGGAAGATAATAAACATCAATCAGTAAGTTTCGATACGATAGTAAAAATTATTTATAAAAATATTGCTTTTATTATAGTCGTTACAATAATAACAACCATTTTAGCAGCTTTATTTGCTTTTACTAACAAATCATACAAAACTGAAATAAATCTGTACGGAAATGACAAGGTCTTAACTGAGATTGGAGAAGATTCTCAATATTCATTAAATTCTTTTGATTTTTATCTATTTTTAAAAGATCATTCAAAAGTTTTGTCTTATGCAAAGTTACCCCAAGAAAAATATTTAGAAAAAATTTCTAATGATCTTGTGGCACAATCTGAAAAAGATGACCCAAAGATAAAAGTAAAATTCTCCACTAATAATAAACTTGAAGGTGAACATTTTGCTCAAGAATACGTTGAATTATCTCAAAAATATCTTTTGAATAAGAAAAATACATTTCTTGATGCTCAATTAAAACTTTTACAACAACAATATGATTTTTTAAGTAAGAATGTTGATCTTAGAACTACTAAAGATGTCTTGAGTGATACATTAGTTTCTAGATTGGCTTATTATAAACTTTTGAAAAATGACAATACTCCTGTTGTAAAATACATAAATTCTATTACTAAACCAGCTATTAACAAGAAAATTGTTTTAGTAGCAGCTGTCTTTTTAGGATTTTTCTTAGGTACTTTTATTGCTTTCGTAAAAGAATTTTCAAAAACTTTAGATTGGAAAAATATAAAATCTAAAAATTAATGATATTAGTAATTAAATTTATTAGGAAACAAAAAAATAGGAAGTTCAAATTTACTTCCTATTTTTTATTTATGTTTATTCTATTTATTATACTCTGCGGCTTTACTTTTCAATAACTCATCAACATTTACTTCTTTTTTAGTTTCATTTTTTGATTGTGCAGGAGTTGATGATTTTTCTTCTTTTACTGTTACTGAATGTTTTGGTGTTTCTACTTCTTTAATTTTTATTTCATCTTTATTAGCATCTTTTGAATCATTAGAATTATTTATTTGTTTAAGAGTTTGTTTTGTTAAACTTTCATTTTGAGCTTCTCCACCATTCAAGAATGATTTTACACCTCTCTTAGTTGTTTCAGCAACTTTTCCTCCATTTTCTAATTGAGAAACAATTTCTTTTGCATTCTTATCCCCATTCTTTGCAGCTATTTTATACCATTTTAACGCTTCTGCCATATTCTTTTCTTTATGATAAGTTGCTGCTATTGCACCTGCAAGACCTTTATTTCCTGATTTATATGATTTCATTAAATATGGTCTAGATTCTTCTTGTTTTCCATTATCATATAAAATTGCTCCAATTTCGACATCTGCACCTTTTACTCCACGGTTCTCTGCTTTTTTCAACCATTTTATCGCTTCTGAATAGTTTTTCATTTCTTTATTTAACATAGCAATTCTTACATCGGCATCTTTAATTCCTTTGTTATATGCTTTTTCAAATTCAGCTTTTGCTTGGCTATATTTTTTAGCTCTTACTAATTCAACTCCTCTGTTAAACTCTTCAGCACCAGGTCTCATTCTCAATTGTCTCACTTGTACTTGTTGTCTTCCACCTCTTGCAACAGAAGTAACATTTTTAGGCAATCTAGCCATTAATTTATTAGCTTCCGCAGTATTCCCTTCTTGTTTCAAAATTACTGCTAAATTATAAATTGCTTCTGGATAATTTCTGTCTACTCCCATTTGTAAGAATTTTTTTACTTTTTCGTTATCTTTTAAATTGAAGTATAATTGTGATAACGACATAATTGCTTCTTTATCTCCAGCTTCAGCTTTTGTGATTGCATCTGAAACTTTTACTGGATCAATTTGATTGTCTATCAATTTTTTTTGTTCTTCAGGAGTCAAATTTTTAATATCAGGATTCCCTCCATTTGCTTGCTGCGATCCTAAATTAAATATATCTGTATTGATATCTTTATTTTCAACTTGTTGTTGCGTTTGTTTTTTGTCAGCTTTCTTATCTTTTTTCTTAAAGCATGAAACCGACATCATACCCATCGCTAAAATCACTGTTAATAATATTAACTTTTTTTTCATTCCTCATCACCTATTTATTTTTAATTTCGATTTTTAAATATTTTAACATAATTTGATATTTTTTTCCTTATTTTCAGCATTAAATATAATTAGAATGAACCTAGTTGAGCAGCATCTAATAATTTATACATAAAATCAGATTTTGGACTTGTTGTTGGCTCATCATCAAAATTTATAGTAAATAATCCATCTTTATTTTCCCACAGTCTATCAAAATACGTATAAATTTCTTTTGTTAGTTTAGAGTTCTCATTTGTCTCTACTCGAAGATTCGCATCCATAATATATCCTCTTATATTTTTTCTAATCATATTTGCAGAACCAGTCGTTATTATAACATTACCGTCTGTTTTCTTCATTAATATAACTTTTGTGTGATATTGTTCGTTATTCGTAAAATACCATTTCACTTCTATTTTCCCTCTAGTTTTTTTCTTCAATTTTTTAGAAACAGGTTTATTAGGCAATCCATTTGTACTCATACCAAACGCATCTCTACTTCTATCAAAAATTATTCTAACTTTTACTCCTCTATTTGCTGCTTTTATCAATTCATCAATAACAGGTTTGTCCGCCAAGAAATACATTCCCATCAACACTTCATCTCCAGCCTTCAAACTCTTCAAATCAGAATCCAAAGTTTTTCCTATCGCACCTTCTGTTACATACTGAATTTTATAATTATCTTCTCCATTTTCATCTACTTTATTTGTTAAATTATTTCCAATATTTGAATTTGTATTTTTTTCAACTAATTTTTTTTTCTTCTCTTCAATTCTTTTCACTTCAGGATCTTCATTTACGAGAGGTATATCTCTTTTAACTTCTACTTCTTCAAGCTCTTTTTTTATACTTTCCATAGTATTGCCATTTGTTTTTTCCTTTGATTTTAAAATATTTTTATTGGATGTATCAAGAGAACTAGTAGAATTATTCTCTGAAACATTAATTTCAGAATTTGAAAAATTAGCTACCATTTGTAAATCACTTAAAATATCTTTCGTAACATCTCCATCTGTATATAATGCAACGTTTTCATGAAAATAACTTGGATCATGAATATTAGCACTCGCTATAACTGCTTCATTTTCATTCAAAAAAACTTTTCTATGATCTGCTTTTACATTTAATGCCCTAAACAATGTTCTCAATGTTAATTTTGGCCACATTGGTCCATAAAAATTAGGAACCCAACCTTTATTTTGAGGATTTCCAAATGGCTTAATTGCCGATCTCCATATTGGCGAATACCAAGGGAATGTGTCTTTTAATTTATAAATATCAACTGTTATAACATCTATCCCTTCATTTTTCATAGCTGTAATAAATGGATGCTCAAATGCTCCATACAAGTCATTATTTTCATCTGAAAGCACATAAATCTTTAAATTTGGATTTTCTCTTTTTTTCTTAATAACTCTTGCAGTATACTCTTTTGCAAATTCAGGAAATAGCTCTGTATTTTTATTGTAAATATCATTAAATAAAAACATCTCAACTATCAAATAATCCTTTGCATTATCAACAATATCATACGTAGATTGCCAAATATTTCTATCATATTTTATATTTCCATCTTTATCTAAATATGTCAAATCATAATGGAAATCCACATTTTTTGCATCTCTCAAAGGTCCTTCAAAATTAACTCCTAAAGGTGGCGTCTTAATTGTCGCACACGAACTGAATAAAATTAAAAAGGCTCCCAACAAAATTAATTTTTTATTCATCTAACTTTCTCCTATTATTTTACTAAATTATTTATCCATTTCTTACTTCTCAATCGTCTTAAACAAGGAACAAATTTCACAACTTCATCGCTTACTGAAAATAAATATACAATTGAAATTGGCAATCCTAATTTTAAACCAGCAATATATGTTATAGGAATCGCTACAAGCCAAAGTGGCAACAAATCAGCAAACATTGTCCACAATGTATCTCCTCCAGCCCTTAAAATTCCTACAATAAGTATTGTACCCATCGACTTACAAATTATTATAAACATTTCAGAAATCAATATTTGTTTTGTTAATGGGTAAATTCCTGGTTTTACGTGCATAATATTTAATAAAATTGGACTAAATAAATATACGCTTATGCTTATAATTACTGCTAAAACTACCGATGCTTTCAAAAGAGCAATTGCTGTCTTATAGGCTCCTTCTTCATTTCCAGCTCCAATTTCATTCCCAATAATTGCTGATGATGCACTCGAAAGCCCAAATAATAATGTAAATATCAAATTGCTTATTGATTTTACGATTTCAACTGCAGCAGCGGGTTCTGTTCCCATTCTTCCATAAATTACCACATATATACTAACTCCTGAAACCCACATTATTTCATGCCCAAACACTGGAAGCGAAACTTTTAAGATTCTCACAAAAAATTCCCACGTAAATCCAAACATTTCTTTAAATGTAGCTGCTAATGGCAATTTCAATTTATAAACTATATAAATTATGTATAAAGTTGATATAAATCTTGATAAAACCGTTGCTACAGCCGCTCCCACAACTCCTAATGCTGGAAATCCAAAATTTCCAAAAATCAGTAATGAATTAAAAACAAAATTTATTATTAATCCTATCAAACTTGAATAAAATGGATATTTCGTTTGACCAATTGCACGTAATTGCATATTGAAAGCAAATCCAATCCCTATTAACGGATATGTCCAAGCAACAACCTTTAAATATTTTGCTCCAGTTTCAATAACTTTTGTATCATTTGTAAAAACACTTATTACTTCCCGATTGAAAAACAGTCCTAATATTAAAAACAACAATGAAAAAACAAATCCAATCGATAAAGTTATTCCCAAACATTTTTTCAAATTTTTATAATCTTTATTACCAAAAAATTGTGCAGCAAATATTCCACCTCCACTATTTAAACCAAACAGTGAAACTGCAAATATCATGTACAATTGATTCGCAAAGCCTAATCCTGCCACCGCAACTGTTCCTAATCCTAATACAAGGTTCTCTTTTCCAACCATGAAAACATCAATAAAACTCACTAAACTGTAAATCATATTTTCAAATGCTACTGGTAAACCTATCGTGACAGCTTTTTTATAAATTTTTTTACTCAAAAAACAACCTCTCCTTCCTGTAAATTCTATTATTTCAATTAGTCTAAATCTTCTAATGTCGAATATTCAGAAAAAATTAACAAATGATCCGACACATATTTTTTTATTGTAGCATAATTATTGTTTTTTATAAAGTTATAAACTCCGGAATTCCCAGTAAATTCTTTAGTTTTTTCACGATTTATGAAAAAATTATCATATGAGCTCACTAATTTATCATCTGAAAGTGTTGTCAAATTTTCTTTAGGATCTAAAAGATAGGAAACATTATGCTTTACTGCTAAATTTTTGAATGCTAAATCATCAGCCGAAAGATTAAAATCTCCAGCAATAATTATATCATTTTCTCCAGTTTTCTTAGAAAAATACTCATAAACATTCAAATAACTCGATGCTTCAATCAATCGTTGCTTCTCCTTATCTCCAAAAATCGAATGAGCAATCACAAAGACAAAATCAAAATTTCCACTTTTAAAATATGCACCGTAAGGTTCTCGCATAAATTCATTATCATTTTTTTCTTTATAAAATCCAATTTGTTTTACTTCTTGAAATTTCTCTTTTCTATAAATGAAAGCATAAAACTCTCTATAATTCTCACTCCCAACAGAATGTTCTGAAATAATATAATCCCATTTTTCTTTCGTCAATTTTTCCAAATACGCCTTCGTCTTTTTAACACCTTTTTCATTCATAACTTCTTCTAACCCAATCAAATCAAAATTAGACAAAATTTTTACGAATGACCGATAATCTTTTTGCTTTTCACCTAATCTTAAAGCATTAAATGATGCTACTAAAATTGTATTTTCATTTTTACTAATTCCTGTATCTAAATCTAATTTCTTTTCTTCTTTTCTAGAACAGCAAAATATTCCTAAAATTAAAAATACAAAAATTAACCCTTTTATAATTTTATTTCTCACTTCAATCAACCCCTTGATTTCTATAACTTTTATTATCTTCTTAACATTTTAGCTGCAAGTTCTACTAGCCTAATTGCCAACTCATGATTATCCCCAAATAAATCATAAGCCCCATCTTCACTCAAAACACCACATTTCAAATCTTGTGGTAAAGTTCCGTTATTGTAGTCTTCCACATCTTGAAACCAATTTTCACTACTATAATAATCATCAAGCTTTTTATAATCAGAAAAATTTTCTTCTAATTTATCTAATGCTGCATTTACTTCTCCAAAAATATTAGCTGATTTATCCATTATTTTTTCCATTTCCTCAACTCTTTTTATTTTATCTTCTTTTCTCATATTTTCCCTCTTTTTAAGAATTATTTAATTTTAATTTTGTATTTTCAAAAAAAGCTACCGTTTTCGATAGCCTTTCACTTTATTATTTTGATTCTAATTTTTGTTCTTAATTTGCTCTTTCGATGTATTCTCCAGTTCTTGTATCAATTTTAATTTTATCTCCGATTACTACAAATAAAGGTACTTGTAAACTATATCCATTTGCAATTGTTGCAGGTTTTGTTGCTCTTCCAATTGTATCTCCTTTTAATCCTGGTTCAGTATAAGTAATTTCTCTAATTACTGTATTTGGCAATTCAACTCCAACTGGTCTTCCTTCGTACATCAATACTTGAATAATCATTTCTTCTTCCAAGAAATTCACTGCATCCCCTAAATCTTCTGCTGTCAATGTAATTTGTTCAAAAGTTTCTTGATCCATAAAGTTGTAATCTCCATCAATTTCATATAAAAATTGCATTTGATTTCTATCTAAAATAATGTCATCCATCAAATCTGTAGCTAAAACTGTAATTTCTTGAATTTTACCTGAAATTAATTCTTTAGTTTTGAATTTTACTTCTGCTGCTCTTTGTCTTTTTCCTGATGTTGATTGGTGTCTTTCAGCTTTTAATATCAAGTAAGGGATATTATCCTTTCTATATGTACTTCCTTGTCTTAATTCTGCTGCTGGTTTCATTAAATTTTTCCTCCTAAATTTTTATCTATTTTAATACTTTATTAAATAAGTAGCTGTAACAACTGATCTTAATTTTTTATACATTTGATTTTGTTCATCTTCTTTTATACGCTTAGTATCTTCCACATCTGGTAAAATCTCAAATTGTCCTTGAGTTACATTTTTTACTCCCGCAATTTCATTATTATTAACTTTCAACATTTCTATAGCTTTGTATTCTGCATTTTTTGAAGCATCTACTAGCAAATCTCTTTTGTATCTTTCTATACTTGTAATGTAATATTCAGGTTTTGTAACCTCTAAATTATTGTTTTCTAATTTCAACGTCAATAATTTTTGATAAATTTCATCTATTTTTTCAACATTTTCAGTAGAAATTATAATGCTTTCAGACCCACTATATTTTAAGATTTTATCTCCTGTTTCAGAAAATTCTGGCTCTACTTTTAAATTTTCAATACTATAATCTTCTGAACTAATTCCCAAAGTTTTTATCAAATCTAAAGATTTTTTTTCTTTTTCAGAAATATTTTTTCTTAAATCATCTAAAACTACACTTTCTCCTGACAATACTACATTTACTACAGCTTTATCCGCTTTTATCCGCTTTTCTGCCACACCTTTTACAGTGATTTTATTCTCACTTTTATTGGCTTTATCCATTGCATTCGATACAATCGCCGCTGAAATTATTAACCCAAACGATAAAATTGTAGAAATTATTATAAATTGTACTTTTTTCATTGGTTATCACAACTTCCTTTATTTGAATGATAAAAGAAAATAACAAATATAAATTTGCTAAAATCCTTTTAAATTATAATTTATTTTAGTGAAATTGTCAATTGTTATCCACAAATTTTTTAATAAAATTCAAGAAAAATATTTAATTATTATATTAACTTAATCATTGATATTTAAAATATACTTTTTCTCTTTAGGAAGCATAACTTCTGAAAAAGTTCCATTTTGAATGCTATTTCTCATCTCAATAACTTTATCTGTTATATCCGTTATATTTACAATCCATTCATTTACATATTTTTTCACCGTTTCTCCCTTTATACCTAACTGTATCGCTCTTCTTCCTATTGGATTACCATAAATATCCCTATCCGGATCCCATTGACATCTTACTTCTGAATTTTCCAGTTTATTTTCCCATTCCTCCTTAGATAAATCAGAAACTTCTCTAAAAGATGAAAGTACAGCATTTTTCACTATTTCATCAAATCCTTCCCTTTTCAGGTCAATTGCCAGTATTCTTTCCTGTCCTTCCTTGCTAGCCCAGCCACTTCTGTACATCATCCAAAGAAATGACGGCTTTATCCAGGTCATTCTGTTTAAACTGAACTTGCTTCCGAACTTTCCTAATTTTAAAGCCTCATCTGCTATTTCATTATTATACGCCTGATAAACTCTTATTGTTTTATCATCAAATACAGCATAAATATTTCTTTCTTCTTCTTTTTTCATAATTAGTCCTTTCATTCGACATCCTTATTTGTAAAATCATGTCTGTTTAATTCTCGTTTTGCTGATTCTCTTAATTCTTCAGTCTCATTTAAATTATTAGCCAAAAATTCTAATTTTTCTTTTGATTTAGGAGTATTTATTTTCCCTAGTGCATGAATACATTTTCTAGCCATTGCAAGTCCTCCTTCATATCCTTCAAATTGATGTGCCAACGCTAAATAATATACCCATTCTATTGTTTTGGGTGATGCTATATCTTCAAATGCACCTGCTATATTTTCATGGTCATAGTGCCAATTTCCTGTTATAATTTCCTCTATACTGTCCTTAATTTCATCAAAATCTATTTCTAAATAAAAAATTAATGATAAATAAGGAACTATCATATCACGATTTTTTGATACACAAGCTTCTTTTAATTTTTCTTTAGCAATATTAGGAATTTCCCTTCTGTACCTAATTTTTTCCAATTTAAATTTTTCTAAAAATTCATCATCAGATATTTTTTTATCATGCCATTTTACCAATAATTTCACTTCATCAAGATATTTATCTTCCATTTATTGTCCCTCCATTATTTTATAGTCTATAATATTATTATTAAATATCTCCAGTGCTTTTCCACCTTCTTGTCCTAATTGTATATTTATTTGTCTTTTTTCTTCTTTAAAACGCACAAATTTATATCCCCAGCCAGGACTTTTTTCAGGCATTGGCATATCAGGATATTTTTCTTTAACAACATTATCTTGAGTGCAATTTCTCTTTCCTAATTAAGATAATTTATACATTTCAAATGTATCTTCAACATGTTCTCGTATAATATCTTTATCACTTTTAGCTAACAACTTAAGTTTTTCTTTTGCCTCTTCTGTTCCTATTGCTCCTAAAGCATAACAACATTTTTCAACTAATTGACAGTATTCGTCATCACGATATTTTTCAAAATCTGAAATTGCTAATTCATAAAGACATTCTACCGTAGACGGTAACTCCATTTCCATGAAGTAAATAGCAATATCCTCATGTCTCCAATGCCATTCTTCTTTTGAAATCTTACATAAGATATTTATGAATTCCTCAGAATACAAATCAAATGTAAATATTAACCAAAATAAAATATCTAATTTTGTTTTATCTTTAAATAAATAGGCTTTTTCTAATTCTTCTTTTATAAATTTTATATCATCAATAAAATATTTTTTTTCAATTTATTTATTGATATTTTTTTATCTAAATATTTTTCTAGCAAATTTTTAGCTTCATTGAAATCATTTATTTTTTCCATGATGAATATCTCCTTGTTTAACATTTATCTGTTTAATCCGTTGATTAAATATCTCTAAACCACTACCTTTACCTAAATTTATAGTTATTTGTCCTCTTTAAATTGAACACGCCCAAATTTTTCCCATCCTGTAAATGTTTTCTCCATATTTGGATACCACTTGTTTATTTCTAAACCATCATTATTTTTTACTCCTATTTTTTCTAAAACTCTCAAAGTCCCTGGTTGAGTTACTATTTCTATAGTTACTCCTCCATGCTTTTCTTGATACCCAGAAGAATATGAAAAATTCTGAGTAATACTTGTTTCTTTATTTTTTTGTTAAATGATATTTTTCAATATACTCTTCCATATATTTTACCCCCATATCTCTTCCATTTTTTCTGGCTATGTCAAACGGAGTATTCCCTTTTTTATCTTTAAATAAAATTTTTAAATTTGGTTCTGAAAATACTACATCATATAATGGTACCATTTTTTTATCAGGATATAATACCCCGTATGTTGAAAAAAGGCGATTTAATGGAGATTCTCCTGTATTCATATCTATTGATGATAAACTTTCTCCTCTTTCTAGTAATATTTTGCACAAATCCAATGTAATTTCTAAATCTGTTTTTCTATTATCCAAGGATATATTACTAAACAATGGGAAAAACAGGTTTATTCCATCTCCTTTCTTCTTTTTGACTGAAGCTCCCTTTTCTAATAAAAATTTAACTATTTTATATTTTTCTTTAGGTTCATAATTGCAAAAAGCAGTATATAGTAAATCTTCCTCATATTGTTGCCCCTCCTCAAATTTTTCTAGAAAAGTTTCATATGTACCAAAATATGCTTCTGAATACACAGTAGGATTTTCATTATCAGGCAATCCAACCATCTCTTCATAATTTAAGTCTTGTTCTCTTTCTAAAAATTTAGTCCATTTTTTTAATAGTACTGACATTGATTTTCTTGAAATTTCCGCCTGTAAGTCTCTATTTTCCGGATAATATTGAAAACATATAAAAACTTTATCACCAATCACATTTCCTTCCCAAGATTCTACACTTCTTCCTCCTATATAAATTCTACTTAATAATTCTTTGTAGTACTCAACATAATCAGCTTTTTCTAAATCTTCTTCTATATCCATTAAATAACAACTTATATTTCCTTCATTTTTTGAATTGACAGACGAACATACAGGTTTTACTTCTTTTTTATCATTTACTTTGTAATAGCTAAACTTAAATTTCATAAAATTTTCCTTTCTTTTTTTTATATTTAACAGATTATAAGAATTTAATAAAATTAATGTTCTTTATTTACAACTATTTATTACTGATTTTGTTTAGGATACACTGTTGCATTCGGATTACTATTTGTAGGTTCATATCCCTTAACTTTAACTCCAGATGACGTTACTCCTTCCCACATTTGGGCACCATTAGGAGTAATGACACTAGTTCTGTTGATATATGCCGCATTATTTTCAACTTTTATTCTATTCCCTGTCCACCATTCTGGAAACATTGTGTTTAAAGCAGGTTGCCCTCTTCTGTATATTTTTTGTACCCATTGATTATTTTCTATATCAAATATTGAGATATTGTTTTTACGAACTCCATTTGATGTAACTCCCAAATCATTGCTAATTCTAACGGTTGGAGTTAGAGTGCTGTGACCTCCTACCGGATCTCTATGTTTGTTTATTTCTTCACCTATAATATGATTATCAAAGTCTATTGGAGCTGTTACATTTCCAACATTTCTATCTGCTCTCAGATATGCGACACCCTTTGAAAGATTTTTACATGAAATTAAATTTGAGAAAATTAAAAAAATTTTGCATTTAATATTGCAATTTAGGATAAAAATTACCAATCTATTACATTCTCTGAACGTAATATGTCTAAAAATTTTTTTCTTAATTCTAAATTACCGTCAATAACCTCATCTAATAAATCTTTTTCTATTAATGCCCAATGAAATATCCCTGGAAGATGCCCAGAAAGATAAATTGTTCTAAAATTTATATTTGGGTCAATAATCTCAACTTCACTTTCTGAATAAACATATACTCCACTATATTTATCTGTCATCCCCAAAAAAAGTGTTTGATTTCTTTCTTCATCCCAATAAATACCAAAAATTTCTGCAATTTCATCTATATTTCTATCTCTTTTTATTATTCTCATTTTACATCCCTTCCTTAGTTTGAAGTATTTTATTTGGATTAAGTATATTTCTTTATTATTTTGATAAATTTCATTTTAAACTTTCTCTCTATGGTTTCGTTGTATTAACAATTTCTAATAAAAATAGTTTACTTTTTTCTACTTTTCCATTGTTTAAAATTTCAATATTTTGTATTTCTATATTGTTTTCTTCTTTTTTCCAAAAACCTTCCATTATAATTCACCCTTTACTAAAAGTTTTTCAGTTCATCATCCATAAGAATGATGGCTTTATCCATGTCATTCTTGTAAGACTGAATTTACTTCCAAACTTTCCTAATTTTAAAGCCTCGTCTGCTATTTCATTGTTATATGCCTGATAAACTCTTATTGTTTTATCATCAAATACAGCATAAATATTTTTTTCCTCTTCTTTTTTCATAATTAATCCTTTCATTCTACATCCTTATTTGTAAAATCACATCTCTTCAACTGCTCCATTGCATGTTCTCTTATAGTCTCTTCTTCACTTTGTAATAATAATTCCAATTTTTCTTTCGCCTTAGGAGTATTAATATCCCCCAAAGCAAAACAGCATTTTCTCACTAATGCAAAATTATCATCCCAACGGTATTTTTCAAAATTCGAAGTTGCTAGTTCGTATATACAGTCTATTGTAGAAGGTAATTCTAGTTGCTGGAGATAAAACACTATGTCTTCATGTTTTCCATGCCATTCTTCTTTTGTTAATTTGCATAAAATATCAACAAATTTTTCACTATGTAATTCAAACATATATATTGCTAAAATCAAAGTGTTTATACTTTTTCCATTTTTTTCATTATATGCTTTTTCCAACTCTGTTTTTATATACTCTATTCTTTCATCATCATTTTTTAAAAATTCCTTTTGTAATTGTTGAAAGCTTATTTCTTTTCTATATTTTTTCAACATTAATTTTTTCAATTCTTCAAGATTATTTTTCTCCATTTTTTATTATTTCCTTTCTAAAATTAATTTCTTTTATGTTTTTATTAAATATTTCCAATCCTTTTCCATCACCTAAATTTCTAGTTATTTGATTTCCTTCCTCTTTAAAAAGTACTTTTTATACAGTTCATTGTATTCTTTTGTTGATAATTTTTCCGTTTTTCTCCTTTTTCATTACATATTTTTTAATTTATTTCAATAAATTTGTCTAACATCTTATCTATTTGCTCTACGTTTTGCTGCAAAGTGGTATTTTCATTATCATAATAAAATAGAATTATTTTTTCATCACTCACTCTATAAACTTCAAAGCAAATATTTTTATAAGGTGCAAAAATAGGTTCTGCAATTATTAGTGAAGCTAAATATTTTTCTTTTTCTAAAATTAAATAATATTCATTTTTATTATTTTTAACGATATCTATTGCTATATTTTTTAATTGAAATTCTTTTATTTTCTTTTTCAATATATCGTCAATTTTATTTTTTAAATTTATAATTTCTGACATTTTATTTTTCTCCCTTTATTTCAATATTATAAACTTTTGGCATCTCTTTAATTCCCTCTAATCTTTTTTTATGTTAAGCCTATCAACTGGAGAACCTGGTCCATGAATTATCCCCCAATTCTCCTTTCCTCCTGGTTTAATAATATTTTTATCTATATCAAATTCAACAAAAATTGAACCTTTTTTGCTGCCTTAAAAGCTTCAGGATCGGATAGATTAATTACATGTGTTATCCCTCCTTCTGAATTCTGAACCTTTCCTATTTTTAACATTTTTCTCCTTTATTCCTGAAGTAGAATTTGCAGTTACTTCTCCGCCAAAATGCTCTGTTGCACCATATTTTGTGTAATTATTGCTACCCTTACCGAATTTATCTTCGTCACTCAATGACAATGCTGATACATTGAATTTATTTACATCATCAGCTACATTATCCATCATTGACTGAATCAATTCCTCATTAGATTTTCCATTTATGAAGGCTGTACTGTGATATATCTTGTTAGAAACTTTCTTGTGTTAAGCTACCTGTCGTAAAAATATATTTTCGTCTAAAAATTTTCTTTAAAGTTTTCAAACATTTTTCGAACTTCATTATCATTATAAATATCTTCACAAGCATTAACAATAATTTCAAGTTCTTTTAAAAAATCTTCTTTTGAAATTCTTTCTACATTCATTTCATCCCTATTATCTCTATATCGTTCAAAATTTAATTCCTTACATTTTAAACTTTTATTTTCAATATCAAAATTTTTCTCTTTGTATAAAAAGCCAACATTTCCAAAACTTTCATATTCTAAATCTTTTGAATAATATTCTATTTTAATATCATTTTCTATTTCTATTCTATATATTTCAGAATATTTTTCTTTTTCTTCAATTTGAAAATAATCAACTCCATTTATTCTAAAAATTCTCTTTTTGTTAAGCATAAATTCTTTTAATCTATCTTTTCCAAGAAGACAAGAAAAAAATTTCTTTTTTATATTAATATCCCAATAATTTATATATTTTGTATAACAATTAATAAACTCCAAATTATATTTATTTTCTTTCTCGTTATATTTTAATAAGAATTTTCTTAATTTATCTCTTTTAAATAAATTTTCTAAATCAACATTTATTCTAAAATTTTTAAATTTTTCCATATATTCTATATAATTATGCAATTCTTGTTCAACAAAACTTATTAAGTTAGCATAATTAGCGATATTTTCAAAATAGTAAATTAAAAAATAAGAAAAAAGTTCTTCATAACCATAATAAACTCTAATTTCACTATCAGAATTACACTCAGAAATATATAATGCTGTTTCATCGGTTTCATTCCAGCCATTATTAATATACATACCTTGACCTTCAACTATTGTAGTTTTTGTTGAATTATCTTCGTATATATTTGAAACTACATATGGAAAATTTCCTATTTCCTTAATCAATTTTACTAAAAAATCATATTTACTTATTTTTAATATTGAATAACTATCAGTTCTTATTTTTTTGATTTTCATGTCTTTTCCCCTTTTTTTACTATTTAATTTCCGTGAAAATAGTACCCATCTATTTCTATTCCCCCTGTTGAAGCATCAAATTTTATATTAACTCTTATTTTTTGATTATTAATTTTTATATCCAAAGGGACATTGCGATTTGGATTACTATATGCTCGTTGAACATCATTTGGTGTTATAACATTTTTAATTTCATTAATAACTTGTTTAGTTAAATCTTCCGTTTTGTATACCCTAGTATCGTATACTGTTTTAGGATTTCTTACAAATTCTCTATATTCCACAACACCATTATTCTGTTCTATTGCTTGAGCAGAATTTATTTTTGGTACTCTATATTTAACGCTCTTAACTCCATTACTTACTTCTTTAACATTAAATTGTATTTCAGGATGCTCTTTTAAAATATTTTTCATACATTCTATTGTATGGCAACCAAAAATAGGACTATTTTTATATTTATTTCCACACCTTGTTTTAAACCTCTATTTATAAACAACTTTCACTTTTTATGTTCAGACTATTAAATATTTCTATAACTATATTTTAACAGAAAGATTTCTTTTTAGCCGTAACAAAAACCTCCAAATATTGTATAGTTATTTTACCATATATTATTTAGAGGTTTACATAAAAATTTTTACACTCTCTATTTTAGTTTACACAAAAGGACACTCTCGTACAAATTTTGTACACACCCTCTCGTACACTCTTTTGGGATACTTTCAAATTGTATTTTAAATTAATCCCAGTAATGGCTTAAATACATTATTCATTTCCAAAAATTCTTTATAAGTAATATCTGCCTTGTCATTAAAGATAATGTATATACCCTTTTCAAGCAACAGAACTTCATTCGCTTTCCCTTTGAGTCTTTCTAAAAGCTCTTCTTTAGGTATTTTTATTAGCTTAGTGTAACTCTCTTCATTGAAGTACATCACTGGGGATAATGTAAATAATACATCTTCCAGCATTCCTATATTACAATTTTTCTCCTTCAGTTTTAAAAATTCAGGATTTATACTTTCTCCATAAGTTCTTGTTTCCGGAGTTCTTCCTTCCTCATAAGCACCGTTATAAGCTACATATAAATCAGCAACATAAGGATCAAAAACATTTATCACCTTTGGAAGATCTTCATATATTATTTTTTTATAGTCTATCAGATTGTATGTTATCTTAAATTCATATAGTAACTCATCCCAAGTTACATATTTAAGTCCTCTCCATCTATATACACCTTCTATTGAAACTCCTTTAGTTTTAGAATTTTTTGTACGGTAATAGGCTCTTATTTCTATACCAAAATCTGGTACTTCCGGGATCTCACTGTCTTTTAAGCCTAAAGGAGCTTCCAGTTTCGACAGTCCTTCCATAACTTTCTCATGTCTCTTTTTTATTGATTCATTTTTATTGATTTTTCTATACATTCTAATGCTTCTTTCTACTTTTTTCATTTCTTTATTTCCTTTCGTAGAATTTGTAAACTCAAGATAATGGTTGACATATTCAATGTTTTTCTAAATCGTCGAGGTCTTGTAAAAAGTGTTACAGGAGTTCTATTTGTCAATAATTCCTCTATTAACATCGTTTTATCTACATAATCCTTACTATTCTTTCAAAGTCTTCAATCCCCACAGGAACAGCTTTTGTTCTCATAAAATCACGCCCTTTTTTATTTCTTATAAATTTCAGTATATATTAATTATACCACAACCTAATATTTAAAATAAAGCTATTTTGAACACTTCGATTTTTTTTAAAATCACAAAAATTCAAAAGTAAAATTTTGTTTTGTATTGTAAAATTATAGCAAATATGTTACTATAAGATGTGAAAATTTAATGAATTGAAAGAGGTGTAAACATTTATGAATTACAGAAGTACTCGAGGTGGAGAGCCACAATCATCGACATTTGCTGCATTACATGGACTTGCTAAAGATGGTGGTCTTTATATACCTGAAAATTTGCCTAATATAAAATTGACTTATAATGAATTGAAAGATTTATCTTATCAAGAATTATCAGAAAAAATTATCAAATTATTTTTTACAGAATTTACTGATAAAGAAATAAAAAAAGCTGTAAATAGTGCCTACAATAGTGAAACTTTTACTGATGAAAGTATTGTTCCAGTTTATAAATTAAATGACAAAGTTAGTTTTGGAGAGTTATTTCATGGGAGAACTTTAGCTTTTAAAGACTTAGCTTTATCACTTTTCCCTTATTTATTGCTTTTAAGTAAAGAAAAACAAAAAGAAGATAAAAAAATCTTGATTCTAGCTGCAACTTCTGGAGATACAGGAAAAGCTGCTTTAGAAGGATTTAAAGACGTTGATGGTATTAATATCGTTGTATTTTATCCAAAAAATGGTGTTAGCCCAATGCAAGAAGAACAAATGAGAAAACAATTTGGAAATAATGTTGATATTGTTGCAATTAATGGTAACTTTGATGATGCTCAAAGTGCTATAAAAGTAATTTTTGGAAGTGAAGAATTTAAAAAATATGCAAGTGAACATAATGTTATGTTTTCAAGTGCGAACTCTATCAATATTGGTAGATTATTCCCTCAAGTAATTTACTATATTTCTACTTATGTTAATTTAGTAAATTCTGGTACAATAAAAGAAAATGAAGAATTTAATGTTGTTGTTCCAACTGGAAACTTTGGAAATATTTTAGCTGGATATATTGCTAAAAAATTAGGTATTCCTATTAAAAAATTCATTTCAGCTTCAAATAAAAATAAAGTATTGGCTGGTTTCTTCCAAACAGGAACATACAATAAAAATAGAGATTTCTATGCAACTAATTCTCCATCAATGGATATTTTATTGTCTTCTAACTTTGAAAGATATTTGTATTATGCAACTGGAGAAAATTCAGAAAGAGTTGCTGAATTAATCAATAATTTATTAACAACTGGTGTGTTAAAAATTTCTGATGAAGAATTAGCTAATATTCAAAAAGAATTTTATGGTGAATTTGCAAACGAAGAAGAAACTGTTGCATCAATAAAAGAAATTTATGAAAAATATCATTACTTAATGGATCCTCATACTTCAGTAGCTTATTCAGTTTATGAAAAATTAGGAAATGACAAATTGGATAAAGATGTTCATACAGTAATTATGTCAACTGCACATCCATTTAAATTCCCAGCTCCTATCGCAAAAGCTTTAGGATTAGATGAAAATTTAGAACCTTATAGCATCTTGGATAAAGTTTCTGAAATGACTGGAGTTGCATTCCCTGCAAAATTAGATGAAGTTAGAAAATCTAAAATTAGATTCTCGACAGTAATTGATAAAACAGAAATACAAGATTATGTTAAAAAATATATTGAAAATTTAAAATAATGTTTGTAAAATTAAGAATTTTTTGATACAATAACTCGTATGAATTTGAAATTTATCAAACTAATAAGTAAATCATAGTTGTATAATTTTTGCTAATAGTTTGTGTATACTCTACTCACTCAATAGCTCAGACTCAGGCAAAGGTTATTCAGCTATAATCCAGACTCTAATTTATAATTAATGATAAATTTTCTAAATCATATATTATAATGAATCATATCGTAAATAAAAGGCTATGACATTTTTGAAATAGTCTTTTTAATTTATTGAAATACTTAAAATATTTAAGTTGTTTTCTCATAATATGCTATTTTTTTCAAAAATAAAGATAATATGCTATTTTTTTCAAAAATAAAGACTAGACTATTTCTAGAAAAAAAGATATAATATATATGAATATAAATTTAGAAGTATTTTAAATAAACCCTAATTTTTCCAAAAATATTTCTAGATTTTAAATTATCGTGGTAATTGTCAAATTAAAGAGGAAATTTATGAAATGAAGTTTTTTCTTTGTTAAAAGTTATCATGTAACTAAAGAGTTATCTAAAAATTTTTTTAGAAAAACTCTTTTTTTGTATATTGAGAACACTTAAAATCTATAATCCAATTTAAGCATATGCATAATTTGTCATGTATCACTTAAGTTTATATAAAAAAGAAAATTCAATTTAAAAACTAAAAAAAATATGCTATAATCTCTATTGTTAGGAAATCTTATATTGTTATAAGTGCTTCAGAAATTTTTAGTAAAGGAATGGAGAATTTATGAAAAATGAGAATTTCAGCTGTAAAAATTGTGGTGGAATTATGAATTATAACCCGAAATCACAAAATTTAAAATGCGAAAATTGTGGGAATGAAGTAGCACTACCAAAAATATTATCGTTAAATAGACATGTTCTAGAAGATTATGAATGTCGTTTAAAACAATTACCAGAAGAGAAAACAACCGTTATCGAATGCTCTTCATGTGGAGCAACAATTGAATTGGGGAATGAAGAGGCTTCTGGAACTTGTCCCTATTGTGGATCAAATGTTGTTGTAGCTGAAAAAATTATATCAACTTTAGAACCAGATGGTTTAAAACCTTTTTTAATTGAAAAAAAAGAAGTTGGAACCATTTTTTCTAAATGGATAAAAGGACGTTGGTTTGCACCAAATGCATTGAAAAATCTTTATCAAACAGGAAAGGTTATGGGTATTTATTTACCCTACTGGTCATTCGATAATTCGGCTTCTTGTGAATATTGGGCGGAAGGTGGTATCGATCATACCGAAGAATACGAAGAAGACGGTAAGACATACACAAGAACTGAAACTGATTGGTATCCTGTTCACGGACATATTGGAAATGATTTTAAAGATGTTATCACTACTGGTTCAAGAAGTTTAGAAAGACGATTATTACAGAATTTAGGAGGATTTTATTTAGATAATACAATTAAGTTTGATTCAGGATACTTAGCAGGATACAGCTCTGAAGTCTTTAAAATACCTATGTATGAAGGTTATACAATAGCAAAAAGAATGATGACGAATACTCTTGAAGGAATGGTAAGTAGCGATGTTTTAAGTAGATACGATCACGTTCGTAATATTAGTATGGATATCGACTGGTTTAATGAATATTATAGACTTTTGATGTTACCAGTTTATTCAACATCCTATTTGTATAACAAGCAAACATATCAAGTTATAATTAATGGAGAAAATGGAGCGATAACTGGTGAATATCCAAAATCAGCAGTAAAAATAACTCTTGCTATTTTGGCAGGTATTTTAGTTTTATTAATAATTTATTATTATTTAAAACAACATTAATTTTTAAAATAAAAAACGGAGGAAAAAATAATGGCAAATATTTTAACAAGATTCAAAGATATAATGGCAGCGAATATTAATTCGTTATTGGATAAGGCGGAAGATCCAGAAAAGATGATTGATCAATATTTAAGAAATATGGAGAAAGATTTAGCAACTATAAAATCTGAGGCGGCAGCTGTTATTGCTGTAAAAAATTCTGCCGAAAGAAAAGTTGAAGAATGTAAAAGTGAAATTACTAAAATGGAATCATACGCTAAAAAAGCTTTACAAGCAGGAAATGAAAACGATGCAAGAATGTTTTTACAAAAAAAAGAAACATTAAATTCAAAATTAGCTGATCTTGAAAAAGATTGTGAAACTGCTGTAGTTAATGCAGAAAAAATGAAGGAAATGCACGACAAATTGGCAAGTGACATTCAAAAATTATCAGAAAAAAGAGCAGATATAAAAGCTAAATTAAAAATGGCTCAAACAACTGAAAAAATTAATTCTATGACCTCTACATCAGGATTGAATGGAAATATTTCTGCATTTGAAAGAATGGAAGAAAAAGCAAATAGAATGCTTGATGAAGCCAATGCTAGAGCTGAATTAAGTACACCTAAAAAAGACGAAGTTGAAGATTTAATGAAAAAATATGATGAAAGTAGTGAGGAAACTAAGAATTCTTCTGTTGTAGATGAAGAATTGGAAAAAATGAAAAAAGAATTGGGACTGTAATTTAAAATTGCAATAATTGTAAAGAAAGGAAAATAAAATGGGATTATTTGGAAATCAGTTAGCAAATGTTATTGAATGGTCTGAGTATAATGAAGATACGCTTTTTTGGAAATGGTCTAACAACGAGATAAAAAAAGGATCAAAACTAATACTTAAACCTGGTCAAGATGCTATCTTTTTATATAATGGAAAAATTGAAGGTGTTTTTGAAGATGATGGAGAATATGATATTCAATCTGATATCGTACCATTTTTATCTACTTTGAAAGGATTTAAATTTGGATTCAATTCTGGGTTAAGAGCTGAAGTAATTTTCATAAATACTAAAGAATTAACTTTAAAATGGGGAACAAAAAATGCAATAAATATTCCAGCGGCTGGTCTTCCAGGTGGAATGCCAATTAGAGCTTTTGGAACTATGTCTTGCAAAGTTGACGATTATCAAATATTGATTGAAAAAATTTCAGGAGTTCAAAGACAATATGATATCGAAGATATTAAAGAAAGAGTAATGTCTATGCTTGATCAGTTGCTTATGAAATGGATTGTTCGTGAAGGTAAAGATATGTTTAATCTTCAAGTAAATGCTCATGAAATTGGTTCTGGAATTCAATCAGATTTAGATTTAGAAATGAGAAAAATTGGTCTTTCTGTTACTAATTTTGCTGTTTCTAGCTTTAATTATCCAGAAGAAATTAAGAAAATGCAAGAAAAAGCAGCTGCACAAAGCATGGTTGGCGATGTAAACAAATACACTCAAATGGCAATGGCTGATTCAATGGCTAATGGAAATACTAGCGGTGTCGCAAGTGATATGGCTCAAATGCAAATGGGAATGATGGTGGGACAACAAATGGTTAACCAAATGGGAGGCACTCAACAATCAAATTCAAATACCTCAAATGAAAATGTACCTAAATTTTGTCCAAACTGTGGAACGAAAACAAATGGTGCAAAATTCTGTCCAGAATGTGGTACAAAATTAATATAAATTTTTTTACTCATAACTTTAAATTTGTGTTAAATAAAAAATAAAAATTCGATAAACATTTTTACTAGAAAATTAAATTAATTTTAGCTTTCAGTAACTTATGCATATCGAATTTTTTGAGTATATGGGTGTGTAAAAATTTTAGATATATTTTAATATTGATTTTATAATTATTATTAAAAATATTATTATTATTGTCCAAAGAAATATTCCCACGATTGCTACCTCTTTTGGTTGTCCTATATCTCCTTCTCCATAAAGGTTTAAAAATTTTTGTGCTTTTAAATACTTTATTTTTCCAGGAAATTTATTTTTAATCTCTTCCTCTGTTAAGTTAAATTTAGCTTCGTTTTCATTATCATAGTTTATATAAAAATAACCTTTATATTTTAATTCTTTTTTACAATCAAGATAAGCATATTTATCTGTTCCAACTTCTCCTATGAGGTATTTATCTTCATAATCAGAAATTTTTTTTACAACAATACAGATATTGTAATTTTCTTTATTTACTATTTTTAAAAAAATTGAACTTGAGTTATTGCCCCATCCAAAATTACTTAATATATAATATTTGTTTATGTACATATAAGTATTTCGAATATATTCTTCTCCTATTATAATATAAGTGTAAAGAATACCAAACACTAAAATAAACAAAAAAAGATATTTACTGTTTTTTTTTATCATTTTTTACCTCTTTTCTTAGCTGCTCTCTTTTTCATATCTTTTAAAAAATGATTGTATTCCCAAGGATCTATTTTATTTATGTTATTAATTTCATTATTTTTACTTATATTCATGGAATTTTTTATTTCATTTTTTATTTTTGTTGGAGATTTCCCTTTTACTAAATATCTTAATTCTTCAGGAAATAGGTTATGCTTTTCATAGTCACTCATTAAACCATATGCATTTCCTCCAGCTTTAAATGGAAATGGAAATCCATCTATTAAATCATAAGGTTTTGAAAAATTATCTGCTATTCTCGTGTATCTAGTTATCATTACAAACTGTTCTCCTTTGTTATTTGGTTTAGAAACTACAATTTTAATATGTCCTACTATAGTTGCTCCTCTAAAAGTTATGTTTAACCCACAAGCATCAGTAAATATTTGTCCTATTTCCAATCTAGTTTTTAAATGCATTATTTCACTTTGAGAAACAATATCTTCAGAAAATCTCTTATTATTTACATAAAAAGTTCCTGCTCCTCCACCATGAAATAATCCAATATCATATCCTACATTTTCCCCAAAATCAACTTTACTTGACCTTAACTATTTCCTTGATTATTAGCCAATCCTACAACAGAACTTTTTACCTGCTTATTTTTTAGTACAACTATTAAAAATTCTTGATTTACACCAATATTCTTTTAGAAATTCATTTTCAAATAATATTTTTAAAGTCTTAATCAATTTTTCTTCATCTTCAGAAAGACTGCTATCTTTTTTATGCAATATTTTATTAGGAGTAAATATTGTATATTCAAAATTATAATCTGGAACCCAATAATAACCTTCTTCTTGCTTTATTGAATCAATTTTTTCTATAATCTTAAATATTTCATTATTTTTTTTAGATATTTTTCTTATTTCAAAATTATTATAATGTAGTTCAAGGGAGACTTTATTATTTTCAATTTCCCATTTTCCAAACAAAATATTACTTTCTTTATCTTTCTTTATTATGCAAGTTGGATATAAATTCATATAATATTTTTCAATGTCAAATGAAAAAAAATTTAATACTTTTGATTTTGACTCTTCATCTAAATTATTTAAACAATGAATTTCTGGATAATTGTTTTTCCTAAAATATATCTGAGCTTTTTTTTCAACAATAATTTTTAGATTTTAAAACGAAATCATACGAATAATACGTAGTATAATGATCATATACATTATGAATAAAAGTATTTGTTTTTCCATCATAATATAATGGTACATTACCTGTTGTTAGATTTTTTAAACAATCTTCATTATCTGGACTGCAAAAAATCTGATTGATTATTGTTTCATCATAAGAATAATCAGGTATTCTGCCAAATATTTTTATTTCTTTACAATACATAATATTTATTGATAATATTATTAATAAAATAACTCTTCTCATTTTTTTATCTCCGCATCATGTGATATTCTTCTATTCATTCCTCTTTTTTCTCTAAATAAATTTTCATTAAATTTTCGCATAAGATCAGATCTATTTTTTATAACATTTACAATAGTTGCAGTTTCTTCTCCATCATAACAAAAACTATTAGGACACTTATTCTTATATTCTAATATTTTGTTATTTAAATATTCAAAATTTTTATCTAAATTAGCTTTAAAGTTTTCTATTGTTGTTACTTTATTAGTTACTACTTCTATAATTGGTATTTCAAAAACTTTATGTTCTGCTTCTAACCACTTTGGACTTTCTTCCCATTTTATATTTTCATCTTTATCTTGTGCATTGATTATTATTGTTTTAACTCCATAATCATCAACATATGCTGTTCCTGTTTTTGGATTTCCTTTCTCATCTAATAATTGTGGAGAATTTTTAGAATCTGAAAATATGATGTTTATGTCATATCCTAAATCCTTATAGGCATCCTTGAAGGTATCTGCTATCTCATTTCCACACCTTGCTTTAAACCTCTATTTATAAGCAACTTTCACTTTTTCTGTTCAGACTATTAAATATTTCTATAACTATATTTTAACAAATAGAAAACTAGTTTTCAATTTATTTGTCCAAGATTTTGGGTATACTCCAGTATTTTATTTATTTTTTTTTAAATATCTATTTCAATTTTTAATTTTTGTGCATGATATTTCTTAGGGTTTTTTAAACTTAAATCAGATATTTCCCCATACTCTTCAAATTTTTTTATAAGATTTTTATCAAATCTTTTTTCAACCACAGCTTTAGCTAATATTCCTAACATTTTATTCGGATTTTCTACAACTCCATTTAAGTATTTTATAGGATCATTAAAAAATGAAAAATAATCTATAAAATATAATTGTAGTTATTATTAAAACAACAATAATATAATAATAACTCCATCCGATTTTTAATCGTTTTTTTCTTAAATAATAAATAATTTTTCTTATAAAATATATTTCAATTAATAGTAAGAAAAAAATAGATAAAATTAAATAATTTTTATTTTTAGTAACGAGATAATCTACTCGAAAAATTTCTGAAATATTATATAAAATAAATAGGCAAACTACACTTTTAATGCCATTTTTATCATCCTTTGTCATTTTTATTTACCACTTTTCCATAAATTTTTTATTTCAGGTAATAATTCAACTCTTCTTGGTTTAACATAATAATCTGGATTTCTGGTTTTTTGATAATTATTTCCACACCTTGTTTTAAACCTCTATTTATAAACAGATTCCACTTCTTCTGTTCAGATTATTAAATATATAACTATATCTTAACAGACAAATTTCTTTTTATCCATAACAAAAACCTCCAAATATTACATAGTTGTTTTACCATATACTATATTTTGAGTTTACACAAAATTCTGTACACTCTCTTAATAGATTTTAAATTTTTCGCTCATCCTTTTAAAATTTCTTTCTTGAATATCATTGTATTCTTCAAAAAAGTCTTTTGGTAATTCATCTTTAAATAATTTTAATAATTCTTTATATAATCTTCGTTCTTCTATACTAAGAGAATAAGAGCTTTTTGAAATTATTTTCTTAGAAGTAAATATCGTTACTTCATCTAAAGAAGTAGGACTCATATATGCTCCTCTTTCATTGCTCAGATCTATAGAAGTTAATAAATTTAGAATTATTGAAGAATATTTGTTTTTAGAATCCATTACACTTTTCACGTATTTTTTTTCTTGTTTTTCGCCATTTTCATCAAATGAAAACCAGTGTAATTCTACTTGTTTACTATTTTTTCTTATAATCCATTTTCCATATCCATAATTCATTTTCCAGTATACCTGATTTTTATATTTCACATAAAAAGAATTATAATAATTGTCAATATTTTCTAAAGTAAAACATTTTAAAACTTTTTCTTTTACTAGTGATTCCATAGAATCTATTTTAGATTTTAGTGGAAACAATTTAAAATAAAAAACTAATTCATCTTCGTTCTCTTTATTCAAAATATATCCATAGCCTTCAGAAGGTTCTGGTGGTTCTCCTCTAAAAAAATCATAGTAACTCAAGCTATTTAAATACATAGATTGCCAAGAATAGCTCACATTTCCAAATAATAAAAATAATGTTAAAGAAATAATTATTGCTGAAAATTTTTTCATTTTGCACCTTCCTTAATCTCTATTTTTTTCAATCCATTAAAGGTATTATTTACAGGAGAAAAATACATTACTCTCCTATAGTTTAAATCTTCTTGATTTATATTTTGATTTATAAGACCTTTTTCCTTCAATTCTGGAAATCTATTTTTTAATTCATTTGTTAATATATTTTCATTAGTAATTTGTTTATTCCATTGTTTTCCTATACCTGAAGTTGCTAATTCTTCTGAACTAACACATCTTTCAGCATTACAATATTTTTCTAATTGCTTCTCAATAAACTTTTTCTCAGAACTTGCTTTTCTTTCTAGGTTATTAAATTCAGAAAGACTATTTTGGAGTGCCCTCAAAAATTTAGACTATTTTTAAGCACTTTCTTTGTTTCCTTTCTTTACGATTTTCTTCGTATTCATTTGGACTTATAAATCCTATTTTATTGTGTATTTTGCTATTATTATACCATATTTCTATATACTTGTATATTCTAGTTCTTAAACTTTCTAAATTTTCAAATTTTTCATTATGTACATATTCTTTTTTCTCAATGTTGCATGGAATGATTCTATACAGGCATTATCATAAGGATTCCCTTTTCTACTATAAGATATGATTATACCTTTTTCTACACAAAATTTACGATATTCTTTACTCATATACTGGCTTCCTCTATCTGTATGTATTATTAGATTAGTTGTATCCCCTCTTTTATATATCGCCATTTTTAAGGTGTCCATCACTAATTTTATATCCATAAATTTTCCAACCTTATGTGATATTATTCTTCTGCTGTACAAATCCATTATACTTGATAAATAGTGCCATCCGTCCTTTTTTGTCCAAATATATGTTATATCACTTACCCATTTTCTAATGATTTTTTTGTTCTTCCTTCTTCCAGCAATTCTAAAATTAACATTTTAAATTCATCGGTTTTTGGTACACTCCAAAAATAAAAATTCGATAAACATTTTTACTAGAAAATTAAATTAATTCTAGCTTTCAGTAACTTATGCATATCGAATTTTTTATTATTATTTTATTTAATTAATCAGTTCTCAACGCTTCCATCGGTTCCAATGCAGCAGCTTTTTTAGCTGGATAAACTCCAAATACTAAACCTATCATTGTTGAAACAAATATACATACAAATACTATTACAGGACTTAATATCGGTGTTGTTTTTATAAAAATTCCTATTAATAAAGCTAGTAAATATCCGATAATTACTCCAACTATTCCTCCAAAAAATGTTAAAATTACAGCTTCTATCAAAAATTGTATAAGAATATGAATTGTCTTGGCTCCAATTGCTTTTCTTAAACCAACCTCTCTAATTCTCTCTGTAACACTTACAAGCATTATATTCATAACCCCAATTCCGCCTACAAAAAGTGAAATGGCAGCTACTCCACTTATAAAAAGTGAAAGCATATTAAGAATATTATTAAATTCATCTAATCCTTGACTCGTTGAATTCACGCTATAAGTATCAGTTTCACTTCCACGAGTTTTCATTTTTTCTTTTACGATTTCCATTACTCTGCTCATCTCATTAGCATCTGTAGCTTTTACTTGTAATGCAGTAAATTTATCTTGCTCATTTCCTTCCAAATAATTTAAATAATTATTTGGTAAAAGGCCCATCGAAGGCATCTGATCTCCACCTCCCATGCTGGAATATGGATTTTTAAATACTCCTACAATCGTAACTGTTTCACTATTCTTTCTAAAATTTAATGTTAATTTTTTCCCTATTGGATTTTCATCAGGAAACATTTGATCTTCTGTTGTGTTATCAATTATAATGTATCTTCCATCTTTTCTATATTCATTTGGCAAGAATTTTCTTCCTTTTACTATCGTATAGTTTGACATCTTAAAATAGTCTTCTGTCACTCCAGTTCCTGTAAACATTTTATCAGAACCATCATTTGTAGATAATCTTGCAAAAGTGCTAGATGTAGGCGTTACCGCTTCGACTCCTTCCATATTCTTCAATTCTGCAATATCTTTTTGTGTCAATAAATCCTGCGATTTATAAGTTTGACCTGGTGAAGTATCAATTGATATTTCAAAGTTTGATACTCCCAGTTTATTCAAATCTCCAGTAATATTTTCTTTAACTCCTGCTCCAAGCGATGACATCATTACAACAGAAGATATCCCAATTATTATTCCTAGCATCGTCAAAAAGGAACGCACTTTATAGCTAAATAAATTTGATACTGATAATTTTAATAATTCTATAAAATCCATTTCTACTACACTCCTCTCCTATGCTGAACAATCTCATCTTTTTCTATAACACCATCTTTTAATCTAATAATTCTCTTACAATGTTCCGCAACATCTTCCTCGTGTGTAACCATTACAATGGTCGTTCCATTATCATTAAGCTTCTTAAAAATTTCCAAAACTTCTTCTCCAGATTTTGAATCCAAATTTCCAGTTGGCTCATCTGCCAAAAGAATTTTCGGATTATTAATTATCGCCCTTGCAATCGCAACTCTTTGCCTTTGACCTCCAGACATTTCGTTTGGCTTATGATGGATTCTTTCTCCAAGACCCACACTTTCTAGTGCTTCTGTTGCTCTTTTTATACGTTCAGCCTTTTTCACTCCTGCATAAAGTGCTGGAAGAGCCACATTTTCAACTGCTGTCATTTTTGGTAATAAATTAAAAGTTTGAAATACAAAACCTATTTTTTTATTTCTTACTTCAGCAAGTGCATCCCCTTTTATCGTTGAAACATCTTGACCATCTAAAATATAAGTTCCAGATGTAAGACTATCAAGACAGCCCAAAATATTCATAAGCGTTGATTTACCACTTCCAGAAGGCCCCATGAAAGCAACATATTCTCCTTCCTTAACCTCTAGATTCAATCCTTTTAAAACCTTTAATTCTATATTCCCATTTTTATATATTTTCACAATATCGCTTACTTTTATCATATAAATTTCCCTAAATTCAAAATAATTTTAAAAACTATCTTGGTGGTCCTCCAGGTCCTCCTCCTTGTCTTGGTTTATTATCTTTTTTCATCTTTTGGAGATTTTTATCTTTGTGCTTTTTTGGATCAGTGATTTTTATTTTCTGTCCATCTTTAAGATTCTCATCTGCAACAGTAATTACCTTTTCTCCCAATGATACTCCAGAAATAATTTCATAATATGAATCATCATTTAATCCTACTTTCACTTCTCTTTTAGAAACTTTATTACCTTTCCCTACGACAAAAACATAATATTTACCATTTTCATTAATAACAGAGCTATATGGCAGTTTTGTTATATTTTTAATCTCTTTATAAAAAATTGTTGCTTTTATCGTAACACCTGGCTTCAATCCTTTAGTTTCATTCATTTTGATTTTCACAACCGTATCACTTTCATCAAGTGATGAATTTTTTTTAGCTACTCCAGAAATTTGTGACACGTATCCCTCTAATTTTTCTCCATTAGGCAAAATATCCGACGTAATTTCCACTCTTTGACCTACTTCTACATTTTTTACTTCTGTATCTGACAGACTCACTTCTATTCTCATATTTTGTGCATCCGACACCTTAAATAAAGTTGTTTCTGTATTTACTTTATAATTTTCATCAGCTGTCATTTCTGTAATAACACCATCTACTGGACTTGTTATCTCATTTTTTATTAATGCCAAATCTTCTTTCAATGTTGCTAATTCTAATTTTGCAGTTTTTAGGGATGTTCTTGCATCTTCTATATTAGCTCTTTGCTCACTATCAACATTATCTAAATCTAATCTAGAATTTCTCAGAGCCTTTCTCGCATCATCCACATTAACTCTAGTTTCTCCACCAACCTTATACAGTTCTTCAGCATTATGCAAATCCCTTGACTTTTGCTGAATCGCTAAACTTTGAGATTCTTTTTTTCTTCTGAGCGCACTTTGAGCATCAGCTAGATTTCGTTCATATTTTTGTATCTCTAAATTTTTCATTTGTATTCTTCTCAAAGTTTCATTCTTATCAACTGGATAAAACGTTACAACAACATCTCCCTTTTTTACATTATCCCCTTCTTTAAAAAATACTTTACTAACTCTTTGACTTGCCGTCGTATAAACAGACATTACATTATCTGACACAACTTGTCCTGTTTTTGATACTGATAATGAAATATCTCCTGATTGCACAGCTGTAACTTCATATTCAGCTTCATTATCTTTCTTTCCACAAGACACCATCACAATCATTAGGGTCAACGCTATCAAAATTTTATAAAATCTATTTTTATCTCTGGAATTTTTTCTCCTCGTTACAATTGTCTTGGCTATTCCATAAATTTGTGTATTTATTTCCACAACATCACCACTTTCTTAATTTTATTTATAATATCTTATTTTCTTTGTAAATGCCGCCAATTCATTTTTAGCCACTTCATAATCAATTACAGCTTTTTTATAATTATTTCGTTTTTCTACATAATTTGAATAAGTGTCAACTCCCAGCTCATATCTTTTCGCATAAATCTCATATTCTTTTTTCTTAATATTCATCGTATTTTCTGCAGTTAATTCATTCGTCTGATAAGTTGTATAAGTTATCATCTGCTGCCCAACATTTGATACCAATTCATTTTTCTTCTGTTCATACTGTAATTCTAATTTTTCTTTTTCATTTTTCAAATCTTCAATCGTATCATTATATCTTTTAAAAGTTTTAGAAACAGAAAGTCCCGCAACAACCGAATGATCCTTTAATGAATAACCCAAATCTCCTGTCAATTTTGGATATTTATAATCAATATTCTCTTTTTTAATTTGCTCTTCATTAAGTTTCGTATTTAATTCTATTGCTTCTGCTTCAGATAATCTAAGCTCATAAAAGTCTTCTTTTTTCAATTCCTCCTTCTTTAAATCATCCAATTTTTCTTTTTCAGGCAATTTAACATTGTAAATCATAAACTGCTCTCCCAAAATCTTTAATTCTCTACCAAGATTATCATACTTCAACTGCGAATTTTCATACTCTGTTTTTGCCAACTCATAGTCATATTGAGACGCTGTTCCAACCTCATATTTTTTAGTTTGAATCGCATAATCTTTTTTTGTATCATCCACCGTAAGTGCTTCCTGCTCAATCTCCTTCTGTTTATTTTTATAATTTTTATACAAATCAATCAAATCACGAATTTCTCCATTTTTAGTAGTTTCATTTGTAATTTTTTGAATATCACGAGAAATTTGATTAGTCTTTTTATTATAACTATTATCACTATACCCAAAATAATCATTCAAAGTTTTAGAAATTCCAATTTTATTTTCTGTGAGCTCCTTAGTCCTAAAATTATAACTATTTTTATAATAAAAATTCCCATACTTAACATTATTATCCATCGTCAATCCATTAGACTGACCATGCAAAGAATAATTCTCATCTGAATTTACACTGACTTCATTCCAATCACCATTTTTCAATGCTTTTTCTTTAATATCATACTTTTTTATATTTTTCTCATTTATTTTTGTAGTATATGAATTTTTTTCATATTCTGCAATTAAGTCATCTACATTGACCGCAAAACTCCTCAGTCCTAAAATAAATGAAACAAATAAAACTTGAAACTTTCTATTTATTTTTACCATTTACTCTCCTTCCTTTTCAGTTACTTATCTTTTCTCAAATTTAAGTTAAAAAATTATAACATTTTTGTCTTATTTTACCATTTATTTTTGACAAAATTATGTTTTTTCTATCGCTTATAATTTAAAAAAATAAAGATAGAAATATCTAACCTTTCTATCTTTATTTGTATAAATTTACCAATATATTAAAATTCATCTTTATAAAAAAATATAAATCTAATTTCTTAATAAATAAAAAATTTTAATGTTCTTCTGAACTCTATAAAATTAAAAGAAATTATCTTCTTCTTCACCTTGAACAACTTCAAATCCCTTTTCATAAGAATATCCACAATTCACAACTACCAATTCCTCATAATCATTTACTTTAATCTTTTCAATCTCATTCTTTTTACTTTTCTCCAATTTTCTATATTCAAAATCAGGAATCGTTACTTTAAATTTATTCAATTCTCCCCTAGCTTCTATTTTCCTTATTCGCAATTTTTTCTTGTCGTCTTCTGATAGTCCTTTCATTTTTTCTCTTAAAATCTCAATATTTCCATTTATTTCTTCAAAATTCTCTTCGTAAATTATTCTTGGAATCACATCATACGAAGCAATATTTCTAAATATTCTTTGAACTTCAGATTTCGTTTTTTCATACTCAACAACATACTCTTTTAAATATTTTATATTATCCGTCACTTTATTAAAATATTTTGTATCTTTTAAACTTTCATAAGAATAAACACTATTAATCAAATTTAATTTCTGAACTTCAGAAACAATTCCATCAACTTTTAATAGTACACTTTTAGATTTTTCATGAATTTCTTTATCTATAATAGCTTTCGATCCTTTAATTCCAGAACATTCTTTTGTAAAAACAAAGCAATTATATCCTTCATCAACTTTTTCCCTATTACGAAAACATCTCCCCATTCTCTGAAAAAGTCCATTCAAGTCCGATAATTCTGTAATCAAAATATCAAAATCTAAATCAAGAGAAGCTTCTAAAACTTGAGTTCCAATCCAAACCCCATTTTCTTGAAATCCCTCTTTTTCTCTTTTATTTTTAACATCTTCTCTAAATCTCTTTGGATTCGCAAACTCAGTGATTTCCTTTTCTTTATTTTTCCGATCTCTTTTTATAAATCTGCTATGTATCAAATTCAATTCTTCTTTCGGAATATCCAAATTTTCATAAATCTCTTTTGCTTTTTTAACTGTATTACAAATAACCAAAATTTTATTATTTCTATATTTTTCTTTTATAAATTCTGCATTTATACTTTCTTCCATCACTTTTAAACTATGTCGCTTCTTATCATTCGTAAATGGTTCTGTCGTAACAAATTTTACCCCTTCCTTTTCAAGCAAATAAGTAACAATCCCAGGAAGAGTCGCAGTCATTATCGCAAATTTCCCTCCAAAATCAGTAATATACTTCAATCCATAAATCAAATAAGCCAACAAATCAGCTGAATACATTTGAATTTCATCAATAACTACCTTAGAATAAGACAATGTCGCTACCTTCAACTCAAATCCTGGAGCTCTAAACACAAAATCAAATAATTGATCTATTGTACAAATCGTAAGCGGAAGCGAAAATTGCTTCGTTCTATTTATATATTCCGATAATTCTTCATTTTTTAGTAATTTATTTTCTTTAGAATTTTTTTCTGTATAATATTCTCTAAAATCAGAATGAAGCAAACCAATTCTCTTTTCTACATTTTCTCTTACAATATTTTTCACAACCCTGTCATAAATTGCATTAATTGCCACTCTCAAAGGCAATGTAAAAAATCCCTTATTATTTCCTATCCAAAGTAACCCAGCCTCTGTTTTCCCATATCCTGTCTGTGCCACAACTACCACATTCTCATCTTTATGCTGTTTCATAAATTTCTGCAAAGCATTCCAATCATTTTTAGGATTATCCTTTCTCAACACATCTTCCAAAAATTTTTCCATCTCAATTTCTAAAAAATCATTTTTTTCTTCAATATTCGTATACGAACTTGCTGCGTAATCTATTTTATTTAACAATCCTTTTAACATGACGTATTTTTTAAAAATTTCAAGAGCTTCTTCTTTTTTCATATACATTTTTTCTGAATAAATTCTGTCATTTAATTTATAATATTTCTTACTCAATTTTTTTATTTTAAAATTATTATCTTCTCTTTTGAAAATCGAATATTTTTTTATTTCTCCATAAATTTTTTTAATAATCTCAAAATAAATATTCTCCAAACTATTCAATTCTGTTTCAAAATCAATAAGTTCAAACTCCATTTTCTTTATTTCTTCCTTAAAATCTTCATCTTCTATTTCAGAAATGTCTCTTTCGTGATGCAATGCAACAGAATATGCCAAAATTTTTATATCCTCTTTATCAAAATTTTCTTTCAATAATTCGTTACTATTAATAAATGCTGTACTCAAGATACCATGTGGAAGTTCATTCTTTTTTAAATCAATTTCATGTTTTTCTTTTAAAAGATTCTTTCGTTTTTCATTTGAAACTTTATATTGAAATTTTGCATTGATTTTTCCTAAATCATGATAAATACAAGCTAAAAGTAACAATCTTTTATCAACTTTTATGTTCGGATACAGCTCTATTAATTTTTCAAAATTCTGTATTAATTTTTTTGTATGCTCAACTACTGTTTCTCCATTAGACTTAGCTAAAAAAATATTTTCCATCTAAAAATTCCCTCTCTTCTGACATTTAAATTACATTTCACAAAATACAACATCATTTTCTTCATCAACAGGAACTATTTCTCCTTCTAAAGCCGTAATATTTGAAGAATAAATTACTTCTTCCTTATTCCAAATTCTTACCATTTTAGGTGATTTCTTATTTCCAATATTTTCAGAAATATAATTTTTAGTTAATTCATATCTTGTCCCAAAAATTCTTGAATTTCCTACTTCTACTGAAGAATCAGAAATAAAATTTACTGGAATATATGCAAAAATATCCTTTTTAAGCTCAATATCCTCTTCCAATTCCTTTTTTTTAATTTCTACAATTTTAACTTCATCAATTACAACAATATCCTCTCTTCTCCCCAAACTTGGATACTCTCTAGGATATTTAAAAGCCTTAAAAATTAAATTTAAAAATTCTTCAGATTGATTTTCTGGAATAATATGAATTATTAAATTTACATCCACTAATAATTCCGCTGTTGCAACTCCTCTATTCACACCCAATCCATTCACATCAATCTGATGTCTTCCTTTTTCAAAAGAATTCCCATTTTTAAACTCATATCTTGTATATAAATCATTAACTTTTGAAAAATAATTTCCACTAATACTTATTTTCATCGTATGATACTCTTTAAAATCACAAAGCGAATGAACCATACCGATAACTGTCGAATAAGGAGGAAGAGGATAAGTTTCTTTTAGCTGAAAACTGGTTGCAACTTTATAATTTGCCATATTTTGATATAGTCTTAATTTTATTGCTTTCATAAAGATTTTTAGTGCATGACAATTTTAATTTATTTTTTAAAATTTCAAACACTTTCCCTCCCTTTTTTCCTATTTTGTATAATATTCGTCAATTTTATTTTTCAACTGTTTAAAAAATTCTGGAACATTTAAAACTTTAATATTTTTTTTAGCTAATTCTGTTTCAATTTCTGTATCATTTTCAAATTGTTCTTTCACAATTCCAGCAGCAGTATCATTTTCAATAAAATCATAAATTCCACTTATCAATTTTTCAACCAAAATTTTATTATTTCTCACATCAACCACATTTTCAAAAAATGGATTTTTTATATCATAAACTCCACCAATTATAAATAATGGTTTCAAGTCTTCTCTTCTTCCACGAATATCTCTATAAAGTAACGAAATTGTATCCAATAATTTATTTACTCTTCTAGCTTTTTCTTCATTTTCTATTTCAATTCCATCCAATTCATCAATACCTATTTTATCCAAATCAATCGTAACAGTATATTTATAATACGACTTATGAATTTCCGCCTGTGCAATATTCGGAAAAACCTTTTCATTTCTATCAATTCTATCCACTAACCCTTTATTAGTCAAAAATTCCAAATCTCCCTTAAATGTTTCCAGCGAAACTGCATTAGAAAGTCTAACTATTGCTGATCTATTTTTAGAATTATCACCTTTAATAGTTTTCATATACCCAAAAAAATCCAATTCTGGATAATCTTTTATCGTAGTCTCTGCAGAAAACTGAATAACTTTTTTATCTCCACTACCTTCTGCTTTCACATTCGCTTTATTCTCATCCAATTGTTCAACAATATTATATCTAATAGCCTGTCTTGAAATATATGTATACTGTTCTCCTCTATTTCTCGATATTTTCTTCAACGTAGCAACATTTCCAATTCCTTCACCATAATTTGCACTTTCTGCTAAAAAAATTGCTGTAAAAGTCAATCCTTTTTTATCCATAATTTATTCATCTCCCTTTGTCGTATTTTTTTCTTCATCAAATTTTTCAAATTTATCTTCACCCAAAAGTCCTATCAAAAAAGCATGACCCAGTGTTTGAAAATTTTCATCGTCAGTAAAAATTTTCCCAAACAAATAATGAACATTTCTTCCTGCATAAGAATGTCCTGAAATCAAAGTATCCATAAACATATTCACATCTTTTATTCTCAATGAATTTTGTAATCTATATAACAAACTTCCTAATTTCTTATCATTTCCACTTTTTCCAAGATATGCTTTTCTAAATTCTATCCCATCTCTTCTAATAAAATAAACATCCTTTTCTTCCAATTCTTGCGAAACTTTTTTATTCTTGACTTCTTTTTCAGCCTTTTCCATTTCCTTCAACCTCCTAATATATTCAAGATTCACCAACAACAAATCTTCAAGATTTCTTAAATTATAATTTCCTTTCACTTTAGAAATTTTGTAATGACACAATTTATTAATTAAAGAAAATAAATTTTCATTATTTAATAATTCCGAAATTGTAACATCATATAAATAAAAATATCTTCTATCTAAAATATACCATTTATCCAGCAATCTATCTAATCTTGATTTATTTTTATTTAATAACTGCAAAATATTTTTTGACAGCAAAGTAAATCTATATGTTTCGTTTTCATACTTAACAACCTGTATATCAGATAATTCATATTTAGACTCATTCGTTCTCTTTTGCATTTCTCTCAATAAATTTTTATACAAACTAATATTCTTTTCATTAAAATTTTCATTATAAATTTCACTAGCCATACCATTATTAATACTCTCCAACTGTTCTATACTATGATTAGCATTAACAAACATTCCCTTACTTGCTCCATACACAAATCCTGCTGGAACACACGAATAAATTAATATAACCAACGGAGTAATCGCAATATCATTTACAAAATTCCAAACATGTGAAGGTTTTCTATTTACATCAAATCCTGTATTATTTAGAAATCCTAAAGTATTCTTAAAATCTTTCATTGGCATATTTGTAACTGCACATTTATATTTAAATTTTGATTTATCCATTTCAATATATTCTTTCGCAGTATCAACAAAATACGATTTATATTCTTCATAAATATCTTTAGCAGCATTTTTGCTATATAAAAATGAAATATTATCCCAAGCATTATTTACTAAAATATATGCAATATTTTTAGCAGCCAAATAATTTTTGCTATAACCTCTTTCATTTGAAATCTTTAATTTAAAAAAATTAATAATTTCCTTTATAATTTTAAGATTGTCTTTTATATTTTGATTTATACTATCACTTATTTCTTCATTTTTCTTTGGTTCTTTTACTTTTTTCAATGCTTTTTCAAGTTTTTCAATCTCACTTTTACCATCTTTTTTTATAAAATCATACGCCGCTTTATAACTATTTGATTTTAATTTTTTTTTAAAAAAAACAATTTTTTCGTTTATTCTTTTCAATTCTTCAATTTCTTCAATCTTTCGATTCTCATTTTCAAAATTATCAATATACTCCTCAAACTCCAAAATTTTTCCATAAGTTAAAGTTTTCCCATATCTTTTTATAAAAAAATCAAAATATTTATATTCAAAATCTTCTAAAAGTTCCAACAACTCTTCTTTTGAAAATTTCAAACATCTATTTTGATTATCAATAAATTTCCTTATTTTTTCTTCTCCATCCGATGTTTCAAGTATATTAATAAATCCCAATAACCCTACATTAAATAACCAATCTTTTAATTTTAATTCTATTTTCCCGTCACTCATTTCTCTTCCTTCTCACACTAAATTATTTCAAGCATCCCAAATCCACTTCCAGTCACACTTCCAAGTCCTGCACTATAAATATAATCTAAAAGATAACTTTTTCCTTCAAATTTTATTGTTCCTACTGAAGCGTCAATAAGTATTCCCTTATATTCTTTTTCTGAACTTTCCTTCTGAGCAGAACTTCTTTTGTCATAATGCTTAACAACTACTTTTTTAGTTTTACTCGCATCTATCACTAAATCTTCAATATCTTTTTCTACATATTCCCCCATTATTTCTTTCAATCTCAAATAAAGATTTCTTTTTATAATCACAGGAAACTCCTTATCAGTTCCTACATAATATTTATCTTTCTCAGTTTCTCTATCATGATCCCTACAAACTACTGGCGACAATGTTTTCACATTCAATACATTATTTTTTACAAATTTTCTTTGAACAACTGAAATATTAGTAATTCTAACTTTAGTTTCATCTGATATTTTAAATTCTTTAAATCTAATACTAGAAAAAGCATTATAAATATTTAAACTATCTACATTATCAAAAATAGAAAAATTAATTATAAATCTTTTATCATTCTCATTTAAAAATAAAATTCGTTCTTTCTCAAACTTAATCGCATGAAAATAAACAGCCCAAGTATAATTTTTTTGCTTCGTTGAGTCAAAAAGTTCTTCAAAAATCTCCCTATCATATTCTTTCAACCCAACTTTCAACATATGCAAAATTTTAACCCTAAAATTAACTGGAAATGTGTTTCCTTCAATTAATTCAACATTAATTCTAAATCTCATATTTTATTCACCCTTTTTTATTAATTTACAACTATCTAAAAAAATATATCACTACAATCAAAATGACAATCCAAGTTAAAACCCCATAAAACTTTTCTTTTCTAGTTGCTTCCTTCCAACCAATTCTAAATTTAAAATTTACTTTTGTATTTCCAAATCTCATTTTTAGAATTCCTTTCTTGTATTAATATTAGTATAACCCACACTTTAAATTTGTCAATACCAGTTATTTATTTTTTTATAGAGTGATATGAATAGATATTTATAATACAAAATATTTCTATTAATAAAAACTAATGTTGCAAGTTCCGTATTTGAAGTATCAAGTTGTTTTTGAAGTTCAGCGATACTTTTATTATACTTCTCTTCTGCAGTAAGATTAGCATTATTAATTCTTGTTTCATTCATACTCTTTTATCGTCTCTCCATGCTTTCTCTCCAATTCTTTTTTCTCATTTTCAAACTTTTTTCTTTCTCTTGCAATTCTTTCTTTAATCATTTCATCTACTTATTCCTGTGTAAATGTATTTTCTGACATAATTATTCTTCCATTTAAAGTCTGTCGACTATTTTCTATCCAGATGTTTAATGTCCATCAGTACGACAAATAAAAAGAGCAGTCATTAAACTACTCTTTTTATTTTTTCTCACTTGAATATAATTTATCCAATTTTTTCAAAATAGTCAAAGCACTCTCATTTTTAAACTCAGACCTCTTTAATTGTTCAAAAAATTCTCTATCTTTTTTCAAATATTCTCCACGCCAATATATTTTTTCTTTGCTATTTTCAGCATTATCAGCTTTTTCTTCTATTTCCTTTAACTTCTTAAAACTTTTATATACTTCATTATCTTTTGTTAATTCCATCTCTCTTATACCTTGATCCTTTCTCTTTTGATTTTTTATACTGATTTATTACTATCCATCTTTCATAAGTCATCTTATCCAGTAATCCATCTTTTGCTATCAGTGTATTTTCCATCTCAAACATATCCTTTGATAACTCATGAATGTACTTTTCATCAATTGCTGCTAAATATTTTAATTTTAAATTAGTAAATGAACTAAAATCATCATTGCTGAATTCCCACTCATGTACTATTTTGGGGAAACATTTACAATACAAAATGTTTCTATTAAATCAAAACGTTAGATCACACGAAGATTTTGAGTGTTAGATTTACAATACAAAATGTTTCTATTAAATTTAATTAAATAATCAACTAAAGGTCTTATAACTACATTTACAATACAAAATGTTTCTATTAAATCCAAATAAGAGCATAAAAAGAACACATTTGATATTTATTTACAATACAAAATGTTTCTATTAAATCTTCAACATCTCTAACAACGTCATCTTCTTCAACTAAATTTACAATACAAAATGTTTCTATTAAATATATCTAAA
>CAURGH010000005.1:0-96234 GCA_963524305.1 uncultured Leptotrichia sp. | reverse complement strand
ACCATCCTGTACCATATATTATATTTTGAGTTTACACAAAATTCTGTACACTCTCGTTGTAAGGAATAATATATTAAAAATATAACTATAGCATTAAATAAAAAATATGAAATTCTCACAATTGAGGATTTCATATTTTCTTTTTGTAGCAATAGATAATTTTATTCGATTAAATTTTTAAATTTTGCAATTTCGTAAAAAGATCCACAGATTACGGTTGCTTTATATGGAGTGTTTTCTTGATTGACTAATTTTAAAGCTTTGTCGTATGCAATTTTTATATCATTTTCAAAAGTAATATTACGTATTGAAATATTTTCTTTTATCATTCGAGATTTTATTTCATTTGAATCAAGTCCATAAGTGACTCCACTCAAGGAAGTTATAAAAATTTTATTTGTCATCATTTCTAATTTTTCAAAAATTTTTTTAAAATCTTTTGTTTCGAGAACAGATGTTATGAAAATAACCTCATTTTTTTTATAAAGTTCATTCAAATTTTCTAAAAGAGTTTTTATTGAATCTTCATTATGAGCAGCATCTAATATCACTGGCGGATTTTTTGAAAAAAACTCAAATCGTGCTATCCACTTCACATTATTAAGTCCTTCTTGAATAATCTTGTCTTCAATATTGTAAATTTTTGCAATTTCATATGCAATCAAAAAATTATTAGCTTGAAATTTCCCAAAAAGAGGAATTTCAAATGTAGAATTATTTAGTGTAACTAATGTCTTGTAATTTTTTTTATCTAAAATAACTTTCATATTATGATATTTTTCGATTAAATTAATGCTGTTTTCAGTTCTTTTCTTAATCTCCTCTATTAATTCAGGCAAAGTTTGTGAAAATAAACAAAGCTCATTCTTTTTAATAATTCCTGCTTTTTCAAAAGCAATTTCTTTCAAAGAATTTCCTAGAATGTTTGTATGTTCTAAACTAATATTTGTAATCGCGGCTATATTAGAATTAATCAAGTTTGTAGCATCCATTCGACCACCTAATCCTGTTTCTATAACAATAAAATCAGGATTTTTTTCATTGAAAAATAATAAGCAAATGAAAAAAGTTATTTCAAAAAAATTAAGTGGGTGAGGATTTTCTTTTTCTGAACTATATTTTTTTATTTTTTCTAAAGTAATTTGATAATATTTGATTATCTCATCATCAGAAATCATTTTTTTATTAAAAATAATACGCTCGTTGAATTTTTGAATGTGTGGAGAAGTAAATTTTCCTACACGAAATCCATTTGCAAATAAAATATTTTCAATAAAAGTTACAGTTGAACCTTTCCCGTTTGTACCTGCAACATGTATGATTTTAGAATCTTGGCAAGGAGATCCTAACAAATCATAAATTTCTTTTAAATCATCAATATTTTCTCTTCGTTTTTTGGTGCGAAAATTAAAAAGTTCATTTAAGATAGTGTTAATGTCCATTTGAGAATACCTTTCTAGATAATTGAATTTATAAAAAAAGAGCGTTTCTGTATACGCTCTCTTAAATATTGGCTATTTCTTTTTAGTTTCTTGGAATTTAGCCCATACTCCAGCTTTTGTTAAAATACTTTTAACAGTTTCTGTTGGTTGAGCACCATTTGATAAGAATTTCAAAATTTCTTCTTCTTTTAAAACTACTTGATTTCCTTCTTCAGCTAAAGGATTGTATGTTCCTAAGTAAGCAACTGCTTTACCGTCTCTTTTTGATAATGCTTCCATAGCAGCTATTCTATAAAAAGGAACTTTTTTTCTACCTAATCTAGTTAATCTTAATTTTAACATTTAAATTTACCTCCGTTTAATATCTTAAATTATATTTTATTGTAGTGAAATTTATGAATAACAAATTTACCCTAAAATTTACTAAAATTATATTGTTAATTTAATATGTGGTTATTATACACAATTTTTGAAGTAGTGTCAAGTATTTTTTCTTTACAAAGATTTTCTTTATAAAATTTTTTTCATTCAAGATTATTTTTAAATTAATTAATAATTTTTTGGGAGTAAAATTTTAGTGAAAATAGATAAAATAATTTTGAGTAATAAAAAAGAGAAAACCTGTTAAAATAGAATTAGTAAATTTAATTCAAAGGCGGTTTTCTCTGTAGTTTAAAATATTAAAATTCTAAAAATTTAAATGGTATTTTATTTTATAAATTTCCATAGTGATGGAAGTAAAAGTGTTACAACTGTTGATTTTATCGCATCTCCAGGAAGGAAAGGCAATACTCCTATCATAAATACATTTTTTCCAGGCATAAATAACGATAATACGAAAGCACCTAATGTTAAAATGATAGTACTTGAAAGCATTAATGAAAGAATTGTTTTCAAGTAAGATTTTGTAACACCTTTATCAGATAAATAACCTAAAATGATTGTAGATACGATGTATCCTAAGATATATCCACCAGTTGGTGAGAATATTGAACCTGCTTTGAAACCAGCAAAAATTGGAGCTCCCAAGCTACCAGCTAAAACATAAGAAAGTATAGTTGCTGTTCCTAATTTTCTACCATATAGTAACGCCATTAATGTTACTCCAAATGTTCCAAGTGAAATTGGTACAGGAGTAAATGGAAGCGGGATTACAACTTGAGACATTACTGACAAGAATATAACACCACTTAATACTAAAAGAATATTTTTTAAAAGTTCTTTTTCTTTTGTTTCAATTTTTACAATGTTGCTAATTAATGTATTTTGTTTCATAACAAACCTCCATTTTATTATTATTTTTTTTATTATAACACCTGTTATTTTAAAAGTCAAATAAATGATTGTATGAATGATATTTTTATATAAATATTTTAAATGTATAATTTTTTTGATTTTTTATAAAAACTTGTTTTAAAGTAAGTTTCATAAAATTTATATAAATAAAATATATGATAAATCATAAATAAAATATATTGTTTAATAAAAAATATCATTTTTTATTAAAATGACTAGAAAATTGTAATCTTTATAAACTAATAAAGGTTATATTTTTGCAAATTAAATAAATAACTTGAAAAATGCTATTGTTTTTCTTGAATTCATATGGTAACATAGAAGTAAATGTAAAATTTGTATATAAAAGAATAAAACCATAAATGGAGGAAAAAATGGAAAATATATCTAAAGATAAATTATTAAGTATGTATGAATCAATGTTAGATATTAGAAACTTTGATTTGAAGGTTAATCAACTTGTGAAAAGAGGAATGGTTCCAGGAATGACACATTTGTCAGTTGGAGAAGAGGCGGCAAATGTTGGAGCGATTGCAGCATTGAATCCTGATGATTTTATAACATCTAACCATAGAGGGCATGGGCAAGTTATTGCAAAAGGGATTGACTTGAATGGAATGATGGCTGAGATTATGGGGAAAGCTACAGGAACTTGTAAAGGTAAAGGAGGTTCAATGCATATTGCCAATTTAGAAAGTGGAAATTTGGGAGCTAACGGAATTGTTGGTGGAGGACACGGAATGGCAGTAGGAGCAGCTTATACTCAAAAAGTTAAGAATACTGGGAAAATTGTGATGTGTTGTTTTGGAGATGGAGCTACAAATGAAGGAAGTTTTCATGAAGCAATGAATTTGGCCTCAGTTTGGAATGTACCAATTATTTTTTATTCAATTAATAATGGATATGGAATAAGTACAGATATAAAAAAAGTTACAAATGTAGAACATATTTATCAAAGAGCAGCAGCTTATGGAATGCCTGGATATTTCATTGAAGATGGAAATGATGTTTTGGCAGTTTATGAAACATTTAGAAAAGCAGTGGATGATGTGAGAGAAGGAAAAGGTCCTGTTTTAATTGAAAGTGTGACATATAGATGGTTTGGGCATTCGAGTTCAGATCCTGGAAAATATAGAACAAAAGAAGAAGTGGATGCTTGGAAAGCAAAAGATCCAAATATTAAATTTAGAAATAAATTGATTCAAGAAGGGATTGCAACTGAGGAAGAATTGACTAAGTTGGAAGAAAATTCAAAACAAAAAATTGAAGAAGCAGTTGATTTTGCGAAAAATAGTCCAGAACCAACTCTTGAATCAGCATTTGAGGATATTTTTGCAGATTAAATAAGGAACGTAGTGTTAGAAATTTTAAAAAGAAGAGATAGAAACTGGGAGGAAATAATAAATATGGAGACAAAATTAATGTCTGTAAAAGAGGCAATAATTACAGCAATGTCAGAAGAAATGAGAAGAGATGAAAATGTATTTCTTATGGGAGAAGATGTTGGAATATTCGGAGGAGATTTTGGTACTTCGGTAGGAATGTTAGAAGAATTTGGAGAAGAGAGAATTAAGGATATGCCTATTTCAGAATCGGCAATTTCAGGAGCGGCTATTGGAGCAGCAATGACAGGATTAAGACCGATTGTAGATGTAACATTTATGGATTTTATTGTGTATATGATGGATAATATTGTAAATCAGGCGGCAAAAGCTAGATATATGTTTGGTGGAAAAGGAAGAGTTCCAGTGACATTTAGATGTGCGGCAGGAAGTGGAGTAGGTTCAGCAGCACAACATTCACAATCATTGGAGGCTTGGTTTACGCATATTCCTGGAGTGAAAGTAGTTGCCCCTGGAACACCTGCAGATGTGAAAGGATTGTTGAAAGCAGCTATTAGAGATAATAATCCAGTAATTTTCTTGGAATATAAGGCACAATATAATATGAAAGGGGAAGTTCCAACAGATCCTGAATTTATAATTCCTTTAGGAAAAGGAGAAATAAAAAGAGAAGGTACGGATATTACAATAGTAAGTTACGGAAGAATGCTTGAAAGAGTATTGAAGGCAGCAGAAATAGTGGCTGAAGAAGGAATTAGCGTAGAAGTAGTGGATCCTAGAACATTGATACCATTAGATAGAGAAATAATTTTAGATTCAGTTAAGAAAACAGGAAGAGTTATTTTAGTGAATGATGCTCATAAAACAAGTGGGTTTATTGGAGAAATTTCAGCAATTATTTCAGAAAGTGATGCGTTTGATTATTTGGATCATCCAATTGTGAGATTGGCTGGAGAAGATGTACCTATGCCATATAATCATACTTTAGAAACAGCAATGGTTCCAAGCGTTGAAAAAATTGTTGAGGCAATTAGAAAAGTAAAAAATAAACAATAGTAGAAGGTGAAAAATAAGATGGAAAATAGCAAATTGAGAGCTACACCTGCTGCGAGAGATTTAGCTAAAATGATGGGAATAGATTTGTTAAATGTTAGAGGCAGTGGAGCTAAAGGTAGAATTCATAAAGAAGATGTGGAAGAATTTAATTTTGAGAAAAAAGTGAGAATTACTCCGTTGGCTAGTAAAATAGCACAAGAATACAACATTGATTTGAGTACAGTAGAAGGTAGCGGACATAATGGGAAGATAATGAAAGAAGATATTTTGAATATCATTGCTAAACCTAAAGAAACTGAAGAATTGGCAAGACATGAAAAAGCGATATTGGCTGAAAAAGAACAAGTGGAAGAAGCTGATATTGAAGTTATTCCAATGTCACCGATGAGAAAAGTAATAGCGAAAAGAATGTCAGACAGTTATTTTACAGCACCTACATTTACATTAAATTATGAAGTCGATATGACAGAATTGATTTCGTTGAGAAAAAAAGTTATGGATACAATTATGGAAAATACAGGTAAAAAGATAACTGTAACAGATTTAATTTCATTTGCTGTAGTTAAAACATTAATGAAACACAAATATGTAAATTCTGAATTGTCTGAAGATGGAACACAAATTACATTGCATAATTATGTAAATTTATCAATTGCTGTTGGAATGGACGATGGACTTTTGGTGCCTGTAATTAAAGGTGCAGATAAAATGTCATTAAGCGAATTGGTAGTTGCGTCTAAAGATATTATTAAAAAGGCGTTGGCGATGAAATTGAGTCCTTCTGAACAAAGTGGAAGTACGTTTACAATTAGTAACTTGGGAATGTTTGGAACGCAAAGTTTTAATCCTATTATAAATCAACCAAATTCAGCAATTTTAGGAGTTGCTGCGACAGTTGAAAAACCAGTAGTTGTAGATGGAGAGATTGTAATTAGACCAATAATGACAATGTGTCTAACAATTGACCATAGAGTTGTGGATGGACTTGCTGGAGCTAAATTTATGCAAGATTTGAAGAAATTATTGGAAAATCCATTGGCAATGTTAATTTAGAAAATTTGAAATACTATAAATACCATTAAATAAAATAAAGGAAGTGAAATAAATGGCAGTAGAAGTAATTATGCCTAAAGCTGGAATTGATATGACAGAAGGGCAAATCGTGAAATGGAACAAAAAAGAAGGGGAAAAAGTAGAAGAGGGAGAAATTTTACTTGAAATAATGACAGATAAAACAAGTATGGAATTGGAGGCAGAGGCTTCAGGATACTTAATTAAAGTGTTAAAACAAGATGGAGAAACTGTGCCAGTTACAGAAGTTATTGGGTACATTGGAGCTGAAGGAGAAGAAGCACCAACAGGATCAGCACCTCAAGCGGCACCAGAACCAAAAGCGGCAGAACCAGTGGCAGCAGCTCAGCCAGCAGCTTCAACTTCAAATGAACCAAAAGCACCAAAAGGTGACGATGAATTTGATGTAGTTGTAATCGGTGGAGGACCTGCAGGATATGTAGCGGCAATTAAGGCAGCACAGTTAGGTGGAAAAGTAGCGATTGTGGAAAAAGTTCATTTTGGAGGAACTTGCTTGAATAAAGGATGTATTCCTACGAAAACTTTCTTGAAAAATGCTGAAATTATCGAAGGAATTGAAACAGCAGGAAAAAGAGGAATTATCTTGGAAAATGATAAATTCACAATTGATATGCCAAAAGTTGTTAAATTGAAAAATGATATCGTAAAAACATTGACAAACGGAGTTCAAGGATTATTGAAGAGTAATGATGTTAAGATTTATAACGGTATTGGGAAAATAAATGTTGATAAAGATGTTGTTGTTACAAATGATAAAGGTGAAACAGTATTGAGAACTGATAAAATCATTTTAGCAGGTGGTTCAAAAGTAGGAAGAATCAATATTCCAGGAATTGACAGTCCAAAAGTATTGACAAGTGATGATATTTTAGATATTCAACAAATTCCTAAATCATTGGCTGTAATTGGTGGAGGAGTAGTTGGAATTGAGTTGGGACAGGTGTTTAATTCATTTGGTTCAGAAGTAACTGTTGTGGAAATGATGGATAGAATTATTCCTGGTGTAGATAGGGAATCTTCTGAAACATTGAGAAAAGAATTAGAGAAAAAAGGAATGAAAATCTTGACTTCAACTGCAATTAAGGAAATTGTTGATAATGGAGATACATTGACAATTAAAGTTGATGGAAAAGATGACATTGTGGCTGAAAAAGCATTGTTGTCAATTGGAAGAGTTCCTGATTTGGAAGGAATTGGGGAAATTGACTTGGAATTGGAAAATGGTAAAGTTAAAGTGGATAAATATATGGAAACTAGCGTTAAAGGTATTTATGCGCCTGGAGATATTAATGGAACTAGAATGTTGGCTCATGCGGCATTTAGAATGGGAGAAATTGCAGCAGAAAATGCAATTCAAGGAAATCACAGAGCAACAAGATTAGAAACAAATTCTTCAGCTTCAATTTATACTATACCATCAGCAATTTATACTGTACCAGAAGTAGCAATGGTTGGATTGACAGAAGAACAAGCTAAAGAAAAATATGATATAAGTGTAGGGAAATTCGCATTTGTAGGAAATGGAAGAGCGTTGGCATCAGGGGAATCTGCTGGATTTGTAAAAGTTATTGCTGATAAAAAATATGGAGAAATTTTAGGAGTTCACATTGTAGGGCCTTCAGCTGCTGAAATCATTAACGAAGCTGCAACATTAATGAAAATGGAAATTACAGTTGATGAAGTGATTAAAACAATACATGGACACCCTACTTATTCAGAAGCATTGTTTGAAGCATGTGCAGATGTTTTAGGGGAAGCTGTTCATTTACCTAAAAAAAGAAAATAGAATGAAAGAGGGCTATTTGTTATGATTTATTATATTAGTAAAACTCACGATACGGCATTTAATATTGCTATGGAAGAATATTGCTTTAAAAAATTAAAGGATGAAGATGAAATATTTTTACTTTGGATAAATGAACCTTCAATAATTGTCGGGAAATATCAGAATACTATTGAGGAAATTAATACGGAATATACTAGAGAAAAAGGGATTCATGTAATTCGTAGAATTTCTGGTGGAGGGGCAGTTTATCACGATTTGAATAATTTGAATTATACGATTATTTCTAATAGAGATAAAAATAAAGAAGGTTTCAATTTTAAAGAGTTTTCAAAACCAATAATTGAAACATTGGCAGAATTAGGCGTAAAAGCTGAGTTTACTGGAAGAAATGACTTGGAAATTGACGGGCAAAAATTTTGTGGAAATGCACAGGCTTACATAAAAGATAGAGTGATGCATCACGGTTGCCTTTTATTTAATGTTGATTTTAGTGCTTTAGGAGATGCTTTGAAAGTTTCTAAAGATAAAATTGAGTCAAAAGGTGTAAAATCTGTTAGAAGTAGAGTTACGAATATATTGCCTCATTTGAAAACTCCTATTACAGTTGAAGAATTTGGTGATAAAATTATGGAATATATGAAAAAACAGTATCCCGATATGAAAGAATATGTTTTCAGCAAGGAAGAGTTAGATTATATTGCTAAAAGAGCTGAAATTAAAAGAAGCTGGGAATGGAATTACGGAGAGTCACCAGAATATAATATAACTAGAGGAAAAAGATTTAAAAATGGACGAATTCAAATATTTGCAGATGTTGAAAATTCAAAGATAAAAAGTATTAAATTTTATGGAGATTTCTTTGGAATGAATGAGGATTTAACAGAATTGGAAAATCTTTTAGTGGGAGCAAAATATACGCCAGAAGCGATAAGGGAACGTTTAAAAGAAGTAAATATTGGTGAGTATTTTTCAAAGTTTACTTTAGATGAAGTTGTGGAAGCAATTGTGGAATAAGACTTTTAAATTTTACATAGTAGAAACGATATTTTTTAAATTTTAATTTATCGTTTTTGCTATGTTTTTTAGTGAAGTAAGCGATTACGTGATACATTCTGGTCAAAAAAATATAATGTATCAAGTAATTTTACTTGACAACTACGAGAAAATAATATATAATTAACGAATATGAGAGCCTTTCCCACAAAGGACCGTTATCCGAAAAGATAAAAGAAATAAATTTAGGAGGATAAAATAGTGAATAGATACACTGTAATGCAAAAAAAAGAAGAAGTTGTAAGAAACTGGTATGAAATAGATGCAGAAGGAAAAATATTAGGAAAATTAGCAGCTGAAATTGCTGTTAAATTAATGGGTAAACATAAAGTTAGTTACACACCACATGTTGACGGTGGAGATTTTGTTATAGTAACAAATGCTGAAAAAATCGCAGTTACTGGTAACAAATTATTAGCTAAAAAATACTACAGACATAGTGGATATCCAGGAGGATTAAAAACTAGATCATTAGAAGAAATGTTAGCAAAACAACCTACTGAAGTAATCAGAAAAGCTGTTGAAAGAATGTTACCTAAAAACAAATTAGGTAGTCAAATGATTGGTAGATTAAAAATTTATGTTGGAAATGAGCATACACATGCAGCTCAAAAACCAGAAAGAATAGAGTTATAGGAGGTAAGATTTCGTGGCAGAAAGAATTCAATATTTAGGAACTGGAAGAAGAAAAACTTCAGTAGCAAGAGTAAGATTAATCCCAGGTGAAACTGGAGTAGTAATAAATGGAAAAGAAATGAGAGATTATTTTGGTGGAAGAGAATTATTAGCTAAAATAGTTGAACAACCTTTAGAATTAACAGAAACTTTAAATAAATATGGAGTAAAAGTTAATGTAACTGGTGGAGGAAATACAGGTCAAGCAGGAGCTATTAGACACGGTGTTTCAAGAGCATTATTAGAAGCTGATGCTGAATTAAGAGGAGCTTTAAAAGCAGCAGGATTCTTAACTAGGGATTCAAGAATGGTTGAAAGAAAAAAATATGGGAAAAAGAAAGCCAGAAGAAGTCCTCAATTTTCAAAAAGATAATTGTATTATTTTATATACCCTTGGAAATCAATGTTTCCGAGGGTTTTTAATTTTGAAAAGGTACAGAAATGTATACAAGTGTATGGTTACAATATACACACAATATACAAGCAATATACAAAATACTATATCTTTTCCACCGCTTTTCTCAACTCTTCAATGTCTTTATGAGTATAAAATTTTTCAGTCGTTGTATAACTGTTGTGTCCTATTAATTTTTTAACTGATGTTTTATTTGCGTCTGCATTACTTAATAATGTTGCAAATGTATGTCTTGTGTCATGAGGTTTATGTTTCATTCCAAGTTCTTCCATTATAGGCTTAAATTTTTCCCTGTAATAATTATCATATTTCATTTGTTCGCCTTTAAAGTTTACAATTAAATATTCATTCTTGGTATTCATTCTATTTTCAATAAGTTTCAATATTTTGGAATGAATAGGAACTAATCTATCTTTACCAGCTTCTGTTTTTAGTCCGCCTTTAATAATTCTATTTTCTAAATCAATATCGCTATTTTTAATTTCTAACAATTCTCCGATTCTAAATCCTGTATAAATTAGAATCAGAATAGTATCAATCCAGTCGTTTTCATCCAGTAAATCCCACAATCTTTTGATTTCTTTATCTGTAAAAGGCTTTCTTGTACTTTCTTCCATATTTTTCCCAATATTGATGTATTTACTATAATCTTTGGAAACAATATCGTTCTTCATGGCGTAAGCGTATAACTGATTAAATAACACTTTAATTTTTCGTTTAGATCCATGCTTGATTTCAGAATTGCTTACAATTTCTTGTAGATTAGATGATTTCAAGTCAACAAATCGTATCTGATATAAACTTTCACAAGCTTTAAATGCAGCAATATATCCTAACTGCGACGAATGACCAACCATTTCAAATTTTTCTATTTTCCATTTTTCATATACTTCTGCAAATGTGACGTTTTGAGCATCTACATTATGCGGATTTTCATTATAATAAAATAATTGCTGGTTGGCTTCTTTTTGAGTTTTATAATACCCCAAATATTTATATTGCTGCTTACCGTTCTTGTCCCAATGGGTTGTAACTCTTACAGCAAAAGGTTTCCTTCTTTTGCCTTTTAATTTTATCACAGAACCATAACCGTTTGGATTTCTCATTTTCATACTACTACCTCATTTTTAAAAAATCTTCATAACTTATTCCCATATATTTCTCGGCTTTCTTAATAGGGATGTGGTACTTATATCTAGGTTTATTATTTATAACTTTTGTAATTATTGCACTTCCTATATCTAAAGTTCCGCTAATTAGCCCACTTTTTAAAGTTCTCTCATTCATTTGAAGAAATGAACAAGCCTCTTCTACACTTAACAGTAATTTCATTTTTTTTTATTCCTCCTTTTTTAATTTTTTGCAACCAATTTACTTTCCAGTATTTTTGAGTTATCTGGAACTTCTCCAAATTCAAAGTGCGTGTAAAGGCTGTCTTTCCATATCTGTTCAGCTTCCTCAAAATATTTCTTGGCTTCTTCTTTGTTGTCGAAAACTTGAATGTTTTCGGCTATATAATCGAAATATCTCGTTACTATATATTTCATTTGTTTTCCTCCAGTAAGTTTTTGTTTTCATAAATATTTCCAATGACTTCAAAAAAATTGTTAGTTGTTATCTTATAAAGTGGGATTTCAATTCCATATCTATCTTTTATCCCAAAACTTGTTTCAGTTTCAAGGAATTTTACAGGACTTATATGGTTAAGTCTTCTATCGTAAGGGAATTTGTATTTTATAATATCCCCCTCGTAAATTTCTTTGCCATTTTTATCTTTTACCCCTGTATATTGCATTAATTCAACATCAACAAAGCTTTCTCTTCTTAAAATATATGCATTATTAATTTCACTCTTTTTCAGATATTGTATTGATTTATCTGTAAAATCCATTGTTTCAACATTTACCATTCTCTTGTCTTCTTTAAGCCAAGCTCTAAATTTTATTTCTCTCATTGTTAGTCCTCCCATTTTTTCAAATTTAAGTTAAGTCTAAAAAACCTTATCTCTGAATCATCTTTAAGTTCAAGAAATATGACAGGTTCTAAAATCTCTAATCCAGCAATCATTATTTTTTTAGGTTCTACCCTGATACCTTTTAAATTTTCTTTTAAATATTTTTCTACATTTTCTCTTTCCATTTTAATCCTCCTGTCAAAATTGATTTATTATATATAAGAAGTCATCAAGTTCCCTATATAATTTTTCTAAATCATATGCTTCCATCTCGTTGTTTTCAACTTTTCTTTCAATTGATTTTAAATCTGAAATTATAGTGTTTATTCGTCTCAAAATGTTATCTTTGCGCATATTTTTCTCCTCCTGTTTTGTTATAAAGTGCCCTCAATTAACCTTCTCTTTTATCTTACAAGCAAACTTTGTGAAGTCTCCAAATGTGCTCCCGCAATTTCTTCTCCGTTCTTAATTGCTTTTTTGATTTCTTCTTTTTCTATTTTGTCACTCTGAATCATAGTTACAAATTTTGCTGGTATCAAACTTTTGTCGTCAATCACTAAAGATGGATTGTTATTTCTAATTGTAAATGTCCCTGTTACAGTTTCTATTTTCTTAGTGCCAAGTTTTTGCATTGTCCCTAAAATTAACTCTTTGAGTGCTTTTTTCTTTTCATTCGCTTGTTTTGCTTTTTTAGTATAAAAATCAGCAATTTCTTTGCATTTTTCTGCTTTTAATTCTAAATCTTTCAATAGTAATTCCAATTGATCCGATTTTTCTTCTAATAGCAACGAAACACTTTCTTTTGTATCATTTATTGTTTGCTCATCCAAATCACCGTTCTCACTTTCTAAAAATGTTACTATATTATTTATTTCTTTCAATTCGTATTTTATTAAACTTAAATTATTCATTTTCATCGCTCCTTCATTCGTCTAAAACGGGAAATTTTCATCTTCCTCTTTTTTATTTTGATTATTGCTACTATTGCTATTGCCTATAAAATTGAACTTATATACCCACACATCTGTGGTATAAATCGTTCTGCCATCTTTTTCATAATTCCCAGTTCTTATTGTCCCTTGTACAGCTATTTGACTACCTTTTTTAAAGTATTCAGCAATATTTTCTGCCGTCTTTTCCCACGCTACACAGTTAATAAAATCCGTTTCATCTTTATTTCTTTGCACTGCTAAAGTAAATCTAGTGTTTCCTTTTCCGTTATTCGTATATTTTAATTCTGGATCTTTTGTCATTCTTCCAATCAAAACTATATTATTCATATTCTTACGCTCCTTTTTCTAATTTTTCTAATTCGTATATTTTACGAGCTAATTCACTCACATTGTCGTTCGATAATTCTGTAATATTCTTAGCATTGTGTGTTTCAAAAAAGCCGTCAATCATTTCTTGATACTTTTGAGTGTTTTTAGCGATGTAATTTTCACCGTTTTTCCTTTTTTCTTCCGTTGATGCTTGTTTTTTTTGGTTTTTAGAATCGTTGTTATTATGAGTATTTGTTGTGTCACTGTCTTTCGTGTCATCAATAGCAAGTAATCCATTTAAAGCGTATTTTCTAGCATATGAGGAACTTGCACCAGTTATTTGGCTACCGTCCATCCCTTTTTTGCTTAACTCTTCTCGAGCAAAAGCGGTTGTACTATGTTTTTCTCCGCTTTCAACATCAATTAAAGTTGCTGTTGCTTTGATGTAAAATCTATCTCCAGTTTGGACTAACTCATCGCTTAATTGGATAATTATTTTTTCTCTTAAAAGCAATGGTTTTAACGCTTCTAAAATATCTTCGCAATTTCTAAAATTGTAGTTTCCAAAATTGTTTCTTTGAGATTTTGGAGCTTTCAATTCAACCTGTATCTTGTTTAATTTTTTGTAAATATTCATATCAATCCAACTCCTCTAATTTTTTTATTGTTTCGTCTAATTCTTCAAAAACATTTTTTTTATAAAATCTAATTCTTTTTTTAAAAAATACCTTTGTTGAATTTTCCCAACCGTTTTTATAAATGCTTATTTCTAGCCATTCAACATGACCTGTGAATGATAAAAAAATCGTGTTTTTTGTCTTTTCACTTTTAATAAGTGCTAAATTCATTATTTTTATTACTCTTTCTTTCAAAATATTATCTAATTTCATTTTCATTTCCGCCTTTCGCTTTTTTAATTTCTTTAGCCATTCCTGGTGCTAGATAAAAAACTATCCAACATAACAATAGGACAAGCGCCTCTCCACCAATAGCATCGTATCCTCTTTCTATTTTGGCATATTTAAAAGCTAAAACAGTCAAGACTGTTGTTGCTGCTAGTTTAGTTATGTTTATCATTAATTTTCTCATATTATTCCTCCTTGTTTCCTCATTAGTTCGCCCAATTATAAAGACCTTTTTTCAAACTTTTAACCTCTTGTTTAATCATTTCCACTTCGTCAGCTGTTAAGCCTCTTATCACATCATCAGTGATGTGAGTGTCAAAACACAAAACGCAATTATCTTTATCCCCTTTTAAAACTGCTACTTCAAACAGTTCTAAATTATTTACATCAGGAATAATTGATATGCCATAGCCATTTTGGTAAAATTCTTTTTTCTGATGTTCAACACAGTAGTTAAATCTTTTCTCAAAATCTTTCTTTGATTTCATTATTTTTCTCCTTTATTTTATTTTTTTAAAAAATTTTTTGATTCTATTTCTTAATCTTCTTTCTTCTCTCTCTTTTTTTACTTTTCTTTCGTTAGCATTTACTAACGCTAATGAACTAAAATTATATTTCATTTCGATTCCTCCTAAAATAAATTTAATTGTTTTATTTCTTCTTCTTTTAACATTTCAGTAGTAGCTTTTTTGTAAAACTCTTTCTCTACTTCAAATCCGTAAGAGTTCCTTTTTAATTCTCTGGCTGCTCTTAATGTACTTCCACTTCCAGCGACTGGATCAATTATTGTATCGCCTGGATCCGTGAATATCTTTATTAATGTTTTTAACAAAGATATTGGTTTTTGAGTAGGATGTACCTTTGGATATTTTGATTTTGGATCAGGCGTCCACTCGAACCAATTCAAGATCATTTTGCCGTTGTTATTAAACTTCGGCAATTTGTCTCTGTAAAATACTAGTGCATATTCTGTAGCTCCAACAATTTTCATGTTAGCTTTTAACACTTGTGAGCTACTATGCTTTATGAATACAAGCGGATAATAATTATTAAATCCGTGTTTCTTTGCATATTTCACAAGCATATCAATTTGTTGAAATGCGCAAAATATTATCATTGCTGGAGCTTTTCCACGCTCTTTCGGCTCTTTTATTAATAATTTCGAGCAAAAGTGCATGTACTCTGCAAGATTAAAATTTACATCAGTTTTAAAGAAACTTGAGTTTGCTTTTTTGCTTTCGCCTTTTTTGTTATCTCCGTCAACGTACCATTCTGGACTACTTGCAAAAGCATTATTACCTAAATTGTATGGAATATCTGCTATTACAAGTTGAGCTTTTTTCGGTATATGATATTTTTTATAATTCTGAAAATTATCATTGTAAAGTTCACAACGAATTTTCTTAGTAAAATATTTATTTTCCATATTTCCTCCATTTTTAAAAATTTAATAGTGCCGGCTGCCTGGATTAAACGTATTAAATTAAATATTATAGGAGATCGCCGTATGCGATAGTAAATCAATAGCTAGCAAACGGCACAATCAAATCTTTAAATTTAGCAAGAGGACGCACAATTGTGTATCCTCTTTTAATATTTAACTGTCATTGTCCGAAGATAAATTAATATCTTATCCAAACTCACTAGCTAAGTATCGTCAACTTTCGCTAATGAGCTTAGTAAAACATCAATCGTTTATCCTACTTTTTTCATCTCAACAACAAATGTTTCAATTCTTTCGTTTTCCTCATACCAGTCTATTCCACCGTTACAGTCTTCATAATAAATTGTGTCCCAAGTTTCTCTTTCGTCTTCGTAAGAAAAGTTTTCAAAGTACTCACGAATTTTTATCACTTCTTTAGTTGAATATCCGTCTAATATACACTCCATAAGCCACTTATTTAGCCAATCTTGAGTGTATTCTATTTGATTGTTTCTATTCATTTTTAACTCTTCGTTGTCAATCAAATCAAATATTATATTTCTTATTTCTTTTTCTAGATCTGTCATTTTTATCATCTCCTTATCAAGTGTCTTTATTTCATTTTTACTCTTTTTAGAGTAAATTATTTTTAAAATTTTTTTATTTACAAAAATATTATACTCTTTTTTGTGTAAAAAGTCAACACTTTTTTTGATTTTTTTTCAAAAGTAGTGTATAATTATATAAAAAAAGGTGTGGAACGTTATGAAAATTAATGAATTAATAACTAATTTACGAAAAGGGGAAAAATTTACTTTTGAGGAAATGGCAAAAAGGCTAGAAATTTCGACTAGTTATTTAAATGAAGTTGAAAAAGGCAGAAGGAAAGTGAGCAAAAAATTATATGAGAAGTTGATCAAAAATTTTCCCAACAACAAAAAAGAATTAGAAAAAAGTTATTTATCTTCAATTTTACCAGAGCAAATTAATGTTTCAAATACGTACGAAAAACCTAAAATTTTTAAATTTAACGTATATGGAGTTGCATCAGCAGGAAGTGGAGAAATTGATATGGAACATTTTACAGAAGAAGAATTTATACTTCCAAGTGATTTTAAAATGCCTAACGGTTCTTTTATTTTGGAAATACACGGAGATAGTATGGAGCCAATACTTTTTGATGGAGATAAGGTAATCGTGAATCCAAATTTGTGTCCTACATCTCTAGAGGGTTGGAAAAGTCTTAATAGACAAGTGGCTATTGTAAATATTGACAATAAAAGATTTGCAAAAAAAGTAATTTTCAAATCTGGAAAAATGTATCTTTATTCATTTAACGAAGACGTCTATCCAGAAATGGAAGTCAGAGAAGATGAAGAAGTTTATTGTGTTGGAATTGTTTCGGAATTAATTCAAAGAAAAATGAAAAATATAAAATTTTAAATTAATTTCTAGGAGAGTGAAAAAATGGGATTATTTGACAAAGTAAAAAACGCAGTAGACACTGCACAAAATGTAGCCGAAAAAGTTCAAGCTGTAAGCGATAAATTTTCTAGCAGAGGAACGACAATTGAAAATGATGAAGCTGAAAAAGTACTTAAAAAAATTTTGCTGGAAGGTGAAGAAATTAAGCGTTCATATAGGGGATTAAGAGATCTGATTGTATTTACAGATAAAAGAGTGATAAAAGTTGATATTCAAGGAGTAACAGGTAAAAAGAAAGAATATTTAAGTATTCCATATAGAGCAATTAGTAGATTTTCAATCGAAACAGCAGGAAGTTTTGATATGGACTCCGAATTAAAGATATACGGATCTTCAAATTTAATTGCCGAATTTGAATTTGGAAAATCGGAATCTATTTTTGAAGTTCAAAGTTATTTGGCAAAAATAATATTATGAAAGGAATAAAAGCGAAATGTTCGAAAATTCAATACCGACAATAAAGGAATCAGAGGAGCAGAAAATAAAAACAAAAGAAATTTTAGATAACATGAATTTAAAAGAATACCTAAATAATGATGATAATTTTATTGAAAGATTTAAAAATTTTTGTTTTAAATTAAGGCATTGTAATCCTCGTGGTTCATATAAACTTTTTCTTGAGAAATTTCCAGACGAAAAATTAGAACTGGATTATGATTTTTATAATAAAAAATATTTTAATTTTAAAAGAAATATAGAAAAACAGATATTTGAAATTTTTGTTGCTTTTTTGAAGACAAAAATTGCAAATCAAATATGCTTGGAAGGATTAAAACGAGCTAACCTCGAGATAAAGGTATGGAATATTTGTCCAGTTCACAAAGAAAAAGCACCATCTATCGAAAATATTAACAAAGAAATTTTTTGCACTTGTGAACTCATCTAGGGGGGGAGAATATGAAAATAGGATTGAGAAAACCATCACTAAAGAAAAGTTTTAAAGCAATGACCACAGGAAAAGCTAAAAGAAAATTAAAAAAAGTTCTTATACCAGGGTATGGTAAAAAAGGTACTGGATTATTAAAAAATCCTAAAAAAGCAGTTTATAATAAAGTCTATAACAAAACAACTATCGGTGTAAAAGGTTTGGTTAAAAACAAAAAAATAAAAACTAAAAAAGGAACTTCTGTTTCCAATACAAATAATTCAGGGGAGTTAAATTTGATTGTGAATATTATTATTTGGTTATTTATTATAGGATTTTTTATAGCAATATTACCATTTTATTTGATATATTTATTCTTTAAAAAGAAATAAAGTTTTTGAAAATATATACTGAAAACCTAAGATTGTTGAGTATATATTTTTTTATTGACTTTTTACACAAAAGAGAGTATAATTTTGATATAAAAAAATTTTTTAAATTTTATTTACTCTTTTTAGAGTAAAAAAAGAGGTGGTGAAATGAACACAAAGGATATTTATTTAAAAATCGATAACTTGATAACTGAACAGCACAGAAGCTTGAAATCGTTTTGCACAAATACAAATCGAAGTTATAGTTCTTTAGCTAGAACTATGTCAGAGACTATCTACAACGGCAAAGGTGCTCATCTTGTTACAACAGAGGAAATACTAAACGATTTAGGCTATGAATTAACAATCCAAAAGAAAAGTAAGGAGGTGTGAGATGTACAGAAAGAGTGGAAAATATAAAAATTATTGCAGAAAAAGGAAAAAATAAAAAGACAATATTCTAAAGTCTGTTATAAAAATATTAAAAGGTATGAACAGAGAAGAAAAGAAAAAACGCACAGAGTTATTTTAATTTTGGTTATTTAGTCAGCCATAAAGTCGTTTAAGATATTATGAAATATTTCTTGATATGTATCTTCAGGTAATATCTTATTTAGTTGTTTTTTCAAAAAATCTTTATCTTTTAACAATTTTGTAGTTTTGTCATTGAATTCTTTTTCAGAAATTATGTTGTTTTCAAATAGTATTTTTGCAAGTGCAGCAATTTTAATTTCTTGATAAAGATTTTCAATTAATAAATTTGCAATAATTTCGTTCATAGTATACCTCTTTCCACTCTGTGCGATATTAGAAGTATATCATAAAAATTAACAATCCAAAAGAAAAAGAAGGAGGTGTGAGATGAAAAGATTTAAAAAAAAATAAAGTTAAGAAAAAAAAGGAGTGAATAGAATGGATTTAGAAACAAAAGAAAAAAAAGCCCAACAAAGCCAAACAAATTTGTTGGACATTAAGATAGATAAGTTGATTAATCTTCTTGAGAATCAACTAAAAATCCAATCTTACGTCTTGGCTTCTCAGGGTGTGGACGTTTTGAAGCTATTAGACAAAGATTTAGTTGACTTGTGTGCTGAAGCACTTGAACGCTCGAACCGTCGTTCACCAAATTTCCGTGAAAAATAATAATGTCAGGATTCCAATATCCAACATCATTAATTAAAATCGGATTATTAGCAAAAGAAGAAATCACAACACTAGCTTGTTCGTCGTCTCCAATTTCTTCTTCAAACTCTTTGATGGTTTTTACAATACGTTCATACATTCCGTCGGCTAATTCAGAAGATATTTTGAAGTTAGGGAAATCTTTTAAAAAATCTTTTGGATCCATAGGGCATACCTCCTTTCGATTTTAATATGTTTGGCGATATTATTATAACTCAAAAGGGGGTAAAAACAAAATAAGGTAGGTGGAACAATGGAACAGGGAACAAATCCAAGACCTAAAACCCAAAAACCAAAACATCCAGGAATATCCAGTGAACTTCCTGAAAAAAGGCTGGAAAGAATACATAAAACGATTATGGAAGTTTTTGATGTGCTTAGTAACAATCATATAGACAGAGATGAATTTGAGATAATAGTTGTAACTTTGAGAAACGAGTTTAAAAAATTAAACAGTAACAAAAAATTTACATTTGAACCAAAATTGAAAAATTTTGTACGTGAAGAAATTGAAAAAGAATTTAAAAGAATACTGGATTCAAGAGGGATTTTGTAAAATAAAAAAGCACTCCGAAGAGTGCTAGGAAGAAGGAATCAAAAATTCCTTTATTGTGTTTATTATACCATAATATTTTAAAAAACACAATATGTGGGGAGAAAGGAAAAGAAATGGCAGTTTTTAGAGTAAATAAAACAAGTGGTTATACAGTGATATCAAATTATCACTTAAAAGAAAAAAGAATGAGCCTGAAATCGAAGGGGCTTTTAACATTGATGTTGAGCTTACCGAACGATTGGGATTTTTCTTTGAAGGGATTAGTTGCATTATGTTGTGAAAGCGAAAGAGCAATAAAAACATCTATGCAAGAATTAAAAGAATTTGGATATCTAAAAATAGATAAGATACCTCCAAAAAAAGGAAGTAATAAATTTGAATACACCTACAACATTTATGAAAGACCGTTAGAAAAATCTAAAAGACAAAAAATAAACAAAAACACAGATGAAAATGTACGTTCTGTAAAGGTACAAAATGAACCTGTACAAAATGTATTGGTACAAAATAGCACTGATATATTAAATACTAAAGAATTAAATACTAAAGATGATGTTATTAATAATAATATTACTACTACACAAAAAGAAAACGAAACTACAAAAGAAATCGAACAACAACATCAACTTATTGCAATTAATTTAGCTAAAACAGAATTATCTAAGCTATGCGATAATAAATTTGCTATAGATACAGCATTACTTACGCATAGATACAAAATACAAACTTTGTATAAATACCTCGGCAGAGATAAATTCTTAGAAACTTTTACAAAAATCCAAGAAAGCTCGTATCTCAAAGAACAAGCAAAAAATATTGGGCAATTTCTGAATTGGCTATTTTCAAGCAAAAAAGAGAATTTCTTGAACGTTTTTAATGATGTTTATGCCGATAAAGACAAAAATAGTGTTAACAATAGCGCCGAATCAGTGGCATATGTTGAAGCTAACGAAGATAATTTCGATTTTAGCATGTGGGAGGGAGATTAATGGCGATGTACGACGAATTAGAAACACAAGTACTCGGTGGAATATGTCTGAGGTTGGGAGAGTTAACACATTTTTTAGATTTAGGCTTAGAACCAAAGCACTTTTTAATCCCTGAGCATAAAGAGATTTTTCAAAAAATCATTGATACGTTAGCAGAAAAAGGCGAGGTTGAAGTTACTGATTTTGCTAGTGCAGAAGAAGAGTGGGAAGAAGTATTTGCACTCATGGATAACTGCGTACTTGTAACAATGGACGGTCCGATTCGTAAACTTATTGAATCTTACAACGAGTATCAGTTGAAAATCGAAATAAGTCAGATACTTGAGAATGATTACAATACTCTTGATAGTAAAGTCGAAAGCATTATCAAAAAAGTCAATAGCTTAGAAAATACCAAAAAGGAGAAAAATAAAGTCTTTGGCATGGGGGATTTAGCAAAAATTTGGCTTGATGACTTTGCAGATGAAAAAAGTATTGTAAAAACTCCGTTCGAGGATATAAATAGATTTTTTACGTTTGAACCTGGGTCGCTTGTTACAGTTGGAGCTAGACCAGCAATGGGTAAAACGGCTTTTGCATTGAATTTGGCTTTATTAACAGCTAAAAAATACAACGTATTGTATATAAATCTTGAAATGAGTAACGTTCAGATCATGCAGAGATTTTTGGCGATTGGCACAGGTATTGAGCTTAATAAAATTAAAAATAAAAAGCTCTCTAACGAGGAATTGTCAAAAATAAATCTGGCGATTAGTAAATTGCAAGAATCGAAATTTAGGAGCATGAGCTGTGAAGATAATTCAGATTTTGATTTCGTTATTCGTAAAATCAAAAAAGAGCATGAAAAAGAAAATTTGAAGGTAATCATAATCGACTATTTGACGCTTATGAACGCCAAGGGATTTCAGAGCAAAAATTACGAGGTGGAATATATGGCTAATAGATTAAAACTACTTGCTACTGAGCTTAATTGTTGTATCGTAGTATTAGCTCAGTTAAATAGAGCTGTCGAAACAAGAGGAACGGATAAACGTCCTCTGCTTGCGGATTTGAGGGACAGTGGAGGAATAGAACAAGCGAGTAACGTAGTAGCATTTTTACACAGAGAAGACTACTACAGAAAAGACAATTTAAATAATCAAAATGTTTTTTCTGAGCTTGAATTTATCATAAGAAAAAATCGGAGCGGAGAGCTTGGAATGATAAAATTAGGGTTTAACAAGAAACTGCAAAGAATAGGAGCGATAAGGAATGAGTAACTACAAAAGAATCGAAGAAATTGAAAGAAAAAAGTGCAAAATTTGGGAAAAGAAAGCAAAACTTTCCGAAGAAATGAATAAATTAAGTCAAAAGCTTGAAGAGTATGATAAAGAAATATCAAAAATTTTAAGCAAGAAATAGGAGAATAAATGGAGAAAATTTGGAACGAGATTAACAACTTAGAAGCAGAAAATAAGAAAATGAGAACTGCTAACAAGAGAATGCAGAAGACGATAGCAGAGAAATCAAAAGCGATTAACGGGAATGGAATATCAATCGAGAAGAATAATCAAAGAATTAGCAAATTGTTGAAGTTGCTAGAAAAGAAAGGCGGTAAAAAATGAACCACAAAGAAAATTTAGAACTTTTAGGTTACGTGATTTCAGGCTTTATTTATTATAAGTATAGCGAAAAAATAAGAAAAGTAATAAATAAAATATTACCTTTCTTAGTGTTTCAATATTTTGTTGGAACATTATTTGCTGTGATTATACGAGTGAGTTTAAAATAAATTTGTTATTTCTTTTTATTAATAAATAAAGTTCCAATTAAAGTTATGATCAGATTGAGAAAAGAGGAGGGGAGAGGGGCAAGGCTTGAATGAAAGTAATTGTATACTGTCACTACATTGACGGCAAAGAGATAAAAACAACGAACTTAAATGAGTTTTTAGCTTTTATTAAGATAAATAGCGGTAGTATAAAAGAGTCAATAAATGTATCTGCGAGAATTGATGAAAGCAGAATCGAGGATTTTATGAAATTAACAGTAAAGGAAATTTACGAAAGAAAAATGAAAGCGAAGAAAGGAAAATAAATAATGGAAAAATGGAAAGAAATAGTTGAGCTAGTTAAAGAATTTTATATCGCATTTGGGCAACAGGAATTTTTAGAAAAGGAAATGACTGAGGAGCGAATGAAATTAAGAAAGAGGCTGTTTGATGAAGAATTAACTGAGTATAACGTAGCTGAGAGAGAAAACAATAAAGTGGAGATGTTAGACGCAGTGTGTGATATGTGTTATATCCTAGTCGGAACATTACTGGAAATGCACAAAGGTAATGTTGACACAGTTACGAATGTGATTTATTTTGAAGAGGACGACAAAAGCAAACTTATTTTTGAAAAAGTCTTCAAAAATGAGTTTAATGATATTTTTGTGAAAGCGTTTGAAGAAGTGCATAGAAGTAATATGAGCAAACTACAGGATGGAAAAGCAATATTTAGAGCGGACGGTAAAATCTTAAAAGGGGCTGGTTACTTTAGACCAAGCTTGAAACAATTTATTAATTAGAGGTGAATAAATGGCAGTTAATCCTGGTAAGAAATTTGAGAATGATTTTCAAAAGTCAATAAATAAAGAAGAAGTTTTTATACATAGATTGAAGGATGGTGCAACAAGAACTGGAGCTAATGGGGAAATGATTAGATTAAAAAATAAAAATCTATGTGATTTTATACTTTTCAAAGGAAACAAACTTGTTTTAGTTGAGCTAAAAAGCTTTTTAGGTAAATCTATGAGTTTTTCAAATATAAAAAATACGATAGAGGAACAGGAAAAGTTTATTTGTAATTTGTTGCAAGAAACTAAAAAAGAAAATATAAAAGCATATTTTGTTTTAAATTTTAGAGAATTAGAAGAAACTTATGCAATTGAAATGGAAACATTTAATGAATTTTATAATAATACTGATAAGAAAAGCATAAATATAAGTGACGTAAAGAAACTTGGCAAAAAATTAGCGCAATACAAAAAAAGGACATCTTATAGATATAATGTTGATAATTTATTTAATTAAAGGAGGAATATTAATGAATGAATTGATAAAAATTGAGATAAATGAAAATAACGAACAAGTTGTAAGTGGGAGAGAACTTCATGAGTTTTTAAAAGTTAAAACAAAATACGTGGACTGGATCGAAAAAAAGATTAAAAAGTATGGATTCATTGAAAACAGGGATTTTGTTTTGGTTTCCGAAAAAAGAGAAACCAATAATCCGAGAAATCCATATACAGAAATTACAGAACACTTGTTAAAAATGTCTATGGCAAAAGAAATATCAATGACAGAAAACAATGAAAGAGGCAGACAGGCGAGACTGTATTTTATTCAATGCGAAGAAGCATGGAATAATGATGATATGGTATTAGTTCGAGCCTTACAAATTCAAAACAAAAAAATGCTTGGGTATACAGAGAAAATACAGTTATTAGAAAACACGATAAAAGAACAGCAGCCTAAAGTCGACTTTTACAACGATGTAACAGGTAGTGATACGACAGCAGAAATAGGAACGGTTGCCAAGGTATTGAATTTTAAATCTGTTGGAAGAAATACATTGTTTGATATTTTGAGGAGACAAGGAATATTACAAAGGGATAACATGCCGTTTCAAACGTATGTTGATCGCGGATATTTCCGAGTTGTAGAAAGCAAATGGAATGCTCCGAATGGTGATGTGAAAGTAAATTATAAAACTGTTGTGTATCAAAAAGGAATTGAGTATATATCTAAGGTTCTAAGAGATTTGGGGTATGAAAAGATTGGGGAAATGTTAAATTAAGAGAAGATAGGACAATGACAACTGAATAATAACTGTGATTGATAAAAAGTAGTTGACTTCAGCTGAAAAGTAATGTATACTTAAACTGTAAACTTAAAAATTAAAAAAACTTATTTAAGTTTACATACTTTCTATATTAGGAGGTTAAGGGTATGAGCTTTAGTAAAAAGTACAGAGAAGAAATAAAAGACTTTATCATAGAAACAATTTATAAAAATGGAAATGTTTTTAAAGAAGTGCTTGAAAAATATCCTATTAGTAGACAAACGGTATCTAAATATATAAAAGAATTTATTGATAAAGACATAGTTGAAAAAGAGTCAAAGAGCAAGTACAGATTAAAATTTTATGTTAATGAGACTAAGCAATATGATAACATAAATTTAGAAGAAGATGTTGTTTATGAAGACTTTATTTCAAAGTATGAAAAGGATAAGAAAGAAAATGTAAGGGATCTTCTAGTGTATACTTTTACAGAAATGTTAAATAATGCTATAGAACATTCAGGTGGTAATAAAATTTCAATTTTATATGCTGAAAATTACAAAGAAATTGTTGTATGTATACAGGATAATGGAATTGGAATATTTAAGAAAATTAAAAAAGACCATAATTTAGAAAATGAAAATCAAGCAATATTTGAATTGAGAAAAGGAAAACTAACTTCGGATTCAGTAAACCATAGTGGAGAAGGAATATTCTTTACATCCAAAGTAGTTGATGGCTTTTTTATAAATTCTTTCGATAAGAAATTTTTTGCTAGTAATAGACATGAATTGTATAATTTTGAAAGCGTTGAAATTGAAGATAAAGTTGAAGGGACAAGAGTGTTATTTTTCTTGAATAAAAATACTGATAGAACAGCACACGAAGTATTTGAAAAATATACAAATGATGAATATATTTTCGATAGAACAACTATAACTGTTCACTTGGCGAAAGAGTATTTAGGTGAAACGTTCATGTCTCGTTCAAAGGCAAAAAGAATATTGCTGAATGCAGATAAATTTAAAGTAATATTTTTAGATTTTGACGGTATTAAGACAATAGGTCAAGGATTTGCGGATGAAATCTTTAGAGTATATAAGAATAAAAATCCAGAGATACAAATAATACCAATAAATGCAAATGCAGAAGTTGATTTTATGATAAAAAGAAGTCAAAAATAATAAAAAATAGAAATCACAGTTATTAATTTAGCTGTGATTTTTTTATGGAGGGAAAATGAGAGAGGATGTTATAGGAAAGATAAAGAAAAGACTTACAGAAGGGAATGAAGTAAGCGCAAACAACTTTGATGTGATGAAAGTAAATGCGGAGTTGTTTGCTGGGATTAAGTTTGTAAAGAAAAGGAAGGTGTCAATTAAGTGGCTTACATGGAGATAGCGGATGAAGAGATAGTGATAACATTGCCGGTTGAAAAAGTATATCCAGGATTGAAACAACAGATTGAGGAACGCTTAAATCATTATCCAATCAAAGTTATTCCTGTTAAGCGGTTATCGAAGGCACAAAACGGTTTAATACACGTATTATTAAAGCAATTTGGAGAAGAATTAGGTTGGACGATGCAAGATATGAAAGAGTATCAAAAGGAACAATTTGCGTTGAGCAGAGATTTGGAAAAATTTTCAACGGCGAATTGTGATATGGAAATGGCTAATGATTTTATAGCGTTTATAATTGAACAAGCGTTAGAAAATGAAATAAACTTGTATGTGCTCAATAAACACGACAACAGGTATAAAAGCATACTTAAAGTCGATAAAACGACAGAGAGGTATGTTATAGCTTGTCTGAGAAAAAGAGTTTGCTGTATTTGTGGAAAAGAGCATAACGAGTACAACGAAATACAGCTAGATCATTACGATACTGTAGCAAATACTGTTGGAATTTATGAAAATGATGACGGATTACACGGTAGATTTTTACCTTTGTGCAGTTATCATCATTTTGAAAAACATTCAAAAAGTTTAAAAGAATTTGAAGAGAAATATCACATTGAAGGCGTGTGGTTGAATCCCCAATTAGTTTACGATTTATTACCAGTTTATAAAAATCATTTTAAAAAATTTAAAAAAGAATATAGAGAGGGAAAATATGGAAATTTGGAAAAATTTAGATGAGTATGGAGAAAAATATGCGATAAGTAATTTTGGCAGAGTTTTGGATAAAAAATCGCAAAAAATAATTTCTGATTGTGATAACGGAAAAGGATATAGATATATCACTTTATACTTTAATGGGAAAAGAAAAAATAAATACATTCATAGACTTGTAGCAGAAAGCTTTTTAGAAAATACGGAAAATAAACCACAAGTAAATCATAGAGATGGAAATAAAAGAAATAATAATGTTTCAAATTTAGAATGGGTGACACCTAAGGAAAATAATATTCATGCAATAGTTACAGGATTAAAAAACCAAGAAAAAATAACAAAAAGGATAATAGAGAGTAAAGGGGTTAGAGTGGGTAAGTATAATCTGAAAGGCGAATTATTGAAGACATACAAGTCTATTTCCGAAGCAGCAAAAGAAAATAAATTAAAACATCAAAATATTGCAAATGCTGCGAAAAGTAAAATAAAATGTGGAGATTTTTATTGGTTACGCAATGACGAAATTGTAGAGAAGTATAACAGTTTTAAAAAAAGCAGAAAAATAGGAGTAAAAGTTTATAAAAACAAAAAAATAATATCAGTTTTCAGGAGTGTTTCTGAAGCGAGTAGAGAATTAACTGGAAATAAAGAAAAAATAAGAAAAAAGATAAAAAAAATAATCGATACAAATGAGGAAATGGGTGGGTTATCGTTTATTTCTTTGGAATGTTAAAAGATTTAAAAAATAAAGTTCAGTCGCAGAAAGTCGTTTTTATTTAGAGAAAGGGAATGTTGAGAATGGCAGAGTTTATTTTAAAAAAAATGAATGAATGGGAATTTTTAAAATTAAAAAATAAAAGAGAAAGTTTAAAATTTGAATTAAGAGAAATAAATCAAAAGATACAAAGAGAAGAGGAAATAAGAAAAAGAATAGAAATAAAGGAGCGATTAAGAGATGTCGAAATGAAGAAAATATCGAATATTTTAAAAGTTTTAAATGCAAGAGGAGAATACGAAAATATTTTTTTAGATTGTAAACATGAAGATTACGAAATAGAACTAAAAAGAGTATTGAAAGAATATTTAGATTTTTTAGAATATTACTTATAAATACTTGAAAATATTGATAAAATAAGGTATAATAAGGAGGTAAAATGGATAAAAAATATGAAGCCTTAATTGAAGATGATGTTGAAGTTAAATATTTACTTGACGATATTCTAGCTTTAAAAAAAACGAAGAAAGAATGTGAAATACGAATTGTTTTTAATAAAGGCAAACTGAACAAAAAAAGATATATAGTGAGAAGTTTATATCGTTAAATTACAATTGAATAGGCAAGACTATAGATATATGAGCCATTAGATAGATAGATTTTAAAATAAGTCTATTTATTTAATGGCTCTTTTTTTGTCTAAAAAACTAAAAAGGTAAAGGAAAAATGAAAGATGAAAACATAAAATTATTGATTAAGAATGAGTATGAAAACGGTACAAGTATGAGTGTTTTAGCAAAGAAATACAACGTAAAGTTAAATACAATAAAAACTTGGAGCGCTAAAGAAAAATGGATTAAAAAAAAACGTAATACCACAACCAAAAAAGGTACAACTAAAAATAGCAAAAAACAACCGAAAAAAATGGTTGTGATTGATAAAGAAACACAGATAAAATCGGACATAATCGATGATGTTTGCAAACATGAAATAATGGCAAAAAATGGCATAAGTGAAAGAACTTATTACAGAAAAAAACAGAGTGTTAGAGTGATTCAAATTGAGAAAAGTCAAACGATTTTAACTGAAATAACGGAAGAAAAATATAACAATTTAAAAATACAGTTATCTGATCTGGAAGACGAAAAACAAAAATTGAAAGAAAAATTTTTAAAAATTGGATTAGAAGATGACGAAACACTCAAACGCATAAAAGAACGATTGAAAGTTTTAAAAGAATTTGAAAAAGAAATTTACAAAGGTGGACAGATTGTAGGGGTTTATCGACAAGCAGAGTTAGAGATGGAATTGGAAAATGAAAATATACAAAAAGAAAAACTCGAAATAGAAAAATCTAAACTAAAAACAGATGTAAATGAGGATAACAAAATAGAAATTAAGTTGGTGGGAATTTAATGGAAATAGTGAGAGAAGTGAATAATCATTTTAAAGAGTTTTTATTGGATAACAGCCAGCACATTTATTTTTTGCTAGGCGGATATGGAAGTAGCAAATCATTTAATGCAGCAGTTAAATTGGTGCTCTTATCATTACAGGAAAAAAGGAAAATTTTGGTTGTAAGACAGATAAGAGAGAATTTAAAAGAGAGCTGTTATGCGGATATACAAGATATTATATATAGCTTTGGACTAGAAAAGTATTTTTATTTTACATCAACACCAATGAAAATTGTTTGCAGTGTGACGGGGACTGAATTTATTTTCAGAGGATTAGACAACGTTAAGAAAATAAAATCAATAAAGGATATAGATACTATTTGGATAGAAGAAGCAGATGAGATTGATTATAAATCATTTAAAGAACTTAAATCGAGATTGAGAAGTATAAAAAACAGAAATATATTGATTTTAACAACTAATCCTAATGAGTTTGGAGTATGGACGTATAAATATTTGACAGAAGTTTTGAAAACGGTTGGCAAAGATGAAAGCAATCTATATGCTGAACGGATTATGAAAATAAAGAATGAAGTAAATCTGAAAAAAGGAAATGTGTTTTCTGAAAATATATATTTACATCATTCTGTGTATACAGATAATAAATTTTTACCTGATAACTTTATAGCAGATTTGGAAACAGAAACAGATGACTATTTGAGAGCAATAAAGACATTAGGGAGATTCGGAAGTGCTGGAGATACATTATTTAGAAATTTACATCACATAGAACAAACAAGGATAGAAAAAATGATTGAAGGCAAGTGGAATAGATTTGCTGGATTCGATTTTGGTTTTAGTAACTCATACAATGCAATAGTAAGAGTCGTGATAGACGAAGAATTGAATGACTTGTATATCTATGAGGAATTTTACGATAATCATTTGACTGATGTAGAAATGTTAGAAACTGAAATGATACAGAAATTAATAAATGATGGCGAAGTTGTTTATGCGGATAGTGCAGAACCAAAGGCTATTGCTTTTTACAATATGAATAATGTAATGATTAATCCTGTCAAAAAAACGAGTGACATAAGTAAAGCTGGAGTTAAAAAGATACAATCATTTAGAAACATATTTATTGATAAAAACGTGTGTCCCAACACGTACAGGGAATTAACGGAAATGAAGTGGTTTTTCAACAAAGATGGATTAATAGCAAAAAATCCAAAGACGCAAAAGCCGTTTAATATTGACCCACATAGTTTTGACGCTATCAAATATGCCTTAAGTGACTATACGCCGTATATATTAAATAAACATTATTATAAAGAGGAGGTGGATAATGAGACTTAATATTTTTTCAAAAGGATTTTGGAGTACAAGGTCGCCAGTTACGTTATCGGAATTTATAAACGGTTATACGCTCGAAGATGAAGACCCTGAGAAGTTTTTGAGCCAATTGTACAAGAACCCTTTCACAAGTTCGGCTATTACAAGAATAAATGAAGCGATTAATAATTTAAAATGGGGAACGTATAAAAAAGGATATGGGGATAATGTTAGAGATGTTAAAAGTAGCTATGTGTTAAATACATTGCGGAATCCTAATTCCTTGCTTAATACAGATCAGTTTATTAATTATTTCGCTTTGTATTATATTCTGTTTGGGGAACTGCTTGTAATGAGAGTTGACTTATTCACAAAAGCCGAACTTATTTTATTCAAAAAAGGCTCTTATCATATTGAGTATGACAATCAAAATGTATTAAACGGCATTAAATCAATAAGAATTAACAACAAGGAATACAAGAGCGAAGATTTAAAGATGTTTTACTACATAAAAGGTGTAAATATTTACGATAATATCGCTGGAGCAGGATATGGAATAAGTAAGGTGCAATCATTAACAGCTTTGCATAATTACTGGTGCTACATAATGCAATGGAATAACAGCATATTAAAAAATGGCGGTAAGAGGAATCTTATTATTGTTGTTAAGAAGTTCTTAAATGCTTTTAAGAAAAAGGAAATTAAAGACGAAATTCAACAGAATAGTGGTGCTAGAAATGTTGGAAAACCAATTATTTTAGATGGAGACGGTGCAGAAATAAAAGAGGCAGACTTTTCGCCACAGGACTTTGATTTTCTTAATGCTATGGATGAAATAAGGAATACAACTGCCGCTGTTATGAATGTGCCGAGCATTTTAATTGGAGACAGAACTAACAGCAAGTTTAGCAACTACAAAGAGGCTAAAAAAGATTTGTATACAGAGAACATATTGCCACTTGTCGAACAAATAGCCGAGTATCTTAATAATATTATGAAAGATAAACTAGAAAGCAACGAGTACATAGATTTTGATACGAGTACGATTGGAGTGTTGAAAGAGGACAGAAAAGAGAAAATGGCAATGCTTAACAATCTTAGCTATTTAACAATAAACGAGAAGAGGGCAGAGCTTGAATATCCGCCTGTTGAGAACGGAGACGATATTTTAATAAGTACATCAATGACATCACTCAAAGAAATGTATGAAGAAGAAAAACCAGTTGAGGAGGAAGACGATGAAGAAACTGAATCAAGTGAAGAAGAAAATGAAGAAGATCAAGTTGACTAATTCTCAAAAAAAGATAATCGCTAAAAGACAGTTGAAAATGCGTAATAGACTAATTAAAAAACAATTTAATAGGCTAAGGCTTATTTTTAAGCAGTTACGTGGAGAAATTGATGTAGATGAGCAGATGTTTTTGAGTGAATTTGCTTGGGAAACATTTAGCAGTCAATTATTCAACGAATTGAAAAAGGGGATACTCGAAACAGTAAGCGAAACATCTAATTTTCTTGTTACACATCGTGGAATTGATAAAAAATTAATTCCAACTGTGAAAAATGAAACATTAAAAAAACTAGGTGAAGAAGTGATTGCGGAAAAAGTAACTAATATAAAAGATACAACAAAAAAAATATTAAACAAAATTATAGTGCGTGGGCAAGAAAGCGGAACAAACATCAAAGATATAGCAAAAGAAATAACAAAAAAAATAAGAGGTATGGAAAAGAAAAGGGCAATGGTTATTGCTAGAACTGAGACAGCCACCACTGCTACAACAACATATTTCAACGGATTGGAGCAGGCGGGGCTTGATAAAACTTGGTGGCACGTAGGTGGTGGTAAAACAGACAGAGAAAGCCATTTGAAATGTGACAAAGAAACTAAAAAAGCAAATGAAAAATTTAGCTGCGGATTAATGCATCCTCACGAATTAGATGCGGACGCTAAAGATGTCATAAATTGTCATTGCGAATTAATATAGGAGGTGTAAAGTGGAACAATTTAATAAAAGTGTCAAAATGGTATTGAAACAAGATACAGAGGAAAAAGGAATAATCGAAGGGCAACTGGTAACACATAGCGTTATTGACAGCTATGGTGATTATTTTGATAAAACAGCACTTGATAAAGTAAATAAGGATAAGACTTATTTTTTGTTACATATGCATGACTGGAGTAAGGAAATCGGAACTTTGAAAGTTTATCAAGATGAAACTGGAAATCTTAAGTTCTCAGCTAAACTTGATTTATCAACAGACGAAAACGGTAATGCTTTGAATTTAGACGCTCAAAAAGTTTATTCGATGATGAAAAACAATGGAGCGAACTATGAAATGTCTGTTGGCGGATTTTTAAAACAAAGAGAGTTTGGGAAAGTGCAAACAGACAAAGGCGAAGTAACCGCTAGAATAATTAAAGAATTTGAAGTTGTTGAGGGTAGTGTAGTTTTGAAAGGTGCAATACCTGGGGCGACTGTGCAAACAGTAAAAGGCGATAACAATATAAATAAAAATAATAAAGGAGATGATAATATGCCAAAAAATATCGAGGATTTGGAAAAAGGAATGAACCAAAACACAGAGGATATAAAAAAAGCGAATGAGGATTTAGCGGCTGCATTAAAGAAAAATGAAGAATTGGAAGGCAAAGTTGGGAAAACTAACGAAGAACTTGAAAAAATGGGTAAATCTTTAGATGAACTTATGAAAAAAGGTATATCCAACCCTGAAACAGAAGAAAAAAAGGAAAATGATGCATTTGTAAAATTTTTAAAAACAGGAGATAGGAATATCGAAGGATTAATTAAAGCGCCTATAATGACGACTGGGGTAACTCCAATTTTAATGCCGTCAATATTATCAAATGAAATTTTGAAAGAGACTAAAGAAATATCTAATTTCTTAATGAAAGGTAAAATTGTAACTTTAAAGGAAAAATCAATTATCATTCCGGTTAGAAATGAAATAACTGAAGCAAATGAAATTGTAAAAGAAGGTGCTGGGAATACTAGAGACGGTTCTTTGGCTTATAGTCAAATTGAAATAACTGCGGGAATGAGACAAGTTAGATACCCAGTTACAGATGAAACAAGGGCAGATACGGCATTTGATATTGTCGGCGAAATAAAAGAAGCTATTTCAGAAGAATTCGGTCAAACATTATCAGCTTTAACATTAAAAGGAACTTACAACACTACAACAGAACAATGCATTGAGGGGTTCTTAACAAATACAGATGTTTTGGCTGGAGCAGTAACAACAGGTGCAACTAATAAAGTTACTTGGGAAGATATGGTTAAACTTGAAACTGGTATGAAATTAAGTTATAGACAAGGCTCTGCTTATTATGTGTCACCAAAATTGTATGAAGAAATGAAATTATGGAAAGATGCGAACGGTGTGCCTTTATGGAATACAATTAGAGACGGAGCTACAATGAAATTTAATGGATACCCAGTTTATGTTGAAGAATTCTTGGATGACATAGCAACTGGTAAATATCCAGCCGTATTCTGTGACTTTGCGAAAGGTTATACATATGTTATGAAACAAAACTTTGAGCAAGAATTACATAGAGATCCTGATAAGAGAATTACAACATACTTTACTAGAATTAGAATCGGTGGAAAAGTTACAAGAGCCAAAGCGTTCTCAGTTTTAAAAGTAAAATAAAGGTGGTTTGAATGCTGATAACAGTAAATGACTATGAAAAAATAACAGGTACGACCTTAGCAGATAACGAAAAAGCTAGGGTTGAAACCTTGCTTGGCATTGCAATTAGTCAAATTGAAAATGTAATTGGATACAAATTAGAAGTTGAAGAACTTACAGAGGATTATGATTATAACAAATATATTTACTTAAATAAGCGTCCTGTCGTTGAAGTTAAAGAGATTAGCATTGATAAAGAATATAAACACCGCAGAAATTATATTGAGATAGTTAAGTTTAAGCATTGCCCTTGCTGTGATAAAGAACAAGAGTTGGAAGTAACTTATAAAGCTGGATATGATGAACTACCTAGTTGGCTTAAATATGAGCTTTGTATGCTTGTAAATGACTTTATAAACAGTATGGATGAAGAGAGTGGAAAGTATAAGAGTTATAAAATCGACGATATTTCTTACACATTTGTGGATTTTGTGGCTAATAAGAGAGAGAAAATTGAAAGTGTTGTGAGGAGGATATATGGCTGAAATAATTTATCAATTAGAAGGGTTGGAAAAGTTGGATAAGGAATTGAAATATTTGCAAACACATGCCGTGAAGGTAGGAGTGCTTGGAAATGGAAGTGCAAACGGTATTTCAGTTCAAGATTATGCAATATTTAATGAATATGGGACAAGCAGAATGCCAGCTAGACCATTTTTTAGATTATCAGTTGGTACTGCAAACGCACAAAATGAAATAAAAGAGTATATGAAACAACAAGTTGAGCAAATTATTCAAGGCGGAATGTCAGCGCAACAAGCTTATGAAAATCTAGGAACTTTTATAGTTCAAAAGATAAAGAAAACAATAGCAAGTGGAAACTTTGCAGCACTTAATCCACAAACTGTAAAGAAAAAAGGTCATAGCAAGCCACTTATGGATACACATTCGCTTTATGAATCAATAAATTATGAGATTGTGGGGGCATAAATGGCACATAAAACATTTATACCAAAGAGATTTTTTAGTAAATGCAAAATATCAAAAAGAACAAGCAAGTGGATTAATTCGGAACTGGTTGAAGTTGATGAAAGTATAGATTTTGAGGGAGCGGTATTTAATCTTAACAGGCAGGACATAAGTATGCTTGTGGATCAAGGGATACAAGTGACTTTAGATACTAAAAAAATATACTGTTATATTGATATTGACTTGAAAAATACAATTGAATTTGAGGGAAATAACTATATTGTAACAACAGCAAAGAACTACATGAAACACGATGAACTTAGAATTTATTATATTGAAAGGGTGCAAGAATGAAAAATGAAATATTAAGAAAATTGTTAGCCAGTTTCGTAGATTTCCAAATTATTCGTGATAATTATGTAGCTAAAAAGCCATCAGAATGTGCTGTTATGCATACGATAAGTCTTAACAAGTCAGCATACAGTGCATACAGAACTGTCGAAAAGACAGATACACAGATTAAGGAAAAGGCTTTGAGATTAGTTATCGCTTATTTACAATTTGATTTTTATGCTCCAACACAGGCAAGAGCAGAAGAAATGGCTAGTGAATTGCTTGAGGTTATAGTATTTAAGAAAAGACATGACTTGGTTAGGAACGGATTTGGATTAAGTGATGACGAGATAGAAATAAAAGATTTAACTTTCCTTGAGAGCAGTCAATATATTTACAGATTTAGTTTTGATGTAGAAATGAACTGGCGAGAATCAAGCGAAAGAGTAAGAGATTTAATAAAAGATGTAGAAGTGAAAACGGAGGTAGAGAATGGCTAAGAAAATAAAAGTAACAGTAATAAGACCAACAAAGCCTTTATTGCTAGGCGATTTTGGAAAAGTCTTATTTATAACTAAAGAGGCAGATAAATCTTACAAGAAGTATACAAAATTGGATGATGTTAAAACAGATTTTGGAGCTAATTCTAAAATGTACAAAGGTGTAGAAACATTTTTGTCACAAGAGGATAGCGATGGGAATGTAATTCAGCCAGATGTTTGGTATTGCGCAAGTAAAGCGACGCCAAATGAAGAATTTTTAGATAGTTTACCAACTGGCGATTTTTACGGTGTGATTGTAGATTTTTATGATGAGGAATTTACAAAAGCGTTGGCTAAATGGCTAACTAGAAACGTTAAGTTTGCAATTGTAGCGAATTCAACAGCAGAAAATAACAAATTAAAAGAAAGTGTAAGAATATATTTTATGGCAGGGAAAGCCGAAGGCGGAAACTTGGATATATTCGGATTGCCAGCTTATACGTTCGCTCAAGGAATTAATGGGCGTTGGAGCGACAGGAGAATATTAGGGGTAGATCCGTCGGCTAAAACTTTGACAGAAGAAAGCGATAATGAAGAAGGTAATATTAATTACACTAGAAATTTTGTTGGATACAATGCTGTAACAAGCGGTTCTTGGTGTGCTGATGGTGTAAGACATGCAGACCAAACTATCAAAATAGATGCGATTGTACACAACATCGAAACTAATTTGGCTAGAATGTTAATCGAAGAAAAGAATACAACAATGGACGGTGAAGGTATTCCTAAAGTCGAAGCACTATTGAATAGAGTAATGCTAGCAATGGGGAAACAAGGAGCAGTTGCTAAGAATAATAGTGGCGAATACTTGTTTAAGGTTACGGTTCCAAGTATTGAAGACACTTCGGCACAGACAGGATTGACTGTAGACGATTACATCAATCGTACACTTAGAAATGTAAAAATCGATTTCACAATTAGCACGGAAATAGAAAAAATTGAAGTTGTATTGGTTTGGCATGACGAACCATTAACGGCATAAGGAGGTAGAAAATGGGAAATAATTTTTTAGAAAAATCAATTGATTTGAGTAAGGTTGATTTAATCATTACATTTGGAGGTGAAACGTATATGATTAAAGAGGCTAAAAATATAGAGAATAATCCAACAGAAGATTCTCACACAATGGGAGACCCAGACATCAAGGGAAACGTCCCTACGATTCAAACAAAAACAACAAAAAGAGAAATTAAGTTGACAACAATAAAAGGCTCTGACGATGATATATTCTTGACTAAATGTAATGCGAACCCAAACGGAGTTTTAGGGACTTTGACATATATTGATGCCTCAGGAATGAATAAAATCGTTGGAAATGGACAAGGTGTTTCTATCCAAAAAGGTGGAGAGAGAAAAAACAACACCAAAGATGTTGACATTGAATATACAATACAATGTGCAAAATATGATGAAAAAGTTTAGGAGGAAATAATAAATGGCGAATAAAGAAAATGAAAAAATAGAAGAAAAAGAGCAAGAAAGCAATGTTTTTATTGATAATTTAGGAAGATTGAATATTAAAGGGCAAGAGATATATGTAGATTCAGAAGGAACTTTAAAAGAATTTGATTTTAGATTAACTAAGCCACAAAATTATCAAGTTTACACAAATGCTTTGACAAAATTTTTAACAGATAAGGATATTCCTGTATTCGCAGCAACAATATTGCCGAAAATGGTTGAAAAGCCAAATGAAGCTAGAAAAATCAATTTTTTTGAATACGATGAAGAGGCATTGGTTGAGCTGATAATGGTGATTCTTGATTATATGGGTAAGTACAAAGAGAGCAAGAAAAGAAAATTAAACATGACCTTGAAATAGCTAGTGAGCAGTACGAAGACCCAATGATTAAAATGAAATGGGAGTTTATTGTGAAAAGAAAAATAAAAGACCCAAACGTTGTCTTGGATATGGATAACGTTCGGTTCTTTCAATGGTGTAGAGCAATAATGGATTTTGAAGAAAAGGAGGGATAAAATGGCTGGTGGAAATAAATTAGAATTATTGTTAAGTGTAAAAGCCGAAGATAGCCCTTTTAATAAAATAAAATCTAAAATGCAATCTTTGTTGCCAGCCGCTTCCAAATTAGAGGAGAAAATATCTAAAATTGGAAACAAAGTTGGTGGTTCGGCGTTTGAAAAGTTAAAAACTAAAATGGCTAGTTTAATACCTAACATATCACAATTACAAAGCAAAATCCAAAATTTTAAATTTGAAAATCTTACTAATGGATTGATTAATGGAGTTGAAAGAATACCGCTAGTCGGTAAAAAAGCAGCGTCGGGACTGGATGCGATTCGTGACAAATTTAATAGCTTAAAAGGTGTAGGTGGCTCATTAGGCAATCTTTTTCCGAAGTTAGGCGAAAAAATAAAAGGAGCATTTAAGCCTGAAAATCTTAAGAATTTTGGTTCAAAATTAAAAGAAATCGGTAGCAAAATAACAGGAATAATAGGGAAACTCGGTGGATTACTTGGTAAATTAGGAGCAGTTGGGAGTATTGCTGGTGGACTTAGTTTTGCAGGACTAGCAAAAGCTTCTGATGAAAATTCATTGAGAAATTCAAGGCTTGGAATGGTCACTAACGATGTTGCCGGTTTAAAACAAAAAACATTTGCAGCATCTCAACAGAGTGGGGCAGATTACGGGCAGCAACTTGACTCAATCGCCAAATTAAAAATGCTTACAAAAGGATTATTTAATGACGCGGAAGCAGTTAAATTTACAAGTACATTAGACAAAGCTTTTAAGGTATCAGGAACATCAGCAGGAGAGGCTAGTGCGGCAATGTATCAATTAAATCAAGCTATGACATCTGGTAAGTTGCAAGGTGATGAGTTTCGTTCAGTAATGGAAAACGCTCCAATACTGGCTCAAAAAATAGCAGAGTCAATGGGAGTATCTATGGCACAACTTAAAAAATTAGGTTCTGAAGGTAAAATTACTTCTGATGTAATTAAAAACGCAGTGTTAGGAAGTGCTGACGACATAGAGGCAAAGTATAATCAAATGCCTTTGACATTTGGAAAAGTTTGGCAACAAGCTCAAAATGCGGGGCAACAAGCTATGGACGGAATGCTTACAAAAGTAAATAGTTTATTAAATACACCTATGGGTCAAAAAATGGCTCAAGATGTTCAAAAAGCATTTTCAGGAATGGCAACAATGGCTGATGGTGCATTAAATGGGATCGTTAATATTCTTGGTAAATTGAATTTTGGTCCGTTATTAGAACCTTTAAAAGGCATAGGTCAGACTTTATCACAAGCGTTTAGTGGAATTGGTGGCGATGGACTTACAAACGGCATTGCTAATGGATTAAATATGATAATTAGCTTAGCAGGGCAAGTTGCAGGAGTGATTGGTCAAATGTTAAGTGGCATTAATTTTAGCCAAATAGGTCAAATATTCAGTGATATAGGTAATGCTGTAATGACATTGTTCGCCAATATTGATTTTGGAAGTATTGGGAATATGTTTGCAATGGCGTTCGGTCAAATAATGCAAGCGGTTTCCATGTTGGCTCCGACTCTTGCACCAGTAATGCAAATATTTGCAGTAATTGTTAATCTAGCAGTACAGATAGGTACGGCTTTAATTCCGATTATTGGGATTGTGTTACAAATAGGGGCAGTGTTAATAGCTACGTTAGTTCCGATTGTGCAGGTCATAGTTAATGTTTTTGCAGCTATAGTTGGCGCAATTGTCGGTGTACTATCTACGATAATTGGAATAGTTGCAAGCATAATGGGTGCAGTCTTGGCAGTCATTGCCGGGGTTGTAAACTCAATTGGTGCTGTTGTTAACAAGATTGCAACTTTTTTTACTCAAGGATTTAATAAAGCGAAAAGTATTGCGCAAGGAGTAATTAATGCAATCAAAGGCTTTTTTGATGGATTGGCTGGAAAAGTAAGTGAAATCGCTGGTAAAATCGCTGGAATGTTTAAAGTAAAACCGCCGTCTTGGTTAGGATTTTTAGGTGGCGGAAAAGGTAGATATATAGGAGATAAATCTTGGGAAGGGGGACCAGTTACTGTTGCAGAAAAAGGAGCGGAAATGATTAGGTTGCCGAGCGGTCAACAATTTTTGGCTAACGAAGAAATGACTATGAACTTGCCACAAGGTACTAGAATTTCGACTGCTGAAGCAACAAGAAGGATGATGAGAGACCAATTTGGTGGTTCATCAAAATCATTAATTAATAAAAATTCTAGTTCTTCATCTTCTGGGAAAAATAATGGCGGAAATAATCAATATACATTTTCTCCGACAGTTGTTATTGAAAATTCTGGTGGAGATAGTAAGGATTTAGCTAGAAAAGTGGAAGAAATAATGAGAAGATTCTTTGAAGAAAAATTCATAGCGATGGGAGGTTAGGCGATGGATTTTAGCAGTTTGAACGCAACAAAAGAAAAAATAAAAAGCAATGCTTTTGGTAATGTGGCTTACAAAAAAGCTAAGAGCGCAGGTTTTAGCATGGGACTGAATAGCTTTTTAGGAACAGCTGGAGCAACTGTTTACGGTGTCGCTCTAGCTTACTCTTCTGAGATAAACAAGTTTTTCGGAGACAGATTTGGGTTTACACTTTTTGAAGAAGCTGAACGATGTAAGATTAATGATATAGCACTCGAATGGGTGCAGATTAAAAGTGATGAAAGAAGTAGCAGTGTTAAGACGCATTCATTAGAAGACAGAGATAACACGCTAATAAGCAGTAATGTTTCTCATAGTAACAGAAAATACAGTATTTCGGTAATTTTGAGTGATTTGGTTACTAAAAATGCTGAGAGTATTTACGAACAAATAGTAGAATTGTGGCAAAAGAAAATGTTATGCACTATTTCCACAGTTGAAACAATAGAGGATATGATTATCACTAAAGTTTCAAGGAGCTACAAAACACAATCAGCATTAGAATTTGAAATTGATTTTGAAGTACTGGAATTCGCTTATTTAATGAGAAAGGGTGACATATTAGGAACAGAACTGACAACATTAAGAGAGGAACAAAAAACAGGAATTGCTGGAACGAAAACAAGCAATATTGAATATAAGGGGTTTTTAAAATGAGAATAGAAATAGATAAAAATAAAATACCTTATGTTTTTACTTTTAAAAGCGGAAGTGAGGTATATTTGTTAAGAATAAAACATTTTAAAAGTAACAATCGTATTTATATTGATGTTATGGATGAAGACGGTGAACCGTTATTAGAAAATGAAAAACTTATATATGGTCGACCGATCGGCTGGTTTATAGCAAAAGATGAAAATAACAACATTAATAATGAATTTTTAAATTGTTACATTGTTCCGCTTAGTTTTGACAAAAAAGAAGTCCCAATCACTTTTGAGAATTTCTGTGAAACTATTTTTTTAGAATATTTTGATATATTTGAATCAGGAGAGGGAAATGTTTAATAAACTATTTTTAGAAAAAACAGAGATAAAGATTGAAACAGATGAAGGAGCTTTGAATTTTATTTTTCCAAAAGATTTTGGCTTAACGGATCCAACTGTAATAAATGGTGTAGAAATAAAATGGACTTACAAATCGGTAAACGAGGAACCAAACGAGTTTGATATAGAAATTAAGGGTTTAACAAACACAACAGTAGCTAAAATCAAATTAAAAAATAGTGTTAGGCTTGTAGCTGGATATGGAGCGGATATTGGCGAAGTAGCGAGTGGAATTATTACAAGGAAAGAAATGGAAAAAGGAACTTTAAAATTAAAATGTCGTGAGGTTCCTGCGGATTTTAAAAAATTAGTAAGTGCAGCTTATGCTCCAAACACAACAGCAAGTACAATTATTAATGATCTAGCGAGTAAATGTGGTTTTACTGTTAAACAGTGCGAACTAAAGAATGATAAAGTTTACAGTATTGGAGAAAGCATATTAGGCAGTGGATTGTATGAAATAGGTCAAATCGTAAAAGATTGTGATAGTCAAATGACAACGAAGAATGATTTTATTTATATATATCACAACGAAATTAATACTGAAAAAGTTATCAAATTAAGCTATCAAAGTGGACTTTTAGAAGAACCTAAGCCACAAAATGTTGAAGAAATCAGTTACAAAGTGGAAAAAACGAAGGAAAGTAAAGGCAAAAAAGGAAGTAAAAAAACATCAAAAGGTGGGAAAAAAAGTGGCAAAACAGCAACAAAAAAAGCAAGTAAAAACAGCAAAAAATCAAAAAAATAATAAAAGTGCAACTAAGAACTCAAAAAACAATACTCAAACAAAAAAGTCTGATAAAAAAGAAAAAAAAGAAGAGTTGAAATACGACTATGAAGTCAAGTGTTTATTAATTTATTATTTGAAAAAAGGCGATTTAATTGAATTAATAAGCAATGAAATCTCAACAATGTGTCAAATTGTTGAAATCAGTGATATTAGTGATTTTAAAATGACTTTAAAAGTGAGAGTTGTAAATAACGATTCGGACGTTAAGAAAAATAATGCAGAAATTAAAAAGATTGAAAAAGAAGAAAATAAAAAAGGAAAAGTTACTCAAGTCAAGAGAAGTAAAGGAAAAGGTAGAAGAAAATGATGGAAGAATATGTGAAAGCAATGCTTGGGAAAATAGATACATCTTTGATTGCTAAAATAACAAAAATACACGGAAATGGATTTGTGGATGTTGAGCCAATGGCAGAGTTCCAAGATGTTAAATTGCCGCCTATTTTGCATGTTCCGATGTGCCAGCTAGGGAATAAAAATTTTAATTTTAAAGTTAAATTTAAAGCTGGTGATGTAGTTCCGATTTTAATTTTAAGTCGAGACGCCAGTGGATACATTACAAAAGAAAGCACAACAGCAAATACAAATAAAAGGCATAATCTTACAAATGCTATTGCTTTGCCTTTTTATATTCCAACTGATGTAAACCCTGACACAGAGCCAAATTCGATAGGAATAAACGGAAATATAAAAATGGAAGGCAACATCAAAACTGGGAATATAGAAAGTGGAGAAATTAAAGCAAAAACAGTTGATACAGAGGGCGGAACAAGTAAAGGTGGAGTTCCTTATATTCATCCGTAAAGGAGTGTGATTTATGGACATAAAATTGAATAATGCAACTGGGGAATTATATGTTGAAAATAGCGATGTGCAATTTTTTAAAGCGAAAGAAAAATATTTTGAAGTGATACAGCAAATTGTTTTAATGTTACATGTTCGTGAAGGAGAACTCGAATACGACACTAAATATGGATTAAATTTTGAAAAGTTATTTGGAACTCACGGAAATGAAAATGAAGTATTAGAACATATTAGAGATAAGATATTGAATAATTTTAGGGACTATTTAAGTAGATGCTATGTTGAAGTATATGAGTACGAGAATAGGCATTTAAAAGTTAATATCGGTATTATTTTTAATGATAACGGAAAAACTTTAATGAAAGGAGTTGGGATAGGTTGGCGAGAATAAAAGTTAATACAGTTCAAGACAATATGAATATTCTAAATAATGAATTAAAAACATTGCTAAAAGCTGATTATTCTAATGACAAGCGGAGCGCTTGGTATATGCTGATGTATCCAGTTGCTAGACTTTTAAGAGAGAAAATGGAACGGCAACAGATTCAAGCTGACAAAATGAATTTACTTAATTGTGAAGGAATTGAAATAGATGAGCATTTAGCAAATAGTCCGTTTTTCTTTAAGAGAAAGCAAGAAAGCCATGCAACTGTCAAAATTGAATTGATTGGTGGACTCAATGTAGATCTTGAAAAAGGTGATGTAATTCTTGAAGCAAATGATGGGACGAGATACACACTTAACGAAAGTGGAACACTGAACAATAAAACTACTTTTGAGTTTGTTTGTGATACTGCAGGTGAACAAGGTAACAAAGAAGTGGGAAGTATTATTAAACTAATCAAAGTTGTAAATGGTGTTTATGATTTTAAGCAAAATGAGATCGCAGCTGGTGGACAGGGGCAAGAAAGCGATAACGAATATATAGAACGTTGGTTTTTAAGTCGTAATGAAAGTGAATGGAATTTGGACGGAATTAGAGCGGAAGTATTAAAACAGGAAGGTGTTAAATCTGTTTATGCTGACGAGAATAAGGAGATGACGACTGATGAACGAGGTATTGAAGGGAAATCGATTGTATTAATTATTGACGGTGGAAGAAATGAAGATATTGCTAATGCAATATGGAGAAAGAAAGACCACGCAATCAAAACAATAGGAGATACAAAAGTGATTGTTAAAGATAGTCAAGGAATTGACAGGGAGATTTCGTTTTTTAGACCACACAAAAGAGAAGTTTTAATAAATATAGAATTTACAGCAACTAAGGACAGTAACATTTTATTAGATAATTTAAAAGAAATTGTAAAAGAATATTTGAAAAATACAGAAGTTGGAGATTATGTCACATCGTATAAATGTGAGGCTGAATACATTCGAGAGATTTATTCGGCTGATAGATTATTAAATATAGATGTTACATTTAAATTTAAAAATGAACCATCTAGCAAATTTGAAAAAGTTTTAAAACTAGGATTTAATGAGGTGGCGGAGTATGCTGAGTAATTTTGATTATATGATGTCGAAATGTCCTTGGTGGCTTAAAAAGAATGATAACGTACAAGCATTTTATAGAGCGATATCAAAATTATTTGATGAAGTTGATAAGACTTATAATTTATTGGAAAAACAGCATTTGGTAGATTATGCGGATGGAGATTTTTTAGACGATGTAGGTGCCAAATTCGAAGTTCAAAGGCATGGTCAAGATGATGAAAGATACAGGAATCGTATCAGATTAGAGATGATGAGATATAAATTAGTTCCAAACATCGAAACATTATACAAAATTGGGCAAATGTTTACAGGAATAGCACCAACTATTGATTTTAATGAGAATAATGAACCTGCTCAATACAAAGTTACATTTTTGAGTGGAGAAAATTTTAATTTTAGTCTAGTAGATGAACTTAATTTAGAAAATATTGTTGGTGGAGGAATTAAAATTAATACTCAAAAATATTTGGATAATTATAATGTTGGAATGAGATTTGGAGACAGGCATTTGTCGGAAGAAAAAATTAAGAATTATATAAAAAGAAATCCGATTAATATTACAAAGTAGAGGGAGGAATTTATGGCTAAACTTACAAAATTTAAAGAACATCAAGTTGAATATCCATCGCATTATCGTGTAAGGGAACAAACAACAAGAGGAGACGCTGAGATAAAGGTAATAACACCTGAATTCGGGAAAATCCGTGTGCAAGGTACTGCAGAAAAAGAAGAAATCTATAATGGATTGCAATTAGGGAGTGTACATACATTACATGCAACAAAAACAACTGATTTAGGGATAGATTATTATGTTTGTGAACTTGATGGACTTGATGAATTTGGATTAAATAAAGATTTAAAAATAAGACTTACAGTTGATAGCGAAAATAAAAATGATAATCCAAAATTACGATTAAATAGAAATGATTATGTTTTGTTGAAAGAATTTAACGAGCAAATAGAAATTGTTGGAATTAACGATTTAAAGCAAAATAAAACATATGAATTAACATACAATGGTACACAATTTGTAATAATAAACATTTTAAATTATGCAACAGAACAAAAAAATGGAATAGCTAAAATCTATTCCGAAACAGAATCTGAAAGTACAGCAGAAAAAGTTAAAGAAGTAGTCAAGGCAGGAAACGGAGATACACAGGAAGTAGTAAATGAAAGACCGACAGGAGAAACAGTATGGAGCAAGTTGATTAAAACGTTAGATCACACGAAGATTTTGAGTGTTAGAGGATTGGTAAAAATCTTAAGCAAATTTTTAAAGCCTGCAACCGAAAATGAGTTTGGGCTTGTCAATTTTCAAACGATTAAACAAGTGTCACCTAAGCCTGATTTAACACCGTATGTACCGTTCTCGAAAGGATATAGAGTGAAAGATAATACAACAGAGTTTGTAAGAAGCAATGGAGTTGATTTATGGAGTGCAAGGCATCATTATATGTATGATGAAGCTGGAAATTATATGGGAGCTTATCATCTAAATGGTGGTCGTGCATATTATAAAGTACCTAACAGGAATGGTGGAAATTGGTGTGAAATAATGGATAATCACGATATGGCAGCTAGGGATAACAGGATGAATTCAATGGATGCAGATAGAGGTAATTTATGGGGGAGAGCTAATAATGCTTGGGATAAAGCAAATGACGCTCAAGTCAATAGAATTTATGAAATAAGATTAGCTGGGTATATAACATTACCTTTTAAGCAAATACCGACTGAGCGAAATGGGTATGTAGTTACTGGAATCTGGAACGATGATAACGATATAGATGATAGAGATTTTATACAAATGAGAATATTGCAATTTCATAGAAATGGGCAATGGTTAAATGCTTATTTTGCGTAAATAAAAATTAGGAATGAGGTAAAAATGAAAAAATTTATAGTAGATAAAATAAAAATAATAGAAGACAAGGATTTCAAATATATTGGGATATATGATGAAAAGGATAATGACTGGTATAAAGAACAAAAAGAATTTGATTCAGAAACTTTAAAAGTAATGTATAACAAAGATAGTCTTTTGGTATTGAGCACAAGTAAAGATGTTTCGGTGTTAGCACCAACAATGGTTGGAGATGTAGTGGAAGAAATAGAATATCAGGAAGTAAAAGTAAATCCAAATTTATATTTCATCAATGGAAAAGTTGTAGAATTACAGAATTATGAAACTATAAAAAATGGTGAAATTATATTTAATAGAGACAAACGGATAGATGAAATAAAAAAAGAATTATACGATTTAAGAGTGGAGCGTGATATTGCACCGTTTGAATTTGAAGTTGACGGTGTGACATATTTGCAAAATAACAGGAGTATAGATCAATCAAACTTAACAAGAATCGTCGTAATGTGCCAAGCGTTGAAAAAAACAACTTTTGAGAATTGGAAATTTTATACAAAGGAAAATAGTGAGAAATACGTAAATTTAACTATACAAGATATGATGAAAATGGCAAACATAATGCAAGAACAGACTACTAAATCAATGGCTGCAGAAACATTGCTGACACATAATTTGGAAAATCTAACTGACGAGGAATTGAAAAAATATGATGCTAAAGACAAATATGAAAAAGCGTATAAAAATATGTAAGGAGGTGTTTTTATGCAGTTAGAAAAAGATAAACTTTATATTTGTTTCCACAAGCCAAAAAGTGTCATAGGATTTCTGATAACTTTAAGGACATTAGGAAAATACAGCCATTGCGAATTCATCTATAATGACTATGTATATCTTAGCAATCCTGGTGGAGTGCGTATAAAACCGTTTGTCTATAAGGATAACATGGATATTTTTGAACTGGATAGCCACATTGAAATTCCAGTTGTGTTAAAAGAGTTTATGAAACTTAAAGGCAAAGGCTATGATTACGGAGCTATATTTTTCAGCCAGTTGCTGGAGCTGGGAATTGAGCATAAGGACAAATATTTCTGTTCGGAGTTGTGCTTACATCTGATTAACAAAGGATTAGATGAAAGTTTGACATACAATTTAAAAACATTAAAGGCTAATCAATTTAGCCCTGCAAAGTTATATAAATATTTAAAAGATATGGAACTGTTAGGAAGAAAGGTGGAATAAAAATGGAAATAAGGAATTTAATCGGAACTGAAATCATGGAGCAGGGGAAAGTATTAAAAGTAACAGATGCCATGATTGAAGGGGATAATATTGTTCTAATAACTGAAACAGTGGAAAAAGATATAAAGAAAAATGAGAAAAAGGAAGTGATTTAGTATGGACAGATTTGAAAGAATATTTGATTATTTGTTAAAAGTCGAAGGTGTATATAGCGACGATAAAAATGACAGAGGTGGAAAAACAAAATATGGAATTATTGAAGAAGAAGCTAGGAGATATGGATATAAAGGTCATATGAGAGATATGCCATTATCTATTGCTAGAGATATTTACAACAAAAAATATTATCACAGGAATGGGCTTGATACTTTAAAGTCTGACAAGATAGCATTATCAGTATGCGATTTCGTAGTAAACGCTGGAGATTGGGGAGCAAAAAAAGCACAGGCTGCATTGAATGAGTTAGGGTTTGATTTAAGAGTAGATGGAATTTTAGGAGTAAAAAGTTTAGACGCTTTGAACAAAGTTGATGAAAATAAATTTTTAAAAAAATATCACGACTTGCAAAGAAGATATTACAGAGTATTAGCTACAAATAAGCCATCACAAAAAATATTTTTACCAGGTTGGCTTAATAGAGTAGATAGAAAAGAAAATTATTTAAAATCACTCTAAAAACGGCTTTGATATAAGCCGAATAAGAGCAAGAATAGAATACTTTTGATGTTAAGGTTGCCTAATGGGTCAATTTGTCTTAAAACGCTTGTTAGGTAGCTTAAAATCGAAATCACCAAAATTTATAAAAAAAGAGGTAATAAAATGGACAAAATGATAAAAATATGGGTTATTAATAAAGCTACAGAGATGGTTGTAGCAAAAATTTACAAAAACGAAATTATAAACAAAGCAAAATCTGGAGCAGAAAAATTTGATGTTATAGCAAAAGACTTTTGGGAAAAATTAGAAGATTATATTTTAAAAGAAAAAGAAATTGACAGAAAGTGGATTCCGAACTTTATCGAAGAAATTGGAGAAGATACAATCTTAGCTTGTATTAAAGAATTGAAAACTAAGTTGATTCCGTCTGAGTTTATACAACAAATTTTTGATTTTGAAAAAAAGAACGATAAAAAGAACATATTATAAAGAGGCATAAAATTGAGTGGCAATATATTAAAAGATATTACAGATTTAGGGATAGCTGTTGTAATTTGCGGTGTTTTTATAAGACAACAAAGCAAATTATTTGCGCAACAAGAGAGAGTGATTAGTGTACTTGCAAAGCTAGAGGAACAGATAAATAGCGACACTTTGAGAGGAAAAGCGCTCGAGGTAACATTAGACGCAAAAATTAGAAATTTGAGAAATAATTTGCAGACATCAATTATTAGATATATCGTTGAAAATAATCTCGAGTTAAACTGGAGCATCATAAAAAGAGAGATAAACATAATAGTGCAAGAAGAAAAGCATAGTTTTTTTGTTAGCTTAAAAAATGTAACAGATAAAGTCTTTTTGAAAAGTCTGATGTTAGAGCTAGACGAGGAAATGGCGAGTACAGAGAATCTAATTACAAAACTCTTGGAAGATCTGAAAGAAGAAGGAAGAAATGATAAAGCTCTGTACGATGTAGCTAAGAGAAGTGTCGAAACTCATTTTGATCACTTTGAAGCAAGAATGATGGAAAAAGTAGATGATTTGTTAAATTAAGATAGTCGGAAACGGCTATCTTTTTATTTTTTTTTGAGGTATAATTATATAAAAAAGGAGAAAATATGGTTTACAAAGGTTTTATTATAATAAAAAAAGAAGTGAGAGGAATCAGTTTTTACGAATGCAAAAAGCTAAATCTAAAAGCTAAAACATTAACTGAGCTTATTACTAAAATCAACAAAAAAGAAGGCTTGAAACCTAGCGAGATAATAGATAAGAAACGGAAAATATATTTTAATTTAAACTATAACGGCAGAGAGATTTTAGACTTTTTTGAAAAAATGAGGGAAGAGAAAGGCTTTAAGTCTAATCAAGAAGTTTTAGAATTCTTGATTAATTTATACGAAATTTAATATTGACTTTTAAGAAAAAGGTGTTATACTATTAGTAGTTAATAGTACATTGTGTATTGTGAATAAAAAAATATACAATCTGAGATTTTTAATCTTAAAAGTTTAATAGTACATTGTGTAATGAAAGACAGATTTAAATATCTGTCTTTTTTTGTAAAAATTTTAAAATATTTTATAAAAAAAGTCTTGACTTTTAATATAAAGTATAGTATAATTATATCAAGATAAGATAAGGAGATGGTGAAAATGTTAAATAAAAGCGAAATAATGAGAAAAGCATGGAAAAGATTCAGAAGTTTGGTGAAAAATGGAAAAGAAACAATCTTTGCTGATTGTTTAAGATATGCCTGGGATTATTTTAAATCTTTTGAAAAGAAAGATGTTGTTTTTGCAGAACTAGAAGGTTCTGAAAAACAAATAAAATGGGCTAAATCAATTCAAAAAGAAATAGCTGATGAATTGATAAGAGAAAAATGCTGTGTAGTGTCAAGAATATTGAAGATTAAAAGACAAGCAGCTGCTAAAGTAATCAAATTTTTCTTAGCAAACGAAAAAAGAAGTTGGGTCTTAATAGATTTAGGAACAACTTTTGGTTTTGAAAATGAAAAAGTTTGGGAAAATGCTTTTGCTCAATATCAAAAATAACATATTTTCACCATTTCGGAAAGGTTTAAAATGAATAAAGAAGTAAAATCAAGAGGAGTAAAAAAAGGAGAAACTCCTAATTGGAAAGTTGGAAGAAAGGCTGGAGTTTCAACAAAGCCAGCTGAAGAAAAGAAAACATATAGGTTTTTGGGTTATAAATATACAAAAGATGACTATGAGAAATTAAAAGAAATTTTTGAAAACTATAAAAAAGAAAATGATCTAAAAACAACTGAAGCATTAAAGAGAATCATATTAAATTTAGAAAAAAAATAAAATATTTTATAAAAAAAGTCTTGACTTTTAATATAAAATATAGTATACTAATATCAAGAAAGGAGGTGGAAAGGTTGTAATGGCAAAGAAAAATAAAAAAATGCTGGAAATAAAAGAAGTAACAATCACGATCAACTTATTTATTTTCAGCATTACAATAAAATTTTCTAAATAGAAAACAGGTTTGAGGGATAGCCACCCTCCACCTGGATCCATTATAACACAAAAAAATGAAAAAGGAAATAAAAATCGGAAAATCAAAAATAAGTTTTGAAATTAGAAAAACGACATTAAAAGAAAAAATGTCAGCTTTGATTGTAATTTTAATTATCGCACTGCTGATATACATATTTAAAAAATAAAACTCGGAGGAAATAAAATGGAAAATTTAAAAGAAAAATATTACGAAAAATTAAAAAAAGAAATTGAAGATATAGGATATATAGACGCAGAATTAGAAACATATTATGTAGACGATATAAAATCAGAATATTTAACAGCAACAAACGCTACTGATGAAGATGATTTGGAAGATTTAGCAAATGAATTTAACGAATATATAGAAGAAAAAATTTCTGAAGATTTCGTACTTCTGTCTTCAGATCATCAATGGCTTAAACAAGTGTTAGTTGCTAACGAACTAGCCACTTGGGGAGATTTAACTTTTTCTTTCCCAGATGGAGATATGGCATACTATGTTACTCAAGAAAATGCTGAAAAATACGAAAATCTGTACGAATTTTTGATGAAAGAAGACTTGATATTTGATGATGAATTAAGAGAAAAATTTGAAAAAATATTTCCAGAATACACAAAATAGGAGGATTAATATGAAAAGAGCAAGAAAATTTGAAATAAAAGAAACAGGAGACAATTTTGAAGTGTTAAACGACAAAAATGTCGTAATCCTAGACGGATGGAAAGAAGAAAATGATGTGATTGTGAATTTGTATTACACGAAATATTTTCCACACGCTGCTATAAAAGCAGTCAAAAAACACTTTAAACTGGAAAACATTTATATGAATTTAAGATAGTGAAAAAGAGCGGATTTGAAATCTGCTCTTTTATAATTTAAAAAAGCATTGACAAAACACAAAAGAATGATACACTATACTCAATCATTTGCAAAAACGAAAGGAATAGAATGGCAGGAAAAAAGAAATATCAACGAGAAGATTTAATAATTAAGCTACAAAATTTAATTGATAGTGGTAAAGTTAAAAATACAAGCGATTTAGGCAGTTTTTATAACATTTTAAGAAGTTACATAGCGCCGACTTGGAGTGAAATATTAAAAGCAGTTAATAGAGATTTAGAACACATTAATATAAAAACGGAATCGGAAATAATAAAAGAATTGCAAGAAGTTGTTGATTCTGGGATTAAAGGAATTATGGAAGTAGAAAAAGTTTTGTCTCGTGAAAGAATTTTAGTAAGATTAAACTGCCAAAATATGAAAGGAGTTTTCAAAAAAATTGGCAGAGAAAAAGAAACCGAACATCTGTTTTTATCAGAAAAAACGAAAGAAGAAATTACAAAAGAAATACAAAAATTAGTAGAAAAAGGAACAATAAAAACAATTTACGATTTGAGTAAATATGATTACTCATATAAAAGACTAAAAAATGTTTTCGGTGATATAACTTGGCGACAAATGGCTAAAGAAATGAAGTTGGATTTACATTTTAAAGCGGAAGTTGATGCAACTAACGAAGAATTAATTGATATCTATAAAGAATTATCAAGAGATTTAGACAAAGATGTAAAAGGAGCAACTGCTAGGGATATAAACGAAAATTGTATTTATAATCGAGGATGTTTTGAACTGAGATTTGGCAGCATTAACAATTTAAGGGAAATTTGCGGATACGAATTTAAAAAAAAGGAAGAAAAATGGACAAAAGAAATAGTCCTTGAAACTTTAATTAGAGAATATAAAAGAAGAAATGGCAAATTAACTGCTAAGGATCTAAAAGAAATAAAAACACTTCCTTCCCAAAGCACTATTTTAAAAAAATTCAAAGTGACAAATTTTACGGAAGTTTTAAAAGTAATAGAAACGGAAATAAAAAAGTAAGATTTTATAAGTTGTTGCAATTTAAAAAAGAGCCATAAAAGGCTCTTATTTTTCTTTATTATCAATCTCAATTTTAACTTTTAGAACTTTAAGATCCTGAATTTTCATTTCTTTAAGTTCTAAAATTTTAACTTTTCTTAAATTTTCAATATTTTTTTCATCTAAGTTTTTGATTTTTAAATTTTTCATTTTAACTCCATTGTATTTTCAAGTTATCTATGATAAAATGAAAATGTAATATGTGATTTATAACTCTAGCAATACTGCGAATATTGTTAGAGTTTTTTAGTGCAAAATTACAATATACGCACAATATACAAATAAAACAAGAAATATTGATTTTATAGTTATTTGAATACTGTTAAAAATTTTCAAAAAGAAAATTATAGAAATATTTGAAAGATAGTCAAAATGGCTATCTTTTTTGTTTTATTGAAAAATGGCTTCCATATTAAGTCGTATAACTCATTTAAAACTTTTTTGATTAAAGTATTTTAAATAAAAAATTTAAATATTTTTATAAAAAGTATTGACGAATTATATAAAATTTAGTATATTATCATTGCGGAGAGGAGGTGGTAATGTGAACATCGTAGAATTAATAAACCTACTTGCTAGCATTTGTACAATCATTGTAACCGTTGATTATTTCTTAACCAAACGGAAATAATTGACGGAGAGGGCTTCCTTCCCCTCTCTTGCAATCTAAAATAAAAAGGATGTGATTAGAATGTTACAATATGTAAATACAATTTTATCAGTGATAAATTTAATATTATTAATATATTTGCTAAAAAACAAAAAAAAATAAGCCCTACTTGCTATTTTTTAGGGCTTAATGTGAACATCGTTTTTTTCATACTAATATTATCATAAAAATTAAAGAAAGTCAATAAGGTATTTTAAAATGAAAATTGAAAAAAGAGGCGCAAAAAAAGGTCGTGTGATAACTTGGAATACTCGACCTGATGTTGAGAAAGTGAAAGATGTGAATGTGTCTTTCAGGACAACTATCGAAGAAAGGGAAGAAATAAAAAGGTTATTAAAAGAAATCAATGGTGGAACAACTTCAGAAAAAATAATAAAAGGATTAAAAATTTTAGTGGGAAATAAAGAATAAAATAGGAGTGAGAGTAACTCCTGAAGTAAAGAAAGAATTATTAGAAATTTTAGAAAATTACAAAAAGAGAAAATAATATACCAATTAAAAAAGAGAGTTTAATCGCTCTCTTTTTCTTTTATAATAAATTATGATATACAAGCAATATACAAAAAAATATAAAATAGCGATATTATTAGGCTTGAATATGTTTTTAAATTTTTAAAAAAATAATTGTATTATTTTATATACCCTTGGAAACACTGGTTTTCAAGGGATTTTATTTTGGAAAGAAATATGATATTATACTATTTATCAAAAAAAAATATAAAAAACACAAAAATTTCATAATTAAAACATAATTTTGTCAAAATTAAATGGTATTATATATTTGTTCGAGAGGAACGCTAAAAAATAAAAAAAGATGTACTATGAAATTTAATTTATAGTATCAGAAGGATATGGAGGGAAATTATGAAAGATATTAGTAAAAAAGGAATTATGGGAATGGCTTTGTTAGCGTCATTATCAGTATTTGCAGGGACAACAACGTTGAAGGAGAGTAAAAATAAAATGCCAGTACAAAATGAGCAATGTCCAGAACCGCCAAAAGATGCGAATGGGAATCAAATAAAACTAGATGAAACCAAAATGAAAGCAGAATTTGAGCAAAGAGCAAAAAGAATAGAAGAGTTGAAAACAAAATTGAAATCAGGAAATTTGACATCAAGTGAGTCAGAAGAAATAATCGAGATTTTAAGTAGAAAAGGTAGACCACATAAAGAGTGTAAACCACCAAAAGATGGGAAAAAACCTGAAAGAAAATTTGATAAAGAACTACCGAAAGATGCGAATGGGAATCAGATAAAACTAGATGAAACCAAAATGAAAGCAGAATTTGAAAAAAGAGAAAAAAGGGTAGAAGAGCTAAAAACAAAATTGAAATCAGGAAAATTAACAGCTAATGAAAGAGAAGAATTAGTAGAAATTTTAGACAGAATTGGAAAAAGAGGTTCTAGAAGACCAGAAGGAAATCCGCCTCAAATCGAAAATCAAAAGTAGTAGAAAAGTTATTAATGATTTGTTAAATAAAATTTTTGTAGAATTGTTTTGAAATATAAATATGGAAATATGCTTGTTTAGTAGAGTGATTAGAATCTTTACAAACAGGTATATTTTTTATTTTTGACTACATTTTGACAAGATTTTCATATAGAAAAAATGAATTTTATGTGATAAAATACGATTGATTTTAAGATTATGGAAATGTTAAAAAGTATATTTTTGGGAGGAGTTTTGGGATGATAAAAAAGGCAAAAAAATTTTATGAAGGTTATAAAAAGACAAAGATTACATTGGAACAATTGAAAAAGGCAAATAATTTGAAAGGAAATTTAGGAGAAATTGGGAATAAATTTGCTTTGTTGGTTAGAATGATGAGATCAAATTTGAAGGGTGAATTTGAGATTTCTACGGCTGATAAGTTGAAAATTGTTGGAGCAATTGTGTATGTAATTACGACACTTGATGCTGTGCCTGATATTATACCAGTTTTAGGATTTGGAGATGATATTGGTGTGGTAGCTTATGTTATTGGGAAATTGGGGAAATTGATTAAGGAATATGAGGAATTTGAACGAGTTAGAAGAAATGAAGAAAAAGATAAAAATGTCGATTTTGATAATTTGAAAGTTGTGAATGAAATTTAGTAGAATTTATAATTTGATGGAATTAATTAAATAAAAAATGTGAAAAAGGAGGGGAAAATGAAAAAAGAAATGTTTTTAAAACAGTTTCCAAAAGAATCAGAGTATTTAGCGAGTAAAATTTTTAATGCGTATGAAATAACTAGTGAGTATGAAATAATAAGTTTTACTGAGGAATTTTATACGCCAAATTTTTGGAAGAAATTTCAAAAGAAAATGAATGGGCTGAATGTGATTACTAATGGGATTTTTGAGGATAGTGATAGAAGACAAATTGCGTTTGTACCAGATAGCTTTATGACTGAAAATATCGAAAATACTGATATTTTGGATTTTCCATGTAAATTGATAAAAATATCAATAAATTCAAAATTTAAGGAATATCAGCATAAAGATTTTCTTGGAAGTTTGATGGGACTTAATATAAAGCGGGAATTGATGGGAGATTTGATTCTTGAAAATGGAATCGGGTATATTCCTGTTTCGAGCAAGATTGTGGATATAATTTTAGTGGAGTTGAAGCAGATTGGGAGAGCTCCGTGTGAAATTGAAATTATGGAAGTTGAAAAAATTGAAGAGTTACCAAGTTATAATTATGATAATAAATTGATTACAGTGCCATCGAAGCGGCTTGATAGTATTGTTTCAGCGATAACGAATTTGTCTAGGAATAAGGTTGTAGAACCAATTGAAAGAGGAAAAGTTTTGGTTGATTATACGGAAGAAAAGGATAAATCTAAAATGATTGAGATTGGGAGCTTAATTACGATTAGAGGATTTGGAAAGTATAAGCTATTTTCAGATAGAGGAGAAACGAAGAAGGGAAAGGAAAGATTGTTGGTGAAAAAATATATTTAGTAGAAGTAGCTCATGAAGAGTAAGAGTGAAAATATAGAATATTCAAGATGAGAGAAATATAATTTTAATTTGATAAATTTGGAATATTTTCATAGAAGATAAAAAAATTGAAAAATAAAAATTAAGAATCGAGAAAAGGAGTGGGAAATATGAAAGATGTAACACCAAAAAGTAATTTAGAATTGATTTTAAAGGCAGTAGGATTTGCAGTGGCGGTTGTTGCGATAATTGCGTTATTGAAGGTAGCATTTTATGCGTTTATGTCTGTGGCGGGATGGATTATTCCGTTAGCGATTATATACTTTTTAGTTGTGAAATTTTCGGATAGAGATTAGTAAAACAAATAAATATTGATGGTGAAAATAGTAAAAAATGATAAAAAAAATGAAATAGAAAAATGGGAAAGGAGAAAAACTGAATAACAGAATCAAAAGATTTGTGAAAAGTTTTGTAAAAATTGATGGAAAGAGAAGATATTGCAAAAGAGTATAAATGGAATTTGAATGATATTTATGAAAATTATGAAAAATGGAATGAAGATTTTGAAAAAATGAAAGAAATTGAGAAAGAGTTGGTCGGATATAAAGGAAGTTTTAGGAAGGAAGAAAATTTGTTGAAATTTTTGAAGAAGCAGGAGGAATTGGATAAAATTTCATATAAATTGTATAGATATCCACAGTTGGCACGAGATTTAAATTCATTAGATAAGGAGGCTACAGAAAATTTACAGAAGATACAATTTTTATTTGCAGAAATATCAACAGAGCTTTCGTGGGTTAATTCTGAATTAATTGAAAATAGAGAAAATATTGAAAAATGGATTCAAAAAGAGGAGTTTTCAGATTATAGATTTGGATTGGAAAATTTATTTAGATTGCAAAATCATGTTTTAGATGAAGAAAAAAGTAAATTGCTTTCATATTTTAGCTCATATTTTTCAACACCAAGAACAATTTATTCAGAAATTACGGTTAGTGATGTTCAATGGCCAGAAGTAGAATTGTCGACAGGAGAGAAACTCGAGGCTACAGCAGCTAATTATGGGAAACAAGTTCATGTGAACAGAAATCAAGCAGATAGAAAATTAATGTTTGAAAGTCATTATGGTGTTTATGATAGAAGAAAAAATACGATTGCGGCTGTATATAATTCAATTTTGCAAAAAAATATTGCTAAAACAAAGGCATATAAATATGATTCATTTTTATTGAGTGCTTTGGAAGAGGATAATATTCCTGAGAGTATTTATTTGAATTTGATTAATACTGCGAAAGAAAATACTGCACCATTGAAAAGATATATAAATTTGAGAAAGAAAGTTTTAGGATTGAAAGAATATCATAATTATGATGGTTCGATAAATTTGATTGAACTTGATAAGGAATATGAGTACAATGATGCTAAAAATATTGTTTTGAATTCAGTTAAACCTTTAGGAGCAGATTATGTTTCTAAAATGGGAAAGGCGATATCTGAAGGTTGGTTAGATGTATTTGAGACAAAAGGCAAAAGACCAGGGGCTTATTCAGCGGGAGTTTACGGGATTCATCCGTATATGCTTTTGAATTATAATAAGACGCTTGATAGTGTGTTTACGTTGGCACATGAGTTGGGACACACTTTGCATACGCTTTATTCTCAAGAAAATCAGCCATTTTCAATGTCAGATTATACAATTTTTGTAGCAGAAGTTGCATCAACATTTAATGAGAGATTATTGCTAGATTATATGCTGGAAAAAACGAATAATCCTTCAGAGAGAATTGCTTTATTAGAGCAAGAAATTGGAAATATTACAGGAACATTCTATTTCCAAGCATTATTGGCTGATTATGAATATCAAGCACATAAATTAGCAGAAGCAGGACAACCCATTACAGCTGATGTTTTGAGCAAGATAACAGAAAATTTGTTTGATGCTTATTATGGCGATGGAATTGAAAAAGATGAATTATTGAATATTTTTTGGGCGAGGGTGCCACATTTCTTTAATTCACCATTTTATGTGTATCAGTATGCAACTTGTTTTGCATCTTCAGCAATTTTATATGATAAAGTTATAAAAAATGAAGATGAAAATGTGAGAAAAGAAGCACTTAAAAAATATATTGAATTATTGAGTTCAGGTGGTAGTGATTTTCCGATGAATCAATTGAAGAAAGCGGGAGTGGATTTAGCTGAAAAATTTACTATTGAAGCAGTTTCTAAACAATTAGATAGTTTGTTGGATAAATTGGAAGAAGAATTAGAAAAAATTGAGAAATAGTAGGAATAGATAAATTAAAAATCTTAATTTGATTTTAAAATAAATTTATTTGATAATTTCTATGTTTCAAAAAGTGTTTAAAAAAATTTATAAATTTTTGACAAGATTAATAATATTATAGAAATTGTTATTTTTTCTTTATTATGTTATAATAACACATGTTACATAAACAAAATGTTTTATAATCAAAGTATTTGGGTTATAAAGAACTAATAGGAGGAAAAATATGAATAAATTTATAAATGAAAACTTGTTAAAAATGAACACAGAAGAATTTTTGTCAAATATAAGAAAAGCATTTAATGAAGTTTTTTCGAATGGAAATATAGAAAAAATAAATTTGATGAAATATTTGTCAGAAGAAAAGTGGAAAAATATTAAAAAGTGTGGACTTTTATTGCCATTTCTTCTAGAAAAATTTGGAGGAAGAAAAAATAATCAGTTTGAAATTCAGGAAATACTTAGAATAGCTGGAAATTATGGTGTTCCGATTACACTAAGAACAGGAATTGAAGGAGCCTTGGTATTACAGCCACTTGTTGAATATGGAAATCAAGAGCAAATTGAAAAGGGCCTAGAAATGATATTTAATGGAGAAGGTGGAGGTCTTGGAATTACAGAGCCTAACACATCTGGATCTGCAATAGCAAAGGAAATGCAGTCATATTATGAGTATATAGATGAAAATACGATTCATGTTAAGGCTGATAAATATTGGCAAGGAAACTCACAAAGTGATTTTTTACTAGTTGCTGCTAAAGAAAAAAAGGATGAAAAAATTTCTAAAATAATTAGCTTGATATTAGTTCCTAGAGAGTATATAACTTATGATGTTTTAAATTCAGAAGGTTTAAAAGCTGTAAGATATGCAGTAAATCACATTGATGCCAATATTCCAGCAAAAAATGTTATTAAACTTTCAGAAAGCAAAGCAAATTGTCTAAGAGAATTTCAAAATATTTTCATAAGAAGTCGTTTACAGCTAGTAGGAATGACGCATGGAATTATGGAGTTTATTATGAAGAATATAATAAAATTTGCTAGAAAAGAAATAGATTTTGTTCAAAATGAATTGAATGAAATAAAAAATATGTATGAAATATCAAAAATTATGTACAACTATACTTGCAATAATATTTCACCAGAAAAATCTGTTGCTGATAAATTGATGGAAGCAAATATTCTAAAAACACTTGCTACAGAATATACTTATAAAGCAGCTCAAATCGCTCAAAAACTTTTAGGAGCAAAAGGTTTTGAAACTGGACATCCAATGAGTAATGTAGCTATTGATTTTAGACCGTTTACAATTTTTGAAGGCCCAAATGATATGCTTTATGCAGAAATTTATGATCAATTTTCTAGAACTACAGCTTCTGAAAAGAAAGATGGAATACGAATAAATAAAAATTCCACAATTTATGAAAGATTTTTTTCTGATAAAAGGTTCAAGAAATTTGAAAACACTTTTATAAATAATATTATCAATGAATCTAATGAGCTAATAAAATTCCTAAAAAATCATACACTAAATGAAATAGATCAAGTTAAAAAAGTTTTTGTTGGAAAAATATTGGCAAGATTGTTTCTTCTGCTTCAATCTGAATCAGATAATGCAATAAAATTTTTGATGAGAGATATAAGAAAAGATATAATAGATTTTGAATCTAATGAGTAAAAAAATGGGGCTACCTTAAAATATTAATTATTTTGAGATAACCCCTTAAAATATTTAAATAAATCATTATTTTTTCTTATCTTGTATTTTTTGTAAAATAACTTTTATTGATTCTCCTAAATCGTTAATTTCAGACAATTCTTCATCAGAAATCCATTTTGAAACATCAGCATTTAAATAACCTAATGATTCCAACGCCAGTTTTAAATCTTCTTTCATTAAAATTAATTTTGTATTGTTAACAGATTCCGTTGTTGAAATTATTAATTTACCATTTGTAATACTGCTATTTTCGTTGTCAATTTCAATTATATTTAATTTTTTAACTTTATCTTTCAAATCTAAAATTATTTTTTGTGCCTTTTTCACTCCTAATCCAGGAACTCTTGTAAAGATTTTAGCTTCATCTCCAGTCACAATATCAATCACTTCTCTAGTATTAAACGTTGACAATATTGCAATTGCTAATTTAGGTCCTACACCAGTTATACTTATCAGTGCTTTAAATAATTCTCTTTCATTTTCAGTCTTGAAACCATAAAATGAAATATCATCTTCCTTCACATTCGTATGAATATAAACTTTTTCTTTTTGACCAATTTCTTCTAATTTTTCAAAAGTCTTTAAAGAAATGTATATTTTATAAGCTAATCCGTTGATATCCAATGCAATATAATCTACTTTTTTTACTTTTAGTTCTCCAAATATATATTCAAACATTTTTGCCTTTCTACAACTTAATCAAATTTACTTTTTTTATATTTTTTCCTAAAAACATTGTTCCAACTTCTTTAAATTTATCTTCTCCATCAGTAACATAATATTCCACTTCATTTCCTTTTTCTGTATCGTTTTCCAACAAATTATTTTCTTCTAGAATTTTTTTCAAATCCAAAGCAGTTTCTTTCGCTGGATCAACAATACTTATTTTAGGATAAATTTTAGAAATCACATCTTTAAGCAATGGATAATGTGTGCATCCTAAAATCAGTGAATCTACTTTCCCATCAAATTCATCTAAATAAGTTTTTACAATTTGATTCATCAATTTCCCTTCTAAAATTCCTTCTTCCACGGCTGGAACAAATAACGGACATGCTTTTGAGAAAACTTCTATCTCACTATCTTTTTTCTTTATCTCTTCTTCATATTTTTTAGAATTTATTGTAGCTTTAGTTCCAATTACTCCAATTTTTTTATTTTTTGTAGTGTATAAAGCTGTTTTTACTCCTGCATCAATCACTCCTATAATTGGCGTTTTAAAAGTATTATTAAGCTCATCTAATGCAAGAGAAGTAGCTGTATTACAAGCTACCACTATCGCACTTACTTTTTTTTCAAGCAAAAACTCCACTATCTGCTTTGAATATCTTATTATCAAATCTTTTGTCTTTTCACCATAAGGAACTCTAGCTGTATCACCTAAATAATAAATTTTCTCATTAGGTAATACTTTTCTAATTTCTTTTAAAACTGTTAAGCCTCCTACTCCCGAATCAAAAACTCCTATAGACATATATCTTTTTGCCTTTCTTTAAAAATATTTTATCTCATTATTAAATCTCCACTAACTTCGATTTTTCCATCTGTAGCAGTATATTTTCCTACAATTTTTCCTCTACTGTCTTTGTTTACTCCATCTTGTAAAGTAACATTGTAAGTTAAATTAGGTTTTTCTGTAGCTGTTATTTCAATATCTTGTGTTGGATATAAATTATACTTTTCATTTCCTATTTTAACAACGGCAATAACATCTCTTTTATTTACAACTCTAATTTTTCTAGATCCGTCTTTGTGGTTATTTCCGAACAAAGAACCAAAAAAGTCTTGGATTCCATTTTTCTTTTCGGGATTGTTTGTATTATTATCTGCATTTTTATTGGAATTTTTATTATTTTTTCTTCCATATCCATTTGCATAATAATCATTAATTTCTCTCATTCCAATAGCATTTCTATCTTTAGCTTTATTTGATCCCAAAATAACAGCGATTACTCTATCTCCACCTCTATCAGCTGTCAAAATAATATTTGATCCCGCTGCATCATGATATCCTGTTTTCAATCCATCTAATCCTGTAACTTTCCCTAAAAGTGTATTCGTAGATGTAAGTTTCGTATCGCCATTACCAATATACGTAACTGAATTTTTAGAAAAATCCAAAAATTCACTGTAATTGTTTACTGTTATAGTTGCTAATTTATACAAATCTTTCGCATTTCCTTGATCCATACAAGATCCTGTATAACTAGGTGGCAACCCATTAGGTGAACAATATCTCAAAGAATTTAATCCAAATTGTCTTGCTTTTGAGTTCATTTGCCCAACAAAACTGCTCACATCTCCCCCAACATACTCAGCTAATGCATATGCTGCTGAATTTGAAGATTTTACGATTGTCGCCTTCAATAAATCTCTTACAGAGTATTGTTTACCTGCTTTTAATTGAATTCCATAAGGTATTTTAGAAGCCTTATTTGAAACTGTAACTTGATCATCATATGAAATTTGTCCATTTTTTAATTTATCAAATGTTAAAATTGTTGTCATAACTTTTGTTATCGATGCCAAAGGTCTAACTGTATTCGCATTATCTTCTTTTATAATATTCCCATTCGCATCTCCAATTAATAACGCTTTATAATCCGAGTAATCTTCTCCTTCCGCGAATGAAAACGCAGACATTGCCAAAAACATTGCCGTTATAAATATTTTTTTTCTATTTTTTTTCATTTTTCCTCTTTTCTTTCCATTTTTACTTTATAATTTACATTTACATTGAAAATCTCACTTACTAGATTCATTTAACAACTTGATATCAAAATAAAATAGACCCTTTTGTAAACTCTCATTATATCTTCAACATTTTTCAAAGAAATTAACAATAATTGAGTCTTTATTAACTATCAATTTATCAAATTTACCTTATAAAAACTTCAACATATAATTTTAACATTTTTTTTCTTTTTTGAGAACCATTTTTTTAAAAATTTTTGAAAATTTTTCTTTAATTAATAAATTCTATATATTTTCTCTTATTTTTAATCTTATTTTTATGATTCCGTTAACTTTTTTCACTAACAAAGATAAAAAATACTAAAATAATAATATATTCTAATAAATATATCGTATAATAACTTTGACCAATAGAAAAAGTGAAAACTTTTTTCTTCATAAACTCCTTTTAAGACCTAGGGTATACGGCTCTAGGTCTTTTTTTATATCATGAATATATCCTAACCCTTTATTTATCGACAATACAACTAATTTTTTTATTTCCATTTTTTCTCCTAATATCTTTTATTTTTATCAATTATAGAATTAATTTCACCTAATTTTTGTTATATTTTAAGTAGCGTAGCCCCTCCGTAGCCCCTTTTTCTTTATAGCATAAATATAATATATTAAAATAATATATCTGATAAATAAAAGAAGATTATTGTAGTATTTTTCTGACTCTCAATAATCTCTTTTTTATCATAATTTTTTTAATAGCTATAAATTGCTTCTATCTCCAAAATTATTCAAACTTTCCATTGTATCTTTTACCGTATTGCTCATGGCAGAGAGGATGTAACGAAAACAGTAACGATCTTTTAAGAGAATTTTACCCAAAGAAGACCGATATATCAAAAGTAGAAACAGAAGACTTGCTAAGAACCTTAATGCTAATAAATTCAAGACCTAGAAAATGTTTAAATTATGTAACACCATTTGAAAAATTTTTACATGAAATTAAATTTGAGGAGATTTGAAAAAATGTTGCATTTAATATTGCAATTTAGGACCCATTAATATTGAAAATTAACGAATAGGCCTTTTATCAAACAAAGGCCCAGTATTCTTTATATTTCTGTATTTATATACTTTTCTATCGTTGTAACAAATTCTCTAGCGTCCAAAAAATAATTTGGATATGCTTTTTTCAAATTTTTTAAGTTTTCAACTGATACAGATACAACATTGTTATTCTCTCCCTTGTATTCCTGTTCGTACATCAAATAATCACGGCTAATATTTTCTTCAAATACAGGAATATATCTTACTGTATTCCCTTTATAATCTAAGATTAGAATCAAATATTCCTTACTTTTTATTCCTTCTAATTCTTTTGTTACAACTCGTAAGCTACTTAAAGTTTTCAAGATGTTAAATTCCTTATCTAAATCATTCAATCTTTTTATTTTATCACTAATTTCATTCATATCCTTTTTAAATTCAATATATTCCATTAATTTACTTGATAATTTGAAAAATTCTCTGTAGTAAGCGTCTCCACCACCTGTTTTCAAAGACTGTTGTTTGATACTATCAATTATCTCAACTGATGTAGCCCATTGATGTTGTAATCGAGTTCTTATTTGTAATTCTATTTGATATCCCTCAAGTTGACTTTCTTTTTTACCTTGATACTTAAAAATTTGATGTATTGACCTGTATCCGTCTTCTTTAGGTTCTAGGATATAGTTTTTCTCTCTGACAAATAAAAAATTATTCTTATCTTTTTGTTTATAAACCTTATTCTTTAAATAATTTGCTACCTCCTCAGTATCTTTAATATTCGGTAGTATTATTCTTGCTCCTGCTAAATCTTGCATTCTACTTAATCTTAACTCTGGAAATCTTTTAAGTTTTCCTATTATTGAAGGCAATCTTTTCAATCTTTGTGAAATAATAATTCTATTTCGATTAGATAATTTTATTTTTTTATTATTTATAATACTTCTTAAACTCCATACAAAACTCTTTATTATTTTTGAATGTTCTGCTCTAAAATCTGATAATTTTTGTAAATCTTCTATTGTATCTGTATTCTCAACAATTCTCTTACTTATTCTATTAAGTTCCTTTTTCGATACTATTTCATCATTAATATAAACCATAGAATCCTCCTTTCTAATTCAAAAAATTATTTTTTTCCTTTATACTTTCTATACTAAAATTATATATCTTAACTTTTCAAAAAGCAATATATTTTAAAAAAATCTAAAATTTATTTATATCCTTATTATCAAAGTTTTGAATAAAAAAATTTTAAGTTCTTTAATTTTCGATTTTTTATTATCATTGATTTTTTAAAAATTTTTAACTCCAAATATACTTTAAACATGACAATTTTATTTGGTTGCCCCATGGTAGTCCCTCAAATTTTCTAAAAGTATCATTTTTATTGATAATTTAATAGATGTCTCATTTTTTTTATAATATTCCCAGAAAAGTGATATTTACTCTTGTAATTTATTTAAAGTAAAAAAATAAAAAAAGTTGTTGACAAAATTAAAAAAATAGTGTACAATCATCTATGTAACTAATAAAGTTAATGTATGCCTTGGTGGCGAAATCGGTAGACGCACAGGACTTAAAATCCTGTGGAAGCAATTCCGTGCCGGTTCAAGTCCGGCCCGAGGCACCATACAAAGTTATAAATGTCGCGGGATAGAGCAGCATGGTAGCTCGTCGGGCTCATAACCCGAAGGTCGTTGGTTCAAATCCAGCTCCCGCCACCAAATATGCCTAGATAGCTCAGTTGGCTAGAGCATGCGGTTCATACCCGCAGGGTCGGAAGTTCGAATCTTCTTCTAGGCACCACTTTTAAAAGTAAGTTATTGTAAATGAGAGTTTTAAACTTTCTTTTTTTTTATAAAAATAATTATTGATAAATACAGTAATTTTTGTAGTTTTAGCGATTATAGAATTGTATTTTAAAATTTATCTAATGAAAGAGGAAAAAATGAAGAAAAATAAAATTTTTTCTTATACAGAGAAGGAATGGAAAGAACTAGCTAAAGAAAAAGATTATGAAACAAGAATGAGAATCATAGGAATTTTGATATTGGGAATAAATTTTCTTATTGAAAAATATTATGGAAATAATGTTGTAAGCCATACGGTATTTTATTTAGTGATGTTAGCATATTTTCCATATTATTCTATAAAATTGGAGATAAAAGCTATGGAGCGAGATGAAAAAAGAAGAAAAATTTATTTGGCAAGTAATGTAGAGAAAAGAAAATCTCTGTTGAAGAAAAGTATTTTATTGATAGTTGTAATAATATTCTATTTTAATTTTTTTTCAAATAACTTATTTCTAAATGTAGTTAGAATTAGTCAAATTCGTAAGAAGATTTATAATACAAAAGTTTTTTATTTTAAAGATCAAAAAGTTAAAGATACTGAGTTATTGAAAAATTGGATTTTAAAAGAAACTAGGTTTGATAAATTATTATTAGATGATAAAATTGGGGAAAGAGATGATTTACAAAAGGCTAATGTAATACTAAAAAATCAAGATGGGGACGAAATAACAGTAGTTTCAATAGGTAATTATGAAGAAAAAGATAAAAAACATTATCCGACAGTTTTTGGGACAGCGATATTAATAAAAGGAAATTTTGTTTGTAATTTGAAGCCGGATATTCTTTTGGGAAAACTTAAAGATAAAGATTATAATTTTTATACAGTTTTGGAAAAATAGAAAATTAAAAAATAGGGAGATGAAGATTTGAAAGAGAAAATATTTTTGATAGATTTAGATGGGACGATTATAAATTCAAGTAGAGGGATTTTGAGTTCTTTTGATTATACATTTGAAAAAATGGGTGTTTTGACGCCGTCTAAAGAGATTTTGAAATCGTTTATTGGTCCTCCTTTGCATGATTCATTTGGATTGTATTTTAAAGGGAAAGAAATTCAAAAGGCAGTTGAAGTATTCAGGGAATATTACTCGGAAAAGGGAATGTTTGAAATAGAGGTTTATGATGGAGTAGAAGATACGATAAAAAAATTGAGTGAATCGTGTAAATTGTTTGTAGCGACATCTAAAGATGATAAACATGCAAAAGAAATAATAAAAAATATTGGATTGGATAAATATTTTGAAAAAGTTGTAGGATCTAGTGTTGATGGGACTTTTTCTGAAAAAGCTGATATAATTCGATATATTTTAGATAATGAAATAGAAAATACTGATGAATACGAAATTTTTATGGTTGGTGATACGAAGTTTGATATTATTGGAGCTAATAAAAATGAGATAAATAGTATTGGAGTACTTTATGGATTTGGTTCAGAAGAAGAATTAAAAGAAGCTGGAGCTACATACATTGTAGAAAAATTGATGGATATTTTTGAAATAAAATAAAATTTTTTGATATAATAAAAGAGTTATTAAAAGAATGAAAATGTTAATTTTAAGTTTAATTTTTATTTTTGGGAGTGTTCATTATTTTATGGGAATTATAGAATAGAAAGTACATCTTTTATTGTATAAGAACGTTAATAATTTGTATAAATTATACAGATTATTGACGTTCTCTTTTTATAATCTCACATATATTTTTAAATTTTCTTTTTCGTCATCAAATAAGAAACTAAAAGTAAAATTGGGACTGCTGCTAAAATGGCTTTTTCTGATTGATTAATCGTATTCAAAAAATTAACTAAAAAAACACATAAAAGACCTCCTAAAATGAATGAAAGAATCATACCGATATATTTTAGGAAGAGATGTAGACTCCTTTTGTTTTTAGTGTTTGTATAAATATACAAATGTTCCATTGAAGATCTAAAATTCCCAGTACACATTGTTGTTGCCATGACAACTCCATTTGATTTTTTGAATGTTTGGTACTGAATTGCGGCGATAAATGAAACAATAATATTCACATAAAGATCCCATTTTCCTTTAGAGATAAATCCGACAATAAGTAAAATGATAATTTCAATAAATACTCCGATTTGACGCCAATGGAAATAATTTTCGTTTTCAATATTTTTAGGTGCTAATTTTCCTCTTATAACTTCTGAAATGAAGATTCCAGCACCAAAAGCTAGGATAGGAAATAGATAAAAAATAGCTTTTTTAATATTTCTTTCTCCTAAATAAATAGCCAGATAAACAATGTTTCCTGTTTGAGCATTGGCAAGGACTTTTCCACGTACTAAAAAGGTATAAGCATCAAGAAGACCGCCGACGATACTTAGTAGAAAAGTTAATCTAAAAGTATCAGACGGCTGCTTATTTCCTTTAAAAATTTTTTTCATAGTTCAGATTCCTTTCTTTTTAATTTTGATAAGTTAATTATTTTTTTGATTTATATTTTTTATATAAAAGTAAATTTTTACTAGATTTTATTTATCGTATTTTTGTTGAAAAATTTGGAAATATATAAAAATTTATTTTTTAATAGATTAATTATACCAAAAAACAATTGTTTTTTAAAGAGTTGTTTTGAGAACTATTGTTACATGTAAAAATTTTTAAAAAATAAAAAATAAATGTTTGACAATTTTGACTATAAAGGATATAATACAGAAGGTTAGATAAAGAAATAAACATATATAAAAGAAAATTTCTGGTCTATTCGATACTAACAGTATAATTTTTGGGCTTTACTCTTTTTTTAATGGGGTTATCACTTTGCAAAAGAGATTCAGGGTAATCACGGCGGCATTAGCTTTGCACGGATTCTGTGCTATTTTGTGAAAATAACTACCACCTGTAACATTTACAGGCAACCAAAAATTAAGTTAGAACGGTAGATTGGATTTTTTTTTGTAAAAATTTATATAAAAAATATGAATCTAATTTTCGTATAAATAAAAAAAGAGTAGAAATTTTAAATTGAATTTTAAAAATTTTACTCTTAAAAAAATATAGTTATTTTCAAAATCAAAAATTATTTTTCATTTTCAAATAAATAAATATAGTCTGAATAACCTTCTTTTTCCAAATCTTCAAACGGAATAAACCTCAAGGCAGCAGAGTTCATACAAAATCTCATTCCTGTTTCAGTTGGTCCGTCGTTGAAAATATGACCTAAATGAATATCGCTTCTTTTTGTTCTAACTTCAGTACGAGTTCTAGAAAGTTTGTTGTCTTCTTTATAAACCATATTTTCTTGATTAATTGTAGCGTCAAAACTTGGCCATCCGCAACTTGATTCAAATTTTTGCATTGAAGTGAATAGCGGTTCACCAGAAACAACATCTACATAAAGTCCTTTTTCTGTGTTATCCCAATATTCGTTTTTGAACGGTGCTTCAGTTCCTTCGTTTTGTGTCACTTCAAATTGTTCGGGTGTTAATTTTTCTTTTAGTTCTTCGGTAGTGTATTTTTTTTCATAATCTTTTTTCATAAATCCTCCTGAGTTTTGATAGATTTTGTTATAGAAGATGGAATAATAATTAACTTAAAATAATTGATTCTATGTAAAATAATGTTAGAAGTTATTATTTTATAAATTTATATGAAATTTTTTTAATTCATATCATAGATAACTCAACACGATACTGATTATTATTAATTTTTGTCAAAATTCCTTTATTGCAAAGTGAAGAAATTTCACGAGATAAAGAAGGTCGTGTAATTTCAAATTTTTTTGCAAGTTCAGAAATATTTGGATAAAAAGTGATAATTCCATTTTTTTGATTTTGTTTGACATAGCTAATAATTTTTTCTGTGATAGTTTTATTTGTAAAATTAAACCAAATTCTTTTTGATAGTAATTGTCCTTTGTTGGAAATTTCGTTGATAAAATTTATTAAAAGGGTTTTATCAGTTTGTAAAAGTTCTAAAAAATCATTTTTGTCTAAAAAAAGTAATTTTGTTTTTTCAACAGTGATTAAATCAACGGGGAAAGTGCTTACATCGCCAAAAATAAAGGCAGGAGCGACAATTTGCTGTGAAGGAATGTAATCAATCACAATTGAATCGCCATTCAGCTTTTGCATTTCTCCTTTGCAAAGTCCTTCCAAAATAATAATTATATGGTTAATAGTGTCACCTCGAAAAAAAACTAATTCATTTTTAGGATAATCTTTTATATGATAATGAATTTTACTAAAAATATTCTCAATTTGTTTTTCATTAAATGTTTGAAAAATACCAATATTTTTTAGTAAACTATAGAAATTATCTATCTTCATTTTTTCTCCTTTCATTCAAAAGAAAATAAAATTATTTTGTTTCTCAAAGTAATTATATCATATTTTTTTGTTTAAATGAAAGGTAAAAATACAATTTTTTGATAATTTTAGTAAGTTTGGAGATTTCCTTTTGAAATAGTTCCTTTAATTTTGAAATTATCATCAAAATATGTTAAATCAGCGATATATCCTTCTTTTATGTATCCGTATCTATCTTCTACAGAAATAAATTTTGCTGGATAGGAAGTTGCCATTTTTAGTGATTCTTCTAAAGGTTGGTTCACTTTTTGAACTAAATTTTTAACTCCTTCAATCATTACAAGAGCTGATCCGCCAAGAGTTCCTTCAGGAGATATACATTTACCATTTTGATACAAAACACGATTTCCTTCAAACATAAATTCTTTCATGTCAGTTGTTCCAGCAGGGCTTACGGCATCAGTAATTAGATATAATCGATTTTTCATTATTTTTTTTGCAATTTCGACAGCAGTAAATTCTGAGTGAAAACCATCTACAATTATTCCAGCACTTAATTCATTATCGTTAAATAGGAAACCTACAAGTCCAGGATTTCTTGATTCTAGTGGACTCATCGCATTATATAAGTGTGTTCCTCCATCGTAGTATTCTTTTTTTTCAAGACATTGGTCGTAAGTAGCATTTGAATGTCCCATATTTATTTTGATTCCAGCTTTTCTTAAAGTTTTTAAATGATCAATTTTTGCTTTTTCAGGTGCAATTGTAATTAATCGAGTAATTTCTTTTCCATAATCTGCAATTTTTTGTATAATTTCATCTGACAAAATTCTAATATATTCAGGTCTGTGAATTCCTTTTTTTTCAACACTTATATAAGGTCCTTCAATATGAAGTCCTAAAACACCGATTTCTTCTGGATTATCAATTTTTTTTATAACTTCTAGAGCGTTAAGAATTTTATTGTCAGGAGAAGTGATTAAAGTTGGTAAAAATGATGTACAACCGAATTTTTTGTTAGTTTCATTCATAATTTTCAATGCATTTTCAGATGTATCATCATTGAATAATACACCACCACATCCATTTAACTGCAAGTCAATAAATCCTGGTGACAAGACCATTCCTTGAATGTCAATGATTTCATTGTCAGAAATTTCTTTTTGTGATAATTTATTTTCATTTAAAATTTTTTTAATAGTTTTATTTTCGATGAGAACAGTATTTTTGTCTATAAATTTTTCTCCATCAAAAATTCTTGCATTTTTTATAATCATTTTATTTTTTCCTCTCTTAGTTATTAATTTTATAAATTTAATTAATTTTATTTAAAAGTCAATAATTCTTCTTTCATTTTCTTTAAATCAATATTTTTTGATTCAATATCTTTAAAATATCTATAAGTTTTCACTTTTAAATCGGAAACGGCGTCTTCATCAACAATTAAAAGAGCTTTTCGATGTAGCTGTAATGCAGAAATAGTCCACATTTGAGTGACACATCCTTCGATTCCGTAGTAGGCGGCTTGTGATTTTTTGTATCCGTTAATAATAGTCAAAATTTCTTTAGAATCTAAAAGAGTTCCAACTCCAACAGTTAAAGCTAATTTTGGAACTTTTTCAACATCGTAATCAAAAAATCTTGAATTTGCTAAAATTGTGTCGTGTGTAAGCTCTTTACTGCGAGTTCGTGAACTTAATGAAGATCCTGGCTCATTAAAGGCAATGTGTCCGTCCTCTCCGACTCCGCTTAAAAACAGAGTCACTCCTCCAACTGATTTAATTTTATCTTCATATCTTTGACATTCAGCTTCCAAATCAGTTGCCATTCCATTTGGGATATTAATATTTTCTGGTTTAATATTGATGAATTTGAAAAAATGTTCGTTCATAAAATAATGGTAGCTTTGCTCGTTATCAGGTGATAAACCCACGTATTCATCCATATTAAATGTAATAACATTTTCAAAAGAAATAATTCCTTCATTATATAAATTGATTAATTCTTTGTATGTTTTTAAAGGTGTAGAGCCAGTAGGTAGACCTAAAACAAAGGGTTTTTCGGGAGTTGGCTTGAATTTTAACATTTCTTTTGCAATTCGATAAGCACTCCATTTGGCTGTTTCGTCGCTATTTTTTAAGATAATAACTCTCATAATCAAATTTCCTTTCTTAACCAAAGTAGCTGTTTATTTCCAAAAAGAAAATAAACATCCCCAATTTTAATTATACATTGATTTTATTTTTAGTCAATAGATAAACATTTTAGAAATATTTTTTCAAAAAAGTATAAAATTTCTTGATAAATTATTAAAAAATTTGTATAATGTACGGGTAATTAATAATATAAATGGAAGGAAGAACTAGAATGAAAAAAAGACCAGTAGTTTTAATAATTTTAGACGGTTGGGGAATGAACCACCACAATGACGAAGTTGATGGAGTAAAATTGGCGAATCCAATAAATTTTAACAGATATGTTAAAGAATACCCATTCACTGAATTAAGAGCAGATGGGGAATTCGTAGGATTACCTGAAGGGCAATTTGGAAACTCAGAAGTTGGACATACAAATATTGGTGCTGGAAGAGTAGTTTATCAAATGTTACCAAAAATTTCTAAAGCAATTAAAGAAGGAACAATTTTAGAAAATAAAGTATTGTCAGATGTTATGGAAACAACAAAAGCTAATGGAAAAGCATTACATATCACTGGATTGACTTCAGATGGTGGAGTTCACTGCCACATTGACCATTTAATCGGATTAGTTGACATGGCTAAGAAAAAAGGATTAACTGAAATTTACGTTCATGCAATTATGGATGGAAGAGATACTGCGCCTGAAAGTGGAGTTGAATACTTAGCACAATTACAAAAAGCACTAGATGATTTAGGTGTTGGAAAAATTGCAACAATAGTTGGAAGATACTATGCAATGGATAGAGATAATAACTGGGATAGAGTAGAATTAGCTTATAATGCATTGACTTTAGGAGAAGGAAATGTAGCTGCTACAGCTGAAGAAGCTATCAAAAATTCTTATGCTGAAGGAATTACAGATGAATTTGTAAAACCAGCAAAAATTGGTTCAAAAGACAATGGATTAATTAAAGATGGAGATGGTGTAATTTTCGCAAACTTTAGACCTGATAGAGCTAGACAATTAACTAGAACATTTGTTGACCCTGAATTTACAGGATTTGCAAGAAAAGTTTATCCTAAAGTTAATTTCGTTACAATGGCTCAATATGATGTTACATTCGCTTCACCAGTAGCATATCCACCTGAAGAAATCGTAAATGGATTTGGAGAAGTAGTTTCAAAAGCAGGATTAACTCAAGTAAGAACAGCTGAAACTGAAAAATACGCACACGTTACTTTCTTCTTCAATGGTGGTAAAGAAGAACCTTACCCAGGAGAAATTAGATTGTTATCTGACTCACCAAAAGTTGCAACTTATGATTTACAACCTGAAATGAGTGCTTATAAAGTAAAAGAAAGATTAATCGAAGAATTAAACACTGGTAAAGTTGACACAGTTATATTAAACTTTGCAAATCCTGACATGGTTGGACATACAGGAAATGTAGAAGCAGTAATGGCAGCTTGTCAAGCAGTAGATAACTGTACAGGACAAATTGTTAATAAAGTATTGGAATTAGATGGAGCAGTATTAATTACAGCAGACCATGGAAATGCTGATTTATTAGTAAATCCTGAAACTGGAGCACCTCATACAGCTCATACTGTAAACCCAGTTCCATTCATCTTAATTTCAAATGACTTGAAGGATGTTAAATTAAGAACAGATGGTAAATTAGCTGATTTAACACCAACAATGTTAGATTTATTAGGTATTGAAAAACCAGCTGAAATGACTGGAGAAACTTTAATTGTTAAATAATAAATAATTAAAATTGAATAGTTAAAAAAAGGATAAGTTTGCTTATCCTTTTTTGTTTGGTGAGAATTTAAATTGAATTATGGAAGTATAAAAGTAAAGTAAATCAAGAAAATTATATAAATATTACTAATTTAAAAAAAAATAAAATTTAAAAGTTGTTTAGAATGATGATTTTTAAAGGTTTTTGAAGATAATTAGTTTTTTTGTAAAAAATTTAAAAAAATTTTAAAAAAGTGTTGACAAATTTTTTAAAATGTAGTATATTATATCTGTAATTAGCACTGTTAGTTAGTGAGTGCTAATAAAAAAGGAAGGGATACAGAGATGAATGAAAGAGAACAGTTGATTTTAAAAGCTATAATCAAACATTATCTCGAATTTGGTGAAAGTGTAGGGTCAAGAACTTTGGAGAAAAAGTATAATATCGGAGTTTCTTCAGCTACAATTAGAAATACAATGGCTGATTTGGAAGATAAAGGTTTGATTAGCAAAACACATACATCTTCTGGAAGAATTCCTACAAGTGAAGGTTACAGATTATATGTGGAGGAACTTATTAAAATACGAGATATTTCTCAAGAGGAAAAAGCAAAAGTTTTACAAGCGTATAATAAACGAATGAACCAAATAGATATGATATTTGAAGAGACATCGAGGCTACTGTCGAAAATTAGTCAGTATGCAGGAGTTGTGTTGGAGCCGGCTATAAAGCAGGAAGGAATTAGGAAAGTAAAATTAGTTCATATTAATGATACGACTATTCTTGCTGTAATAGTTATGGATTCATATTTAACAAAAAACTTGAGTGTGTATCTAGAAACGCCTTTGAATGAAGAAGGAGTTGAAAATATTAATAGGTTTTTGAATGAAAAAATCAGAGAAAAAGAAGTATTTACACTATCTGATTTAGGAGAATTCTTCACAAATAGGGAGCTATTTGTACCAGAAGGTTTTCAAGAAGATAAAGGTGTAGATGAAGGAAAATTATTTTTTGAAGGGGGTTCAAATTTATTAGAGGGCAATGCCTCGGATGTAATGAAAATAATTGATCGAGTGAAATTGTTTAATAATCCAAAAGATTTAAGAGCTGTGTTTTCACAATTTATTCAAAGAGAGCAGTATAAAGATGGTGCAGTAAATGTTATCTTTGGAGAAGATTTGAATATACCTGGCTTGGAAGATTTCTCGTTTGTATTTTCGGTTTACACATTGGGGAATGCTAAAGGTGTTATGGGGGTAATAGGTCCAAAACGGATGGAATATTCTAGAACAGTTGGTTTGGTAGAATATGTTTCGGAAGAAGTGAAACAACTTTTAGAAAAAAATAATAAAGGAGAAGTGAGGTAGACGATGTCAGAGAAAAAAAATGAAAACGAAGAAGTAAAAGATCAATTAGATGCAGAAAATGAAGCAAATGAAACACAAGAAAATGCTGATTCTACTGCGAAAGAGGAAGTTAAAGAAGAAACGCCTGAAGAAGTAATTGCAAAACTTGAAAAGGACTTGGAAGAATGGAAAAGTTCTTATACAAGAAAATTAGCTGAATTTCAAAACTTTACGAAAAGAAAAGAAAATGAAGTTGCTGAAATGAGAAAATATGCTTCTGAAGGTATTGTTACAAAATTATTAGATAATATTGATAATTTAGAAAGAGCTGAACAAGCTTCTGCTGAAACTAAAAACTTTGACGCATTGGTTGAAGGAGTTAATATGATTTTGAGAAATCTGAGAAATCTTTTGACTGAAGAAGGTGTTGAAGAATTGGAAGCAGCAGAAGGTGTGAAGTTTAATCCTTATGAACATCAAGCGATGATGACTGAAAATGTGGAAAATTTAGACAATGATGTTATTGTGAAAGTGTTCCAAAAAGGATATAAATTGAAAGGGAAAGTTATTAGACCTGCGATGGTAACAGTTAATAAAAAGTAATTTTGTAAAAGTTATAATTTGAAAATTCAAAAAAATAGATTTAAAATTGGATTTGAAATAATACTTTTATAAAAAATTAAATAAATTGAAAATTAAGGAGAATGATATATATGAGTAAAATAATAGGAATAGATTTAGGGACAACAAACAGCTGCGTGGCAGTTATGGAAGGTGGAAACTTTGCGATAATACCAAATAGTGATGGAGGAAGAACTACCCCTTCAGTAGTAAATATTAAAGATAATGGAGAAATTATAGTTGGAGAAATTGCTAAAAGACAAGCAATTACAAATCCTGATTCAACAGTAATTTCAATTAAAACACAAATGGGATCAGATTATAAAGTAAATATCCATGGAAAAGATTATACACCACAAGAAATTTCAGCAATGATTTTGAAAAAATTGAAAAAAGATGCAGAAAGTTATTTAGGTGAACCTGTAACAGAAGCAGTAATCACTGTACCAGCTTACTTTACTGATGCTCAAAGACAAGCAACTAAAGATGCAGGAGAAATTGCAGGGCTTACAGTAAAAAGAATTATTAATGAACCAACAGCAGCAGCATTATCTTATGGATTAGATAAGAAAAAAGAAGAAAAAGTATTAGTATTTGACTTAGGTGGAGGTACATTTGACGTATCAGTATTGGAAATTGGAGATGGAGTAGTAGAAGTTATTTCAACTTCAGGGAATAACCACTTAGGTGGAGATAACTTTGACCAAAAAATTATTGACTGGTTAGCTGATGAATTTAAAAAAGAAACTGGAATTGATTTAAGAAATGATAAAATGGCAATTCAAAGATTAAAAGATGCAGCAGAAGATGCTAAGAAAAAATTATCAACTACATTAGAAACACAAATTTCATTACCATTCATCACAATGGATGCAAGTGGACCAAAACATTTGGAAAAGAAATTAACTAGAGCAGCATTTGATGAATTGACAAAAGACTTGGTTGAAGCAACTAAAGGGCCTGTTAAACAAGCGTTAGAAGATGCAAACTTAGATCCAAGTGGAATTGATGAAATCTTATTAGTTGGTGGATCAACAAGAATCCCGGCAGTTCAAGAATGGGTTAAATCATTCTTTGGAAAAGAACCTAATAAATCAATTAACCCTGATGAAGTTGTAGCAGCAGGAGCAGCTATTCAAGGTGGAGTATTAATGGGAGATGTTAAAGACGTATTGTTATTAGATGTAACTCCATTGTCATTAGGAATTGAAACAATGGGTGGTGTATTTACTAAGATTATTGATAGAAATACTACTGTGCCAGTTAAAAAATCACAAGTATTCTCAACAGCAGCAGATAATCAACCAGCAGTATCAATCGTTGTATTGCAAGGGGAAAGAGCTAGAGCGGCTGATAACCATAAATTAGGAGAATTTAACTTAAACGACATCCCACCTGCACCAAGAGGAGTACCTCAAATCGAAGTAACATTTGATATTGATGCAAATGGTATCGTGCATGTATCAGCTAAAGATTTAGGAACAGGAAAAGAAAATACAGTAACAATTTCTGGAAGTTCTAACTTGTCTAAAGATGATATTGAAAAAATGAAAAAAGACGCTGAAGCAAATGAAGCTGAAGATGCTAAATTTAAAGAATTGGTAGAAGCTAGAAACCAAGCTGACCAATTAGTAATTGCAACTGAAAAAACTATAAAAGAAAACGAAGCTAAACTGCAAGGAACTGAAAAAGAAGACATCGAAAAAGCAATTGAAGAATTGAAAAAAGTAAAAGATGGTGACGATATAGAAGCAATTAGAAAAGGAATTGAAGAGTTATCGAAAGTTTCTCAAGGATTTGCAACTAGAATGTACCAAGAAGCAGCAGCGGCTCAACAAGGAGCACAAGGTGGAACTGAAGAAAATACAGATAATAGTTCTTCTAAAGATGATGTTCAAGATGCAGAAATTGTTGACTAAAAAGATAATATGAATTAAGGTAAAAATGAAGAAGGGGAGTCAGTTCTCCTTCTTTGTATAAAATAAATAATTGAGAAAAGGATGTGTTAAAGATGGAAAGTACAGTAAGAACTTTAAAATGTGGAAATGTTGAAATTGCAGTTGCTGATAGAGGGGCTGAATTGAGAAGTTACAAGGTAGATGGAGAAGAATTTATATGGGATAGAAATCCTGAAATTTGGGCTGCTAGCTCACCTGTGTTATTTCCGTTTGTAGGTAGCATAAAAAACGGAGTATACAATTACAAAGGGAAAGATTATGAAATCACTACACGACATGGATTTGCAAGAACAGAAGATTTTGATTTTGTTGAAAAAACTGAAAATTCTTTGAAATTTAGATTTTCTTCAAATAGTGAAACTTTAAAAAAATATCCGTTTGAATTTGATTTGTTTTTAACTTATACAGTTAATGATGGTGTTTTAGAAATTGGATATGATGTTGTAAATAAAAATAATTTTGAGATGTATTTTTCACTTGGAACACATCCTGCATTTGCACTTAATGTGAATGACAATCTAAAATTAGATGACTATTATTTGGAATTTGAAAAAAATGAAACTTCGCAAAAATATAAACTTACTAATAATGGACTAGTTTTTGATGAAAAAGTTGATTATTTAAATAATACTAATAAGATTCAAATTACTGAAAATGTATTTGATGATGATGCAATAGTGTTTGAAGGTTTAAAATCAGAAAAAGTTACAATAAAAAATAATAAAAATTCTAAAGAATTAAGCGTTGAATATAAAGGATTCCCATATATTGCATTTTGGAGTAAACCAAAAGCTCCGTATGTATGTATAGAACCTTGGTATGGAATTTCAGATTTTGAAAACTGTACAGGAAAATTGGAAGAAAAAAAAGGAATATTGAAATTGAAAGAAAATGGTACTTTTACTACAAAACTAGTTATAAAAGGGACATTATAGGATAATATAAAAGTAAAAAAATTGAGAAATTATAGAAATAGTAATGTTTGACATTATAGCAGGTTATCTGTTAATTAATAAATGAATTTTGAATAACGGAAGGGGGAGGAATGATTTTCTCCTTCTTTGTCTAAAAAGAGAAAAAATAAATTTAATAAAAAAGAGAGAGAAACTCTTTTTTGTTTTTAAAACATTGAAAATGAAAACATAAATAATGCGAAAGAGAGGAGTACATCTCTGAAATAAGGAGGTGTAAGAAAAAATGGCAAAAAGAGATTATTATGAAGTGCTTGGAGTAGCAAAAAATGCAAGTGAATCAGATATAAAGAAAGCATATAGAAAAGCGGCAATGAAATATCATCCAGATAAATTTGCTAATTCATCAGATGCAGAAAAAAAAGATGCTGAAGAAAAGTTTAAAGAAGTGAACGAGGCTTATGAAATTTTGTCAGATGCACAGAAAAAGGCAGCTTATGATCAATATGGACATGCGGCATTTGAAAATGGTGGAGCTGGAGCTGGTGGCTTCGGTGGAGGCTTTAACGGATTTAGTGGAAATGCACAAGGATTTGATTTTGAAGATTTGGGAGATATTTTTGGAAGTTTTGGAAGTTTCTTTGGTGGAGGCGGCGGAAGAGGTCGTAGCCAGGGTCCAAGAGTAAAAGAAGGAGAAGACTTGAGATACAACCTTGAGTTAACGCTTGAAGAAATTGCAAAAGGTGTAGAAAAAGAAATCAAGTATAAGAGAGAAGGAAAATGTCATACTTGTCACGGTTCAGGAGCTGAACCAGGTCATAACATGAAAACTTGTCCAAAATGTAACGGTTCTGGACATATTAGAACTCAACAAAGAAGTATTTTTGGAGTGCAAGTTGTAACACAAGAATGTGATGAATGTCACGGAACAGGGAAAATTCCAGAAAAAGCTTGTAGTACTTGTCACGGAACAGGTCTTGAAAAAGAAATTGTTACTAGAAAAGTAAGAATTCCTTCAGGAGTTGAAACAGGACAAAGACTAGTTGTTAGAGATGGAGGAAATGCAGGGGGAAATAACGGTATTTTCGGAGATTTATATATATTTATAACAGTTAAAAAGCATGATATTTTTAGAAGAGAGGGATTCGATATTCACTGTGAAGTGCCAGTTAAGATGACAACGGCTATTTTAGGTGGAGAAGTGGAAGTTCCGACTCTTGATGGAAAAACTAAAATAAAAATACCTGAAGGAACACAATCAGGAACAATATTTAGATTGAGAGATAAAGGAATAAAACAACCTTCTAATGATAGAAGAGGTTCAGAAATAATACAAGTAAAAGTAGAAGTTCCTACTAATTTGACTGAAAAACAAAAAGATATTTTAAGAGAATTTGATGATACTTTAGGAAGTAAAAATTATAAAGAAGGAAAATCATTTAAAGATAAGATAAAAAGATTTTTTCAAAAATTTGAAGGATAAAGAAGAATAAATTGGGTAATTAATATTCACTTTTTTTCTTTTTTTGAAGTGATAAAAAGAAAATGTTTTTTTGAAAAAAATTCTTGTAAAAATAAAATAGATATGATAAAATATACAAAGTAAAAAAAGGACATTCCGCTTTTATTGTTGCTGCCAGCTATTGTTGGTATAGATGAAATGAATGTTTAGAGAAGAAGGGAGTGAATTTCTTGAAAGAGAAATTAATCGAATTAGTAGAAAAAGATTATTTGAAATCTGATGTACCTCATTTTAAAGCTGGGGACACAATAGCTGTTCACTATAAAGTAAAAGAGGGGAACAAAGAAAGAATACAGGTTTTTGAAGGTGTGGTAATTAGAGTATCTGGTGGAAGTGTTGCAAAAAACTTCACAGTAAGAAAAGTATCTTCAGGAATCGGTGTTGAAAGAATAATACCTTTAAATTCTCCATTAATCGAAAAAATCGAAGTTAAGAGAGTTGGTAAAGTAAGAAGATCAAGATTATATTACTTAAGAAACTTATCAGGAAAAGCTGCTAGAATTAAAGAAATTAGAAAGTAGCTCAAAGCTAGCATTTGCTAGCTTTTTATGTTTTATGGGTTTGATTATTTGTAAGCACAAAAACGTGTTTTTACATTCTAAAATCATAAGCTAGTAAAACTAGATTTGTTTTAAAATAGAAAATAAGTTTCAAAATAATGATTGGATTTATATAAAAAATTAGAGAGGGATTAAATAAGATGAAAATATTATTATGGGTTATTTTTTATCTGATAACTTCGGTATTTCTTTTGTATTTCTTTGTAAGAGAGAAAAAAGTGATAGGGTTTATTAGAAAAAAAGAAGATGACGTTTTGAAAAAATTTCCGTTGCAAAATGATGAGAAAAATATAATGTTGGGAAATATTCTGACATTAGTTGCATTGGTTGTTACTGCTTTATTTTTTGTTATAGTTGATAAAACTTATGATAAAACGATAGCGATAAAAATATGGGGAATTTACGGAATATTTATTTTAAATTTAGTGTTTTATGTGATGAAAAAAGAGCATGAGTGGATTTTTTTAGGAAACTTAGTTATGCTGCTTCTTGGAAGATTGATGTTTAATATTCTAGATCCAAAATATTATGTTTATTTGGCAATAAATGTGGTTTTATCGTTGATATTGGTTTATTTGTTTAGAAAACCAGCTGAAGAGAAAATTAATGAGAAAACAATTTTAAAGGAAATTGCCGATGCGAAAAGTGAAGATGAGTATTTATTAGATAATTCAATTTCGATGGAAGATAAAATTGAGATTACGAAAGTTAGAAGAAGTTCTTTTGGAAAAGCGGTTACGAGAATTAGTAATTCATTGTTAGCTGTGATTTTGGTAGGATTAATTCAAGTGTTTTATATTGGGAACTATGTTATTCCATCAGGGTCTATGGAGCCAACACTTTTGATAAAGGATAGAGTGTTTGCGAATATGATAAAATATAGATTTACGGCACCTAAAATTGGTCAAATTATTACATTTAAAGAACCAATGGCTAATACTGTTATGTATACGAAAAGATTGGTTGGAGGACCTGGGGACACTTTACAAATTGTTAATAAAAGAATTTTGATTAATGATAAAGTTGAAGAAATTTTGAATAGACCTTATAACCAAGAAGGATTATTGAATAATAATAAGATTTATATTCCTAAAAAAGGTGATAAAGTTAAATTGGATAAAGTTATAGCGATTAATAAAATGGCTGGGTATGCAGCTGACAATACATTTGTAGTTTATTATGCTAGATGGGATGATTTTGCTAAAGGAACTGAATTTAAAAATTTAACAGGAAAAGAGTTTTTGCAATTAATAGGAACGCAAAAAGGGTATAAAGATATAATCGGTGTAAATGATGGTCCTTATAAAGAAGATGACCCGAAAACAAATACATACTACACTTTTACATTAAAAGTTGAAGGTAGAGATGAAATGGTAATGCCGATTATGGATTTCAAATATGATGATGAGTTATTTACAAAACTGTTAAATGGAGAAACAGTTACATTGGATAAAGATTATTATATGGCTATGGGAGATAATACTGGAAATAGTTTTGATTCAAGATATTTTGGAAATGTTTCAAGATCTAGAATTAAAGGTGAATTATTAGTTAGATGGTGGCCATTAACTAGAATAGGATTATTGTAATGGATAAAGATAAAATGTTAAAATTAGAAATAGAAAAAACAAAAGAAATTAAAAATATTGGTTTAATGAGAATATTACAAGAAATGACAACAATTCACAATAATAATTTTCATAATAAAGTTAATGAAAATTATTTTAAAGAAATCTTTTTAAGTAAGCAGTATGATTTATACTGCTTATTTAATATTAAAGACAAATCAGATGAAAAAAATTATGAAATAAAAAAAATAACTGAAAAAATGGAAAAAAATGAAAATATTTCTTTTGGATATATTGTATTTTATGATACAATATATAGTCTAGATTTATTTGAAATAGCAATTGACAGTCAGTATCAAGGAAAAGGATTTGGAAATAAGCTTTTTGAAAAGGCTTTAGAATTGATATTATCTGATGAAAAATACAGAAATCGAGACAAAGAAGATATGAAAATATTTTTAGAAGTAAATCGGAAAAATTTGAAAGCAATAAAATTATATAAAAAAAACAATTTTGAGGAAATTTCGGTTAGAAAAAATTATTATGGATTAAATGAGGACGCTCTTATAATGGTAAAGAGTTTAAAGAAATGATGTGAAAATGAGAGGGAGGAAAATGTTACAAAAAAGTATATTAGCAGAGATCAAAAAGAAAATCACGCCAAGCATTTATACGATTGGGAAAGAATACTATGATAAGAGATTGGGGAATTTAACAGCACTTTTTGCTGATGGAAATGTTATGACAGTCGAAGGCGAGTACAAGGAAAATCATGTATATAAGACTTCTTTGACATTTGCTCAAAAGAAAGTGGAATTTTTGGAAGCTGATTGTGATTGTATGTTTTTTCAGAAAAGTAAGAAAATTTTGTGTAAGCATATAATTGCATTGGGATTTATGTCTGATAAATCGAAGAAAGTGTCTGAGATTATTGGGACGAATGAGGCTGAAATGTTGTTTGAAGATGAATTTGAAGAGGATAACAAGAATGATAAAATCATTGAAGAGCCTAAAAAAGCAGAGAAGAAAGCAAGTAAAGAAGTTAAGGATAAAAAAGAAAGTTTGACTTTAAAAAAAGCTGAAGAGAAAGAGCTTGAAAAAGAAGGAAAATCTGCTCAAAAAGAAATTTCTGAAAAGGATTTTGAGCTTGAAGGTGAGGAAAAAGAATATAATTTAGACAATTTGACTGATAGAATTGATGAGATTAGAACGAATCAAGAAGAGCTTGAAAAAACCGATAAAGATAAAATGCAGGAATTAAGACTTGAAGTTGAGATAGATGAGGGAAGTTATAGTGACTATAAATATGGTTATGGGTATGATGATGACTACAATCCTGGATATGTATTGAGATTGAAAACAGGTTTTTCAAAGACATATTATATAAAAGATATTTTGAAATTTGTGAATGCGGTAATTGAGGAAAGCGAGTACAGTATTAGTACAAAAATTAAATATAGTCCTGTGAATTGTTATTTTAATGAAAGTGACAAAAAAATTATTGAGGCAATTTATGAATATCATAAAGAGATTAGCAGTGTTGTCGATAGTGGAATTAAAGACAAAAAAGGTTTAAAAGTGTATGAAATGTTGTTGAATAAGATGTTGTTGGCTATGAAAGATGGTAGAAATATCCTTTTCTTGGGAGAACGCAGACAAATTTTGAATAATTATGAGCCAATATTTTTGTTGGAAAACGGGAAAATTCAATTGAGAAAAATTAGAAGAATGACTTCTTTTGGTGGATTTTTCACATTTACGAATGATACGACAAAAATTTTTAAAATGGCTGAAAATGAAGAAAAATTATTGAGAAAATTGTCGGGAATTAATTTGATAGGGTTGAATCAACTTTCAGATGAAACAAATCAAAAATTTAAGGAAATTTTGGAAAATGAAAAAATTAATATTGCTGAATATGTTGATAAATCTGGGACTGTAGATGTTTATGTTCAAGAAATGGAAAATAGACAATTACTGAGAATTAGTTTGTCGAATATTGTTCAATCAATAGAAAAAAATGGAAAATATTTTATTCCAAGAAAAAATGTTAAAGTATTTGAAAAGTTGAGAACACTTATTAAGGAATTGGCGTTTAAGGAAACTGAGGATTATGAAGAGGAAATTAACGAGGATACTTCTATAATGGATTATGAAGCACTTGGGAAACTTTCAGAAATTATTGATAAAAAATATCGTGATAAAGTGAAAATTCATTTGGATACGAATATAAAAAAGGCTAAGGATATTCATGTGAATATTGAAGTGAAAAAGGCTCAAAGTGATATGTTAAGCATTAATTTTGAGGTGGAAGGAATCGATCCGATTGAGATTGAGAATGTGATTGAAGCTATTAAAAATGAACGAAAATATGTGACACTCTCGAGTGGAGAACTTGTAAAGATAGCAAATAAGAGTGTTGAAGAATTATTAGGAATTGTGGATTCGATTTCAAATATAAAATTGGGAGAAAATAAAATTTCTAAGATTAAGGCATTGCAATTGGCACAGGTTTCTAGGACTGTTCAAGATGAATTGGGAAAATTGGATGAATTTAAAGAATTGTTTCATAAAATTAAGAATCGTAAGGAACAGGAACCGACTAATATTAATGTGAAATTATTTCCGTATCAGAAATTAGGATTCAACTGGTTGAAAAATATGTATGATGTTGGATTTGGTGGAGTTTTAGCGGATGATATGGGATTAGGAAAAACGTTGCAGACGATTTCGTTGTTGAATGAAATTTATCGTGAGAAAAAAGATTTTTTTGCATTGATAATTGTTCCAAGTTCGTTGCTTTATAACTGGAAAGAGGAAATCATTAAATTTTCTGGCATAAAACCGATTTTGATTGAAGGAACGGCTACTTATAGAAAAGAATTGATTGAGAAAAAGAAAAAAGGGTTGCTGATTACGACTTATCAGGCTTTGAGAAATGATATTGATGAATATAAAAACAAAAAATTTGAAATAGTAGTTTTAGATGAGGCACAAAATATAAAAACGGCTACTTCGCAAATAAAAAAAGCGGTTATGAAATTAAATAGTAAAGTTAATTTTGCATTGACGGGGACACCTGTTGAGAATAATATTTTAGAATTATGGTCGATATTTGATTTTGTGTTGCCAGGATATTTGGATAATCTTACGAAATTTAAGAAAACTTATAAGGAAGCATTGGTAAATCCTAATTCTGCGAAAGTTACTAATTTAAGAGAGATTATTGCACCATTTCTTTTGAGAAGAACTAAAAAAGAAGTGTTGAAAGAGTTGCCTGAAAAAATGGAATCGAATATGATTGTAACATTGAGTAGTGAGCAAAAACAGCTTTATTTATCGTATGTAAAACAAGCGAAAAAAGAAATGAAAAAATTCAATGAAAATGAAAATAATAGAATGAAAATATTGGCGATTTTGACTAAATTAAGACAAATTTGTAATTCACCAACATTGTTTAAGGAAGATTATAAAGGTGAGGTTGCGAAACTTCAAGTGTTGAGGGATTTATTGCCTGATATTACAGAAAATGGTCACAGATTATTGATTTTCTCGCAATTTGTTGGGACATTGAAGGAAATTGAGAAGGAATTAGTTGACTTGGGAATTGAGTATTTCTATATTGACGGAAATGTGAAATCTAAAGAAAGAATGGAGATTTCTAAAAAATTCAATGCTGGGCAAAGACAAGTTGTGCTTATTTCATTGAAGGCTGGAGGAACTGGATTGAATTTAGTTGGAGCGGATGTTGTAATTCACTATGATCCTTGGTGGAATGTGGCAGTTGAAAATCAGGCGAGTGACAGGGCCTATAGAATTGGGCAGAAAAAGAGTGTTCAGGTCATTAAATTAGTGACAGAAGGAACGATTGAAGAAAAAATTATTAAAATTCAGGAAAATAAAAAGCAGCTTAGTGAAAATCTGTTAGAAAGTAAAGACAATGACAAAGTGTTGTTTGAAATGAGTGATAAGGAATTAATGGATTTATTGTCGTAGAAATTTTTTGATAAAGTCGAATAGAAGTAATTAAATTTTGATAGAAAAATCGACAATATTATGTTAAAATGAAATATAAGTTTTAAAAAAGAAAAACAGGAGGATATAAATAAAATGTCAAATGAATTAAGTAAAACATATTCACCAACAGAAATAGAAGACAAATGGTACAAAATTTGGGAAGAAAAAGGATATTTTAACGCACAGCATAATAGCGAAAAACCAGGATATTCGATTGCTATTCCACCACCAAATGTAACTGGGATTTTACATATGGGGCACATGTTAAACAATGCAATACAAGATGCAATAATTAGATACAAAAGAATGAGCGGTTTTGAAGCACTTTGGATTCCAGGAATGGACCATGCTGGGATTGCGACTCAAAATAAAGTTGAGAGAATGTTAAAAGAAGAAGGAACGTCAAAAGAAGAAATTGGTTACGATGAATTTTTGAGAAGAACTTGGGAATGGAAAGAAAAACATGGTGGATTAATCACTAAACAGTTGAGAAAATTAGGAGTTTCGCTTGACTGGGATAGAGAAAGATTTACGATGGATGAAGGGCTTTCAAGAGCTGTAAAAGAAGTTTTCATAAAATTGTATAATGATGGTTTAATTTATAGAGGAGAGTACATTGTAAACTGGTGTCCTCACGATAAAACAGCTTTGGCTGATGATGAAGTTAATCATATTGACAAAAAAGGAAAAATTTGGGAAATTAAATATAGAATTAAAGATACCGATGATTATGTAATTATTGCGACAACAAGACCTGAAACAATGTTAGGAGATACAGGAGTTGCGGTAAATCCAAATGATGATAGATATAAACATTTAATTGGTAAAAAAGTTATTTTACCGTTGATGAATAGAGAAATTCCTGTTGTTGCAGATGAGTATGTAGATATGGAATTCGGTACAGGGGTAGTAAAAATGACACCTTCACACGATCCTAACGACTTTGAAGTAGCAAAAAGAACTGGACTTGAATTTATAAACATTTTTACTGAAGATGCGCACGTAAATTCAAATGGTGGAAAATATGAAGGATTAGAAAGATTTGCGGCTAGAAAAGCGATTTTGGCTGATTTAGAAGCTGAAGGATTATTAGTTGGGACAAAAGAACACAATCATGCTGTGGGACATTGTTACAGATGTGATTCTATTATTGAGCCAAGAGTTTCAACTCAATGGTTTGTAAAAATGGAACCACTTGCAAAAAGAGCATTGGAAGTTGTAAAAAATGGACAAATTCAAATTACTCCAAAAAGATGGGAAAAAGTTTATTACAACTGGCTTGAAAATATAAGAGATTGGACTATTTCTAGACAAATTTGGTGGGGACACAGAATTCCTGCGTACTATGCTGAAGATGGAACAGTATTCGTTGCTAGAAATATGGAAGAGGCAAAAGCTCAAGCGAAAGAAAAATTTGGAAAAGATGTTTCGTTAAGAGAGGAAAAAGATGTGTTGGATACTTGGTTTTCATCAGCATTGTGGCCTTTTTCGACATTAGGTTGGCCTGACAAAACTCCAGATTTAGAAAAATTCTTCCCGACAAATGCATTGGTAACAGGGGCAGATATTCTATTTTTCTGGGTAGCGAGAATGGTTATGATGAGTCTGTACATTAATGATGAAATTCCATTTAGCTATGTATATTTGCATGGAATTATTAGAGATGAATTAGGTAGAAAAATGTCGAAATCATTAGGGAATTCACCTGATCCACTAGATTTAATTGCAAAATATGGAGCAGATGCAATAAGATTCAGTTTCTTGTATAATACTTCGCAAGGACAAGATATTCATTTTTCTGAAAAATTATTGGAAATGGGATCTACGTTTGCAAACAAAGTTTGGAATGCTTCAAGGTTCGTTTTATCTAATTTGGAAGACTTCGATGCAAATGCAGTTATCGATGAGAAAGAATTTAAGTTAGAAGATAGATGGATTTTATCTAAATTGCAAACAGCTTCAAGACAAGTTAACGAATATATGGATAAATATGAACTAGATTCAGCAGCAAAAGTGGCTTATGAATTTTTCAGAGGAAATTTCTGTGACTGGTATGTTGAAATCGCAAAAACTAGAGTTTACGGACAAGAAGGTTCTGATAAAACTGTGGCACAATATGTGTTGAAAACAGTTCTTGATAAAGGATTGAGAATGCTTCATCCATTTATGCCGTTCATAACAGAAGAAATTTGGCAAAAATTAGGATTAGACGAAGAAACAATTATGTTGTCAGAATTTCCAACAGAAAACAAGAAATATGTTGATTTGGCGGCTGAAAAAGAATTTGATTACTTGAAAGAAATCGTTAATGCAATTAGAAATATTAGAGGGGAAGCAAATGTTTCACCAGCGAAGAAAATTGAAGTAATCTTCAAAATTGTAAATGATGGAGAAAAAGAAATTTTAGAACATAATGCGAAAATATTAGATAAATTAGCAAATGTTGAAAAATATGAATTTAATACTGAAATTCCTGCATTAGTTGGATTCAAATTAGTTGAAACAACAGAAATTTACGTTCCACTTGCTGATTTAATTGACAAAGAAAAAGAAATCGCAAAACTTGAAAAAGATATTCAAAAAACACAAAAAGAATTAGACAGAGTTTTAGGAAAATTATCAAATGAAAAATTCTTGTCTAAAGCACCAAAAGAGGTTATCGACAAAGAAAATGGCATAAAAGAAGAATTAGAAAACAAAATTGCTAAATTTAAAGAATCTATTAAATTGTATCAAGGATAATTTATCAAAAGTAAAAAAATAAATAAAAAATGAAAGGAAGATGGATTATGAAAAAAATTATTATTGCGATATTGATGCTATTGGCATTGACATCATGTTTAAGTGCTGGAATTGGAGTAGGAACAGGAGGAATCCACGGAGGAATTGGAATTGGATTTTAGTGAAGAATAAAATTTGGAGGAGAAATCATGGGAGCTTTGTTTTGGACAATGGCAACAGCAATTTTTGCAATTTTAGAAATTGTTATACCGGGACTTGTTACCATTTGGCTTGCATTATCTGCATTGATACTAACGGCGATATCCTTTTTTATAAAAAATCCTAATATAGAATTTGTGATTTTTACAGTTTTATCCATAGTTTTTGTAATTTTCACGAGACCAGTTTTGAAAAAATATTTGGAAGATAAAAAGACGAATTTTAGTTCAAAAATGGTTGGGCAAGAGTTGAAAATAGAAAAAGTTGTGGATTTGGAAAGTCCGAAAAAGGAATATGAGGTTAGGTTTAAAGGTGTAATTTGGAAAGGTGTGAGTTCTGAGATTTTTAGAGAAGGTGAAATTGTAAAAATTGATGATTTTGAAGGAAATAAAATTATTTTAGGAAAAATAAAAAAATAGGAGGAGATATTCATGGCTATACCAATAGTAATATTGATTTTATTAGTTTTTTTTGGGATTTTGGTGTTAAAAGCTATTAGAATTGTACCAGAATCAAAAGTTTATATTATTGAAAAACTGGGGAAATACTATCAATCTTTAAATTCTGGATTGAACTTTATAAATCCATTTTTTGATAACGTTGTGAGAATTGTGTCGTTGAAAGAGCAAGTTGTTGATTTCCCGCCACAACCAGTTATTACAAAGGATAATGCGACAATGCAAATTGATACAGTTGTTTATTTTCAAATAACTGATCCAAAATTGTATACTTATGGAGTAGAAAGACCGCTTTCTGCAATTGAAAATTTAACAGCTACAACGTTGAGAAATATTATTGGGGATATGACAGTTGATCAAACATTGACGTCAAGAGATGTTATTAACACAAAAATGAGAAAAGAGCTTGATGATGCAACTGATCCTTGGGGAATTAAAGTTAATAGGGTTGAGTTGAAATCAATTTTGCCACCTGCGGATATTCGTGTTGCGATGGAAAAAGAAATGAAAGCTGAACGTGAAAAAAGAGCAAATATTTTGGAAGCGCAAGCAAAAAGGGAGGCTGCAATTTTAGTGGCTGAAGGAGAAAAACAAGCCGCAATTTTAAGAGCAGAAGCTAAAAAAGAACAACAAATAAAAGAAGCAGAAGGGGAAGCAGAAGCTATTTTATCAGTTCAAAGAGCAAAAGCAGAAGCCTTGAAATTGTTAAATGAAGCATCACCAAATGAAAAAGTTCTTTCTTTAAGAGGATTGGAAGCATTTGAAAAAGTTGCAGATGGAAAAGCTACAAAAATTATTATTCCTAGCAATATGCAAAATTTGGCAAGTATTGCAACGGCATTTTCTGAATTAACAAAAAAGGATAAAATTGGAGAATAGCTTACAAAATCGTTGATAAAAGTAATATTTTATGGTAAAATGATAAAGGAATTAAAAAATAAAAATATTTGGAGGACAGATTAATGAGAAAAATAATCGTAGCAGGAAACTGGAAAATGAATAAAACTGCATCAGAAGCAAAAGCATTTTTTGAAGAATTTAAACCTTTAGTAGCAGATGTTAAAAATGCTCAAATTATAATTGGAGCACCTTTTACGGCATTAGAAACTGCGACTAGAGAAACTAAAGGGTCAAACATTAAAATAGCAGCTGAAAACATGAATGCTAAAGAAAGTGGAGCATATACTGGAGAAGTTTCACCATTAATGTTAAAAGATTTAGGTGTAGAATACGTAATTTTAGGTCACTCTGAAAGAAGAGAATACTACGGAGAAACTAATGAAATCATTAATGAAAAAGTTAAATCAGCTTTAGCACACGATTTGAAACCAATTTTATGTATTGGAGAAAAATTAGAAGAAAGAGAAGCTGGAACTATGGAAGCAGTTATAAAAGACCAAATTATTGGTGGATTACAAAATGTAACAGCTGAAGAAATGGCTAACGTTGTATTGGCTTACGAACCAGTTTGGGCAATTGGAACAGGTAAAACTGCAACTCCTGCACAAGCTCAAGAAGTTCATGCTTTCATCAGAAACTTATTAACTGATTTATACGGAAAAGAAGTTGCTGAAAATGTAACTATCCAATATGGTGGATCTATGAACGATGCAAATGCAGCTGAATTATTAGCTCAAAAAGATATCGATGGTGGATTAGTTGGAGGAGCAAGTTTAGTTCCAGCTAAATTTACAGTAATCGCAAAAGCTGGAGATGCTTTATAATTAGCTAAGTTTGCTTCAAAAAAATAAATGGAGGAAACGATGTTAGAAAATTTATTAATCGTAATTTTAGTAATATTAGCTATCGTTATGATAGGAGTTATTTTACTTCAACCAGATAGAAGCCAAGGTTTAGCAAAAAGTGCGGCTAATATTTTGGATGAAGAAAAAGAAGGAATTGAAAAATTTACTGAATGGACAGCAGCGGCATTCTTGATTGTTGCAGTATTATTCCAAGTAGTAAGATAATTAAGAAAAGTCGAATTTATTTCGGCTTTTTCTTTTAAGTTAAAAAAATTGTGAAAGGAGTAAAGAGATGGACATAAAATATTTAGGATTGGGAACAAATTTGAAAGAGTATTTGTTTCAAGAATTTACAAAAAATGAAGAAACACTTTATATATTTGAAAATCCGATGACTTATTTTGAGTTGAGGAGAGAATTGTTGAAAGATAATGAAAATCAGTTGTTCAGTAATTTTAGATTAATGAATAATTATGATTTTTATGAAAATCTGTTTGTTACAGACAAAATTGTGATAAAAGAGGAAAAGCAAGTTGTATTATTTTATAATTCGTTAGATGAGAAGTTGAAAAAAAAGTTGGAGGTGTCGAGTTATTACGATATTATTGACATTGCTTATAATTATTACAACTTATTTGCGGAATTGCAGGAGTATAAGATCGATTTGGAAAAGGTTGAGCTTGAGAAATGGCAGGAAGATTTATTTAATACACTGAAAATGGTGGATAAAAAGGTAAAAGAAACTTGTCAGTTGAAAGGGCTAATCTTGCCATATATGCTTAGAAACATAGAAAATATTTCGTATAATTTTTTGAAAAGATATAAAAAGATATGTTTTGTGAATAAAGTGAAATTTTCTCCTTTTGAAAAGGAAATTGTGGAAAACTTTGAAAAAAATGGAATTATTGTGGAAAACTTTTTACAATTGTTGAAAAGTGACTTTGATGAGAAAGAATTGAAAATAGTTCAAGATTTTTCGTTGCCAGTCAAAGAAATTTTTGATAAGAAAAATATAAATGTAGAAATTCATGAATTTAGTAGTAAATTTGGAGAATTGCTGGGATTAATTAGGAAATTGGAGGAAGTTGAGAAAGAGAATAAAAGGGCGAACGATAAAAATAATATTTCAAAAGAAAATTATCGGATTTTTGATGCACAGGAAAATACTCAGGAGGCGAAAGGTGATTATCAGCTTTTGAGACAGAAAAAAATTACTTCAAATTTAGAAATAACGATGAAGGATACGAAAATATATCGAATCTTGAATTTGATTTATAATTTGTTGGATAATGTGAAGGAAAATGATAGGAAAGATAAGAAGAAATTTCTTTTATTTAGAGTGAAAGATTTTTATGATGCTTATAAATCAAATGATTTATTGGAGATTTTTGACTTGAAGGAAAGTTATTATATTTTTCAAGATCTGGTTTCAAGGGATTATAAGTACATTTCAAAAGAGGAATTGGAGCGAATAAATCAAGAAGTTTTAGAAAAATTAGAAAAAGAGAACCAAAAGGAAAAATTTAAGGAAATTTACAAGCAAAGAATGACAGCTGTTGATAAAATTATTAAATTTGTTGAAAAGTTGGAAGAAATTTATGGATATACTACGTTGAAAGAATATAGCGATTATTTGGAAAAAATTTATTTGGATAATGAAAAGAAAGTGAAACAGGACAAGAATGTAAAAGACAAATATTTTGAGGCTTTGTCGGAAATGGTTGTACTTGAAGATTTTAGTTTTGATAATTTGTGGGATAAATTTTTTAATGAGAATGTTTCTGCTAATTTGTTGAAATTGTTTTTGAAATATTTGGATAAAAAATCAATTGGCTTGAACTTAGAAGAGAGTGCTGAAGATGAATCTGAAGATACTTTCTCGATAAATTCCTTTGAAAATATTTCTGAAAATACGAAGGAAAATATTATTATTTTAAATTTACAAGATTCATTTCCAAAAGTAAAAATTCATAACTTTTTATTTTCAAAAGTGCAGCGTGCAAAAATGGGGCTTCCTACAAGTGATGATAAAAAATTGATTGAATTGTTTAAAATTTATCAAAATATTCTTGCAGCGAAAAATGTATATTTGGCATATGTTAAGGATTTGGAGAAGAATATTGATTCAGCGAGTGTTATAGAAGAAATAAAGTTGAGATATGGAATCAAAGTTATAAGAAATGAAATAAGTGAAGCGGAAGAGCTTTATTTTGTAAAGAAATATTTCTTGAAGGATAGAAAAGAAAAATGGGAGAAAAAGAAAATTGGAAAATTTATTCCATCGAAGTTGGAGAAAAATCTTGAGAAAATAAGAAATGAAAAATTGAGTTTGGGATACTATTCGTTTGAGAAAATGAGAGATTTTGAGTATGGATATTATTTGGAAAAAGCGATTGGTGAGCAGGAAGTCGAAGAAATTGAGGATGAAATAAATGTTAAGATTTTTGGAACGATAATTCATGCTTTTTATGAAAATGTTGTAATGGAAAATAAGGTTGCTTTGGAGAATAAAACTTATGAAATTGATCGAAATCAATTATCACAAATTTTGAAAAAAGTGCTAAATTCATTTGATTATAAGGTTCCTAAGGAATATGTGGAATTTTATAAAAAAGTTTCATTTGAAGAAATTTTGAATTCGGCAGAGAAATATTTTAAGGAATTGAAAGAGAAATTGGAAACAGAAAAGGATATTGAAATTCATTTTGAGGAGAGAATAAAATTGTCTTCGGAAAAAGAATTGTTTGAAAATGTTTTTATTAATGGTGTTACGGATTTACATATAAAAACTAGTGACAAGGATTATTTATTTGATTATAAATCTGGAAAATTGAAAGATAGTAACAATAGTTATAAAAATGATAAGGTTTATAAAGCAATGGAACAGTTAGATTATTATTCTATAATGTTGGAAAATGATGGCAAAGAAAATGTTGAGAAGATAGTTGTAGATACTTGGGAAGGTAAATTGGTGCCAGATGAAAGAGAGAAGGACAAAATATTGACTAAAAAGGCTGTTGAAGAGGTAGTTAGTAACTATCGAAATTCTCAATTTTATGATTTAGGAAATTATAAAGATCCAAAAAATTATTTTTACAAAGAGTATAAAAATATTTGTAGAGGGGAGGATGAATTAGGCGATGAAGAAGAATAATATAATTTTGAAGGCTAGTGCAGGAACAGGGAAAACGTATAGATTATCGCTAGAATTCATAGCTAATTTAATAAGAGGTATTAATTACAAAAATATAGTTGTAATGACATTTACGAAAAAGGCGACTGCTGAAATTAAAGAGAGAATTTATGATTTTTTACATCAAATTGCTTTTGATGAAGGAAATGGAGCAGAATTAGAGAAAAATTTAAAAGAAATTTATAAATTTGATGATTTGAATAAAAAGGAATTGCAAAGTATTTATTTTGAAATGATAAAAAATAAAGAGGATATTAGGATTTCTACAATTGACGGATTTACAAATAAAATCTTTAAAAATGCAATTGCACCATATTTTAATATTTATAATTATGAAATTTTAAATGAGGAAACTGATGAATTTTATTCAAAAATTTTGATTAAAATAATTGAAAATGAAAATTATTTTGAAGATTTTAAATTTATTTTTGATGAGAAAAAAGAAAAGAAAAATATAAAAAAATATATGAAAATTATTGAAGAGATATTGGAGATGCGTCCGAAGTTTGTATTGACTAAAGGTTTTAAAATGTCGGAAGTTAAGAAGGTGTCTTACAAATTTATAGATGAATTGGATGGAATATTTGAAAAAATTGAGGAAGTTGCTAATAAAAAAAATAAAAATGTTACAGATGTTTTGACGAAAGCATTTTATAATATTTATGAAAAGTATAGCAATCTTACGAAGGATGAAAGTAAAAATGAAAATCAAAAAATAAAAGAAAAATTAGAATTAGTTGTTTCTGAAATTGATTTGTTTTTTGAAAAGAAACTTTGGAATGGAAATCAAACTAAAGGTAAAAAAAATGAAGATGACAGGGAAAAATTGGAAACAAGCTCTGGAGAGCTAAAAGAAAAGTTATCAGAATATGTTTTTATCGAAAAAGTTTTACCATTAGATAAAAAATTAAAAAAAATAGCTCAAACAATATTTGATATTGCAAAAAGAATAAAAATTTCTTCAAAAAGACTTACCCACAACGATATTTTAGTGTATACATATGAATTTATTTTTAATAAAGATTTAAAATTTGTGGAAAATGATAGAGTTACAGAAGAATTTCTTGAGTTGATTGGTGGGAAAATAGACACAATTATGATTGATGAGTTCCAAGATACGAGCATTTTACAATGGAAAATTTTGAAATTGCTAATGAATACTTCGGAAAATATTATTTGCGTTGGTGATGAGAAACAAAGTATTTATTAAATAGTGCAAGAACACTCGCGACTTTAGTCGTGAGATGAATTGCACGA